>JBKEBZ010000063.1:0-70804 GCA_047973425.1 Desulfopila sp.
CTCACTGGTGCTCTCTGGTATTCTGCAGGGGCAACAGGTCGACACCCTCGTTGCGGTGTATGGCGAGGCTGGACTGGTCGTTGCCGGCAGAAGGGACCGGGCGGAGTGGGCGGCTCTGCACCTGGTGAAAAGTGAGCGTTTAGCAGGTCTTGAGTAAAGTTTGCCGGACTCGTGGAAACTCCGATCTACTTCGCCCTCGGTTACGACACTTCGCTGTACCCTAGGTACGACCAAATTGCCGTTTGAGAAACTGCGCCTCGTATATCAACGTTTTTCCTGAGCCCATCCTGGTGGAACGTTCGACTTTTTACGAGTCTAGCATCTGTTGGAAGGGATACGAAAGGTGGTGAGCGGTCGTCAATCTGTTCATTGATGAAACGGTCGGCGAGCCGGTGTTGTTGGCAGAAACTGCGGATATCAAAAGCACATGCGACGCTTTTTTCTTGAAGTTCCCTGCGATGTGGGCGAAACGGTGACCCTGGCTGATGGGGAGAGCCGGCATATCAGCCAGGTCCTGCGCCTTGGCCCCGGAAGCAAGGTGGAGTTACTCGATGGTTCCGGTCTGGTCTACTCTGCCAGCTTGCTGACGGTGGGCCGGCAGGTACAGGCGACCATAACCGCCGTTCGCTCCGAACGCGAGACCGGGGAGGTGCGGTTGCTGGTTGGCCAGGGGCTGCTGAAGGGGCAGAAAATGGATGTGGTGGTCCAGAAATGCACGGAACTCGGGGTGACCCATCTGCTGCCCTTCTGGTCCAGCCGCTGCCAGGGAAAACTGGACGACGAGCAGCATGCGAAGAAGCTGCTGCGCTATCGGCGGGTGGTCGAATCGGCCTGCAAGCAGTGCTGCCGCCCGGACCTCATGGCGGTGGATGTTCCCCGCTCGTTCAGAACAGTGTTAGAGGATTTTCCCGCCGCTGCCGGCCGGTTGCGTCTGCTTTTCTGGGAAGAGGAGCGATCCCTGTCGTTACACGAGGTAACCGTGCCTCTTGATCTGCGCGAGGCGGTCATTCTGCTGGGACCCGAAGGAGGGCTGAGTACCGAGGAGGTGGCAAGGGCACAGGAGGCGGGGTGGGTAACGGTGTCGCTTGGCCGGCGCATTCTCCGGGCCGAGACCGCCACTCTGGCGGCCGTCTCTCTGCTGCAGTTTCTAACAGGCAATATCTGATGGCGTCGTAAAAAGCCCGATCTCCTGCGTTGCAGTGGGATCGGCCACTGCTCGGCGTACCACATGTACGCCTGTGCTTGGCCGACACCACTGCGCCTTGTATATCAGGCTTTTGTACTGAGCCATCCTGTATGCACGCTTGAGGTTTTTACGAGAACATCAATATCTGAATGGTTTCTTTGCAGAAGAGTATTACAGAGAGGACAATGGGGATGAGCGAGAGGATCGTGGCGAAATTCGGTGGTTCAAGCGTCGCCGACGCCCGGCAGATCAGGAAGGTCGGGGAGATAATGAACAGCGATCCCCGCCGCCGCATCGTGGTGGTTTCCGCTCCGGGCAAGCGGCAGCCGGAGGAGAGCAAGCTCACGGACCTTCTCTATCTCTGTCAGGAGATGGCGTCGCTGGGTATGGGAATCGACGAGCCCTTCGGGCTCATCCGGGCCCGCTATGCTGAAATTGCCAGCGACCTGCAGCTGGATTCGAGTATTCTTGCGGCCGTAGATGGTTTTAAAGCCGAACTGCTTACCGGCTGTTCAGCCGATTATTCCGCCTCACGCGGGGAATATTTCTGCGCCCGGCTCATCGCCGAGTACCTGGGTGCGGAATGCGTCGATCCGGCCGACTGTATCGTACTCCGCGCCGACGGGACGATCGCCCCGGAGAGCTACGCCCTGCTCGGGACCCGTCTGGCCGACCACTACAAGCGTTACGTTATCGCCGGTTTTTACGGCAGAGACGCTGATGGTGAGATCAAGACCTTCTCCCGGGGGGGCTCGGATATTTCCGGTGCCATCGCCGCCAGGGCGGCAGGGGCGCTCTGTTATGAGAACTGGACCGATACCTCGGGCATCCTGATGGCCGACCCCCGCATTGTCGCCAACCCCCGTCCCATTACCGAGATCAGTTTCCGTGAGATCCGGGAGATGGCCTATATGGGGGCCTCGGTATTTCACGGTGAAGCCATTCTGCCGGTGAGCGAGGTCTGTATTCCCATCAATATCCGCAACACCAACAGCCCGGATGATCCGGGAACCCTCATTGTACCAGAGCTTTCCGCCGCCTCTCTCGCCCAAACGGAGATCGCCGGCATCGCCGGCAAAAAAGGCTTCACCATTATCAGTCTGGAAAAGTCGCTGATGAATCGCGAAGTGGGGTTTGTCTACCGCTTGATGGGGATCCTGCACCAGCAGGGGATACATGTCGAGCACTGCCCGTCGTCCATTGATTCGGTGAGTATCATTGTCGAAGACCAGCAGTTGGCCGGGCTCGAAGAGGTGTTGCTCGACCAGTTCGATCGCCAGTTGCAGCCCGACCATATCGCCGTGGAGAGGGATCTTGCCCTGGTGGCCGTGGTCGGCGAAGGGATGGTGCGTACCGCCGGCATCGCCGGCAAGATTTTCAGTGCCCTGGGCAGGGCCGGGATCAATGTTCGGGTCATCAACCAGGGGGCCTCGGAGATCAATATCCTCATCGCTGTTAGCGCTGAGGAGTATGCACCCTGTGTTCGGGTCATCTATCAGGCCTTTACCGGCGTCGGTGGAGATCTGGGCGAATGAAGACGGAGGGAGGGCGAGGGTGATCCAGGAGATTCTCGGCCTGACTCCAATAAAGCCATCTCCATGAATTGATGGCGTCGTAAAAAGGTCGATCTCCTGCGTTACAGGTCACAAACGACACTTCGCTGTACCCTATGTACTATCAAATTGATACGTGAGACACTACTCCTCGTATAGCAAAGTTTTTCCAGGGCCCATCTCCAGGTAGTCGATGACTTTTTACGAGAGTACCAGTGGATTCACTGACCATGTATCTGACCAGAAACGGGATTTTGCCAGAACACGGTGTCTCGTACCGCCAGATTCCCTTCCGCGGTAAGTAGTTGGTGTCGCTTGAATCGACCTTTGGCGAACACTGGGTACATCCGCCACCTCGCTCTGTCTGACCAGAGGTCTTGTCCATCTTGAAATATCAACGAATGCACACAGTGTTCAGGAGAAATTCAGGCTGGTCATTGCAATCTCTGCCTGGTGGAAATCGGGTTTTGGCCGTTGGTAAAGATTCTCATTTTTAGCGAAATCTTTTGCTTTCCTGTTGTGTTTTTTGCTGTTTTCTGACACAAAAAAAAGAGCGGGCAAAAAAAGCACCTTCGGGCGCCAGTGGGAGCTGGCAGGGGTATACCCAGCGACGCCTTGCGCTCGCCTGCAATGTCCAGGCGGTTTCAGCACGAGATGCTTGAGCAGGAACTGGCGTATTATCAACACATCATGAGAGGATGATGGATTCGTTTTTGTGGGGTCCGAGTTACGAGACGGGGTTGTCGGCGGTCGACAGCCAACATCGTCGCCTGGTGCAGATGCTCAATGGTTTGAGCCAGGAACTGGTGATTGCCGACAGGAATTGTGAACAGCATGTCGAGGAACTTCTACAGAATCTTATAAGCTATACCCAGTACCATTTCACCACCGAAGATGAGTTGATGACCCGATGGGGGGTGGATTTGCGCCATGTCACGCCCCACAGACTCGAACACCAGCGTTTCTGCGAAGACGTGCTGTTCATGACCCGACAGAAGGTGGTTCGAGACGACAGGAAGAGCAAGTCGCTGCTCGAGTTCCTCATTCACTGGCTGGCCTACCACATCCTCGGCTCGGATGTGAATATGGCCAGGCAAGTGCAGGCTATCGAGGCGGGATCGTCTCCGGCGGAGGCCTATGCCATGGGGCAGAAGGCCTTGAGCGATTCGACCAGGCCTCTGGTCACGGCTCTTGGCAAGCTCTTTCAGCATCTCTCCCTTCGTAACCGGGAACTGGCTCGACTCAATGAAAATCTTGAAAAAATCGTGGCGGAACGGACCAGGGAGCTGGTCAAGGCCAACGTCGATCTGGAAATTCTGGCCCTGACCGATGTGCTGACGGGGTTGCCGAATCGCCGCCATGCGATGCGGCAGCTCCAGGCCCTCTGGCGGGAGGCGGCCAAAGAGGGCGGGGCGTTGGCCTGCGTCCTGGCCGATGCCGATGGTTTCAAAACGATAAACGATACCTTCGGTCATGACGCGGGGGATGAGGTGCTCTGCCGCCTGGCCCAGGAGTTAAGTCATGCCGTCCGCAGTGACGATATCGTCTGTCGTCTTGGTGGTGATGAATTCCTGATAATCTGTCCCCACACCCCCTTGAGTGGCGCTCTCCATATCGCCGAACTGACCAGAGCGAAGATTGCCGACTTGCGGGTTCCGGCAGGAGACAGATTCTGGCAGGGCTCCATCAGCGTCGGGGTCGCCAGCCATGTCGGCAAGGTGACTTCGGTCGATGACCTGCTGAAAGCGGCCGATGTCGGGGTCTACCTGGCGAAAAACGCCGGCAGGAATTGTGTCCGTTCCAGTCAGGCCTGTCTGACCTGATACCGATCGACCTGCCGGTCAGCTGACCTTACATAGCCCTGGCCGGTGACAGCACGATACCGATCCGAACGTCTCATTAATTTGAGAAAGATTCTTGTTATTTATCCGTGAACCGGCTAGGATCGTAGCGGTTGAGGTAAGGGAACCAACTGGCCATTTTGCGCCCGAGCGGAGATGGCCACCGCGTTTTTTGCTGGAGAGCATACTGTGACAGAGAAGGTATTTTTTGTGGAAGCGGCGCTGGATGAAGAGGACGCGAGTCTCTGCCGGCGGCTGCAGGAGGCGATCGCCAGCAACGGGTTACTGGCCGCTGTCACGCCCAAGGATGTAGTGGCGGTGAAGACCCATTTCGGCGAGTCTCAAAAACTCGGTTATGCCCGACCTCTCTACCTGCATATGCTCGGTGAACAGGTCAAACAGCGGGGCGGAGTTCCCTTTCTGACAGAGACCTCTACCCTCTACCGGGGGAATCGCAGCGACGCCATCAGTCATATCGCCCATGCCCATGCCCAGGGGTTCGATTACCGGGCGACCGGGATGCCCATCATCATGGCGGACGGTCTTTTCGGCGATGAAGAAACTGTCGTACCCATCAACGGGAAGATCTACCAGTCGGTACATATCGCGGCGCTTTTGGCTAAATGTAATGCCCTGATTGCCGTCTCTCATTTTACCGGTCATCTGGCCGCTGGATTCGGGGCGACCCTGAAAAATCTGGGGATGGGTTGTGCCAGCCGTAAGGGAAAAATGGAGCAGCACTCGACGGCAAAGCCCAAGATCGTTGCGAAAAAGTGTACAGGTTGCGGGACCTGTGTCAAATGGTGTCCCCAGGATGCCATCGCCCTGCAGGATGAAGTGGCGAAAATCGACGGCGGCAGGTGTATCGGCTGTGGCGAGTGTCTGGCCATGTGCCGTTTCGATGCGGTCAAGTTCAATTGGAAGGCGAGCTACGAGGATTTACAGAAGAAGGTGGTCGAGCACGCGATGGGCACCTGTGCCCTCTTTGCCGACAAAAGCCTCTTTATCAATGTGTTGACCAGAATTTCCAAAGATTGTGATTGCATGGGCCATAGCTACGAGCAGATCGTTCCGGATATCGGTATCCTGATATCGGATGATCCGGTGGCTGTCGATCAGGCGGCCCTCGATCTGGTCGAGGCCCGTGCCGGCAAGGCCTTTTCTCAGCTGGCGCACGATATTCCCTATCGGTTCCAGTTGGAGTATGCCGGCGAGTTGTCGTTTGGCAGCCGCGATTACCAACTGGTCACGGTGTAACTGGTTCTGTTGTTAAGAAGTAAAACGGTCGTCGACCGACGGCCAGCGCTTGTTCATCCATAGAATGTCAGTATAACCTGAAAAAGGAGTTCGACATGCCCAAGGCACTTATCGTCTATTCCAGCCGTACCGGCCAGACCCGTTACATTGCAGAGCTGATCGCCGAAGGTCTGCGTTTTTCCGCGATAGAGGTGGTTATCAAGGACGTCACTGAAGTCAAGAGAGAGACCGAGCTTGCTGGCTATGATATCTATGTGTTTGGCTCATCCACCTACCATGGTGCGATGATGGATCGGATGAAAACCTTTCTGTTTCTGGCTGAACGGGCCGAATTGAAAGGGGCGAAAGGGGGGGCGTTCGGCTCCTTTGGCTGGAGTGGCGAGGCGGCGGAACGGATCTTCGACACCATGAAGAATCTGTACGGTATGGATATGGTCAGCGGCCCGCTGATGTTGAAAGGAGGCAGTGTCGATGGCGGGATCAAGGTGGCCCAGGACTACGGTCGGGAGTTGGCCGCCAAGCTGTAGTCCAGGCACTGTACACACTGTACCCTTTGGCCGCCACCATGGTGCTACTGGAGACGGGCCAGCAGGTCATGCTCGAGCTGCAGAGCGATTCTGGCCATCAGCGGCGACTCCTGGACTGGGCCGGAGTTATTCCACCCTGAGAGAAAGGCGGCCTTTTTTTTCGTCCTGAACTGGCCGAGCGAGTCAGCGAACTGCACATAGCCCAACAGCTTCTGGAGGATGTGTCGTTCTTCGGCACAGAGGTCCCGGTCGGTATCGACCTCGGTGTGGTCTGCGAGGTAAATAATCATCAGGTCATTCCGGTTTCTGTTGACTATCGTGAAACAGTATCCCGCCAACGAGGGTGATGGTGTTTTCCCCGTGATAGTATTTCATCCCATGATCGTTCATTAAACGCATAACGTCAATACCGCAAGCCTCAAGCGAGATGATAGCCTCATCCGGGAAGCGACATGGGTCGTTGTCTGGATAGGAACAGGTTGGGCAGAGGTCGCAGGATCCTAGACCTAACACTCGAAAATCGTGGGGGGAAAGGGTGAGAGAAAGTTCGCGGTGTATATCCTGTATCGCTTTTTTCATCTGGGTCGTACTTGCCATCATCCCTTTCCAGTCAAAGCTGCTTTTCACCTTGAAAACCCGGTAGACAACCAGGATCGTGTCAAAGGCTGCGAATTGCTCTCTCAACTCCGTAAGAGGGGGGAGGGCTGGTGGGCAGGTCCAGTTTTTTTTGTAATGACCACAGCTGTTTCTCTCACAAAGTTTGCGAACCTCATCACTCTGGACTATTGCTGAGACAGGGAGTTTTTGGCAGTGTTGAAAACGATGCCGAACGATTTTTTCTACTTCACCGAGAGCCATAATCTGTTCCGACTATTGAAATTTTTTATAGTGCGGCTGCAGAGATGCTCAGCGCTCCTCTGCAGCTGACAGGATCATTGCCTGTCAGTGATCAACCCGTTCTGGGGACTTTTGCATGACTTCGAGACAATAATTCACTCCCTCCGAGGCATCTCGTACCCAGTAGTCGGACTTGACATACCTGGCAATACGCCGGTCAACCGAGGCCCCGCCGATGATGATAGCAGGTTGTGGTTGAGGCAGCTCCTTGTGGAGCAACTTGACCGTTTTTTCGAGATTTTCCCAGCAGACAGAAAGTATGCAGCTGATGCCGATGATATCGGGTTTGATTTCCAAGGCCTTTTGCAGAAAAATGGAACCTTTTACATTCACTCCCAGATCAACCACTTCGATGCCGTAACAGCGGGCGAGAATGGCAAACAAATTTTTGCCGAGATCGTGGAAATCGCCGGCGACGGTGCCTAAAAGCAGCGTTCCGGAGGTGCTGTCTTTCTGCTGGCTTGAAAGAGAAGGTTCAAGGATATTGGTGATCTGGTGCATAATCTCACCGGCCATGATCAAGGCTGCGATGAAATAGCGACCCTCTTCGAAACGGGTGCCCACCTCTCGCATACCCTGAAAACAGCTCTCGAGTACGCTCTGCGGGTTGCAGCCCTCAGCCAACAGGTCGAGAACGGAGGAGATGCTCCCCTGTTCATCGAGGTCGGCTATGCGTTGTACCAACGTTGCATGTTGCTTGTCGTCTTCGTGACCTGCTCTGTCCACCCCATGGCGCTCATTCATTCCATACCCCCATTCTGCAAACCAGTGGCATTTTCTCCGGGCTTACGATGAACCAGCCATAGGAAACCGGCTGATTGGCAAAGTCATAATATATGTGCTCGATCTTAAAAACACTTTCTCCCGCTTTACCGTGAAGTAATTTGGCTTCTTCTTTGGAAAAAAAGGTGGGTAGTAACCGCAATTCCCCCTTCATGAAGGAGGACGGACCATTATCAAAAAACAAACCGGTGAGTGTTTCGGCGTCCAACATGGCCTCCACCGTGGGCGATTCGGGATTAAATATGGCATAACCCACCTGAATGGTGAAGGGTTGACCACGGTGAGAAATGAGTCGTTCGACGACCACAAGCCTGTCATCCTCTGCCACCTGCAGGACTTTGCAGAGAAGACCGGTCGCTGGCTCGATGGCGGCTTTCAGTACGGTTACATCCAGATGCTCCTTTTCGGCAAAGACCTTCTGAAAAACCTCGAGCTCAAAATTGCTCGTCACAACGCCAATGCGCTGAACGAAGGTACCTTTACCCTGGATCCGTTTGACTAAGCCCTCCTCGACCAGCACCCCCACTGCCTGACGCGTCGTCATGACGCTCAGCGCATATTTGCGTGACAGGTTCGGCTCGGAAGGAAGCCGGCTTCCAGGCTCATAGTGGCCGGAAGATATCTTCATCCTGAGGATGTTGGCCAATTGGGCATAGGCTGGAAGATGGCTTGTCTTGTCGATTGTTTCATCGTCAACCGTATCTTCAGGCATATCCTCGTCCTGGTCAAAGAAACTCTTCATTTTCGGTGTCTCAGAAGACTGGACGACCAAGGTGGAGCGGCCAGTCTGATAATTTTGCGCTTTACCTGGTTTGGCTCGAAATTACAGACGACCAGACTGTCACTTGAATACAAAGATAACCAGTTGCAAAAAATTCTGCTACTGCGTGACAATTTCATCTTGACAGTATTGTCTAAAGTATGTTTGCATGTTTGTCAATAGAGGTAGTTATCTAGATATGTGGATAGATTCTACAGATTCAGCGACGGTGCCAAACGGCGGTCAGCCCCGGAGAGTGTGGTCTTGAGCTGTGCGATGTAGGTGGTGGCCGACTGGCACGATATTTATCGTATAAAAGCATGTTGTTGCAAAACCAGCTTTGGCATGGGGCCTTCCTTGAGGAATCTGCAGCATGGGTGGTGAGGAACGTTGAGGGTTGGCCAGATTTTATTGCAGTTCAAAAAGGGAACCAGGTTTCAAAGAGAGAATTCAAGGCCAGGCCCAGCCTTTTTTAGTCGCGCCATCTCTCGTTTTCGCAGGCACAACATGTCTCACAGGACAATGTCGTATTCTACGTAAACGTTCACCAGCACCCCATTTTCGTCCGATCAGGCCTCCTCACAGAGCAAAGTCTTGGGCAACGGCCCGCTTGAACGAATCTGGAGTACTGGATAAACGTTTACAGATCCGGGTTACGGAACATTCCCGGTATCACCGGTGAACGATTATTATTCTACAGGACATTGATTGACAACATCTGACAGGGTGAGGGCACCGACCAGGTTGCAAACGAATACCTGATGTCGGGCAGTGATCAACACGCAAGTAAAAAAGGAGGGCAAAAGGGAAGAACGAAAACGATGCATGATGGCTGGGGTGGGGAACGAGATCTTTTCTGTAGTGTGGCCGTATCTTTATGAAAGAAAAAGCCGAGCAAAAATGTCTGGGTTCTGGAGAACGCGAATCTCCGGTGAGACAGTGGTCAGCGGCTTTTGTGTTACCGGTCGGGTGGCGAATGTAAAGAATGACCGAATACCTGCACCAAACCTCTCGAAAAAAGAATTCTAACCAGCATGGCTGGATCAGATTACCACAGCCATAACGGACCATGAAACTCTTCGGCATGGCTGGGGAGTGCCTGTCCAAAAACGGCCTTTTTGTCTAACTCTTCGTCACTCTAAAAAATTTTATTCAGGAATATCAAATATATGCCTGTGGTAAAATGTATCGAGCGCCTCGATTTAGACAAAAAAAGCGTGTTTCTGGATGGACACTAGGGAGTTACCCATGTTGATGCGTTTCAAAAAGTCATCAGGAAAATGACAGTCTGGGGTACATGGTTTCTTTTGACCACGACAGGAGAGCCTGTGCCACCTGACAACTTCAACAAGGAGTACCCGTAATGAAACTTGCTCTGAGATGGTTTGGATGTAGTATTGTCTGCTTGTGTGGTGTGTTGCTTGGCTCGACACAGGCCATGGCTCTTTCCCATTATATCCCCGGGTCGCTCGGGGTCAAAAATGCCTCACCGCCCCCACCAGGAGTCTGGTGGGAGAACTATCATCAGTTTTACAACGCGAAAAAGGTAAAAGACAGCGACAGGTCCACGGTCCATGGCCTGGGGTTCGATCTGAACGTCTATGGGAATATCAGTCATGTTGCCTGGATAACAGAGAAAAAGATGATTGGTGGTAATTATGGTGTCGATATCTTCGTACCTTTTGTCTACACGGATATCAAGACCAAGGCCACAGGGGTGGATGAAGACACCTTTGGCCTGGGTGATATTTTTATCGATCCCATTGTCTTGACCTGGTACGGCAAAAGGGTTGAAGGATTTTTTGCCGCAGGCGCCTACATCCCCACCGGCAAGCACCACAAGGCTTCATCACCGGGGAGAGGCTATTGGACCTTCATGGAGCAACTGGGCGGGACCTATTACTTCGACGAAGCGAAGACCTGGACCGCATCTCTTCGAGGAAGGCTCTTGCAGAGTACCGAAGATCCAGACACCAATATCACCCCCGGCCGGGAATTGATTCTCGAATATGGGGTGGGTAAAGATTTTCTCATCAGCAACAATGTCAAAATGACCATCGGTGCTGGAGGATACTCCTACTGGCAGACTTCGGACGACGATGGTCCGGACGCCCTGAACAGCAGATTTTCCGGTCATGCACTCGGACCGGAAATTCAATTCACCTTTTTTAAACCGTTTTTGAATGTCGCCCTTCGTTACATTCCTGAATATCAGGTCAAAAACGCGACCGAGGGCCGTTCATTGAGTCTGGTCTTTATCGGTGGGTTTTAATCCGTTACCGTGCAACGGTTACCCTTATCGACTGGTGTGCATGGCCACCGGTTGATAAGGGAGATGGGGACGATACAGTGGGGCGAGCAGTGGTGATGGGTGGACGCAGACTTTGGGTGGCAGCTGCGGATCAACAGGGTACAGCGAAGTGCCGTTTGTGACCCACAACGCAGGAGATCGGGCGTTTTACGACGCCATCAATTTTCGAACAAGCCTTTGAAATAACAGGAGCGATGCGCATGGAAAAATCAAAAGAACAGCTTTTCCGGGAAAGAAAACAGCGGGTACAGGATGCTATCTCCTTAAAGGTCCCGGACAGGGTGCCCATCTGGTTTCAGGATGCCAGTTTTTTCCCGGCCAAATATGCCGGCTTGAAGACCAGGGAATTCATGTTTGACAGCGACAAGATGTTTGCCGCCTACAAGAAGACCTTTCTCGATTTCGAGGTCGATTTCTTTTTCAATCCCGGTCATGCCATCCATACCCCCGGTAGAGCACTCGAGGTGATCGACTGCAAACAGGTTCTTCTCCCCGGCCAAAAGGGAACCTCCGATAACCATTCCTTTCAGTTCGTTGAAGAAGATTTCATGAAAAAGGATGAGTACGACGAGTTTCTGGCCGATCCAACTGGGTATACCCTGAGTAAATTCTGTCCTCGGGTCTTTGGGGCGCTCAAGCCGTTTGCCACTCTGCCGCCGTTGACAACTCTGCTGCTCGGTTATTTCGGCATGCCGGCAATGGCTGGCATGGTCAGCGACGACCTGATAACCGCGATGGAGAAGTTCTGTGAGGCGGCCCGGGCGATCCAGGTGCATGGCGGCAAGGCCAACGCCTTCATCACTGATCTGGAGAGCGAAGGATACCCACTTGGCTGCGGTGCCATCACCCTGGCGCCGATGGATTTGATTGGCGATACCATGCGCGGGTTGACAGGTCTGCTCACTGACATGCTCCGCCAGCCCGACAAGCTGCTGGCGGCCATCGACGCCGTTACCCCCTTGATGATCGGCGGAGCTATCGCTCAGTGCCAGGCAACCGGCAATCCCGGTGTGTTCATCCCGCTGCACAAGGGCTCTGACGGTTTTATGTCACTCAAACAGTTCGAAAAATTTTATTGGCCGAGTTTGAAAAAGCTGCTTCTGGCCTTGATCGATGCCGGCTTGACCCCGTGCCCGTTCTTTGAGGGGGATCATACCCAGCGGCTTGAATATTATGCAGAACTTCCCAAAGGAAAGGTTCTTGGTCTCTTTGACGCCACCGACATTTACAGGGCAAAAGAGATACTTGGCAAGACCATGTGCATGTCCGGTTTCATGCCGTTATCCACCTTGCAGCTGGGCTCTGAAGAGGATGTGAAAGAGCGTGCCAAACTGCTCATCGATGTGCTCGGCAAGGATGGCGGCTATATCATGGGCCCGCGCAGCGCGATGGATGAGGCCAATCCGAAGCTGGTGAAGGTCTGGTTCGATTTCACCAAGGAATATGGCGTCTACCGGTAATGGCTGGACCAGAGGGCCCCAGCCGCAACGAACCCGGAAAATCCCAGCTGAGATTCAATGCGTTATTGCTGGATATTTTTAATAAAAATATGAGGTTGTCATGATTATCATTGGCGAAAAAATTAACGGCACGCGAAAATCCGTGGCGCAGGCCATCCGGGATAGGGATGTGGCGGCGATTCAGGATCTCGCGGTCAAGCAGACTGAAGGTGGGGCGACCTATCTCGATATCAATGCGGGTACGGCCCCGGAGAGAGAACCCGATGACATGGCCTGGCTGGTCACCACGGTGCAGGAGGTGAGTGACCTGCCGCTCAGCCTCGACAGTGCCAACCCGAAAGCGCTGGAGGCTGGCCTTGCCAAGGTCGACAAGACCCCGATAATCAACTCGGTAAGTGGTGAGCAGGCGAGAATAGATGGGGTGCTGCCCCTCGCCTTAAAGCACAAGACCGGCCTGATCCTGCTGGCGCTTGACGACAAGGGGATTCCCGTCGACGTTGAAGGTCGCATGGTCATCGTCCGCCGGCTGATCAAGATGGCCGTCGAGGGTGGGCTCGACTACGGGCAGTTGCATATCGATCCTCTGGTCACCGCGATCAGTACCGGTACCGACAGCGCGATGCTGACCTTTGCGACCATTGGTTCGATAAAGCAAGAATTTCCAGAGGTCTACATCACCGGAGGCGCCAGCAATATATCGTTTGGGATGCCGCTGCGTCCGGTAATCAACCGGTTCTTCATGGCCATGGCGATTCAGGCAGGCTTAAACAGCGCCATCATCAATCCAAACGACCGGGAGCTGATGACGGCGATTATGACCGGAGAACTTTTGATGGGCAAAGATCGGTTCTGTATGAATTTTAACCGGGCGTTCCGGGCCGGCAAGATAGGGCCTGTGAAATCGGCGTAGTACCAGGCGATATGGCGTAAAAGAGGTGAAGAAAACTCTAAGGAGGAGCAAAATGAAAGATTTAGTCGAAGCCATGGTGGAAATGAGAGAAGACGAGGTGTTGGATCTGATCAAAAAATCTCTTGATGGGGGCAGGGATCCGGTCGAAATCTTTCGGGCCCTGCAGACGGCGATGGAGGAGATCGGTAAGCGATTTGAGGAGGGCACCTATTTTATTCCGGAACTGATCATGTCCGGCGAGATGATGAAGGCCGGTTCAGACCTGATAAAGCCGCATCTCACCGAGTCGGCGACCGATGGCGGTGGAGCGAAGATCGGCAAATTCCTCCTGGCGACCATCGAGACCGATATCCATGATATCGGCAAGAATATCGTTGGCATGATGCTCGATTTAAACGGTTTCGAGGTGATGGATCTCGGCGTCGACGTCCCGGCAGAGACCATTGTCGCCAAGGCCAAGGAATTTGGCGCGGACATTGTCGGCCTGAGCGGACTTCTGACCCTGTCGTTTGACCCGATGAAAAAATGCGTCGAACAGTTGGCCGCGGCCGGGCTCCGTGACAATGTCAAGGTGATCATTGGCGGCGCCCAACTCGATGAGCAGGTCTGTAAATATGTGGGTGCCGATGCCTTTGTCATCGATGCGGTTGCCGGTGTCAACAAATGCAAGGAGTGGATGACGGCGTAAACTTCTCGTCGCACCCGAATGAAGTCAGCGATGTTTGCCGATTTCGTCTGCTGCGCTCTGCTCCGTTGCCGGCCGTATGATACGGCCGCAAAGAGGGCAGGCGCAGCCTATCTACGATGGAGGTAAAGACAATGGAAGGAAAGGATCAGCTTTCTCTTACGGAGAGGCAGGACGCCTTTTTGGCAGAGTGGGTCGCGGCTGAAGGCGTGGAGTTCAAGAGTGAAGAGGCGAAAAAGGCCTACCAGGAACGGGCCGGTGCGGTGGCTGCAGCCTACCGGATCGATCCCGGGCTGCAGCGGGTGCCGAATTGCCCGCTGACCACCTTCGCCCCGGTAAATCTCGCCGGGCTCACCGGCTACCAGGCGATGTACGAACCGGAGCTGGCCGGCAAGGCGTATATGGATTTCTGCGAGACCTACCAGCCCGATACCGCGGGGGCGGCGGCGATGATCATGTATGGGCCGGTGCTGGAAACCCTCCAGTATCAGCTGTACAAGTGGCCGGGCCACGGGGTTGCCAAGGACCTGTATTACCAGTTCTGTGAAAAAGAATATATGAAGGCCGAGGATTACGACGACCTGATTGCCGATCCCACCGATTACTGGATGCGCTCATGGATTCCGAAAACCCATGGCGCGCTCGCGCCTTTTGCCAATATGCCGTCGATTTACGGGACAATGGAGCTGCCGATGTCCGGTCCGTGGCTGGTCTCTTTGGGCACTCCACCGATGCAGGAGGCCTTGAAGGCCTTGATGCAGGCCGGCAAGCAGAGTTTTGAATGGATGAGCAAGCTCGGTCCGCTGATGGGTGAGATCGTCGCCTCCGGTTTTCCCTTCGGCGCAGGCGGTGCCTGTAAGGCGCCCTTCGATGTGCTGAGCGATTCCCTGCGGGGGACTTCCGGGCTGATGATGGATCTTTTCCGCCGGCCGGACAAGGTGCTCGAGGCCTGTGAGCGCCTGGTCAAGCCGATGATCGAGCAAGGGGTCGCCGGGGCGAGGCAGAACAACAATCCGACGGTCTTCATTCCTCTGCACAAGGGTGCGGACGGTTTTATGTCCGATAAGCAGTTCGAAACGTTCTACTGGCCGACCTTGAAGAAGGTCATGTATGGCCTCGCCGAAGCCGGATGTGTTCCCAACTGTTTTGTCGAGGGAGGCTACAACCAGCGGCTTACTTACCTCACCGAGACTGCCGATATCCGCTGTTTCTATCTCTTTGATCGCACTGACATGGCCCAGGCCAGGAAGATTCTGGGGGGCAAGGTCTGTTTTGGCGGCGGCTTTCCGGTTTCGTTGATCCTTACCGGTACCACTGCTCAGGTGCGGGAGGAGACCAAGAAACTCCTGGATCAGGCGGCCGGTGACAAAGGCTTCATCTTGAGTATCGGCTGTGCCCTCGACGAGGCCAAGGCGGAAAACATGAAGGCCTATATGGATGCCGCCAGAGAGTATGGAGTGTATTGAGAGCAGGCGAGGGGCGCATTTTCTGGCGCGTATCCTCCAGCGTCGTGTTCTCCGCAGGTAACCGTTCAGCGGTATACACAAAAAGAGAGCACTACCACGGCCTGTAACCATTCATCCAGTGCACCAGGTTCGTTCAAGCAGGTCTCATAGCTCGAGTTGGCTATGCGATGAGGCCTGATCGGGCGAAAATGGGGTGCTGGTGAACGGTTACCTCCGCAGCACCGCGCAGTCTGTGCCGTCGTGCGGGGCGAAGATCTTTGTACGACCCAGATCCAAGCCTCGCCGGCAGCCTTTACAGCCAGAGCCTGCCGGCTCCTGTTTTCGTTTTTTGCAGCACATTCAACCAATATATGCTATTTCTGCGCGAAATTTTTATCATGACACTTCCCATGTAATCTGGCAGGGGAAAGAGGTTACCGCCCCTGTTTCTTTTATCCGAAACTCGCCAGCACGGAAAGCCATCTTTGCCGAGGTGCGGAGTTTCATAACAGCGTAGCGGTGTCATCGTTGTGGCTGAGGCGACCTGGTCCAGCCATGCTGGTTAGTGCCCGTCCAGAAACGGCTCTTTTGCCCTGACTCTTCGTTGTGTTCGAGATTTTATCCTCGGAGATACAGGTACAAGCAGATGCCGGTATCCCATTCTCTACCTGTGGAAAAATTTCACTTGCGCTTCGATTGAACAAAAAAATATTTCACTATCGACGATAGACACGAAAACGTCACTTCAGGTTGCGGGAAGATGTTGTCTTCTCGCAGCCTTCTCATACAACATAACAACCGTCAAGGAGTGCATAGTATGTTGACTGCAAAGCAGAATCTGCTGGAGACGATCAAGGGCGGAAGCCCGGACAGATATGTCAATCAGTACGAGTTCATGGAAATTGTGGTACCGATTCCCGGATTCAAATACCCGGCACAACCCGGTGAGACCGTCGTCGACGAGTGGGGCATAACATTCAAATGGCCAGAGGGACAGATTGGCCCATTCCCGATGCATGACGAGAAACACAAGCTGTTGAAAGATATCACCAAGTGGAAAGAGGTCATCACCCCTCCCGAATACAGCGTTGCCGAGAAAGACTGGGCGGCCGCCATCGAAATTGCCAACGGCGTCAACCGTGATGAGCAGTTCGTCGCCCCCTTCCTGGCGCCGGGTCTCTTTGAAATGACCCATCATATGATGGGAGTGGAGGATGCGCTGCTGGCCCTTTACGAGGAGCCGGAAGCGATGCATGAGTTGATTGCCATGCTGACCGAACAGGAGCTGAAGAGGGGCCGGCTGATTGTCGAACGACTCAAGCCCGACGCGATCTTTCATCACGACGACTGGGGCAGCCAGATTTCCACCTTCATTTCTCCCGATATGTTCAAGGAGTTTTTCCTCGACCCCTACAAGAGGATCTACAAATTCTGGAAGGACAATGGGGTGGAGGTGGTTGTCCATCACAGTGACTCCTATGCCGCTACCCTGGTACCCTTTATGATCGAAATGGGCGTCGATATCTGGCAGGGGGTGATGAACACCAACGATATTCCCAAACTGATACAGCAGTATGGGGACAAGATCACCTTTATGGGAGGTATTGACAGCGGTGAGGTCGATTTTCCCAAATGGACACCAAAGATCTGTGCCGATCATGTGGCTCGCGCCTGCGAGAGCTGCGGCACCAAGAGCTTTATTCCCTGCCAGACCCAGGGGGGACCGTACAGTTCCTTTCCGGGAGTGTACGCCGAATTGAGCAAGCAGATCGACATAATGAGTAAAAAAATGTTCTAACCAGCATGGCTGGACCAGATTGTCTCAGCCACAACGAAGCATGAAACTTCTCGGCGCGGCAACAGAGCTTTCCATACCGAGGAGTTTCATATAAACCAGCATGGCTGGACCAGGTACCGCAGCCACAACAAACCATGAAAATCCCGAGGAAGTGCCAACGACTCCTTGTCGGCGATTTTCGGATAAACCAGCAGGGTTGGACCAGGTAGCCGGTAGCCTCAGCCACAACGATGAACCCGCTACGCTGTTATGAAACTCCACGGCACGGCAACAGAGGTTTTCGTGCTGAAGAGTTTTCTCTCAACCAGCAGGGCTGGACCAGGTAAGCGAGCACAGCGAGACTCCGTAGAACTCGCGATCTCTTTCTGGTGTGCTACCTGGCGGCTAGACGATATGAGGTGGTTGGCAGTCCCCGGCCACCCCCTTTCCCCGTTCCCTTCTTCCCTGTCGTTTTCTGATCGGAGTGTATATGAATATTGCCGAAATCTATGAAAAGTTTGACACCATCGGTTCACTGACCTTTGCGACCATCGATTGTGGCTATCCTCAGACCAGGATCGCCCATCTCTTTGCCTATGACGACGACGGGCTCTATTTCAGAACGATGTATACCAAGCCCTTTTACAGCCAGCTGAAAAGCGATGAAAAGGTTTCGCTATGTGGCATGTATCCGGCAAGCAAGACACGTTACGACGCTGATGGCATGCCCTATTTCGAGCCTGGTTACGCCATTCGAGCGACTGGTGACGTGAAAGAGATAGCGTTTGACGACTTGAAAAAGAAGGCCGGTCTCAACCAGATGTTCATGCTCGGAGTCAAAGATATCGAAAAATATCCCGCCATGGTCACCTTCTGTCTGTACAGGGCCTGGGGAGAGATTTTTGATTTTGATTTCGCGATGGAACACCGGGACCACAAACTGCTTCGCACTGACTTCAGCTTTGGTGGTAAATCGATACCGGCGCGGGGGATGCGGATAACGGAGGCCTGTATCAGCTGTGGAGAGTGTGCCCAGAGATGTTCTTTCAAGGCGATTTCAGAGGGAAAAGACCGTTTTGTGATTGATCGTGCCCGCTGTGATGTCTGTGGGGACTGTCATATCGTCTGCCCGGCGGACGCCATTGAAATCGTCATCGGTAAGGTGGAGTGACAGCACCTTTGCGACGAGGCACGGGCTAGATGCCCAGATCTTCGCATATTTCCAGAATCGTCTGGATATGGTCCTCCATGGCCTGCCGGGCCTTGAGGGGTGCCCTGTCCTCGATGGCCCGCACGACTTCCTGGTGCTGCCGGTCGATCTTTTCATCGATTCCAAGAGGTTGTAATACCTTCGTATAGCTATAGGACATGGCGTAGGTCTGCACATCGTAAAAACTCTTCATCAAATGAATGTGGACGATGTTCTTGCTGGCATAGGCGATGTTCATATGAAAGACGATATCGGTGCCGATGCTCATCTGCTCTATCTGTCGCTCTTCCTGTAATTGAACAAGAATTCTGCGGATCTTACGGATATCCTGATCGGTCGCCCGCTTGGCCGCCAGTTCTGCACTTTTTCCTTCCAGCGCCATCCGCACCTCCTGGATTGCCGAGATGGAAAACTCCTCGCCATTGAGGAGTTGCAGGAAGGGCTTTTTCTCAAGTGAATCATTTGCTTCCAAGACAAATGTGCCAACTCCTCTTCGGGTCGTCACCAATCCCATATCCGTCAACCGCTGGATGGCGCTGCGCACGGTGGGACGGCCGACATTGAACATTTCGGCCATTTCCCGCTCAGCCATGAGCCGGGCGCCGGGCACCAGTTCGCCCCGATAGATCATATCACGCAACTGTTCGTAGACGCTATCGGCCACGCTCTTTGTTTTTACCGGTCTGATCATGGTTCACCCTCGTCTGGGATGGCGAGCGGTACAGATCATCTGCGCTCGCATGAAGAGAATGCAATATAGCAGAAAAAATGTGGTAATACCACACTACCGTGAAAGGAGGCGGAAAAATTCTCATCACCATTCAGATAACTATATAATCATGTTTTTATATAAATAATGTTGACTGCTTTTTTTTTACATGTAATGTATAGCAATACTAGAATTGGTCGTTTATGTTATCCACAGAGGTGTGAGACGAGTGTCGAACCCGTAGCGTGCAGTGGTCTTGGCGCTACTGAACGAAGGGCCGGGTGGCGCCATCCTTCCCCTGTCTTGGGGCCTTCTCCCAAGAGGTGTCATTGCCGCTTGCCATGTCCTGGCAGACTGCCCCCACCGCCCGTCTTACCGCCTGTTCCGTCGCTGCATATCCTGAAGTCGTTTTCGCTGGCATCGCTGGAGGGTGCCTGTTCACGTTGTGGCCCGCGTTGGCGACACGCTGCCGTCGCCCGCTCAGTACCGGAGAGTGGCAGCGAGCTCTATACGGAGCGTCGTTCGCCAGTTGACGGCCAGCTGGTGGAACACACTCTTTAACCATCAGGCGTTTCTTTTCGGAGGGAAAAATGAAAAAAACCTTATCCTTTATAATGTTGTGCGTGGCTCTCGCCGGTACGGCTCCCGCGGCCTTGGCCAAGATGACCCTGAAGTACGGTTTCGTCGCCCCGCCAAGTCATCCCGAGGTGATTGCCGGTCAGGCCTTTGCCGACTATGTGCAGGAAAAGACGGGAGGTGAGATTACTATCGATGTCTTCCCGATGGGGCAGTTGGGTGGTGAGCGCTCGATGGTCGAGCAGGTCCAGGGCGGCACCCTGGACATGATGGACTGTACCGCTGCCGTTCTCTCCAACTTCGTGCCGGAAGTGGCGCTGTTCGACCTGCCGTTTTTATGGCCGAACCGAGAGGTCGCCTATGCGGTGATGGGCGATCCCGAGTTTTTCAAGATCTACTCCGACGCCTTCCCGCGGCGTGGTTTCGTCACCATCGGCTATGGCGAAAACCAGATGCGTGACTTGACCAACGTCAAGAGAGAGGTCCGCACCCCGGAGGATGTCAAGGGCATGAAGATCAGGGTGATGGAGTCGCCGATCTATCTCGAGACCTGGCGCACCCTTGGCGCAAGCCCGGTGCCGATGCCCTTTCCCGAGGTGTACAATGGCCTGCAGCAAGGGGTGATCGACGCCCAGGAAAACCCGATCATGACCTCGATCATGATGAAGTTCACCGAGGTCAGCCCCTATGTCACCCTGACCAACTACATCCTCACCGAGACCTTTATCATCTTCAATATCGACCTCTGGGAACAGCTCACCCCGGAGCAGCAGCAGATCTTCCGTGATGGCGCGGCGATTATGACCAAACAAAACCGTGAAGAGGGTGTCAGGGTGACTGAAGAGATGGTCGCCGAATTGGAAAAGGGTGGTACGGTCAAGATAACCAGGCTCACCGATGCTGAACGTGCCGCCTTCCGCGAGGCGGTCAAACCTGTCTATGGCCGGTTTGAAAAAGAAGTCGGCATGATTCCTGACAAGTCAGAATACGGCAGCTTCGCCGGCAAGAGTTATCTGCAGCTGTTTGAAGAAAAGATCAAGCAATACCAGCAATAAAAGGCGCTGCAGGCCCTGGTAGGCCACAGATCTCTGTCCCAAGATCAACATCGCGGTAACCCGGTTGCCCAACCTCTGGCCGGGTTACGCCTTTCTGGAGTTGGACATGACGCGACTTATCGATATCATCCACAAGACCGAAGAACTCTTCATCGGTTATGCCCTGCTGGGCATTGCGGTGATTGCCACTATCCAGGTCATTTTGCGCTATACCATGGGGCTCGCCTATGACTGGGTGGATGAGGGGTCACGGTATATGACTGTACTGATAACCTTTATGGGTGCCGGTATCTGTGTCCGCTATGGCAGTCATTTCAGCATGGACGCCGTTATCCAGTACGTGCCCAACCGGCTGAAGCATCTGTTCAGAATGGTCGCTCATCTGGTTTCGGCCGCGACCATGGTGGTGGTCTGCTACGCCGCCTGGATTCAGATCGGCAAACTGGCCAAGTACGGGGCCACGACACCGTCGTTTAAGATGCCGATGTATATTCCCTATCTGCCGATTGGTATCTTCACCGCGGTCATTGCCCTGCGCTTTCTGATCAAAGCCGGCGAAAACGCGGGTGGCCTGCTCACCAATACGGCCTTTGAAAACAGTGAAAAAGAGGAGCACTCACGATGATTACCTTCATGATTGCCCTTTTTGTCACCCTGCTGATGCTCTCGACCCCCATCGCCATCATCATGCTGGCGGTCACCGGGGCAACGCTCTATTTTTATCTCAACATCCCCCTGCAGGCCATCGTCCAGCAGCTGTTCAACGGGATGGACAACTTCATTCTGCTGGCCATTCCATTCTTTATCCTGGCCGGCAATATCATGGCTCAGGGCTCGATTGCCAAAAAGCTGGTGGCGGTGATGCAGATGCTGGTCGGCCGTCTCCCTGGCGGCATGGCCATCGCCTCGATCCTGGCCTGTATCTTTTTTGCGGCGATCTCGGGGTCGAGCCCGGCGACGGTGATCGCCATCGGCTCGATCATGATCCCAGCATTGATCAAAAATGGGTACAGTGAGAAGTTCTCCACCGGTCTGCTCACCTCCGCCGGTTCCCTCGGTATCCTCATCCCGCCATCCATCCCCATGGTGCTCTACGCCCTGGTGATGAATGTCTCGGTCGGCGAAATGTTCATGGCCGGCGTTTTGCCCGGCGCGGTCATTGGTGGAATTCTCGCTCTCTACTCGGTGATCCTGGCCATCAGGCATGGCTGGCGCTCCGAGCAGCGGTATACCTGGCGCGAGCGCTGGCAGCTGCTGCGTTCGGCCTCCTGGGGCATTGCCATGCCGGTGGTGGTGCTTGGCGGCATCTATTCCGGTATCTTCACCCCCACAGAAGCGGCCGCGGTCTCGGTGGTCTATGCGCTGCTGGTCGAGCTCTTCATCTACAAGGACATGAGCCTTGCCAAGTTTCATCGGGTACTGAAAGAGTCGGTGGTGCTCTCCTCGGCGCTTCTTTTTATCATCTCCTGCGCGATGACCTTTATCTGGCTGCTCACCCGGGAGAAGCTGCCGGTGACGGTGGCCGATTTCATCGTCAGCCACATTCAGAACAAGTATCTGTTTCTGTTCGCGATCAATATCTTTCTGCTGCTGGTCGGCTGTGTGATGGACATCGTTTCCGCCGTGGTGGTGATCTCGCCTATCCTGCTGGTGGCTCTGCAGAAATTCGATATCGACCTGATCCACTACGGCATCATCATGATCGTCAATATCGAGTTCGGTTTCCTCACCTTTCCGTTCGGGCTCAACCTGTTCGTGGCCATGGGCCTCACCGGCAAGTCGCTGACCGAGATTGGCCGGGCGGTTTTTCCCTTTTTACTTTTGCTGTTGGCGGGGCTGATGCTCATCACCTATGTGCCGGCCATCTCCCTGAGCCTCACACAACTCTTTTCCTCGTAGAATTGAAGAGTTGATCGTGTACCACCTGAAATTCCGCGGCAGGGCAGGAGCGCTTTCCGCGCTGACGAGTTTCATCTCAACCGGTAACAAACGAGCGATGCCATGAAGAGCGAAAATATCTCCGAAGTGATCAATGAACTGAGCAGGCGGATAGACGGCGAGGTACGCTTTGACCACCTGACCAGGCAACTCTATTCCACCGACGCTTCCGATTACCAGAAGCAGCCGGTCGGGGTGGTCATTCCCCGCAACAGCGACGATGTCCAGGCCGCTATCGAAATTGCCGGTAAATGCAAGATTCCCATCATTCCTCGTGGTGGCGGGTCCTCGGTATCCGGGCAGACCGTCGGCACCGGCCTGGTTATTGATCACTCAAAATATATCAATGATATTATAGAGTTAAATATTGAAGAGCAGTGGGTTGAGGTGGAGTCTGGGGTGGTGCTCGATGTGCTCAACGGCCAGCTCGCTCCCCACGGGCTGATGGTCGGCCCGGACCCGTCATCGAGTGCGGTGGCTACCATCGGTGGTATGGCCGGCAACAACTCGACGGGTTCACACTCCTTTGTCCACGGGATGATGACCGATCATATTCACCAGCTGGAGGTTGTCGGAGCGGATGGGAGCAAATTGCTGCTTGGGCCGAAAACAACCAAAGAAATACAGGAACTTGCCACCAGGACGACCTTGGAAGGGCGACTCTACCGCAGTATTCCGCCGCTGCTTGAACGTTACGAGCAGCAGATTCGAGCCAACTTCCCACAGACCTGGCGCAATGTCGCCGGCTACAACCTCGACCGGCTGCTCAAGGCGAAGGACCAGGGGGCCCCGTTCAATCTCGCCCACCTGGTAGCCGGCAGCGAGGGGACGCTCGGTGCCATCACCAGGATACGGCTCAACGTGGTCAAACGCCCGCAGGCGGTGCGACTGGCAATCTTCCACTTCGACTCTCTGGCCAGCGCCCTGCGTGAGGTGCCGGTCATCCTCGAACACAGGGTCTCGGCGGTGGAGTTGATGGCCAGACCGACCCTGCAGCTGGCCTATGACCATCCGGCAATCGGTCCCCGGCTGCGCACCTTCGTCAAGGACGTACCGGGCGCCATCCTCATCGTCGAATTCGCCGGGGATTCCACCGCCGAGCTGGCCGACGAGGCGGCAAAGCTGGAACAGGCCATGCGCCGGGGCGGCTACAGAGATCATGTCTCCCACTGCGCCACCGCCGAAGAGATTGGCCGGGTCTGGCAGATCCGCAAATCGGTCTTCGGTCTCATTGTCAGTAAACCCGGTGATGACAAACCGGTCTGGGTCATCGACGATGCCAGTGTGCCCATCGCCGAGTTGACACCGTACACCGAGGAGGTTATCGCCATCGGCCATCAGTTCGGTATCGACATCAACTTCGATGCCCACGCCTCGGCGGGCTGCCTGCATATGGGGCTCGATCTCAACCTGAAGACCAGGGAGGGCTTGCAGAACCTCGAATTGCTGATGAAGCGGATCATGTCGGTCGCCATTGCCCATCACGGCTCGACCACCGGCGAACACGGCGAGGGGCTGGCCCGCAGCTACTTCAACGAGCAGCTGTATGGCAAGGAGATGCACCAGGCCTTCCGTGAGGTCAAGGTGGTCTTTGACCCGGACAACCTCTTCAATCCGCACAAGATCATCGACGGCATCGAACCGTGGGATACCGACTGGCTCAAGTTTACCCCCAGCTACCGGACCCCGTTTGCACCGACCGAGACCTTTTTCGATTTCTCCCATTACGGTGGCTTTGCCGGCCTGGTGGAGATGTGCAACGGGCAGGGCATCTGTCGCTCGCAGGTCGCCGGCACCATGTGCCCGTCCTACCGGTTGACCCGGGACGAAAAGGATACCACCCGCGGCCGCGCCAACATCCTGCGGGCGGCGATGACCGGCGAATTCGGCCAGGAAGGTCTGCTGGCCCGGGAAGCGTACGAGGCGCTCGACCTCTGTCTGGCCTGCAAGGCCTGTCGCACCGAGTGTTCCACCCGGGTCGACATGGCCAAGCTCAAGTATGAGTTTCTCGCTCAATACCAGGCCCGGCATGGTATTCCCCTGCGCAGCAGGATGATCGGTCACCTGGAGATGTCCTCCAAACTGGGTTCGCTGGCACCCGGGCTGGCCAATGCCGTCTACGGCAATGCCCTGTTCCGCGGGTTGCTCGAGCGCACTCTGAAGATAGACAGACGACGGTCATTGCCGCGGCTGGCCGATAAGCCGTTCAGGCAATGGTGCGGGCATCTCTACAGCCAGGCTCCCCTGGGGACAAAGAGCGTCATTCTCTGGGACGACTGCTATATCCGCTACAACAAACCGGGGCTGGGTACGGCGGCTGTCAAGGTGTTGGAGGCTCTCGGCCTGCGGGTGATCTGCCTCGAGAACCACAGCTGTTGCGGCCGGCCGATGATCTCCAAGGGTATGTTGAAGCAGGCCATAGAAAATGCTCGGAAAAATGTGGAGATACTGGTGCAGTATGTGCGTCAGGGGCTGCCGGTGATTGGGGTCGAACCGAGCTGCATCGCCACCTTTCGGGACGAGTATCCGGATCTGCTCAAGACCCCGGAGGCCAGGGAGGTTGCCGCTCAATCCTTCTTTTTCGAAGAATTCGTCACCCGGGAGGACTTTCGGCAGACCCTGAGACAACTGCTGCCGACCGACGTGCCGGCACGGGAGATCCTAGTCCACACCCACTGTTACCAGAAGGCGCTGGGTACGGCGGAGCGCGTGCTTGAAATGCTGAGCATGCTGCCCAACACCGTGGTAACAGAGAGCGGCGCCGGCTGCTGTGGCATGGCGGGGGCCTTCGGCTATGAGAAGGAGCACTATGAGGCCTCCATGGCCATCGGGGAACAGGTCCTGTTCCCGGTGGTACGGGCCGCCGGCGAGAAGACGATCATCGCCGCGGCGGGAACCTCCTGCCGTGAGCAGATACAGGACGGGACGAAGAGGAAGCCGTGTCATCCCATCGAGATTCTGGCCGCGGCGTTACCGGCTGGGGCGTAGCCCGGATGAGAAAAGCGGCCTGGAGTTGTCGCCCCACGATATTTCCCTTGACAGGAAATGGCCCATCGATTCACCTTGCAGATACACTTTGTCGGATCTGTCTCTACTTTTAGTGGAAGATAAGCAAGTTGTGGAATATGTACTGTTTCGCTGTGCCCAGCACATCCGCTCGCCCCATTACCGCTGAAAAACGCCCGGGAGATGTTGTTGCCAGACCCGTAGAGACCGACAGCAGAAAAACGTTTGTTGTCTTTTTATTTTAAGGAGAAAAAGAGATGAAAAAATATCGAGCAGTTGCAGGTTTTGTCACGTTAGTGATGGTGTCGCTGGTGTCACTGGCAGGCTGTAGTGGCGATGACGAACAGAAGCGCGCTGAAGGGACGACGGAAAAGAAGGTGGTCGAGCTGAAGATGCACCACCACGAGGCCGCCGGCAATGTGCTGGATACCTTTTTCCACGAGTGGGCGAAGAGAGTCGAGCAGGACGCCAATGGCACGCTGAAGATAACCATCTTTCCGGGCGCCTCGCTGGGAGGGCCGAAAACGGCCCTGGACATGCTGAATACCGGTATCTGTGATATCGCCTGGACATTTTCCGGATTTCATCCGGGGCAGTTCACCTTGACGGACGCGATCAGTCTGCCGATGCTCAACATAAAAAATGCCAAGGATGGTACCACCGTCTTAAACAAGATGTTCTACCAGACCGACTATATCTCCTCGGAGTTCGAAGGGTACAAGGTCTTGTGGATGAACACCAACGCTCAAAATCCGATCGTCACCAAAAACAAAAAAATAGAAAAACTCGAGGACTTGAAGAACCTGGCGATCCGTATTCCTGGTGGTCCCCCCACCGATTTTGCCATCGCTCTGGGCTATTCACCCATCAGCATGGGCCCTGGCGATATCTTCTCTTCCATGGAAAAGAACGTTATCGAAGGCTATGTGATCGATTGGGGTGGTATCGAAAACTTCAAACTCTACGAGATCTCGAACTATTACCTGAGCTTCAATCATTACGAGATGCCCTTTTACTGCATGATGAACCAGGAAAAGTTCGACTCTCTGCCCGCCGAGGCCAAAGCCGCTCTGGAAAAGAATTCAGGAACCGAGCTCGCGCTTGAGGTCGCCGCGATATTCGATGCCACCTATCAGAATGCCATTGTGCCGGAGGTGACCAAGAGGGGCTCTGAAATCGTAACGCTCTCGGAGAGCGAAACGGCAAAATTTCGCGACAAGGCCCAGTCCGTATGGAGCAAATGGATTGAAGAAAACAGCAAAAAAGGGTACCCGGCCCAAGAGGTTTTCGACAAGTATGTTGAATTTGCCCAACAACTGCAATAGCTGCAAGAGGGGGTGGGCGGATCGGCTCGTTTCAGGATGGGCCGGTAGTCGTAAAACGGTAACTATCGGTAGAGGGGAAGATGGATCCAACGGTTGTCGGGATGCTCGGTATAGCAGTACTCTTCGTTCTCATTATGATGGAGATCCATATCGGCCTGTGTATGATGATGGTCGGTTTCGTCGGCACCACAGTCCTGGTTGGTCCCAATGCCGGTTTAGGGGTTCTGAAAACGACGATATTTTCCCACACCGCCAACTACGGTTTGACGGTGATTCCCCTCTTTGTCCTGATGGGTAACCTGGCCTTTGTTTCGGGGGTGAGCTCTGACCTCTTCTCCGTTGCCAACAAATGGCTGTCCCGGCTGCCGGGAGGACTGGCGATAACCACCGTCGGCGCCTGTTCCGGCTTTGCCGCAATCTGTGGCTCGAGTCCGGCGATGACCGCGACCATGGGCAAGGTGGTGATGCCTGAGATGAGAAAATACCGCTACGACGATGGACTCGCCTCAGGCAGCATCGTCGCCGGCGGGACTCTGGGTATCCTCATTCCGCCCAGCGTCCCCTTGATTCTCTATGGCATCATTACCGGTGAATCCATCGGCAGACTGTTTTCCGCCGGCATTGTTCCCGGCATTCTGCTCACCGTGGCCTACATGGTGGCGATACTGTTCGTGGTCAAAGTCAACCCCGACAGGGGGCCCAAAGGCGGGCATTTCTCCTGGCGGGAAAAAATCGGCTCACTGACAGACCTGTGGGGGATGATCACCCTGTTCGTCGTCGTTCTGGGCGGGATGTTCTCCGGCATCTGCACGGCCAACGAGGCGGCCGCCTTTGGCTGCATGATCTGTCTGGTGATCATGGTGGTAAAACGAAATTTCACCTGGGAAAATATCAGGTACGCGCTCTTTGATACCGCCAAGACCACCGGCATGATCTTTCTGGTCCTGATCGGCGCATACGCCTTTGGCACCTTCCTCGCCATATCGCAGATTCCGATGAAAACCGCGGCCTTCGTCAGTGGTCTCGAGGTTTCCCGCTATGTCGTTCTTGCCCTGATCATCCTGATCTACATTCTGCTCGGCTGCCTGATGGACGCCCTGGCCATGGTTCTGCTGACGATACCTATTTTTCTGCCGGTTATCAGCCAGCTTGGATTTGATCCCATCTGGTTTGCAGCCCTGGTGGTTCTGATCATGGAACAGGGCATGATTACTCCGCCAGTCGGTATCAACGTGTTTGTGATGGCCGGGGTCGCAAAGGATATTCCGATGCAGACGATTTTCAAGGGTATCTTCCCCTTCTGGCTGGCCATTATGACCACCGCGTTACTCTTGATCCTGTTTCCCGCCATTGCGACATTTTTGCCCAGGCTGATCTATGGCGCATAACCAGCACGGCTGGCCACCAGGTGGCCTCAGCCACACCGAACACTGCAACTCCCCGCCACGACAAACACTGCAACTCTCCGGTGCGGCAACAGAGCTTTTCGCCCTGGCGATTTTCGGATAAACAGATGATGAGGACGGCATATGTTTCGTAAATATTTGCGCAGAATAACCGCGGCAATGAATATTCTGTCGGTTGTTTCACTGGCTGTGATCCTGTCGATCATGTTTGTCGATATCGTCCTCCGTTATACGATCAAGGTGACCATTTTAGGGGCATACGAGATAATTGAATACTTCATGGTCGTGGCGGTCGCCTTCTGCATGGCCCATACCGAGATTCTCGATGGCCATGTCAAGGTAACGATGCTGACCGAGAAACTGGCCCCCGCTGTCCGTCGCGGGATCAGTCTGGTGGGTGACCTGCTGCAGGCCGCTCTGCTGTTTATCGTGATGTATGCCAACATCGAGCAGGCGCAGTATGCAATGGCCAAGCGTGCCGCCTCGGAGGTCCATAACATTCCCACCTTTCCCTTTTACTATGTCATTGCCGCGGGCTTTGGAGTCTTTGCTCTGGTGATGGTGCTGCGGGCGGTTGAGGTCGTAACCAGGAACCCGGTAAGCGAGGTCCAGTCGCATTGACCAGCGGCGCTGGACCAGAGCAAACAAAAAAGGAGGGGCCGGCAGACGCCGACTCCTCCTTTTTTTACAGTGTGCTGCGCTCGCTTACTCTATCTTACCGGATTCCATTCTGGCCTGGTAGATGTGCTCGAGCTCATAGAGGTCCTGCTGGAGCTCGAAGACGCCATGCCAGTGGGCGTAATCGGGGCCGGCCATGGCCGCTCCCTGACGCATCCGGCGTCCCTGATGATGCCAGAGGTGATAGTAGATCTTCTGGAATTCATCAGCCCATGGATTCTCCTTGAGCAGCCCTTTTTCCTTCAGTTCTTTCAACATCTTGTCGGCGACATCAAAGTAGCCTTCATTATAGAGCTCGATGTGGTTGTCGGCCTGCTCGAAGAAATTGTCGGTGTGGAGTGGGGTATGACAGTTACTGCACACCTTTTTCATCAGCTGGCGACCTTTGACCCCGTCGCCGGTCAGCGGGCTCAAGGGGTCGGGGGAGTTTCTCACCTCGGACCTCGTGGCCCACAGGTTCCATTTCAATCGCTCTGAAATATTGTGGGTGGTCTGTAGATCGCCGATTCCGCTCTGGTGACAGGTGGCGCAGGTCGGTGTCCGGAAGTCACCAACTTCCCAGGCGTCTGGGGCGGCGGAGAAGTTCCACTCACTGCCTTCGCTGTTGTAGATATGACCATGCTTGCTGTTATTGTAGATCTCTATATCCGGATGATCCGGACCGAGATGACAGCTGGCGCAGGCGGCAGGTTTTCTGGCCTCGGCGATATTGAAACGATGGCGGGTATGGCAGGCCACGCAGTTCCCTACCGAGCCGTCGGGGTAGACCGTACCGATACCGGCGGCGGGCCAGCCTTCCTTGAGCGGTCGTTTCGCTTCATCGAGTACCACTCGCGAGCCATGGCACTGCATACAGCCTGTCATGTCGGCAGCGTTCTTAAACTTCTCTATGCCCTGGCCCTCATGGGTCTGCATCAGCGCCTTCATACTGAGATAATTCCGGCCATCTTCAGCCGAGTACATCAGATTACCCCGGTAATGGCCGCTGGCGCTGAACTGCTCCACCTCCTGGCTATGGCAACGGCCACAGGTCTTCGGGGTGACGAGAACCGTGACATAGGTGTCGGTGCCTTTGACTCCGGGACAGTTCTGGGCCGCCATCGGTGAACCTGCATCCACACTATGGCAGTCGATACAGGAAATGCCGACGTGACCGTGGCGGCTCATGGTCCAGTCGGCAACGATACCAGGAGACTTCTCCGCATGGCATTCAACACATTTCTGCGCCTGTAGAGAAAGACCTCGCTCCACCTTGAGTGTTTTGATGGTGCTGTCAACCGCCAACGCTGGGGAAACCAGCACCAGAGACAGCACTGCTGCAATAAAAAAATGCATTTTTTCCTCCTCTGACTGTGAGTTACAGGTTTGCCGTAATATTTTTGTGTCCGACATGTTCGTGACATTGAATGCAGGTGTCGACTTTGCCTGTTTTGAAATCCCGGTGGGCCAGAAACGCTTTGGGGATTTCATACCGTATCGCATCGAGATCGTGGCATTTCTGACAGCCAGATGTGTAGGTGAACTCTTTTCTCTTCTCCAGCCGGCCAACCCAGTCGATACTGTCTTTCCAGAACATCTCGCCTAAAACGTCTTTGATGCCGGTATAGGCCTTGGCTGTGACATAGTGAAAAACGTTGTCATGAGGAAGGTGACAGTCAGCGCATTTGGCTTTGAGGCCAAAGGTGTTGTTGCCGCCATGGACATCTTCTTTGTAGGCGGCGGTGACCCCCTTCATCGAGTGGCAGCTCGAGCAGAATTCCTCCCCCGATGTCTTTTCGACCGCTTCCACCCCAACGAGTGAAATCAAAATACCGAGACAGATGCCAGAAAGGAGTAATGCAAAGAGAGTTTTCATGAGCAGGGGTCTGTTGAGTTATCATTGCAGAGGCAAAAAGAACAATCATAAATCACAACGTTAACGAGACCCACTGTAACCAAAGGATGACGAATATGCCAGACCTTTTCGACCAATTTTGTAGGGAATATCCCGGAGGCCAATCCAGAAAAGACAGGGGCGGCAATCGGGAGAATCTGAAACACCGGTGAAACCGGCAAGCCAAAGCAAGTATTTGTATTTGTTTTGTATATTTACGTGTCGAGTGACTGTCTATTGAGATGAGGCGGGCCGTCCAGCCATGTTGGTCAACGAGAAATGGCGAGGCCGTGTCTGGCGCAGATCGAAAACAGTGCCCGCTATTCCTCCTGGCAGGAGAGTATGGTTTCGCTCTGTTCCGGCTCGAGCCAGGGGTCGGGCGTCAGGTGGGCCACGTCATCGAGGCTGACGCTGTTATAGCCGATTCGGCTGACCCTGCTGGCGAAGGTCTCCATATCGGCACGGATGGCGGCAAACTGCTGACGGCGCTGGACCGGGTCGGGCGAGAAAACATGAAAAGGGATCTTCGACCAGTCGATGCGCCGCTTCTGGTCGTTGCGGAAAGACGGGCCGATGGCGTCGAGCAAAAAAAATATCCATCATCGGTGGTTCTGCGCCGGAAGGTGCTGTGCGGACGGCTGCCGTCTACTGAAATTGGTCCATTGTGTCGACCATATCTTCATCGATATAACAGCTCACGGTTTTGATTGGGTTGCGGTTTCATCAGAAGAGGGTTGAGCGGGGGCCGTTCTCGGGCTGAGGAGAAAAAATCAACGACCGGTTTGCTTCGGGTCGTCCAGCGACCAGAATTCCGGAGTGCTGGCATATTGACGCAAAGGTCATAGAACAGAGTTTTTATATTATATAATATCGATAAAGAGCACAGTGACGGCAGTATGGGTGATGACTGCCCCGGCGAAATTCCGCATTCTCGGAATTTATTTCCGGAAAGATTGGCTGCTGAAACGGGTCATGGCCGGCAACGGTCCCGATTTCGGACAGACTTGACCTCCAATGGCCGGCACGGTAGTGTCAATAAATCGAATTATATGGAATAACTAACTGATACTACATCTGATTGTGCCAGTACCGTCGTGGAAATTGTTTTCTTTTCGGTCCGTTTCTTGCTTACGCTTTGCCTAGGGGAGTCCTGGAGGCCGTGCCTGGCTGCGGTGCGGCCCTGGCTCCAAACAACACATCCATGAACTGACGGAGGGAAGTCCATGAAAAAAATGTATCTTGCTGGATTGACGATTGGATTTTTTCTGGTCGGTGGTCTTTCTGTGGCCCAATCGACAACACTCACCATCAACGATATCGATGGAGACTGGGCCAACTGGTCGCCTGTTTCCGGAGTTACGGTGCAAAACGACATTGGTACCAACGGTACCTTGAGCACTGCCCGCTGGGGAACGCCTGTATCCGGTTCGGGCCAGAGTGGCTATGATTTTATCAGCAATGGCACTCCTTTAAATGTTGAATCCGATGGTTCGATGTTTGCCCTGGGTGACTTTACCCACTTGAATTTCCCGATTACCGGAATATCTCTCGACTATATCGATCTGGTTCTGACCCTGGGGGTCGATGGTGTGGCCAGCTCAATCGCCGCCACCTTCTTCATCGATCACGACGAGACCCCCAATAATGGTCCGAATCCCAACGATATCGTCACCATCGCCAATCCCATCGTCAACGAGCTGATCACCGTGGGCGGGGATGATTACTATTTCAATCTCTTCGGTTTTTCCCAGGATGGCGGGCTGACGATATCCAATGTCTTCAGCACCGTCGAGGGGCAGGCGAACATGGCCACCCTCTATGGCCGGATCACCGAAGTCCCTGTCGATCCGGTTCCTGAACCAGCCACCATGCTGCTCTTTGGTTCCGGCCTGGCCGGTCTTGCCGCACTGAGACGGAAGAAAAAGTAAGTCGGTTTGTGGCTCTTTGCTGCACAGCGTGGAAGAGAAAAGCGACAAGCTCGGCCCCACGGCGGCCGGGCTTGTCGCTTTGGTGGAACATTCGATTTTTTACGACGCCATCACGAGTTATGGCGACATAGCCGTTTCTGGATGGACGCTATTTGACCACGATCAGCTCGTAATCACGGGTGCCCAGGCCGATTTTTTCGGCATGGCCCAGGCAGGTGCGCCATTCAGACTCCGGGGTCGAGTTGGTGAAATGATCGTGGCGGTCGACAAAGTCCGCCTTGGCCATCTCGTCGGCGAGCTGGCTGGCGGGCAGAGGCGTGGCCGCCAGGCAGCCGTCGACGCAGGCCTGGTCCAGGGCCAGCGGGTCAAACGAGGCGAACATGCCGAGGTTGGGCAGAATCGGTACATCGTTTTCGCCATGGCAGTCGCAGTTGGGGGAGACGTCGACCACCAGGGAGATATGAAAGCAGGGTCTGCCGTCCACCACGGCCTTGGTGTATTCCGCCATCCGCCGGTTGAGCAGTTCGACGGCGGCGAAGTTGTCAAAGGAAATGGCGTCGAAGTTACATGATCCCAGGCAGCGGCCGCAGCCGACGCAGTTCTCTTCGATGACATGGGTTTTTTTGGTCTCGGCATTGAAAAACAGCGCCTCGTTGGCACATTCCTTCAGACACATCTGGCAGCCCCGGCACAGGGCTTCGTCAATGGTGGCCTTGCCGCCGCTGTGCTGCTCGGTCTTGCCGGCCCGGGAACCACAACCCATGCCGATATTTTTGATGGCCCCGCCGAAGCCGGTCATCTCATGACCCTTGAAATGAGACAGGCTGATGAACACGTCGGCGTCCATGATCGCCCGGCCGATCCGGGCGTTCTGCACGTACTCCCCCCCGGCAACCGGCACCTCGATGTCGTCGGTGCCCTTCAAACCGTCACCGATCAGGATCGGACAGCCGACAGTGAGCGGGGTGAAGCCGTTTTCCCAGGCGCATTCCAGATGCTCCAGGGCATTTTTCCTCTTTCCCGGATACATGGTGTTGCAGTCGGTGAGAAACGGCTTGCCGCCCAGTTCCTTGACCAGGTCAACGACCGCCCTGGCGTAGTTGGGGCGCAGATAACTGATATTGCCGAGTTCGCCAAAATGCATTTTGACGGCGACGAACTTCCCCTCCAGGTCCAGCTCGGTCAAGCCGGCCTTCCGCAACAGTTTTTTCAGTTTGGTTGGTAAACCGTCGCCGAACGCCTTGGTCCGAAAATCCGTGAAATACACCTTTGCTTTTTCCATGTTGTCTTCTCTGGTGGTCGATGATTGGTGGCCCAGCGAGCCGGCCCGTGTGCGTTGATGCTCCGAACTGACAGTCGGCCGAGATGTTCATTGGGATGAGGTCGGTCTGGTCGCTGGCTGGCAACGGAACAGGGCCAACATTACCACATGCTCCGAGCTGGTTTCATCATCTATCTTGTGCCCATCCTGATTCTGTCTGGTGGCCGTTGCAAAGGGGCTGGGACCGTGATCACCGGTGAGGGCCCATGCACCTGGCGGGAGAGGAGTGCTTGCCGTACCCCCCTCCAGGGTTGCCCAGGACTGGGTTAACCGGGCAGGAAAGCGGTTGACTTCTCACCTGCTGTTTTGTACTTATCCCATTGTCTATGGGGCCCGGCCCGGTGATGGTTCTTTGCCTCCTCGCCTGCAGGCGATTCCGTCGGCCGGTACCTGTCGTCCACGCGAAATTTCAGCACGTTTCCATCCGAGTCTGTCAAGGCGAAGGAGAATACCGACAATGGCGAATACCAAGTGTTTTGCACGACCTTCGTTTCCGGCGATCATGCTGGTCATGGTCATAGTGGCCGGGCTGATCATTGCCGCGATTTATTATGGCTCTCAGCTGCTTGGCCGGCAACTGACGGCCCTGGTCGACAGCGGAGCCACGGCGGCGGATACCGTTGCCTGGATCTTCTCGCTGCGTGACGCCTATGGCCAGTATCTGCTGGCGGGGACCGCTGGCCTCTTTCTGCTGGTGGGTCTGCTTCTCTGGTCGATACTGCGGGCCATGGCCGGCACTGCCGCCGTGCCCCAGGCCCCGGCACGCCCCCCCGTGCGAAAAGAGGCGGCTCGACCGGCCCAGGGCAGGGATGAGGGCAGGATCCTGCAGGAGAAGCGACTCTTTCTCCATCTGCTGACGGTGTTGCAAAAAGAGGGGCGGCTGGTGGATTTCTTCCAGGAAGACCTCGAGATGTATGCGGATGACCAGATCGGTGCCGCGGTTCGCAGTATCCACGACAGCTGTAAAAAGGTGTTCGACAAGAGTCTTGCCGTCGTTCCGGTGCTCGACGACCATGAAGGCGATCACATCACGGTAGTGGCGGGATTCAACCCCGAGGCGATCAAGCTGACGGGCCGGGTGAGTGGCGAACCGCCCTTTACCGGCATCGTCCGTCACAGGGGCTGGCGGGCCCAGAAGGTCAAACTGCCCGATCTGGCCGCCTCCAAGGACCCGTCGATCATCTCTCCTGCGGAGGTGGAGATCGGTTAGCCGATGGTGCCTGGCACCAGAAGATATCAGGGTGAACCCGGCATCGACAATACCTCGCACAACCTCCAGATGTACAGCACTCAGTCATGACACAACCGACCTACATCATAGGGATTGATCTCGGCACCACCAACACCGTTGTCGCCTACACCCCAACTGGGCCAGAGCCCGGCGAGCAGCCTGTCATCGCTATTCTCGAGATCCCTCAGCTGGTGGGGGTCGGGGTGGTTGAACAGCGGCCGGTGCTCCCCTCGTTTCTGTTACTTCCCGGTGGACATGGAGTGGCCGACCAGAACATGGCCCTGCCCTGGCGCCAGGAGGGTGGGGCGATGGTGGGCGAGTTTGCCCGTGACCGCGGCGCCGAGTTGCCCGACCGGCTGATCTCCTCTGCCAAGTCCTGGCTTTGTCATGCCACGGTCGATCGCACCGGACCCATCCTGCCCTGGCAGAGCGAGATCGATCCCGGGACCAAGCTGTCACCGGTGGCGGCGGCCTCGGTTATTCTTGCGCATGTGCGCAGGAGCTGGAATGACCAGATGGCCGTCGATGACCACGAGCTGAGGCTGGAAAATCAGGAAATTCTGCTGACGGTACCGGCCTCTTTCGATGCCGTGGCCCGTGAATTGACGGTCAAGGCGGCCGAGATGGCCGGCATCGGCAACGTGACTCTGCTCGAAGAGCCCCAGGCCGCCTTTTACGCCTGGATCCACGCCAGCGGTGACCAGTGGCGGCAGCAGGTGGTCAAGGACGACCAGGTACTGGTCTGCGATATCGGCGGTGGCACCACCGATTTCAGCCTGATCCGGATCAGCGAGCAGGAGGGCCAGCTCGCCCTGGAGCGTATCGCCGTCGGTGATCATCTCCTGGTGGGTGGCGACAATATGGACCTGACCCTGGCCTATGCGGTGGCCCGGCAACTGGCCGCCGAGGGCAAGCGTCTCGATTCCTGGCAGATGCGGGGCCTGGCCCACAGCTGTCGTCAGGCCAAGGAGCGTCTCTTGGGTGATGAGGCGATTGAGGAATGTCCGGTGACGATCCTTGGCCGGGGCAGCAGCCTGATCGGCGGCGCCATGCGGGCCACTCTGGCCCGTGAGATGGTGAGTGACGTGCTGGTCAACGGTTTTTTCCCGGAATGCGAGAGCGGCGCGACCCCGGCTGGCACCAATCGGGTCGGCATCCAGGAACTCGGCCTCTCCTATGAGTCGGACCCGGCCATCACCCATCATCTCGCCGCGTTTCTGCGTCGCAACGACCCGCTGCGGCCCACCGCCATTCTCTTTAACGGCGGGGTGATGAAGGGGGCGCATCTGCGCCGGCGAGTCAGGGATATCCTCGATTCCTGGAACCATTCCTCCGGTTCGGTGCGGGAAATCGCCTCGGAGAATTTCGATCTCTCGGTTGCCAGGGGGGCGGCCTATTATGGTCTGGCCCGGCAGGGTAGAGGGGTACGCATCCGTTATGGCTTGAACAGAAGCTACTATATCGGGATCGCCGCCTCGATGCCCGCAATCCCGGGTATCCCCGCTCCCACCAAGGCGCTGTGCATCGCTCCCTTCGGGATGGAGGAGGGCAGCCAGGCCCATCTGCAAGACCGGGAGTTCGCCCTGGTGGTCGGTGAAGTGGCAAAATTCGACTTTCTTGGCTCACCTCGCCAGAACGACAGCTTTGGCGATATCATCGAAGACTGGGAGGGGGAGGTGCAGCCGATCGCCGAAATGGAAACCGTTCTCGATGGCGAGGCGGGAGCGGTCATCCCGGTGACCCTGGAGACCCGGATCACCGAAGTGGGCACCCTGGAGTTGTGGTGTGTGGCCAAGGCGGGAGAGCGCCGCTGGAAACTCGAATTCAATGTGCGGGAGCAAGAGCCGTTTGCAGTCAAATGACCAGCGCTATATTGTCGGTATCGATCTGGGGACCACCAACTCTGCGGTATCCTTTGTCGATCTGCGGCTGGCGGCGCAGAGCCGCCGTCCGGAGATTTTCGCCATCACCCAGTTGACCGGACTGGGAGAGGTCGGCAAGTTGCCGGTGTTGCCATCGTTTCTGTATATTCCCGGCGAGTACGATATTGCACCGGAGGCCCTGGCGATGCCCTGGCCGACCAGCGAGGACAGCTTTGCCGGCACCTTCGCCCGGGACCACGGCGGCAAGATTCCCGGTCGGCTGGTGGCCTCGGCCAAGAGCTGGATGTGCCACAACAACGCCGACAGGCACGGCAGAATCCTGCCGTGGGGCGCCGACAGCGAGGTCTCCAAGGTCTCGCCGATCCAGGCCGCGGCCCACTATCTCAGCCATATTCGTCAGGCCTGGAATCATGTCCACCAGGAGGATGACGCCGCGCTGGAGGATCAGGTGGTGATCGTCACCATCCCCGCCTCCTTTGACGAGGTGGCCCGGGAGCTGACCGTGGAGGCGGCGACCCAGGCCGGCCTGCCCCGGGTCATTCTGCTCGAAGAGCCGCTGGCGGCCTTTTACAGTTGGCTGATGGTCCATGAACAGGACTGGCAGAGCCATGTCCGGGCCAACGAATTGATTCTGGTCTGCGATGTCGGCGGCGGCACCACCGATTTCACCCTCATCTATCTGCGCGATGCCGACGGGCGTCTGGGTTTTGAGCGTATCGCGGTCGGCAATCATCTGATTCTTGGCGGTGACAATATCGATCTGGCCCTGGCCCGCTCCATCGAGATGCAGCTGGCCAGAAAAAAACTTTCTTTAAAGGGCGATCGCTGGAAGACCCTGTGTCATCTGGGCCGTCAGGCCAAGGAGCGGATACTCGGCGGCCTCTCTGATCAAGAGAAGATCACCCTGCTCGGTGAGGGCGGTAAACTCATCGGTGACACCATGACCGTCACCCTCGGCCATGAGGAGGTCGAGACCATGGTGCTGGAGGGATTTTTCCCTCTGGTGTCGGCTGACGACAAGCGTCAACCGGTCCAGCGCAAGGGAATCACCGAGTTCGGTCTCCCCTATGAGCAGGAGCCGGCCATTACCCGGCATCTGGGCTGGTTCCTCGCCCAGCATGATGGTGATGTCAGAAAATATATCGGCAAGGCACGACCCATTCCCGATCTGGTGCTGTTTAACGGCGGCTCGGTGAAATCCCCGCTTATCCAGGAGCGGGTCCGTCAGTCCATCGGCAGCTGGTTTGCCCTGGGCGCCGACGAGCTGCCGCAGGTGCTGGTCAATCCCGACCCCGACCTGGCGGTATCCCTTGGCGCGGCCTATTACGGCCTGGTCAAGACCGGCCACGGCATCCGGGTCGGCAGCGGCAGCCCCCGCTCCTACTATCTGGAGGTCGCGGCCGACGACGACGATGCGCGGCGCCGGGCAATCTGTCTGGTCGAGCGTGGCCTGGAGGAGGGCAGCCAGATCGAACTCTCCGATCAGCAGTTCGAGGTGCTGGCCAATCAGCCGGTCACCTTCAATCTCTACAGCTCCAACTATCGCAGTGGCGACCGGCTGGGCGATATCGTGGTCGTCGATGATTCCCTGACCGCTCTGGAGCCTCTGCAGACCATCATCCATTATGGCAAAAAGGGGGAGAAGGCCCAATTGCCCATCCACCTGGTGGCCAGTTACACCGAGGTGGGCACCCTGGCGCTGTGGTGCCGGAGCCAGACCAGCGAGCACCGCTGGAAGCTGCACTTTCAACTGCGCAACGTCTCGCCTTCGACCAAGGTCGCCGACCTCGATGTTTTCGACACTGAGCTGGTGGAACAGGCCCGGGGAATACTCCGAGAGAAATTCAGCGATTCCGGAGGGTCGAGGCGGCTGGCGGCGGTGGTGAAGGAGCTGGCCGATCTGGTCGACAGGCCGCGGGGGGAGTGGCCCTTGTCCCTGCTCCGGGCCCTGACCGATGAGCTGATCGAGCTCGAACCCGTCCGCCAGCATACCCCGGAACATGAGAGCCGCTGGCTCAATCTGCTCGGTTACTGCCTGCGGCCCGGTCTGGCGGATGGCGCGGACCCGCTGCGCATGAAAAAGCTCTGGCGCCACTTCAACCAGGGGCCGGTACATGTCAACAAGGTTCAGGTCCGCAGCGAGTGGTGGATCATGTGGCGACGGGTGGCGGCGGGTCTCAATCGGGCCCAGCAGCAACATTTCGTGCAGGAGGTCGCCCTGCTCCTGGTTGGCAAGAAGCGACTGCGCGGGCAGATCCCGCCTCAGGAGCGGCTGGAAATGTGGATGGCGATCGCCAATATGGAGCATCTGCACACCAAGGAGAAGATCCGACTGGGCCGGATTCTGCTCGCTGAGCTGAAACCGAAACAGAGCACCCCCCAGCATCTCTGGTCACTGGCCCGACTCGGCGCCAGGGCCTTGCTGTACGGGCCGGTGGATCGGGTCATCCCGCCCAGGGAAGCGACCGCCTGGCTCGCCACCTTGCTTAAGAGCAACTGGCGTGACCGTAAAGCGGTGGTGCCGGCCCTGGTCCAGATGGCCCGGAAGACCGGCGATCGTACCAGGGACCTCGAGCAGAAGACCCTCGCTGGCCTGGTCCAATGGCTTACCGAAGATGCCGCCGACAATGCGGGGGCAATCCGTTGCCTGCAGGAGGTTGTCCCCCTCTCCGAGCAGGAGCAGGACCTGATCTTTGGCGAGTCGCTGCCCACGGGTATCATCTTGCATACCGGCGAGCAGTGATCTTCTTTCTGGGGATCAAGCCTTTCCGCGGCCCCTTCGCTGGGCTGTCTTTTCTCTGGGGTTAAACGTCGAGGTACGGGCCAGCTCTCTGAACAGCCGCTCTTCTCTGGCAGAGAGATGGGCCGGGACCTGTACTTCGAGTTCGACGATGATATCACCCGCCGCCCCCTCTCTGCCGGGCAGGCCTTTGCCCCGCAGCCGGAGTTTTAGGCCGGTCTGGCTGCCGGCGGGTATGTTCAGCTTGACGGATCCGCCGAGGGTTTGCACCGGGATGACCGCACCCAGGGCGGCCTCCCAGGGCGAAACCGCCACCACGGTGTGGAGGTCATGGCCGTCGAGGGTAAAGCAGGGGTCCGGGTGGACGGCCACCCGCAGCAGCAGATCCCGTTGTCTGCCAAAGAGCGGGTCGAAGGTGCCCTGACCCGCCAGGCGGATGACCGAACCCTCTGTCATCCCGGCGGGTATCTTTACCTTGATCGTCCTGTTGACCTGTCGATATTCGCCACCGGCTGCAGGCTCGACCGTCTGCAGGGAGACGGTTTTTTCCACCTGACCGGCGAGCTCTGCCAACGAGAGCTGCAACTCTGCTTCATCGGCCTGGTCGACGGTGGTGAATTCGTCCATCCCGGTAAAACCGTGTTGCCGATCACGGCCGCCGAAGACGGCGGAGAAGAGGTCTTCGTCGGCCGTTTCTTCCTGGCCAAAATCACTGCGCCGATACGAGGAGTACCTGCGGTTGCGCCCCGGGCTGGTCCGGAAGCCGCTGAAATTGTCCCGTCGATCGCTGGCAGCGCTCCGCTGCTGGTAGTCTGGGCCGTACTGATCGTAAAGCTGCCGTTTTTCCTGGTCTTTTAAGGTCTCGTAGGCCGCATTGATCTCCTTGAATTTTTCCTGGGCATCGCCGTTCTTGTTCACATCGGGATGATACTGACGGGCCAGTTTTCTGTAGGCCCGGCGGATCGCCTCGCCGCTGGCATCCCTGGCGACACCGAGTGTCGTATAGTAGTCTTTCGCTGCCATATCCCCTGTCTCACCACCTCGTTTGCATATATCTCAACAGTTGATGGCGTCGTAAAAAGGTCGATCTCCTGCGTTGCAGCGGGATCGGCCACTGCTCGGCGTACCACATGTACGCCTGTGCTTGACCGACACCACTGCGCCTTGTATATCGACCTTTTGTACTTAGCCATCCTGTATGCACGCTTGAGGTTTTTACGAGTTCATCAACAGTTGATACTCTCGTAAAAAGTCGAATGTTCCGCCGAAATGGACTCAGGAAAAAACCTGATATACGAGGCGTAGCGTCTCAAACGGCAATTTGGTAGTACATATGGTACAGCGAATTGTCGTTTGTGACCTACAACGAAGTAGATCTGAGTTTTTACGAGTCCATCAACAGTTGCGGCTCCTGGCGGTTATACGAGCCAACGATAACAGTATCATCCCCCACAGCCGACATCACAACCTGGTATGGCTCTGACATTAGGGATCGTTAATTACTTTGTCAACATTTTATAAAAAGTAATATATGTGAACTGGTGCTGAGATCCTCGGGACCATTGGGAGAAGGTCGTGGTCGGCCTGGCAGAGGGCTGGCAGGAGATAAGTGCAGCTTCAGGTGCCGGGCAGGTGCGGTCGCCGCCAGCTGGCGATGGCCTGGATATCGTCGGGCGTTGTCCGGCAGCAGCCGCCAATCAGTCGAGCTCCCTGCAGAAACCAGTCGTGGGCCAGGTGAGTGAAGGAGCGGTCGGCGGGATCGCTGTGCCAGCATTTGCTGATCGGGTCATAGTGCTCGCCGGAGTTAGGATAGACGATGATCGGTTTATCGGTCTCTTTTTCGATCTCGCCTATCAGGGAGGCGACATAGGCGGGCGGGGTGCAGTTGATGCCGACGGCGGCAACCTGGGGATGGTCGTGCAGCCAGCGGGCGCCGTCGCGGATTCGTTCCCCATTGCTGATGGTCAGGCCGTCCCGGCAGCAAAAGCTCATCCAGCAGTGGTGGCCGGGATATTCTTCGATAAGCCGGACCAGGGCCCTGGCCTCGCGGAGGCAGGGGATGGTTTCGCAGGCGAGAATATCCGGGCCAGCCGCAATGAGCGTCTGCAGGCGGCGGCGGTGAAAGGCGATGAGCTGTTCTTCGTCGATGGAATAGGCACCTCGATATTCGGAACCGTCGGCAAGGAAGGCGCCATAGGGGCCGACCGAGGCTGCCACCAGGGGCTTTGGCCGGTTGTGGCGGTTGGCCGGCTCGGTCCAGAATCGGTCTCGGGCCTCTCTGGCGATGGTGACGGAAGAGGCGAGCAACCGCGCTGCCTCGCGGTCGCTGCAGCCCCGTTGGCGGAATCCCGCAAAGGTGGCCTGATAGCTGGCGGTGATGATGCAGTCGGCTCCGGCCGCAAGGTACTCGTCATGCACCAGGGCGATGAGTTCCGGCTGGTCGAGGAGAAGTTTTGCCGACCACAGCGGGTCGTCGAGGCAGCAGCCGTGTCGCTCGAGTTCGGTGGCCAGGGCGCCGTCGACGACCAGCAGTGGATAGTGCTCGAGAATATGCTGAATCGGGTTCATCGCCATCACTCCTTTGTCGGCCTGTCAGATGATTGGGGCGCACAACACTTGCCTGCCCGGCAGAGACGCGCTACACTGTGGGCCAGGAAGATACGGTCGTGCTGACCACATATAGGGACGGCAGGCCAGGGCCCATTCTGGCCATGTGCAGAGGAGAGCGGATGATCACCACCATTGTCGAATTCACCTTGCCACAGCCGATCTCCCGGGAGCGGGCCCGGGAGATCTTTTTGAGCACGGCACCGAAGTATCGGGGGATGGAGGGGTTGCTGCGTAAATACTATTTTGTCAGCGAAGATGGCGCCAGCGCCGGCGGAATCTATCTGTGGAGCACCCGTGCCGCCGCCGAACGCCAGTACAACGACGAGTGGCATGCCTTCGTCGGAGAAAAATACGGCAGCCCTCCCAAGCTGACCTATCTGGAGTGTCCGGTGATCGTCGATAACCTGAGCGAAGAGATTATTGACGATTGACGGGCATGGCTCCGGCATTGCGGGTCAGGACTGCCGGCCATAGGCCCTGATCGGGGCGCAGGCGATGAATTCCGGCGCCAGGATGACCTCTTCGCCGCGTCGTTTCTGCAGATAGACCAGAATCTGCTCCGCCTGGACATCGACCTCGAACATCTCTCCGCCACCGATATCCGGTGCCTGCCACTTCCGGGCAATACGGGCCACCGTCTCCTGGTCGGGGGTCCAGATCAGGCTGTGGCGGCAGCCGGAGACGGTACCGCGATAGACGGTGGCTGCGCGAAAAGGCAGAGGCGAGCCGCACTGCCGTAATCTGGTACGGTCGCATGTTGCAAAGAGTCGGTTCCACAGTTCGGCATCGCCCTCGGAGGAGAAGGGGGTGTTGTTTCTGGTGTAGAGGGCGATAAGGGTCTCCTCCAGTTGGAGGGCCTCCCGGAAGAACTCGACGTTGTTGACCAGAAACTGCAGATGATCCTTTTTATGGAGCAGGGTCATCGCCGCAACCGGGTCGTCTGCGGCGGCCAGGTCGCCTTTCAGTTTCGCCAGCTTCTTCTCCACCTCCTCCCGGTGGCGCATCTCCATTTTTTCGTTGTCGAACGCGCCGGTAAACACGTCTGGTGGGTAGAGAAAGGCAATATCCTTGACATTCCATTTCATTCTATATTTGTTCAGCTCGACTATCTTGGCCATTCCAACTCCCGATCGTTGTGGTGGTTGAGGTCTGACAGGCAGGTCGTCGTGGTTTTTGGCCCCGGTTTATCCGAAACTCATCAGTACGGAAAACGCTGTTACCGCGCCGAGGAGTTTGATGTTTCGTTGTGGCTGAGGCTATCTGGTCCAGCGATGCTGGTTTATCCGAAACTTGTCAGTACGGAAAACGCTGTTACCGCGCCGAGGAGTTTCATGCTTCGTTGTGGCTGAGGCTCTATGGTCCAGCCATGCTGGTTAGCCGTTTTGCACCACTATACGAGAGAGTGGCATCGGGGCGCAAGCGTTGATGTTCTCGTAAAAACCTCGAGTGTGCGTACAAGATGGCTAAGTACAAAAGGTCGATATACAAGGCGCAGTGGTGTCGGCCAAGCACAGGCGTACATGTGGTACGCCGAGCAGTGGCCGATCCCGCTGCAACGCAGGAGATCGGGCTTTTTACGACGCCATCAAGCGTTGGCTTGCCGTGAAGGGGAGAAGAGGTGATGGTATTCTCAAATGGAATCGGTTCCATGAAAATTATGAATTTGGGTTATATGTGGTTTTCGGCTATGGTGCCGACAGTGTAGATTCCAGAAGAGATGATCCCTGGAGTTGCAGAGGGCAATGTCTGTCCATCAACTGTACACAAGAGGAAAAGATATGGGAAAAACGGTTGTTGAAAAAATATTTGCAGAGCATGTGGTCGACACCCCGTTTGCCGATGTGCAGGTTATCCGGTTGGATGCCGTTTTCTGTCACGAAATCACCACGCCCGTCGCTATCTGTGATCTCATGTCCCGGGGCATGGACCGTGTTTTCGACCCGGACAGGATCAAGGCGGTGATCGACCATGTCACCCCGGCCAAGGATTCGAAGACGGCGATGCAGGGCAAGCTGCTGCGTGAATGGGCCAGACGTCATCAGATCCGTGATTTTTTCGATATCGGCCAAAACGGAGTCTGTCACGTGATCTTTCCCGAGAAAGGCTTTGTTCGACCGGGCTACACGGTGATCATGGGTGATTCCCATACCTGTACCCACGGGGCCTTTGGCGCCTTTGCCGCCGGCGTCGGCACCACCGATCTCGAGGTCGGTATTCTGAAAGGGGTCTGCGCCTTCCGCACCCCGGCCAGCATCCGGGTGGAGGTCCGGGGTGCATTACAGGACGGCGTGGTGGCCAAGGATGTCATTTTGCATATCATCGGCGAACTCGGAGTGAACGGCGCCACCGATCGGATTGTCGAGTTCACCGGCGAGGTGGTCGACAAGATGTCGATGGAGGCGCGGATGACCCTGTGCAACATGGCGGTCGAGGCCGGCGGCACCTGCGGTATCTGCGCGCCGGACATGACCACCGTCAATTATCTCTGGGAGTTCATCAAAGACGAGTTTTCCTCAAAAAAAGAGGCCTTGGCCCAGTATCGGAAATACTGTGCCGACGACGATGCGGTCTACGATCGTACCCTGGTGATCGATGCCACCAACATCGTGCCGCTCACCACCTATGGCTACAAACCGGACCAGGTTCGCCCGGTCAGCGAGATGACCGAGACGAAAGTCGATCAGGTCTATATCGGTTCGTGCACCAACGGCCGGATAGAAGACCTCCGGGCCGCGGCCGCGGTGCTCAAGGGCAAGAAGGTGCATCCGGACATCCGGGCCATCGTCTCCCCCGCCTCGCCCGCCATCTACAATCAGGCCCTGGTCGAGGGGATCATTAGTATTTTCATGGATGCCGGCTTCTGCGTGACCAACCCGACCTGCGGCGCCTGTCTGGGGATGAGCAACGGGGTGCTGGCCGACGGCGAGGTGTGCGCCTCCACCACCAACAGGAACTTTCATGGTCGGATGGGCAAGGGCGGCACGGTCCATCTGATGAGCCCGGCCACCGCCGCGGCAACGGCCATCGCCGGCCATATAAGCAGCCCTGTTCAGCCTGCGGGAGGTGAGTTGAAATGAAGAATTTTACAGGAAAAGTACTCTTTCTCGATCGTTCTGACATCAATACCGACGAGATCATTCCGGCCAGATACCTGACCGAAATCACCAAGGAGGCGCTCAAACCCTATCTGCTCGAGGACCTGACCATCGACGGCTTCGATCCGAGAACAGATATCGCCGGCAAGGCGGCGGTTCTCTCCCGGGACAATTTCGGCTGCGGCTCCTCGCGCGAGCATGCCCCCTGGGCCTTCGAGGTCAACGACATCAACATCGTCATCGCCGAGGGTTTTGCCCGGATCTTCAAGCAGAACATGTTCAACTGCGGGATGATGGCGGTGGTGCTGGAGAAATCGGTGATCGAAGAGCTGTTTGGCCGCTTTGCCGGCAAGGAGACGATGCTCGAGACCGACTTCGCCAACAAGACCCTGACCTTTTCGGCAGCGGGTGACAGCTGCAAGGTCGATTTCGAGATCTCCGGTTTCGATCAGGCCCTGGTTGAGGCCGGCGGCTGGGTCGGATATGCCGACGCCAGGTACTGAGCGGCGAGACGAGGCGGTGGGGCGGTACCACCGCTTCGCCAGCTGTTCACCGGTCCGAAAGCAGGCTGGGCGTGGATAAGCCTCTGCAACCGCACGGAGGATGACGATGGATATCTGTATAAAACGGGTATATGAGCAAGCGGAGCCGGCAGACGGCATGCGGATTCTGGTCGACCGGCTGTGGCCCCGGGGCATATCCAAGGAGAAGGCGAAAATCGACTTATGGTTCAAGGAGGTTACCCCATCTTCGGATCTGCGCAGATGGTACCACCAGGATCTGAGCAGATGGCCCGAGTTCAGACGCCGCTATATCGCTGAGCTCAGCGCCAATACGGCTGCGGTCAACGAACTGATCGGGTATGGCGAAAATGGCCGGGTCACCCTGGTGTATGCGACCAAATCATTGCAACAGAACCATGCCCGGGTTCTGCTGGAGTTTATCCAGCAGGCAGCGCCATAAAAAGATGGTGGACCTTCGATCGTATCGGCAGTGGCGAGGGGGCGGCCCGCCGGCTGCCGTCGATCCCCGGCAGATGATCATCGCCATCAAGGGGGCTGGCGACCTGGCGACGGGCGTTGCGGTCCGACTGATAAAGGCCGGATTTTCCCGTATTTTCATGATGGAACTCGCCCGGCCGAGGGCGGTCCGCCGGACCGTCTCGTTCTGTGAGGCGTTATTTGCCGGGACCATGGCGGTCGAAGGGGTGACGGCGGTGCGGTGTCCGGAGCTGGGCCTGGTTGAAGGGGTCTGGCGCCGTGGGGCGGTCGCGGTGCTGGTCGACCAGACCTGGCAGAGTATCACCGCGCTGGGTCCCGAGGTGGTCGTCGACGCCATTGTCGCCAAGAAAAATCTCGGCACCACCATCGCCGATGGTCCCCTGGTCATTGCTCTGGGCCCCGGCTTTATCGCCGGAATCGATTGCCATTACGTCATAGAGACCCAGCGTGGCCATGACCTGGGCCGGGTCATCGCCCAAGGGCCGGCGGCGGCAAATACCGGCGTGCCCGGCGAGATCGCCGGGGTCGGCCGGCAACGGCTGCTGGCCGCTCCCGGTGCTGGCACATTTACCTCCTGCCGTGATATCGGCGAGTTGGTCAAGGTCGGCGAGATCGTGGGCCAGGTGGGCGAAGACGCTGTTGTCGCCGAATCCGCAGGGGTGTTGCGGGGCCTGATTCGCTCGGGGACCGTGGTGGAAAAGGGGATGAAGGTGGGCGATATCGACCCCCGGGGGGAGGTCCGGCTCTGCCGCTCGGTTTCCGACAAGGCCCGCGCCGTCGCCGGCGGCGTGCTCGAGGCGATCATGGCCTCTGGCGTACGCCATGACCGCCGACCCGATGGGCCGGCGGTGAATCCGCGGTCGAGGGGGGAAGGCCTCAATCGGTGATGGTGCTCGCCGGTGCCGCTTCGAGCGGTCGTTTCATGATGAACAGCATGCCGGTGGCGACCAGGGTGCCGGCGACGATGGCCAGCACATAGCTCGCCAGATGGCTGACGGCGTTGGGGATGACCAGGACGAATATGCCGCCATGGGGTACCATCAACTCGACGTTGAAGACCATCGACAGAGCGCCGGTCACCGCTGCGCCCACCATGATGCTGGGGATGACCCGGAAGGGGTCGCGGGCGGCGTAGGGAATCGCCCCTTCGGTGATAAAGGAGATGCCCAGGACATAGGCTGCCTTGCTCGCCTCGCGCTCGTCGGCGGTGAACCGGCTCTTGAACAGGGTCGCCGCCAGGGCCAGGGCCAGAGGGGGGACCATGCCCGCGGCCATGGTGGCGGCCATCGGGGTGTAGATCTTGCTGGCCAGCAGTCCGACCGAAAAGGTGTAGGCCGCCTTGTTGACCGGGCCACCCATATCAAAGGCCATCATCGCCCCAAGGATGAGGCCGAGCAGCATGGCGCTGCCCTCCCGCATACCCGTCAGCCAGGTTTCGAGGCCGGTGAGTGCCAGTTTTACCGGTGGGCCGATCAGGTAGATCATCAGCAGTCCGACGATCAAGGTCGACAGCACCGGCAGGATCAGAACCGGCTTCAATCCTGCGAGGTTATCCGGTAGTTTTATTTTCTCGTTAAGAAACTTTGTCAGATAACCGGCAAGAAAGCCGGCGAGAATGCCACCGAGGAAGCCGGCGCCGACGGTTGCGGCCAGCATGCCGCCCACCATGCCGGGCACGATACCTGGCCGGTCGGCAATGGAATAGGAGATGAAGGCGCCGAGAAGCGGTACAAACAGGGAAAAGGCGGTCGCCCCGCCGATCTGCATCAGCGCCCAGCCGAGGGTCCCCGTGGCGTCACCGGCATAGATCCCGCCCAGGGCAAAGGCCAGCGCGATCATGATCCCCCCGGCCACGACCATCGGCAGCATGTAGGAAACCCCGGTCATCAGGTGCTTGTATGGCCCTGTCCGGCCGGCGGAGCGTTCCTTCTTCAAGGCGGAGACCCGATCTGCCAGCTGCTGCCTGCCGGCGGGCACCGGCAGGGCGAGGGCCGCCTGGATCACCGCGCCGCCTTTATGCAGGGCCTCTTTGGTCGAGGTCTCGTAGAGACGCTTCCCGACAAAGCGACTGGTATCGACAAAGGCGTCGGCGGCGATGACCACCGCGTCCGCCCGGGCGATCTCTTCTGGGGTCAGCACGTTCTGGCTGCCGACCGAGCCCTGGGTCTCGATCTTGACCTCATGGCCCAATTCTCCGGCGGCCTTGCGCAGGGCCTCGGCGGCCATGAAGGTGTGGGCGATACCGGTCGGGCAGGAGGTGATGCCGATAATATATTTCTGCTCTCCGCCCTGGGCCGGTGCCGGCTGTGCCGCGTCGGGCGCCTCCTCATCCTTTTCCTGCGCTGTCTGCAGTTCGGCCACCGCCTTGTCGATGACTTCCCTGGTCCAGCGGATGGCCTCGCTGGTCTTCACGGCATGGAGGCTCTTGCCGGCAAAACGACTGGCATCGACATGGATGTCGGCGGCGATGATGACCAACTCGGCGGCAGCGATATCCTCGGGTGAGAGGCGGTTTTTCACCCCTTCTGCGCCCTGGGTCTCGACCTTGATGTCATGCCCCATGGTGGTGGCCACCTTTTTCAAGGCCTCCGCGGCCATGATGGTATGGGCGATTCCGGTTGGACATGCCGTAATGGCGACGATCTTACGCATCTTTTCCTCCATCAAGGGTAATGTGGTTGATGTGGACCTGTTGTTCGAGAGCCTTGGCTCCGGCCAGTGAGGGGAGGCTGGGACCAGCCTGGGTGACGACCGCGGCGGAAACGGCGGTCGCCAGTCTGGCCCGTTGGGCAAGCGGCATGTTCATCACCAGCCCCGCCGCCATGGTGCCGATCATGGCGTCGCCGGCGCCGACGGTGCTGACCGCGGTGATCCGCGGCGGGGTTAAGAGCAGGGCGTCGTCGTTTTCGACAAAGAGCGCGCCGCGTTCGCCTAACGACACCACCACCGTCTCGATGCCGGTGGCAAGCAGACGCGCCGCCTCGGCGTGGATGTCGGCAATCTCAGTCAGCGGCCGGCCCACGTATTCGGAGAGTTCTTCGGCATTGGGCTTGATCAGGCTTGGCGCGGCAGCGATCGCCTCGTGCAGGGCGGCACCGCTGGTGTCGACGAAGACCTTGACGTCCTTGGCCTTACCGGCCGTCACGAGTTGACCGACCGCTTCGGGCGACAGGCTGGCCGGGGTGCTGCCGGCGATGACGAGTATCGCGGCGTTGTCCAGTTGGTGCTCCACTGTCGCAAAGAGCTCGGCCAGCTGCGATTTTTGCGGCGCCAGACCGGGCAGGTTGAGGTCGGTGGTCAAGTGATTGACCGGATCGAGAATTTTGATGCCGATCCGGGTCTCGCCGGGCAGCTTGATGAAGGCGTCGTCGATACCGGTTTGCCGAAAGAGCTTCTCGAAGATATAGGCGTTATCGGCTCCGAGAAAACCGGTGGCGGTAACCGGTAACTCGAAGTGACGCAGCAGACGGGCGATGTTCACCCCCTTCCCGCCCGGGTCGAGGCGGGCGGAGGTGACCCGGTTGACCTGGGCCGGGGCGAAGCCGGGGACCTCGCAGGCCAGGTCCACGGCCGGGTTGAGGGTGACGGTGACGATTCTGGTGGCAGTTTTCATGATATTTTCCCCTGTTGCATGTGTTGCATTGCCCTGATTTCACTGACATTACGGCAGCTCAGCGCCTTGCGGGCCAGTTGGCGGGCGTCAGCGATCGAGGTGGCTCGGATATGGGCCTTGATCGCGGCAACGCTGGGAATAACCATACTCAACTCCCGGACCCCCAGCCCCATCAGGATTTCCGCCCCCAGCGGGTCGCCGGCCAGGCCGCCGCAGACCCCGACCCAGATGCCGGCGCCATCGGCCGCCTTGACCACCATGTCGATCATGCGCAGTACCGAGGGGTGCAGGCTGTCGGCATGCCCGGCCATGGTGGGATGCAGCCGGTCGATGGCCATCACGTACTGAGTCAGATCGTTGGTGCCGATCGAGAAAAAATCGACCTCCCTGGCAAAGAGATCGGCCATCACCGCGGTGGCGGGCACCTCGACCATGATGCCGATCTCGACCGGCTCGGCGCCCACCTCGAGCCGGGCCTTTTCGGCCAGTCGCCTGGCGGCGGCCAGCTCTTCGAGGCTGGAGATCATCGGCAGCATGAGCCGCAGCTCGCCGTGTCTGGCGGCCCGGTACATCGCGCGAAGCTGGGTCGTGAACAGTTCCGGCCGGTTGAGGCACAATCGGATGCCGCGCTCGCCGAGAAAGGGATTGTCTTCAGCCGGCAGGTCCAGGTAGGAGACATTCTTGTCGCCGCCGATATCGAGGGTTCTGAGGATCATCGGCAGGCCGTTGAGGCTTTTCAGCATGTCACGATAACTCTGGTACTGCTCCTCTTCGTCGGGCGGGGTTTCCCGGCCGAGAAACAGAAATTCGGTGCGCATCAGGCCGACCCCTTCGGCCCCGGCGTTCACCGCCTGCTCCGCCTCCTCGACCTTGCCGATATTGGCCACCACCTCGAGCCGGTGATCGTCGACGGTGATCGCCGGCAGGAAGCGGTCGTTGAATTCCTCCGATCTCAGGGCATCGAGTTGCCTGCGGGCCTCCCGGGCGCTCTGCTGGTCGGCGGGGCTGGGCTCGAGATAGAGGTTGCCGGCGTCGCCATCGAGTATGGCGATGGTCTCGTCGGCCACCGCCAGCACCGCGGGACCGGCGCCGACGATGGCGGGAATGCCGAGCGAACGGGCGATGATCGCCGAGTGAGAGGTCGGGCCGCCAGCGGCGGTGCAGATTCCGAGAATACGGGCCGGGTCGAGGGCGGCGGTATCCGAGGGCGTCAGGTCTTCCGCCACGAGAAGGATGGGTTTATCCGGGATAAAAGGGGCATCCGCAACGACTCCGGCCAGGTGCTTGAGCACCCTGCGGCCGACATCGCGCAGGTCCATGGCCCGGGCGGCCAGCAGCTGGTCCTCATGCATCTCCATGGCATGGACCCGGGTGTCGATGGCCTGCCGCCAGGCAAAGCCGGCGCTTTTACCGGTGGCTATCAGGCCCTTGACCTCGGCCAGCAGTTCGGGGTCTTCGAGAAAGGCGATATGGGCCTTGAATATGGCCGCCTTGGCCGCTCCCGTCTTGGCCCGCACCTCCTCGTAGAGATTGCCGAGATTGGTTTTCGCCGAAGAGATGGCCTGCTGCAGGGAGGTGGTCTCCCGGGCGGGGTCCTTGGCATTGGTCTCGACCACGATTTTCTGGTGGAGGTACTGGCGGATGGGTCCGGTGGCCAGTCCCGGCGAGGCAAAGATTCCGGGAATGGTCCGGCCGACGTCGGCAGGGGTCCAGCGATGCTCCTGAGGCAGAGGGGTGACGGTTTGTTCCTCCTCTTCACCCAGCCCGGCCTCGACCGCGGCCTGCAACCCGGCCAGGGCGCTGGCGGCATCTTCGCCTTTGGCGTGGAGACGGACGATCGTATTGGAGGGGACCCCGAGTTGTAATAGCGAGGCCAGGCTCTTGCCGTTACCGGTAGTGCCGTCATGCTCCAGATAGATCTCAGAGAGGTAACCGCTGGCGACATCGACGAAAAAGGTGGCTGGCCGGGCGTGCAGGCCATGGGGGCCGGTGATGCGGATATCGATGGAACTGAAACCGGAAAGATCCATGGCCGGGGCCGGTTTTTGGCGGACCGCGCCGGCGTTGTTCAAGGTCTCGACGATGTCTTCGGCTCGAGTGGTTCGGGCCAGACGGGCCACGGTTTCCGGGTCGTCCAGGACATGGGTCAGATTGGTCAGGATGGCGATGTGCTCGTCGGATTTGGCGGCAATACCCACCACCAGATGGACCGTCTCTCCGGGGTTCCAGGCCACCCCGTCGGGGATCTGCAGCACCCCGATGCCGGTTTTTCTGATCAGCGCTCGATTTTCGGGCATGCCGTGGGGGATGGCGATACCGTTGCCGAGATAGGTGTTGGCAACCGCCTCCCGACCCATCATACTGTCGATATAGCCCGGTTCTATGCAGCCGTTTGCCACCAGCAGCTGGCCAACTCGCTCAATGGCCTCACGTTTTCCACTCGCCTCGACGCCGAGGACTATCGCATTGCGCTCAAGATCCATGATGTTCGCCTCCTCCGTAGGGTTGATTGTTTGTACTGTAAACGATTACAGCATAAGCTGTCAATTGATTGTTTGGAGATTTTTATTTTTACGTAAAGACAGTACTATAATTTATGAAAACGTTATCTCTGACAGCTGGCGAACGCAGTGGCGTCGTGGCGGAAGTAGCCGGGTCGCAATGGCGCCAATATCTTGAAAAGATATCATATGGTCCCGAATCGGCCACTCCAGGTGGCCTGGAGCCGGGCAGTTGCATTTTTTACTGAAACCGATTACATGAAGAGAGATACTTTGTGGAGAACGAGATGAAGATAAAAGATATCGCCGCTGCCGCCGGCGTTTCCACGGCGACGGTGTCGCGGGTTTTGAGCGATAAACAGAATGTTCGGCCCGAGGTCCGTAAACGGGTGCTGGCGGTGGTCAAAAAGCTGAATTACACTCCGAACCGGGCTGCCCGCAGCCTGCGCTCGAGAAAAACCACCACCATCGGTCTGATTGTCGCCGATATCCAGAACCCGTTTTTCGCCTCGGTCTGTCGTGGGGTGGAGGATGTGGCCCAGGGTGCCGACTACAGCGTCATCTTGTGCAATACCGACGAGAATCCGGCCAAGGAAAAGATGTGTCTGGAGTTGCTGCAGAACGAGAACGCGGCGGGGATCATTCTGGCCCCCACCGGCCGTCTGGTGGAAAATTTTCCCAAAGAACTCGCCGATTCCACCCCGATGGTCATTATCGATCGAAAAGTTGCCGATGTGGCGACCGACTGTGTGGTGATCGACAACTTCCAGGCCGCCAGATCCCTGACGGCTCACGTGCTGGCCCAGGGCTACCGCCGGATAGCCGCCCTCTTTGGCGCGGACAGTGTCACTGGCGCCGAGCGGAAAGCCGGTTTTCTGGCGGCCTGGGCCGAGGCTGGCTTGACCGCCGATCCGCAACTGGTTATCGAACTGCCGGCCCGGGCCGACACCGGCCATGCCGAGGTGACCCGGCTGCTGGAGAGAGAGGTGCCGCCGGAGGCGATTCTCACCAGCAGTGGTCTGCTGGCCACCGGGGCGTTCAAGGCGATCCGCGACAAGGAGTTGGCGGTACCCGATACCGTGGCCTTTGCCACCTTTGACGAGACGCCCTGGACCCAGATGATCCGTCCGGCGATAACCGTGGTCGAGCAGCCGACCTATGCCATTGGCCAGACGGCCTGTGAGATGCTGCTCAAACGGATCGAGAACCCCGACCGGCCGATACGGCAGGTGGTGCTGGCCAGCCGGCTGATCGTCCGCCAGTCGTGCTAGTGTGTGTCACTCGTGCAATGTTTAGTAAACCAGGGACTGTCCCCAGCTTCATCGGGGACTGTCCCTGGTTTGAAACGGCAATCTGGTAGTACATATGGTACGGCGGATTGTCGTTTGTGACCGAGGGCGAAGTAGATCTGGGTTTTTACGAGTCCATCAAAAATAACGAACATCTAATGGAACTGGCCTGGCGAACTATGATATAATTATGCAGAAAATTTGTATTATTTCTTACCAATTGTCGAGGTGGTGTCTATCCAGAAACGAGATATTTTCTCCTAAGTCGAGGCGTGAGAGAAATTTTACCGCAGGCATAGAACTGATATTCCGAGGATAAAATTTCGAACACAATGAAGAGTTAGGGTAAAATAGCCGTTTATGGATGGGCACGAGGTAGGATCTGGGGATTCCTCCCCTGGAATCTGTGCCCGGAGTATTGACCATGGCGAGTACGGAAAAAGTGAATCAAGAGGTTGCAGCGGATTCTGCAAAACCATCGATAGCGGAAAAAATGGCTGGTCAGCGGATCCAGGAACAGGATATGGACAATCCTCGCTACTATCTCAACCGCGAGTTGACCTGGCTGGCCTTTAACAAACGGGTGCTGCACGAAGGGCATGACAGCCGGGTGCCGCTGCTGGAACGGGTGTTTTTCATGGCCGTGGTCGGCTCGAATCTCGATGAATTTTTCATGAAACGCATCGGCGGACTCAAGCAGCAGGTCGGTGCCGGTTTGAAGAGACCGTCGGTCGATGGCAAGATGCCCCAGGAGCAGATCGACGCCTGCTGCAGGTTGGCCGAGGAACTGCTGATCGAGCAGCGGGTCATCGAAAAAGAACTGCTGACCCTGCTGGCCAAGGAGGGGATCCGCTTTTCTTCGTATGCCGATCTCAGCCCGACCCAGAAAAAGGAGATGACGGCGTTTTTTCGCACGGAAATCTACCCGTTGCTGACGCCCCAGGGCATCGATCCCGCCCACCCTTTTCCCTTCATCTCCAACCTGGCGCTGAACCTGTTGACGGTGGTCCGGGAAGAGGCGGAGAGTCAGGTGCATTTCAACCGCATCAAGGTTCCTACCGGGGTGGGTATTCCCCGCTTTATCAAGGTGGGCGGCAAGCATCTCTATATCACCTTTGAAGAGGTGATCGCCAATAATCTCGACGAGCTGTTTCCCGGGATGATCGTGCTGGAGCATTCGCTGTTCCGGGTGACCCGCAACGCCATAACCGAGCGCTTCGGCGAGCAGGCCAACGATCTGCTGGTGATGATCGAGTCCGCCCTGAGGGACCGGAAGTTTGCCGATATCGTCCGTTTGCAGGTTGGCGGCAATATGAATGCCCAGTACCGGGGGATGCTGGCTGCCCAGCTGGGAATCAACGAAAAGGACGATGTCTTCGAGGCCCCCGGCATTCTGGCCAAGCGGGACTATATGGAGATCTGGAAAATCGACCGTCCCGATCTGCACTATACCATCCACCATCCTTGCGATCACCCCCAGCTTATAGCGGAAGATCCGAATATTTTTCATGTATTGCGTCATCAGGGCAATGTGCTGCTGCAGCATCCCTACGAGTCGTTCGACTCCTCGGTCGAGCGGTTTCTGAAAGAGGCCAGCACCGACCCCAAGGTGCTGGTGATCAAGATGACCCTGTATCGCACCAGTAGCGAGTCGCGTATCATCCGCTATCTGATCGACGCGGCCCAGAACGGCAAGCAGGTGGCGGTGGTGGTCGAGCTGATGGCCCGCTTTGATGAATCGGCCAATATCAAGTGGGCGGAGGCGATGGAGGAGGCCGGCATCCATGTAACCTATGGCGTCGTCGGTCTGAAGACCCACAGCAAGGTCATCCTGGTGGTGCGCCGTGACTACACCGGCTTGAAAATGTATGCCCATATCGGTACCGGCAACTACCATGCCGGCACCGCCCGGCAATACAGCGATATCGGCCTCTTGACCTGTGACCCCGAGATCTGTTCGGATCTGATCGAGCTGTTCAACTACCTGACCACTGGATACGCTCCGGTGCGAAAGTACAAAAAAATCCTGCCCTCTCCCAATATGCTGAAGCGGGCCCTGTTAAAAAAGATCGACCGCGAGGTCGAGTTGCACAAGGCCGGAGGTTCGGGCCTGATCCAGTTCAAGAGCAACGCCTTAGAAGACAAGGAGATTACCAAGGCGCTCTATCGGGCCAGCCAGGCCGGGGTGAGAATCGACCTGATCATCCGCGACAGCTGCCGGCTCATCCCGGGGGTCAAGGGACTTTCCGAGACGATTGCGGTTCTCTCGGTGGTGGGCCGGTTTCTCGAGCACTCCCGCATTTATTATTTCCGTAATGGTGGCAACGAGGAGTATTTCATCGGGTCGGCGGATCTGATGAAACGCAACCTCGAGGCGAGGGTCGAAGTGGTGGTGCCTATCGAGGACAAGGTCTTGCAGCAGGGCCTGAGAGAGGTACTCGACGTGCAGACGAGCAATCGGCGCAGCGTCTGGGATATGCAGAGCGACGGCTCCTATGTGCAGCGCGTTCCCAAGGCCGGGGAGGAGCAGCGGACGGTTCAGGAGATCTTGATCGAGATGGCGGAAAAACGACTGGCGGCCTCACCGCTGGCCCAAAAGAAAAAGGGCAAGAAGAGCGGGCCACGTAAACGTAATTAGCCTGGGGGCTGGCATGGAGCCGGCCGCCTTGGTACCGGCGGTCGCAAGCCGCGCGGATTTTACCGGCCGCTGCGAATAACCATGGTTTTTTTTGCTTAATCTGCTATCGTAGCTGCCTGTACCAGCGCTTTTATCAACTGTTTTCATCAAGGATACCAGTCGGTACGCCAGCCATTTGCATGATGAGCGTGCGGATCCGGATCCCGTTTCGTTTATCCGAAACTCATCAGCACGGAAAACGCTGTTACCGCGCCGAGGAGTTTCATGGTTCGTTGTGGCTGAGGCTACCGGGTCCAGCCATGCTGGTTGGATCACATTCCCACTGGAGAGAATCGATAAGAGGTGGATTTGTTATGTGGAAAGGTATTGAAGCTGCACCGGCGGACGCCATTTTCGGCTTGACCGAGGCCTTTAAAAAGGACAGCAACCCGCAAAAGGTCAATCTCGGGGTCGGTGTCTATAAGGATGATCAGGGCAACACCCCTGTTCTGCACTGTGTCAAGGCCGCGGAAAAGCTCCTGCTCGAGCGGGAAACGACCAAGGGGTATCTGCCCATTCCCGGCGATGCGGCCTACGGCGCCGGGGTGCGGCAACTCATCTTTGGCGAGCAGAGCGAGGTGATCGCCGCTGGCCGGGCCGTCACGGCGCATGCCCCTGGTGGTACCGGGGCGCTGCGGGTGGGGGCCGAGCTGCTGAAAAAATTCACTCGTGGGGCCAAGGTCTGGATCAGCAGGCCCACCTGGGTCAATCATAAAGGCGTTTTTGCGGCCGTTGGCTTCCCCTTGGGCGAATACGCCTACTATGACGCAACCAGCATGGGGCTCGATTTTCCGGCGATGGTGGCCGATCTCGAGGCCGTCCCCGCCGGTGATATTGTCGTGCTCCATGCCTGCTGTCACAACCCGAGCGGCGTTGACCTGAGTGGCGAACAGTGGCGGCAGGTGGTGGCGATCAGCAAGGCCAGGGGCTGGATTCCCTTTCTCGATTTTGCCTATCAGGGATTCGGGGCCGGACTCGAGCAGGATCGGGTGGCCGTCGAAGAGTTTGCCGCGGCCGGCGGCGATTTTTTCGTTGCCAGTTCATTTTCCAAGAATTTCGGGTTGTACAACGAGCGGGTCGGGGCCCTGACGGTGGTCAGCCCGAGCCAGGCGGAGACGGCCGTGGCCATGAGTCATCTGAAGACGACGGTGCGGGTGTTGTACTCCAATCCTCCGGCACACGGCGGTTTGGTGGTGGCGACCGTACTCGGCGATCCGGCCCTCTGCCGTCAGTGGCAGGGGGAACTTGCGGCGATGCGCGAACGGATTGTCGCCATGCGCAGTGCCCTGGTGGACGGCCTGGCCGCCCGGGGGGTCGGCCGCGATTTCTCTTTTATCACCTCCCAGCATGGCATGTTCTCGTTCAGCGGTTTAAATGACGAGGTGGTACAATGGTTACGACAGCACAAGGCGATTTACGTGGTGGGCGGCGGCAGGATCAACCTGGCCGGTCTCACCTCGACCAATATCGACTATGTGTGTGATGCTATTGCCGAAGCGTTGAAGAAATGATATCTACCTCGGCCCGGGCCAAGGCCCCGGGCCGTCGGCGACAGCGACAGGGCCGGTTTCCGCATTGCGGGGACCGGCCCTGTCGTTTTTTGCGGCCACATGTCGTGGCCATGACCCAGCCGAGGGTCATGGGCCGATCCGGACAGTACAGCCGGACGCTTTCAATATTTTGACGATATGATCGAGATCCGCCTCGGTCAGCGAACACTGCTCTTGTTCACCCTGACAGATCGCGCCACAACTGCCTTCGAGCTGTGCGGCCGGGTTACCGGGTACCAGGTCCAGCCCCTGTAACCCGGGCAGGGTAGCGGCGAATCGGGCTGTCGCCAGGATGTTGTCATCATCGGTGTTGAAGCCGGGTAGAAGGGGAAGCCGGATACAAAACGAGCCGCCGTTTTCGGCCAGCTGGCGCAGGTTATGAAGGAGAAGCGCGTTGGTCGCCCCGGTGTAGCGCTGGTGCTTACGGCTGTCCATGTGCTGGAGGGTGATATGCAGCTGTTCGGTATGACGGGCGACCGCCAGCAGCACCTGGGTGGGCGCGAAACCGGTGGTGACGACCAGGCGCTGGAGATCACGTTCGCCGCAGCGTGCAAGCAAGACCAGCAGGGCTTTGGCCTGCAGCAGCGGTTCTCCGCCGGCAAAGATCACCTCATGCTCGTTGTGGTCCGCCTGCCGGGAACCCGTGCCGATCTCGGCCATGATCTGGTCGATGGAGCAGCGGTAGCCGACAGTCGCATGGACCTGGGTCGGGCAGATTTCGACACAATTCAAACAGGCCGTGCAGAGGCTGGAATCCCGGCGGACGGTTTGTTGCCGGTCGAGGCTGAGTGCGGATTCCGGGCAGCCATGGACACATTCCCGGCAGCCGATGCAGCGGCTTTTGCTGGTGCTGACCTCGAGCTCTTCGTGTTGCAGCGCGGGGGTGTGACATTCGACACAGTGCAGCGGGCACCCCTTGAACAGGATCGTTGTCTGAAGCGTGCCGGGCGGAACTCGCCGTTTGCAGATGGCCAGAAGGAGAGGGTTGATCATGGGGCCGCCACCCGGGTCAGGTGATAAAAATGCTGATATTCCATAACATGGATACTCTCGCAAAAAGTCGAATGTTCCATCAACATTGGCCAGCGGAGGACATAACAGTGAAGATGACGGACACTCTCGCCGCCGAAGACTGTCGCGACCGAAAGAGATGTTGCCACATTGTCGGATGAACGCCTGCGGAAATCTTGACATTACCATGGCTGTACATAGTTTTCCAGATATACGGGAGCGGATATCGGCAGCGGTCACGATCAGAGGGGTTGTCAGATGTTTGTGCTCTTGTAAGGTGAAATACAAGAAAAAGTCGTTGGTATTGTCCGCCGGGATCGCGTGCGGTAAGAAAGAGAGGTACCGGAGTATGACACGAATTTCATCTATAGAGGGAATTGGCACGACCTACATCGACAAGTTGATCGATGCCGGGATAACCACGGTGGAAAACCTGCTGCAGCTGGGCTCGACCCGCAAGGGGCGCCAGGTTCTGGCCGACCAGTTGGGGGTGAGTGACAGCCAGATACTGCACTGGGTCAACACCGCCGATCTGTTTCGGGTCAAAGGGGTGGGAAGCCATTACGCGGTGCTCCTGGAAAATGCCGGGGTGGACAGCGTCGTCGAACTGGCCAGTCGCAATCCCGAGCATCTGCTGGGTGAGTTGCAGCAGATCAACGACAGTCGGCACCTGGTCCGGTCGATGCCTTATCTCAAGCAGGTGACCAAATGGGTCAACAGGGCCAGAGCGCTACCGACCATGGTCGGCAATTGAGCCGTCGGGCCCCGGTTACCGCCAGATAAGCTATCTCTCCTGTAAACTCTCTCTCCTGCCGGACGGACTGCGCCGACGGCGACCGGTCTCACCGGGCCGGGCCTCTGGGCATTACCTCACCGCTGGCTTGATCGTGGGCAGGCGTTCTGTCTGTCAAACGCTCCGTTCCGTATCGACAACGCCGATAGGTGGCGAGCCCCGCATCGGATAATGGTATTTGTTCTCTCCTGCTTTTTTGAGTAAACAACCCTGATGGCGTCGTAAAAAGCCCGATCTCCTGCGTTGCAGCGGGATCGGCCACTGCTCGACGTACCACATGTACGTCTGTGCTTGGCCGACACCACTGCGCCTTGTATATCAGGCTTTTGTACTTAGCCATCTTACGTGCAGGTTTTAGGTTTTTACGAGTCTATCAACCTTGATACAGTTGCATTGAGGACGCAGAGCCGTTTGGTCGAGTCGGCTGAGCTGGTGTGCTCATGTACGTCTATTGCTTGGGAATTTTGATGAATATGCCAAAGGCCGACAGCTCTCCTTCGACCTGGCCCACCGGTTCTGGCGCGGCCAGCCACCGGCAGGATACGCAGGTCGTCCTACCCGACTGGGAGTTCGATGACGAGTTCGATGGGGGCGAAGAGACCTGCGGTCGGGTTATCGTCAACCTCCATCTCTATCTCCGTGATCAACAGCCGGGGCTGCGGGTCCTGGTTACCTCCCGTGACCCGGGAGCGCCGATCGAATTGCCGGCCTGGTGCCGTATGACCAGAAACGAACTGACCGCCATGCGGCATCCCTACTATTTGATAACGTTGAAGCCCCATTTACAGAGGAGATAGAAGATGGCGAACACCTTCTGTGTGAGTATCACCCACTGCGGCAGCGACCCGGACAAGGCGACCCTGGGTTTCGTGGTGGCCAATGCCGCTCAGGGCAGCGAAAAGGAGACCATGGTCTTTTTGAGTTCCGACGGTGTCTACTGCGCGGTGGCCCAGGAGATGGAAAAAATCGATGAAGGGGCGCCCTTTGCCCCCTTGAAAGATCTGGTTGGCAAGTTCCTCAAAGCCGGTGGCAAGATCTATGTCTGTACCCCCTGCATGAAAAAAAGGGGTATCACGGAAGCGGATCTCCTGGCCGGAGCCGCCCCGGCGGGGGGCGCGGCGCTGGTCGAGTGGCTGTCGGCTGGCTCTCCCTGCGTATCCTATTAACCAGCAGAGCTGGACCATAGAGCCTCAGCCGTAACGGACCATAAAGCTTCTCGGCGCGGTAACAGAGTTTGCCGTGTTGAGGCGTTTCATCTGAAAAGACACGAAGAGCGGCTGGTAGGAGGACTTTCGATGGCTATCGACTGCAGTACCCTGGCACCGGACAGGATCTTTGACGGAGGCGATCTGGATTGCGGCTCCGGGCTGATCCTGCTGATTCGGGAGAATATGCTCCAGACCCCCATCGACGGCGTGCTGGAAATGCGCAGCAGAGAGCCGTCGGTGGCCGACGATCTGCCGCCCTGGTGCCGGATGGTCGGCCACGAGTATCTGGGCAGGGCCGAGGGCGCGGGCTATAGCCGCTATTTCCTGCGGCGTGGTTCCGGGGGCGAAACCGAGCAAGAGGCTCTGCGAAAAGACAAAGAGGAGGCCCGGCAGTATGAATGGCGGCTGCGGGCCCGTTCGACCGGCCATCTCAAATCGACCGTCTATGCCAGAAATTTCTCCTTTGAGGTCGGTCAGACCGCAAGCTTTGAAGAAAAAGACGCCAGCCCCTGCGCCCTGGAGTACCTGTTCGGTGCCCTTGCCGCCTCCCTGACCACCGCTTTCGCCAGCAACTGCGCCCGGGAAGATCTCGAGATGGACGATATCGAGATGACGGTCACCGGCACCCTCAACAATGTTCTGGCCCATATGGGGCTGGAGGAGGGCGACCCCTCGATTGGCCGGATCGAGTGCCGCTGTTTCGCGTCGACCCTGGCCGATGAGGAGCGGGTGCGCGAAATCTGGGAGCAGACCGTGCGATGCGCGCCCATCGTCGCCACTCTCCGGCAGGCGGTACTGGACCTGCAATTGAAACTGGTGATTGTCTAGCCATGGTAACGTCGATGAGATCCTTTCAAACCACCCAGGTCGGTTCCTGGCCCCGGTCGAAGACGATGCTGCGGGCCCTGCGGGGCTTCCAGACCGGCGCGGTGTCCCGCCACGATTTTACCGCCGTCGCCAACGATGAGATTCGCCGCACGGTTGCGCTGCAGGAAAAGGCCGGGCTCGATATCCTGGTGGACGGTGAACACCGGCGGGAGAGTTTTTACGCCTTTATCACCGACAAGGTGGCCGGGACCCGGTTGATGTCTCTTGCAGATATGCTCGATTATGTCGAGGACAAGGCCGAGTTCGAGGAAATGCTTCGCACCATGGATATGCCGGCTTCGGCGGTCAAAAACCCGACCTGCGTGGGCAAGCTCTATCGCCGGGAACCCCTGGCGGTGGCCGACCTCGCTTTCATGCGCACGCTCACCCGTAAGCCGGTCAAGATCACCCTGCCGGGACCGTACCTCCTCACCCGCTCGATGTGGGTGAGCCAGCTGACCCGCAAGGTCTATCGCAATCATCGCAAGATGGCCGATGACGTGGTGCGGATGCTCAGAGAAGAGCTGATCGATCTGCGCGATGCTGGCTGCGAGTTCGTCCAGTTCGACGAGCCGGTATTGACCGAGGTGGTGATGTCCGAGGAGTGCGAGCGGCGAACCTTCATGTGAGCGACCCTTGCCACCCGCCGTGACGCGGGGAAGGAACTCGAATTCGCGGCCGATCTCATCAACCGCATCGTCGACGGCATCACCGGGGTGCGCATTGGGGTGCATATCTGTCGGGGCAACTGGTCAAAAGACGAGGAGGTCTTGCTGCGCGGTGACTATGCCAGGCTGCTGCCGGCGCTGCAGCCCATGCGGGTCGATCAGTTCGTGCTGGAGTATGCCACCCCCCGGGCGGGGGACATCGAGGTGGTCGGCCGGCATCTCGCCGACCGCGAGCTGGGTCTGGGGGTGGTCAATCCCCGGACCGACGAGGTGGAGTCGGTGGCGTCGATCGTGGCCAGGGCGGAAAAGGCCCTGGAGTTTTATCGTCCCGATCAGCTCTTTTTGAACACCGATTGCGGTTTCGGCTGTTTTGCCCGCCGTTCGGTCAATGTCGAAGAGGTGGCTTTTCAGAAACTCTGCGCCATCGTCCAGGCCGCCCGAGAGCTGCGAGCCCGCTTTGGCTGAGGTGAACGGCTCCCTCTGCCTCCCCCCTACACAGGTGATGACCGGGAGTTGACGGTCCTTTCTGCCTGCGACAATCCGGCTCATAATTGGGCTCATGCACGCGGCCGAAAGCAAACCCTTGTGTGACCGCTCGATTTCAGGTAGCTTCCTGTCAGGAAGAGAGGTTTTCTGTCCCCCTTTACCAAAGAACCATGCAGGTCATCGCCGAGTCCATGAAACAGTACATCCGTCTCTTGACCATCGCCGGCTCCGATAGCAGCGGCGGCGCCGGGATTCAGGCCGATCTGAAGACCTTTGCCGCCTGTGGCTGTTACGGTATGAGCGTCATCACCGCCCTCACCGCCCAGAACACCTGTGGGGTCAGGGCCATCCATCCGGTGCCGCCGGAGATGATCGAGGCTCAGATGCGGGCCGTACTCGATGATGTTGGCGTCGATGCGGTGAAAATCGGCATGCTGCACTCCTCACCGGTGGTCGAATGCATTGCCCGCCTGCTGCGCGAATACGGTTGTCAGCGGGTGGTGCTCGACCCGGTGATGGTGGCGACCAGCGGCGACAAGCTCATTGTCGATGATACCATCCAGACCATCGAGGAGCTGCTGTTGCCGGTGGTTGACCTGATCACCCCCAATATCCCCGAGACGAAGCTGCTCTGGCGGCGGGAGGTCGCCAATCACCAGGATCAGCTGGCGGCCTGCCGCGATCTGGCGAGGCGCCATGGTCTGGCGGTGCTGGTCAAGGGCGGTCACCTGAGTGGCGACGAGGTCCGGGACGTGCTGTTGACTGCCGCCGATGATGCCGAACAGGTCTACAGTAACCCGAGGGTGGTCAGTAAAAACACCCATGGCACCGGTTGCACCCTGTCTTCGGCGATTGCGGCCTGCTGGGGCCGGGGGTTGACCCTGACGGCGGCAGTCAGCGAGGCGGAGGCCTATCTGCACCAGGCCCTGGTGGCGGGGGCGGAATACACCTTGGGCGCCGGCCATGGGCCGGTGGGCCATTTTTACTCATACTGGCGGTAAGGCCAGCGGCAAGGAGAGACGACGATGAAGATGGTAATTGCTCTGGGCAGCCCCAGAAAGAACGGCAACAGTGAAACTCTGGCCAGGGCGGTCGCGGAAGGGTTCGAACAGCACGGCGGAACGGTCGAGTACCTCGCCCTCAACAAGCTGGCCATCCGTCCGTGTCAGGGCTGCGGTGGTTGCGAGAAGACCGGTGCCTGTGTGATAAAGGATGATATGACCGATATCTACGACAAGATCGATCAGGCCGATCGCCTGCTGGTGGTCAGCCCGATCTATTTTTACGGCCTCTCGGCCCAGACCAAGATCTTTATCGACCGTATCCAGGCCCGTTGGGCCAGGCGCTACAGTCTCAAACAGCGTTTCCGGCAGGATGAGGGCCGGCGCGGTTATCTGCTGGCCACCGCTGCCACCAAGGGGCGAAAACTCTTTGAAAGCAGTGAGCTGGTGGTGCGCTATATGCTCGACGCCCTGGACATGGCCTGTGGCGACCCGCTGCTGGTGGATGGGGTCGACGAGCGGGGCGCGGTGAAAAAGCAGGAGGATCTGCTGGCCAGGGCCAGAACCTTCGGCGAACAGATCGGCACTGGCGCCATCTGAAGCCCGTTGGTTGTCCGGTCAGCGCCAGATATTTTATCTTGACGTGCGGTAACGGTTCTGTTAACCACTATCTCATAGTTGATGGCGTCGTAAAAACCTCAAGCGTGCATACAGGATGGCTAAGTACAAAAGGTCGATATACAAGGCGCAGTGGTGTCGGTCAAGCACAGGCGTACATGTGGTACGCCGAGCAGTGGCCGATCCCGCTGCAACGCAGGAGATCGACCTTTTTACGACGCCATCATAGTTGTCATTTCCCATTACGGACGAAGCGCTCCATGAACGATCACCCCACCAGCGTAAAGGCTCTATCCCTTAGCAATCTCGCCCTTGTCCGGGTGCAGGTGGTGGTCGTGGTCCATTCTATGGAGGGCGTAGCGCCGTAAAGGGAAAATACACGCAAAATTCGCGAATTCAACCCCTGTCGGTGCACGCCGGCGGGGGTTTTTTCGTGGCCTCTGCCCATGCCGCCGACATCAGAAGAACTCTGAGAGAAAAGGAGAATCTACCGATGTATACCATGAATGGTGCAGAGCTGATCATCCATCTGCTGACGCGTCAGGGTGTAACCACCGTCGCCGGTATTCCCGGCGGTGCCAATCTGCCGCTCTACGATGCCCTCTACAGCGTCGGCTCGATCCGGCATATCCTGACCCGGCACGAGCAGGGTGCCGGCTTTTTCGCCCAGGGCATGGCCCGTTGCACCGGTCAGCCGGCGGTCTGTTGCGTCACCTCCGGACCGGGCGCCACCAATGTGATGACCGCCATCGCCGATGCCTATCTCGACTCTATTCCGGTGATCTGCATCAGCGGTCAGGTGGCATCCTCTTTGATCGGCACCGATGCCTTCCAGGAGGTCGATACCTACGGGATGTCCATCCCTATCACCAAGCATAATTTCCTGATCCGCCGGGCCGAAGAGATCCTCGAGGTCATTCCGGAGGCCTTTCGTCTGGCCATGTCGGGACGGCCGGGACCGGTGCTGATCGATGTGCCAAAAGATATCCAGCAGGCGATGGTATCGTTTGCCGCCTGGCCGGAACCCGGCTGTCGCCAGGAGCCTGCACCGGTCGACATGAAGAAGGTCAAGGCGGCGGCGAGGCTTATCAACGCGGCCAAGCGGCCGGTGCTCTGCCTGGGCGGCGGGGTCGTCCATGGCAATGCTTTCCAGGCGGCTCGCCGCCTGGCGGAAAAAAACCGGATTCCGACCACCATGACCCTGATGGGGCTCGGGGCGCTGCCGGCTGATGATCCGCTCTCCCTGGGGATGCTCGGCATGCACGGAGCCCGCGCCACCAATATGATCCTCCAGGAATGCGATCTCTTCATCGCCGCCGGGGCCCGGTTCGATGATCGGGCGACCGGTAAGCTGGTGGAATTCTGTCCCGACGCCAGGATTATCCACATGGATATCGACCCCAGTGAGGTGAGTAAACTGAAAAGGGCCAACGTTGGCGTCATTGGTGATGTCCGTTGCACACTCGAGGCCCTGCTGCCGCTGGTCAACAGCAACAGGCGCAGCAGCTGGCTCAATCGGGTGCGGATTCTGCAGACGGCCTACCCGCTGGTTACCCGGGAGTCGACGACACTGGACAAGCCCTATGGGATCATGCTGAAGGTCGCCGAAATGATTGGCAGAGATGGAGTGATTGTCACCGATGTCGGTAAGCACCAGATGTGGTGCGCCCAGGTCTATCCCTTTACCCGGCCCCGGCAGCTGTTGACCTCGGGCGGGCTTGGAACCATGGGTTTTGGGCTGCCGACAGCCATCGGGGCCGCCGTGGCCCAACCTGACCGGAAGGTTGTGGTCTTCACCGGTGACGGCAGCCTGCAGATGAACATTCAGGAACTGGCCACAGCCGTCGAACAGCAGCTCGACATCACCATTCTCGTCTTCAACAACAACTCGCTCGGCCTCGTTCGCCAGCAGCAGGGGTTGTTTTACGGTCAGCACCACTTCGCCTCCGATTTCCAGATCGATATCGATTTTGCGACCATCGCCAGAGGCTTCGGCATGCGGGCCTATAATGTCGGGGGCGAGGGGGACCTGGAGACCATTCTGGCCATGGCCCTCGATGAACCGGGACCTTGCCTGATCAATGCCCCGGTCGGACGGGAGGAAGAGGTCTATCCGATGGTGCCCCCGGGGGCCGCCAACATCAGCATGATAGGAGGGCCCTATGCAAAACAGAACGCCTGAGAGCACCGTGGTGCTGCGACTTGTGGTCAACAATCATCCCGGGGTCATGTCCCATGTCTGCGGTCTTTTTGCCCGACGCGCCTACAACCTCGAGGCCATCGCCTGCGTACCGATAGCAAGCGGGGCGATAAGCCGCATCTGGCTGCAGGTTGGCGAGAGTGACCGCCTGGAACAGATTGTCAAGCAACTCGAGAAACTGCCCGATATCCAGCAGGTCCTGATCATGGAGGGCGAGCATCCGGTCTTCACCGGGCTGGCGGCCTTTGGCTGAACAGTGGCCCGGGGCGACGCCGGGCCACAATGCGCTGTGAGTTACGATGAGGTCGATCAATCTGAAAGACTATCTGCAGGGCCTGCTCTCCCCCGAAGAGCTGGCCCTGTTGGTTCGCTCCTATGATGTGGTGGGCGATATGGCGGTGATCATCATTCCGCCGGAGCTCACCCCTCGGCAGCGGCTGATCGGTGAGGCGCTTATGACCGTCGTCCCCCATATCAAGGTCGTTGCCAAACGAGATGGGGTCTATGAGGGCGAATTCCGGACTATTGCGCTCGAGGTGATCGCCGGTGAATCCCGCAAGGAGACCCTGCATAAAGAATATGGGGTCAAACTGCTGGTCAATCCGGAGGCGGTCTACTTCTCGGTGCGGAGTGCCACCGAACGCAAGCGGATTGCCGATCAGGTTCGACCCGGCGAAGAGGTGCTGGTGCTCTTTTCCGGCATCGCCCCCTATCCCCTGATCATTGCCGCCAACAGCCGGGCGGGGCGGGTGGTCGGCATAGAGAAGAACCCTGTCGCTCACCAGTATGCGTTGAAAAATATCAAGATAAACAGGAAGATGAAAAATATAGAGCTGCATTGTGGCGATGTCGCCGCCGTTCTTCCCCGGCTCAACCGGACATTCGACAGGGTGGTGATGCCGCTGCCAAAGGGGGGAGAGCCCTTTCTGACCCTGGCCTTGCACGCCCTGCGACCGGCAGGGGTGCTGCACTATTACGCGATGCTGCCGCAGACGGAGTTTGCCGCCGGCCCGGAAACGGTGCGCCGGGCCGCCCTGCTGGAGGGGCGGACAGTTCGTCGGGCCGAAGTCGTCAGATGCGGTCACTGCGGGCCACGCACCTACCGGGTCTGTGTCGACTGCCTGGTCGACTGAAGACCATTTTGCCTTGTCGTTTTGACAATTGCCTGGTATCATTTGAAGATTGTCACTGGCATATGCCGTAAGACGGACAAGGTCTCGCCTCGATGCGCTGCTGGGTCTTTCTGGTCTTCTCCGGTCTATTCGTCGACGGAATCTGTCTATTTATTGGATAATATCCGGTTTTCATTAAGAAAAACATCCATATTTTGAAATCGTTACCTTAAGGAGCTGGGCATGCTTGTTACGTTTCACGGTGCGACCCGGGAGGTGACCGGGTCGTTTCACCTCATCACCACCGAGAGCGACCGGATTCTTTTGGATTGCGGTCTATTCCAGGGACGCCGAAAGGAAGCCGAGGCCAAGAACAGGGTGTTGCCGGTGGATCCGGCGGCCATCACCAATGTCGTTCTCTCCCATGCCCATCTCGATCATTCCGGCAGGATCCCAATGCTGCTGCAGGGAGGATTCCACGGTCGAATCTACTGCACCCGGGCCACCGCCAGCGCCTGCGAGTACCTGTTGATGGATTCAGCTCATATCCAGGAGGGTGACGCGGCCTATCTCAATTACAAAACGGTGCGGAATTTCCTCGCCAAACTGAAAAACGGCGGCCGGGGCGAGGTCGCAAAAGAGGAGATGGCCGAGATAAAAGCCCTGCTCAAAAATGGCAATAACCGGTTGAACAATGAGGAGATCGTTGGCATCCTCCGCGAGCACCAGCTGGAGGTGGTCGATCCGCTGTACACCATGGACGATGTCGAGAAGGTCCTGCAGTGTTTTGAGGGTATTCCCTATAATTTCGAAGAGAAAATCGGCGAGGATCTTACCTGTACTCTCTACGATGCCGGCCATATCCTGGGCTCGGCTTTGGTCGTGATCGGCAAAGACGGTGGAGACGGCCAGAAAAATATCATGTTTTCCGGTGATGTCGGCCGGTTCGGCAAACCGATCGTCCAGGACCCAACCCTGGAGTTTGCCGAGAACCACCGGCGCATCGATCTGCTGATCATGGAATCCACCTACGGCAACAGGCTGCATGAGCCGGTCGGCGATATGAAGCCGATGCTGAAAAAGGTTCTGCAGGAGACCTTTGCCCGGGGTGGTTCCGTGATCATTCCGGCCTTTGCCTTCGGCCGGACCCAGGAGCTGCTCTACCACCTCCATGAACTCTATCTGGCTGGAGAGGTGCCGAAGGTCCCAGTCTATGTGGATAGCCCCCTGGCCACCAATATGACGCATGTCTTTGGAGAGCATCCCGAGGCCTACGACGAGGAAACCCATGAAACCTTCCTTGAAAACGGCCTGAATCCCTTCAACTTCCAGCATCTCCATTTTGTTCAGTCGGTGGAGGAATCGATGGCCTTGAACCGGGACACCCGCTCCCATATCGTTCTGGCCGGCTCGGGCATGTGTGAGGGCGGCCGGATTCTCCACCACCTCCGCCATAAGATTCACGATGAGCGCAACACCATCCTCATCGTCGGCTATATGGGCGCCAACACCTTTGGCCGCCATATCCAGGAAAAGGCCGAGGCCTATGAGGCCGATGGTCGTAAGGGGGTGGCCCCTGTCGTCCGTTTCTACAACAAGGACTATCCCCTGCGGGCCCGGGTGGTTACGCTCGGTGGCTTCAGCGGTCACGGCGACCGCGACGAACTGCTGCGGCTGATCGAGGGTTCCAATCTCGAAATCGGCCGGATCGCCCTGGTGCATGGCGAAGAAGATCAGACCATGGCCTTTGCCGCCCGTTTGCGTGAGGATGGCTATTCGGTGATCGTGCCGTTCCAGGGCCAGACCGTGACGGTCTGACCAATGGTTGATGGACTCGTAAAAACCCAGATCTACTTCGTTGTAGGTCACAAACGACAATCCGCTGTACCATATGTACTATCAGATTGCCGTTTGAGACACTACGCCTCGTATATCAGGGTTTTTCCTGAGTCCATCTCGGCGGAACATTCGACTTTTTACGAGAGCATCAATGGTTGATGGCGTCGTAAAAACCTAAACAGCGAATTCCGGTCGTTTCGTCACTCTCGACTGGAAGATTTCCAAGATTGCGGCAAATGTCCTCATTTGCCGTTCATATTGGTCTTTGATAGCGCAATAAACAGCCCGCAACCTGAGCAAGATGCCACATTGTGGTCCTTTCGGCGCGGTTTCCCTCCTTCTGAACCTGCTGGCCCGCAATATATTGAGACCTATGGCCTTCATTATGACCGCA
>JBKEBZ010000071.1:0-5021 GCA_047973425.1 Desulfopila sp.
AAACTCTGCTTCGGCTCTCAGTCCGACACCGGTGAGCGGTTTACCGAACGGCTGCTGTCCGTCATTACCACCTGCCGCCTGCACGGCGTCAATTCTTTCGACTTTCTGACCGAGGTCGTCAGCTCTGCATTCTCCGGCAAGGCTGCTTTGCCGGCCCTGCCTTACCTACCCCAAGAATAGTTCTGCCGTTGTTTTTTCCCTCAGGTTATCAGCCGCTGTACTGGGTGTTTTGGCCCCGCTGAACGGTTACGCCTTATATACAAAGTTCGCCCAGCGTTTCCTGGCATACGAGTTGTCTTTTTTGCTGAAAATCGGGGTGCTCGACAGGAACCCCAACCTCGTTGGCGGCCTGCTGGCAGTGGGGGGATCATGTCGAGACTGGCAGAGCCTCAGTCTGGAATGTCTTGCTGCGACCATGTTTACCCAGTCGATAAAGGTCGTCGATCAATATATGATCACACGGTCTGCCAGACCCGGCAATATTTTACTCAGGGAACAGCACATGAAAAGGTGCCGGCAGATGGGTGAAAATATCATCAAGGCGCTGCAAACTCCAATCAAAGAGAGAACCTGGCTCGGTGATCCAGAGCTGGGAATGTGTCCAAGTTGTCACGGTGGTTTGATTTTCAGAGGAGAAGAGCATTGGGATGGCGTCAGGTTCCCCTTTGAATGCGCAGTTTGTGGAGCGGGCGGAGACTTGGTCAAGGATGAGAGCGGCAAGGTGCATTTCGTGCTGGTCGAAAACGGTCTTTGTAAAGACAGAAATGTCAATGAAGGTCGAGAGCGCCATCTGGAGGAGATTATAAAAACCAAAATGCACTATATGGAACATCTCGCCACGGTCACCGAGGGGCGAAAACGCTATAAATCTATCGAATTTGCCACCGTATAATGGACGGCAAGGACGCCTCGACACGGAAAGAACTTTCCGTGTCGAGGCCTACTCGGAGTCTCGCGCTGCCCGCTTAACCCTGATTTCTCCTTAGTCCAGACTGAAACGTAAACACGTGCACTAGGTGTTTATAAAAAAAATCCGGGTTTATATGCAACTCGCCAGTAGTACGGAAAGATCTGTTATCGGGCCGAATCATGTTGTGTTGTGGCTGAGGCTACCTGGTCCAGCCATGCCGGTTAGAACCAGTTATCTTTTTCCTCTGCATACACCTGGGGCAGCAACTGGACCAGGTTGGAGAACTCCTTGACATTGTGCTGCAGCAGGGACAGGGGGGCGATGGCCGGGATCCTCACCCCGTCGGGGATGCATTTCACGGCCTTGCCGTCGACGATCTGCCAGCCAAACCAGAACCGTGACCGCAACTCCGAGCCCCCGGTGACCGGCCGGAGAAAATGGGTCATCACAACCAGGCCGTCACCGATATCGTCATGACCCAGGATCGAACAGTTGGCACATACCAGGGCGTTGCAGGCAGTCGTGCCGATTTTCTCCATGTCATAGCCCATCTCCGAAGGCTTTTTGAAGCGGATCTCCAAGAGGTCCATGCCCGTGCCGATATCCTCCCACACCCGATGAACGCTGCCCCAGTGGCGCTCCTGCATCGAAAGGCTCATGTCCCTGGCCCTGGCGGGGTCCGCCAGTTGCACGTCGGCGTGATCTTCACTGTCCCAGATGGCGTACCGCAGCCGGTCGATGGGATGCCAGGCGAACCACCAGTCGAACATTTCGCCGGTCACGCCGGGGAAAAACGTCCGATTGGCGATGGTGGCGGTACCGTCCTCCAGGAGCCACCAGCCAAACTCTCCGGGCAGTTCACCGGGTAAAAACAGATCGTTGCGGTTTTCAATGCGCAGTGCGCTATCGTTGCTGCAAGGCTCTCTGGTGATGCGGTCGAGGACGGCCCTGTCCGGCTCGGCCATCTTCATGTCGTAGTATTTGAAATATGATTTCTGGCGATCGTCACTGCTGACCGGTACTTTCTTGGTCATCTTCCACCTCCTCATGATTTTTCATGACACTTTTCATGCCACAGCGAATTGCAACTCGGGGCCAATCTCCGTGCAGGTATCCTCGATGTCACCTTCACTGGCTTGATCGGATTTCCTGTTCGGTGGCCTTGCCTAACAGAAGATAGCCGGTAACGCTGCCGGCCAGCCCCACCATGCCACCGACATAGAAGGCATCGTTTATGGTAAAGAGGTCGGCGATGCCACCGAATACCAGCGGGCCCAGGATCTGGCCGGCACTGAGCGATGTGGTGAAGGCGCCAGTCACCGCCCCCATGCCATGAATACGACCCCGTTCCGTCCTGACGGCCACGGCTGTCGCCCGGCTGATCGCGCTGAACAACCCCATGGCGACGGTGATGAGCAGCAGCAGATAAAAGTTGCTGGTGGTCGGTACCAGGAACATCATCACCGGGCTGAGCAGGCCACCATAGAAAAAGATCTCCCGACGATAATCGCTGAACCGATCACTCAGTACCCCGGCGGGATACTGGACAATGGTCCCGATCAGCATGTAGGCGGAGAGGATAAAGCCGATCTGGGTGGCCGACAAACCGATCCTGGTGTAGGCGATGACCGGGAAAAAGGTGTTGAACCCCCAACGATAGAAGCCGCGCGAACTCATGAAGAGGAGGATGCTCTGCATCTGCCTGTCGGCCAGAAGATGGCGATAGGTGGTGGCGAGACGCTGGCGCTTCGCTTTTCGCCCGGAGTGCTCCGCAGACTCTTCCGGTACCAGAAAGAGGACGAGGAAGAGGGCGATGGCCGCCATGATCGCCATGGCATAGAACGGCGCGTTCATGTTCAGGCTATCCGAGAGGAATCCGCCCAGGGCCGGGCCAATGGCCTGACCGCCAAAAAACGAGAGGAAAAAGAGGTTCATGTATCGTCCCTCTTTGCCCTTGGGGATGATGTCGCCGATATAGGCCTGGGCGATGGGGGTGACCATCACCGAGGCCACGCCCTGCAGGGTACGGACGAGCATCATGGTCCATGCTGAATTGGCCAGAATATAGCAAAACGAGAGCAGAATAAAGAACGAGAGGCCGGTAAGGATCATGGATTTTCGCCCTCGGCTGTCGGAATACTGGCCGAAAATGGGGGCGAAGATCCCCCGGGTCAGGGCAAAGCTCGAAAAGATCATGCCAAACAGAATTCCCGTCGCCCCCAGGCGATGGGCCATGAGTGGCAGGATCGGCTGGATGATGCCCATGCCCAGCATGGCCGACATCGTCGCCACGAAAAGGCTGATGTATATCGCTTTGAAAGAGGATTTCATAACCTCGAGTCCGATGAGTCCATGACCATGACACCCCGCTCTCGCTGTCTGGCGCTATTGCCGAAGATGGGAAAATTCCTCTCTTGCCTGAGAAGCAGTGGACCTGTCGTGCAGGAAAAGGGGACGGAACTCTTCGCCAACAATCCGGAGAAGTTGGGTCTGGGAGGTTCTGGCAAGATGTGCGTTCGCCCCGTTCCGCTCCGGGCGATGTTCCGTCATGCGTTGCGGAGAGTCTCCAAATGTACTCACCCGGGGTGGGGTCGTAAAGAATAAATCTCTTTATCGTCGGTTGGGCGGGCAAAAAAGACGGGGCCGTTGTGTCGCCAGTGACCAGCGGCCCCGTCTGGGCTGGAGGCGTTTGGGCCCGGTCGGATTTACAGGTCGCCCGTCGGCGACACGATGATCCTGGCGTCGACGGCCCAGAGATTGTCCCCTGTGCCCTTCACCGGGTTGAGATCGATCTCGCCGATCTGAGGAAAATCCGTGACCAGCTGACCCATTCGCTGGATGATTTCGGCCAGAATCGCCACATTCATCCCGGGAGCGCCGCGTACCCCGTCGAGCAGCGGTCGGCTCCTGATGCCATCGATCAACCGCATGGCCTCGTTTTCAGTCAACGGGGCGAGGGCAAAGCGGGCATCTTTCAGGACTTCGGCATGGATACCGCCGAGGCCGAACATGATCAGGTGGCCGAACTGGTCCTCGCGGCTGGCGCCGACGATGACCTCCTGGCCGCCGATCATCGGCTGCAGCAGAACGCCTTCGGCCCCGTCGATGGTCATCATCTCCGCCCAGGCCGCGCGGGCCGAGGCGTCGTTTTCTATCCCGAGCCGCACTCCGCCGACATCGGTCTTATGCAGTGGGCCGATCACCTTCATCACCAGGGGATAGCCGACCTGTTTGCAGCCGTTCTCGAGTTGGTCCTCGCTGAACACCTCTGCCTGCGGGGGCTGCGGTATGCCCGCTGCCTTGAGAATCCGCGCAACCGTGGCCGGCTCGAGGGCGCCCTGGTGGTTCTGCAGTGCCCGGTCGATCTCTTCTTTGTGATAATCGCGGGGGCTGCCGGAATACTCTTCCGGCTCCTGCCAGCTGGCCACCTTGGCCAGGGCGGTGCCAAGCGCCACTTCGTAAGGGAAGTAGGTGTTGCCGGCCTGGACAAACTCGGCGATCTTCTCCCGGCACGAGGTGAGCGAACTCAGCATCGGCAGCACCGGAATCGAGCTTCTCTGCATCTCGCGGCCGATTCTCTGGTAAATCTCGCTGTTATCGGAGAGACCGGAGTCGCCGGTCAGAACGGCCACCGCGTCGAGGTTGTGTCGTTCATCTGCATTGAGCACCTCGATGATGGCCCCGATCTGCGCGGCTGTCCGCGAGGGCAGGGCATCGATCGGGTTCATCAGAGAGCTCTCTTTGGGCAGAATCTCCTGCAGTTTGCCAAGGGTCGCAGGCGACAGCGAGGGCAGTTCCATCCCCCCACGGGTCAGTTCGTCGGCGAGCATGACCCCGGGGCCGCCGGCATCGGTGACGATGCAGACCCGTTTCCCTCGAATGCGGCCTTTGGCCGCCTTGACGACACAGACGATATCGATCAAGGCTTCACGGCTGTTGACCCGGAGTATGCCAGCCTTGTCAAAAAGCGCCGCAACGAAGATGTCGCTGGTGGCCATGGCCCCGGTATGGCTGGCGGCAGCCCTCGAGCCCGCCTGGGTCGCCCCCGACTTGATGCCCGCCAGAATACACCCTTTTTTCACCAGGCTTCTGGCGTGGCGAAGGAGACGTT
>JBKEBZ010000115.1:0-2506 GCA_047973425.1 Desulfopila sp.
AAACTCTGCTTCGGCTCTCAGTCCGACACCGGTGAGCGGTTTACCGAACGGCTGCTGTCCGTCATTACCACCTGCCGCCTGCACGGCGTCAATTCTTTCGACTTTCTGACCGAGGTCGTCAGCTCTGCATTCTCCGGCAAGGCTGCTTTGCCGGCCCTGCCTTACCTACCCCAAGAATAGTTCTGCCGTTGTTTTTTCCCTCAGGTTATCAGCCGCTGTACTGGGTGTTTTGGCCCCGCTGAACGGTTACGAGGTTGCTATGAAGAGATCGGCAGTGGTAGCACTGGTTGGCATGATGATGGCGGGTACAGTTTATGCCAGAGATATTACCATCGGATACACCTACATCGGGGCCCAGGACGTCTTTCAAAACCTCTTGACCAGCGAATTCATCAAGGCCGCCGAGGAAAAAGGGGTGAACGTCAGGGTCATCGATCCGCAAAATGATATTGAGCGGCAAAACTCGGCCATCGATAACTTCATCACCCTGGGGGTGGACGCGATCGTCTGCAACCCCATCGATATCCAGGGCGGCATTACCGGGGTCAAGGCCGCCAACCAGGCGGGCACCCCATATGTCGCTCTCAACTCCGAAGTCGGCGGTGATGGTAATTTTGTCTATGTCGGTTCGTCTAACTATGATGCGGGTTATCTCCAGGGTGAATACATGGCCAAGGTACTGCCTCAGGGAGCGAAAATTGTTTATCTGCGAGGAATCGAGGGCATGGATCACACGATCAACAGACGCAAAGGCGTAGAGGACGCCCTGCTGGACAAACGCCCTGATATCGAACTTCTGGCGGAGCAGACTGCAAAATATGACCGGGCCGAAGGCATGCGCGTCATGGAAGACTGGATCCAGGCCTTTCCAGTAATCGACGGCGTGCTTGCCGCCAACGATCAGATGGCCCTGGGAGCGCTTGAAGCGCTCAAGGCCGCGCACATCGACAACGTCCTCATTGCCGGTATCGACGGCACCAGGGAAGCCATGGACCGGGTCAAAGACGGAACCTTTGCCATTACGGTGCTGCAGGACGCCAGGGGACAGGCGAGAGGCGCCCTTGACGCCGCTCTCGCCCTGATTGCCGGCAAAACGGTTGACAAGCGGATTCTCATTCCCTTCCAACCCGTCACCAGGGAAAATGTCGACCAGCATCTGCAGTAACCTGGCGCAACGGGCTCTTTGGCAACAACCCGGCAGAACAATATAGTGACAGTAATTGTAACCAGTCGCCAGCGCCCCGAATTCGTTGAGGTAGTTTCTATCCAGGGAGAGACAACCTGAGCAGACGAAAACGGGGGGCTGGAGAACGGTTACAGTCCGAGGTTTACCAACCTTCGCGTGCGTACCCCGGTGAACGCTTACGGAAATTTCATCATTTACAATCCAGAACGTGTTACCGGCAAAAGGTGGCGGAGGCGGTTATTTCAAGCTGAACTTCAATGACGAAAGAAGAGACTATGCGATTTTTTCCGGCTCTTGCCAGGTCTTCGACCCATACCAGGAGAAAATTGCCAGACTGACGGGACGAGCCTGCTGGTTATTCCAGCCCCAGGATATAAGCCCACTCCTCGTTACTGACCGGCATGATCGACAGCCGGTTTCCTTTACGCACCAGGGGCATGCCCTCCAACGCATCATGGGTTTTCAACTCGGCTAAAGATATCACCCTCCGAGTGTGACGGATGTATTTGACATCCACCATAAACCACCGTGGTCTGGCCGGATCGCTCTTTTTATCCCAGTATTTACTGGTCGGATCAAAGGCGGTGAAATCTGGATACCCCTCCTTGACCACCTCCATGATGCCAACGATTCCAGGAACTTTGCAGTTCGAGTGGTAAAAGAACACCCAATCGCCAAGCTTCATTGCATCCCGCATCATGTTTCGGGCCTGGTAGTTGCGCACCCCGTCCCAGTGTTCGCTCTGATCCGGCATCGTTACCAGATCGTCAATGCCGAAGACGCTCGGCTCCGACTTCATCAACCAGTAGTTCATCTCTTCTCTCTTTTTTATCCGCAACGCGTCGACGGAAAAGACCTTCTTTGCGCGTCGAGGCGCTGCATAGTTGGTCATGGCTGAGGCCCTTTGATCCAGCCATGCTGGCAACAGAGCCATTTCACCTTAACACATTGTTTTGCTTTCGGGATCTATCATAAACGAAATCTTTCCGGTTACCGCCAACCGGATGTTATTTTCGTCCGCCGCTGGCCAGAACTCGAGAGCGAAAAGCCGGATGGGTATCCTGGCTTTTCGCTTGTGGTAACAGATCATCACCACTATGTTAAGCAGGACAAATATTCAGGGGCGCCACCCTTTCGGCTGCCAGACAGTGTTCATCAAGCACAGAATGCCACTGCCGTGGGAGGTGGCGCCATTGCATCTGCAGTGGCGTGAACGTGCCAACCTTGCTGGAAAGAAAGAATGATGGACTCGTAAAAACTCCGATCTACTTAGTTTTAGATCTCAAACCGCAATTCGCTGTACCAAAAGTACAACAAAAT
>JBKEBZ010000118.1:0-67949 GCA_047973425.1 Desulfopila sp.
CGTAATAGATACAATCTGGCGCCATTATATCGTGCTTGAGAGAGGTTGTCCAGTATCAATGATAACCAACTGAATTTCTGTCTGATTGGGGAGTAGGTAAAGTCACCCTGACTATGGACTGGCTGGTCATTTGGCTCCCCGCCCCGATATCTACAGTCCAGCGGCGGCGACCTGGAGCGAAAAGGAGCAATTGACGCCCGCCGGCGCCAACACACCAGAAAAAAGAAAACAGCTCCCCACTCTCCCATTCACGACAGCGATGTGCTATCATTTTTATACACAAAAAAGCCGTGTTAGCGAGCGCCCATCCAAAAACGGCCCTTTTGCCCTGACTCTTTGTTGTGTTCGAAATTTTATCCTCGGAATATCGCTTATATGCGTGCGGTAAAATTTCTCTCACGCCTCGATTCAGGCCCAAATATCTCGTTTCTGGATGAACACCAGCGAGCGAACGGGCTGTCAACGGCATCAAGATATTTTTATAAAAATTTTTTGAGCTGCCCCATCAATCATTGAAAAAAATTTTCACGTAGTCGATCTGCTCCCACTGGGGAAATTTCTGTTTTCTCCATGATAAGCATCTTCAATATCGAGGTTTTTCCCATAGAGCAATAGCGAAAGTATCTATTTCCAAAGGTTGGCATTTTTCTTGCCCATCTTTCCTTGAAGAACGACGCATACCGCTGAGATATTCAGCGCAACCATCGAAAAAGGAGACGAAATGGATCAATTACACTTCACGCCCAGCCTGAAAATCCTCAATGAAGATCAATTGTCGACCATTGACGCTGCCACCCTGAAACTTCTGGAAAAAACCGGAGTAACCATCACCCATCCCCAGGCCATCGAGATTCTGCAGGGGGCGGGCTGCACAATTGCGCAGAGTCGGGTGCGCATCCCGGCCGAGCTGGTCAAAAAGGCGATCTCCACCGCGCCGAAGCGGGTTGTTCTCGGCAACAGGGACGACAGCAGGCAGCTGGTCCTGGAAGGGGCTGCCACCTATTTCGGTGCCACCATCGACTGCGTCAATTATCTGGACCCCGAGACCGGCACGATCAGTGAATGCCGGAGCAAGGACGGCATTGCCATGGCCAGGCTGTGCGACAGGCTGGATAACTACGACTGGATCATGACCCTGGGAATTGCCAGGGACCTGCCCGAAAGCATCCAGGATCGGGGGGTGGCCCGGATAGCTCTCGAGCACTGCAGTAAGCCGGTGATCGTCTCATGCAACGACGGCGCCAGCCTCAAGGAAATCTATGAGATGGCCCTTCTGTGCAAGGTCGGCGGCGAAGAGGCCTTCAAAAAAGCCCCGATCATGGGGACCCTGAACTGTACCATTTCTCCCCTCACCCACGATGACCACCTGGTCGAGAAAAATATCTATGCGGCCCAGAAGGGCATTCCCATTGTCCACTATTCGGGCATGCAGCTGGGGGGAAGTTTTCCGGCGACACTGGCCTCGGGTATCGTCATGGGGGCCGCCGAGTCCCTCAGCGGCCTGGTGCTCCAGCAGCTCATCAACCCCGGAGCACCCTTTGTCTTCGGATCGTTTATCACCATCATGGATATGAAAAGCACCATATTTTCCTACGGCGCCATCGAGATGGCCATGATGGTGGGAGGGATGGCCCAGCTCTCACAGCGATATGGACTGCCCTTCTTTGGTACGGCCGGCTGCACCGATGCCAAACAGGTGGATGTCCAGGCAGCGGTCGAAGGGAGTCTGCAGGACCTGGTGATGGCCACCGTGGGCGGAGGACTGGTGCACGACACCCATTGCTGGCTCGACCATGGCAGCACCCTCTCGCCGGAACATCTGGTGCTGGGTCAGGAGATCCTGGCCATGGTCAAAACGTTCAGCCGTGGTATCGACGTCTCCACCGACACTCTGGCCCTGGAGCTCATCGACACGATCGGCCCGGGCGGCACCTTTCTGATGGATCCTCATACCATGGAAAACTTTCGCAACGTCCTCTACCTGGAGCTCTTTGAACGGACCAAGGCCCTGCCTCCGGGCGCAAAAGAGGCCTCTCCCTTCGCTCTGCGACTGAAGGCCAAGACCCTCGAGCTGATGGCATCTCCGGCCACCCATCCACTTGCCGACGATATCGTCGCCGAATTGAGCCGACGCCAGGACGGCTGGATCGCAGGTCAACTGACCGGCAAGGAGAAGAGATGACCGCTGAAGCACAATCGAAAAATCGGCTCGACCCAGGCGTCTTCTGGCCGGCGCTGCTCCTTATCGTAGCCATTCTCATCCCATGTGTGCTGTTTCCCGAGGCCGGGAGAAAATGGTCCGGTATCGTTCTCAACATCCTCACCCACTCATTTGACTGGTTCTTTGAGTGGTTCACCCTGGGATGCCTGCTGTTCGCCGTCTGGATTTCCCTGAGCAGATACGGCAAGATCCGCCTGGGGCTGGCCCATGAAAAGCCGGAATTTTCGACGGCCTCCTGGTTGTTTCTCACCATTACGGGATGCACGAGTTCCTCGCTGATGTTCTGGGCGATACTGGAGCCCATGTACCATTACCAGTCCCCGCCCTTTGGCGCCGCCCCCCAGAGCGCCGAGGCCGCCGGCTGGGCCATGGCCTACGGTATCATGCACTGGGGCCCGAGTGTCTGGTCCTTTTTCGGTCTGGCGGGAGCGGCGATCGGATATTTTTACTACGTGCGCAGGGAACCCCATTTAAAAGCCAGCCTGACCTGTGAACCGGTCCTGGGGAGATACGCCAGGAAATGGCCAGGCAAACTCATCGATTTTATCGTTATCGTCAGCCTGGTGGGCGGCGTGGGCACCTCGCTCGCCGTGGTCGTGCCGATGCTGGCGGTGTGGGCTGAGAAACTTCTGGGAATCCAGCGCTCGATCGGCCTGGACATCAGTATCATCTTCATCTGGATTGCCATTTTCGGCACAAGCGCCTACCTCGGCCTGGAAAAGGGGATGAAGGTGTTGAGCGACGTCAATGTCTATGCCGTTATTTTCATCATGGCCTTCATGCTCCTTGTCGGGCCCACCGCCTCTCTCCTCTCCTTTGCCACCGACAGTCTCGGCCTCCTCTTCCAGAATTTTATCCGGATGAGTCTCTTTACCGATCCGGTGGGAGGGAGCGGCTTCCCCCAGAACTGGACAGTCTTCTACTGGTGCTGGTGGGTAGTCTATGCAATATTTCTAGGTATTTATATCGCCAGGATCTCCCGGGGCAGAACCATTCGACAGGTCGTTCTGGCCAATACCGTGTTCGGGTCGATGGGCTGCGCCATGTTCTATATCATCATGGGCGGCTATACCATGCATCTCGAAATCGCCAAGGTGCTGCCGCTTACCGAGATATTTTCCTCCCAGGGGCCCGAATACGTCATATTCGCAATGTTCAATACCCTGCCGGCAAAATGGCTGGTCTGGCCCCTGCTGGTCATCGTCGGCTTCTTAGGCAGCGCGACACTGTTTCAGGGGTGCGCCCTGGTCATGGCCTCCATCTGCACCAAGGAGTTGCCACCGGGCCAGGAACCGGCCAAATGGCACAGGCTCTTGTGGGCGCTGGTACTGGGCCTGGTCGGCGTAGTGCTGCGCATACTCGGAGGCTTGAAAGCGCTCCAGCTTTCGGCCGTCATTTTCGGAATCCCCACAGTGTTTGTGATGGTGATGGTGCTCTACTCGTTTCTACAATGGGCCAGAGAGGATTTCAAAGACCAGTTTGCCGCAGAGGAGTTTGTCCTGGCAAAGACCCCGAAAAACGACTGAGGCCCACGACGTTCGTACCGCGCCGCAATGGGCCTCTCTCCAGAAACCACGCAACAAGAGAATGGAGTTTCGTTCATTTTTCAACCTAGAGGAGAAATACAATGACTGATTTCAATGCAATGACAGCTGCCCTGGTCTCCTGCGACAGCGCCAGACTCACCGCCCTGGTCAATGACGCCCTCGCCGCGGACGTCCCAGCCCAGGACATTCTCAATAAGGGCCTGATAGCCGGCATGGACATTGTCGGGGAAAAAATGGAGGCCGGCGATATGTTCATCCCCGAGGTCCTGATGGCGGCCCAGGCCATGGGTGGCTGCGTCAAGATCCTCAAGCCCATGTTGGGAGAAGAAGGCGGCAGCGCCATCGGCTCCGTCATCATCGGCACGGTAAAGGGCGACCTCCATGACATCGGCAAGAACCTGGTGGCGATGATGCTGGAGAGCGCCGGCCTTATCGTTCACAACCTGGGCGTCGACATCGCCCCCGAGGATTTTGTCAGAGAAATCAAAGAAAAAAAACCACAACTCGTCTGCCTTTCCGCGCTGTTGACCACCACCATGCCGGCCATGAAACAGACTGTCGACGCCATTGTCGAATCGGGTCTGAGAAACCAGGTCAAGATCATGGTGGGCGGAGCGCCTGTGACCCGCTCCTTCGCCGAAGAGATCGGTGCCGACGGGTTTGCCACCGATGCCGGTTCCGCCTCGAAGATGGCCAAATCGTTCATTCATTGATAGACTCGTAAAAAGTCGAACGTTCCCCCAGGATGAGCTCAGGAAAAACCCTGATATACAAGGCGTAGTATCTCAAGCGGCAATTTGGTAGTACATATGGTACAGCGAAGTGCCGTTTGCGACCTACAACGAAGTAGATCTGGGTTTTTACGAGCTCATCATTCATTAGTACCCTGCCACAAACGACAATGCCCCGAGGTCTGATGGTCCGATTCCCGGAGACTTCGTCTCCGGGAATCTTGGCGGATGTCAGCGCCAACGCAGCCCGGAATCACATGAACTGGGTGCGGTCAAGACCATATTTTTTCAGCTTGTAGTGAAAAGACTGCGGAGAAATACCAAGCAATCTCGCCGCTTTCGATGCGTTACCCTTGGTACGCTTCAAGGCGTTGACCATAATTTCGATTTCATTGACACTCTGGTTTTCCACCAGGTTCATGTTGTTTCTGCAGAAATAGGAGCTGAGGCTGTCAGCCGGCGTCGGTGTCGATTTTTCCGGCTCGGTCAGCGGCCTGTTCATGAAAAAGCGAACATGCGGGGGCAGATGTTCAATCCCGATCTGGTCCGCACCGTCGACCAGGTTCATGGCGCCTTCGATCACGTGCTCGAGTTCCCTGACATTACCTGGCCAGTCATAATCCATGAACAGGTCCATAACCTCTGGGGATACCCCGCTCACCTTTTCATTCAGGATGGAATTGCAGTTGGCTATGAACCGATTCAGCAACGGCGACAAGTCGGCTTTACGCTGCCTGAGAGGCGGTATCATGATGACGACAACGCCCATTCGGTAAAACAGGTCCTGACGCATCCGGGCCCTCTTGATAATATCCATTGGGGCCTGGCTTACGGTACTGACAATTTTCAGATTGAGTTCTCTCTCTCTGGCCGAGCCCAGCCGCCTCACCTTTCTTTCCTGGACCACCCGCAGCAGTTTGGCCTGGAGCCCCAGGGGCATCGAGTCCAGCTCGTCCAGAAACAGGGTGCCGCCATCCGCCTGTTCAAAAAGTCCAGGCTTATCGATGGAGCCGGTAAACACCCCTCTGGTTGTTCCAAACAGAATGCCTTCCAGCAGATTTTCCGGTATTGCCGCACAGTTCACCGGAATGAATTTACCCCTGGCCTGGGCACCGTGGTTGTGAATGGACTGGGCGAACAGTTCCTTGCCGGTACCGGTTTCACCGGCAAGCATGATTGGCGATGGCGAGCCGGATGCAAGTTTGGCCATGTTCACCGACTCCACCAGCGAATGGTCCGAACCGATGATGTCGGCAAACGAGAAGCGACAGCCACTGGTCGGGCGGGGCGACTGTCGGGACGGCACCTCCTGGGCGACGATGTCCTCCAGCATCTGATAATCCTTGGTAAAGCTGATGGCCCCCACCACCCCGGAATCATTGAACAGAGGGAACACATTACTGATGGTGTTGGCAATTTTGCCAAGTTTCGTGCGATAGATGATGACCCGGTTGCGGACGGGCTTCTCCTCGACGATGCACTGCATGGTGGTACTGGTCTCTTCACTGAGCTGGTAAAGGTCGGTGACCTTTCTTCCTAAAGCATAGTCCCGGTCAATATCGTCAATCTGGGCCTGGGTGGCGTTGTAGTAGAGTATGCTGCCGGTAGTGTCGGTTATAATGACACCCTCGTGCAGATTTTCATAAAAACTGAACAGATCGACATTCCGACAGTTCAGCAGTTCCGTCAATACCTCGAGCAATCGTCGATCACGCATGCTCCACCCACCTGATGTCTATTCCGAAATGAGATGTTTGTGTCGAACCCGGATTTCTCCTTCTTATAACGTGTCTCTCTCACCTTGGCCAGTTGCAAGACGTCAGGTTTCAGGTCACCTCCATGCTGCGGACGAGGTCCCGGGTCAGGCGACCGGTGAGGGTAGCCAGTACCCGTCTGTCCTCCTCGGGCCAGTCCTGCAGCGTATTGCGCAGGCGATCGAGACGCAGTCGATGCATCACTTCGGCCAGGTCATGGCCGACCGGTGTCGCGGCAACCAACGCACTGCGTCCGTCGTTTGGATGAGGGACTTTCTCGATCAGCCTCTTTTTCTTCATCACATTGATCTGCCGGGTCACGGTAGAGTTATCCAGCAACAGTTTGCTCGCCAACTCGCCAACGCTCAACGGGCCCTCACGCAACTGCAGCAGCAACAGATAATGAGCCCGCTCCAGGGGGTAGTTACGACAACGGTTCAGCGCCTCCAGCATCCGGACCAGAGTGGTCAGCTCGTACTCCAATGCAACAAGACTTTTCTCGTGACCGGCCATGCAATCATCTCCGTTCATCAGGGTTTACATGCAACTCGTCAGCACGGAAAGCTCTGTTGCCGCGCCGAGAAGTTTCATGGTTCGTTGTGGCTGAGGCTACCTGGTCCAGCCATGCTGGTTTAGATGAAACTCATCAGTGCGGAAAGCGCTGTTACCGCGCCCGGGAGTTTCATCTTTCGTTGTGGCTGAGGCTACCTGGTCCAGCCATGCTGGTTTGTCTGCATAATACAGATTGTCTTCTGAAATACTTTCCATTACTATCTGTACCATACAGACAAATTGCTTGCGAACTGCAAGAGCACCACCTTTCAGGAGGAAGTCATGTCGGAACCGGAACCCCCACAAAAATTTTTCCATCAGCCGAGAGCCGTCTGGGCAACCGCTTTTGCCTGTGTTGTCGGGTTTATGTCAATCGGCCTGGTGGATCCTATCCTGACCTCGATCGCTCAAGGTTTACATGCCAGTGCCAGCCAGGTCTCCCTGCTGTTTACCAGTTATTTTCTGGTCACCTCGGTGATGATGCTGGTGACCGGTTTTGTCTCGAGCAGACTGGGAGGGCGAAAAACCCTGCTGCTGGGAGCCGCGCTCATTGTCGTTTTTTCCGCCCTGGCGGGAACGTCCGATTCCGTTGCCCAACTGGTTGGTTTTCGGGCCGGCTGGGGACTCGGCAATGCCTTTTTTGTGGTGACCGCCCTGTCGGTGATTGTCGCCACCTCGAGCCAGGGGACCATGGCGGCGATACTGATGTATGAGGCCGCGCTGGGGCTGGGACTTTCAGCCGGCCCTCTGCTGGGCGCGGCTCTGGGAGCACATTCCTGGCGTTATCCCTTCTTCGGTACCGCCTCATTGATGACCATCGGTTTTATCGCCATCCTGCTGTGGCTGCCCGAACTGCCAAGGCCCAAGGAGAAAACCTCACTCAATGCGCCCCTCAAGGCCTTGGCCCATACAGGACTGCTGACAGCGGCGATCAGTGCGTTCTTCTACAATTTCGCCTTCTTCACCATTCTGGCCTTTACCCCTTTCGTTCTCCAGATGTCGGCCCATGAGGTCGGACTGATTTTCTTTGGCTGGGGGATTTTGCTGGCCATTTTTTCCGTGTTGATCGCCCCACGACTGCAAGCGCACTTCAGCGCAACCCAGATTCTCACCGGCTGCATGATCGCCATCGCCGCGCTGCTCCTGGTCATGGGGGCCTCTTCCGCTAGGACCATCGCCTTATGCGTGATACTATCGGGAGCGGTATCCGGTATCGCCAATACCGTCTTTACCGAGATAGCGCTGGAGATCTCGGACTCCCCGCGCCCCATAGCCTCTGCTGGCTATAATTTTGTCCGCTGGTTTGCCGGGGTTATCGCACCGTTTGTCGCCCCGAAACTCGCCGATAGCCATGGGCCGGAAACCTCGTTTTCCCTGGCGGCCGCAGCCGCTCTGGTCTCCGCCGCGATTCTCTTCTGGCGACGCTCGACCCTGAGACATCGCGAGGCGGCTCAGCCGTTGACGGCGCTGGCAAAACGGCCGATTCTGGTCGCGCTGGCCGGTGATGAACATGATGCGATATTGCTGGAGCAGGCTGCCCATCTGGCCACGGAAAAGGACTGTCCCATCGAGTTGCTCCATGTGCGCACCTGGGAAGTTATCAATGATCAGGCCATCGACACGGAAAGTCGCAGACAGGCGAACAGCCTTCTTGAACAGGCCAAATCAACCCTCGTAAAAGAACATATAGACGTGACGACCCAGTTGGTGGAAACCGCAAGCAACCTCCTGCCCGAACATGTGATGGAAAAAATCAAGAGCCTGAATCCCGCTGTCATTTTTCTCGGCCATCGCCCGGAAAGACATATCGAACATCTTCAACACGGCAGATTGGCGGATCTGCTCAACCAGCAGCAGGATATTTCCTATGAGCTTCGCATCGTCGGTTCCGCCTGAGACCCTTGGTTCGCAAACCTCCAGCAGAGCTCCTGATCGGCCCGGAACCAGTCGGCGGGGCAGAAGACGAAATCTCCGTCATAAAAACAAAGGCCGGTCGGAACGCGATCTTGTCCTGGTGGCCGAGGTTGCCCGGCATCTGCGTGACACCAGAGCGGTACGGGCAGAACGGGCTGGGCCGTCTTGAGAAAATACTCGTCAACCGGAGAACGAGCAGGTAAGCTGAGATGAGAGAGAAAATCCAGGCCAGCCCTGCGCTTTCTGGCAAAGAACGAACCTGCCGGAGTATGACGGACAATGAACTTTAAATGCCAGCTGCTGTTTCGGGATCGGATAGGCATCGTCTACGATATCACGCGTCTGATGACCGAGCAGGAGCTCAATATCGTCAATATGGAGGTGGAACAGCGACAGGGCTATGCCTCGATCTCCATGGAAATTGACGGTGGCGCACACGAGCTCGCCAGAAACTCCCTTGCCACCCTCTTTTCGACCCTGCACGGCCTGGAAAGTTTTCGGGAACTGCGCAAACTGCCCCAGGAGAAGAGGCAGAAATGGTTCCGCACCCTGTTTGACGGCATGAGCGAAGGCATCATTTCCGTCGACTCCCGGGGTATCATCAATACCATCAACACTGTCGCCTGCAAACTTCTCGACCTGGTCTATGAAGAGACGATCGACAGGCATATCAGTGAGGTCAGCGCCGGCGACTCCATCCTTTACGAATGCCTGCAGCAGCGCAAACCCGTCGCCCGCCGCAAATCGAAACTGACCAGCACCGGCCGGGTCGAGTTCTATGGCGCCGCCAAGCCGATCCACGACTCGGTCGGCCAATTCGTCGGCTGCGTGCTGCTGCTTAAAGACCTCAAGGAGGTCAAGAAGATGGTCGACGCCGTCGCCCAACCTTTGGCCAGCACCTTCGATGACTTTGTCGGCTGCAGCCCGGCGCTCTGCCATGCCATCAACTTCGCCCGTAAGATAGCGGACAGCAGCACCACGGTCTCCATCACCGGCGAGAGTGGCACCGGCAAGGAGCTCTTTGCCAGGGCCATACATTTCGAGAGCGGGCTTGCGGGGCCTTTTCTGCCGGTCAACTGCGCGGCGATCCCCGAGTCTTTGATGGAGAGCGAACTCTTCGGCTATGTCGACGGGGCCTTCACCGGCGCCAGCGAGAGGGGAAGACCGGGGCTGTTCGAGGCCGCCGCCGGCGGCACGATCTTCCTTGACGAAGTGGGGGATATGCCTCCGCGGCTCCAGGCAAAAATTCTCCGCGTTCTGCAGGACGGCCAGGTGCGAAAGATAGGCGGGGCCCGGGAGATCCCCGTCGATGTCCGGGTGATTACCGCCACCAACAAAAATCTGCAGGCACTGGTCAAGAGCGGCAGGTTTCGTGAGGATCTCTATTACCGGATCAATGTCCTGACATTGCGAGTGCCGCCGCTCAGGGAACGCGAGGGTGACATCACCCTTCTGGCCAATAGTTTTCTCCAGCAGATCAACGCCAAGCTGGGCAAACCGGCCCAGACCATCGGCCCCTCTGCCTTAGAGAAACTCTTTCACCATCACTGGCCTGGCAACGTGCGAGAGTTAAAGAATGTCATTGAACGGGCGGCCGTGCTGAGCGAGGACCGTGAGGTGGGAGGCGAGACCATTCTGCTCGGCTCGACCGGCTCACATCGCTCGACCGGTAAAGGCAGGGATCAGGAATCACTCAGAATTCAGCTCGATCTGTATGAGAAGGAACTGGTGCTCGAAATGCTCAACCAGAGCAAAAGTGTACGGCAGGCCTCGAGACGCCTGGGGATATCCCACACCGCACTGCTCAAGAAAATCGACAAACATGGTCTGCGAAACGGCGACAAACAGCATCGCTGGTTCAGTTGACAGGCCCCGTATTGGCAACTAAACGTGCCATCGGCAGAGAAACGTTCCATAACATCGAGTGTCCGGCATTACAGAGAGAATTCTGTATCCCTGCTGCTTCTCGGTAACATAAGTTACCAATTGGTAGCCTCCGGCCCTGGAGCCGGTGCACGGACGATAAACACGACAATACCTTGAAATACAATATATTATCGTCATTTTCACACTGGCGCCCAATAGTGCCTCTTTGTGGCAGCGGCTTTGCAGAGGCAGGTTGCGGGAAAACGACATCACCTGCACGGCCATGACGAAAGGCTCGGGGGTGAGTACAGGCAATGACTCAAGGAGGATACTTATGTTTGTCGGAATCTTAAAAGAAATCAAGGTAGCAGAGAACAGGGTGGCCATGACGCCGGCTGGTGTCGAAACCATGAAGGCCAACGGTCATACCGTCCTGGTGGAGCAGTCTGCGGGGACCGGCAGTGGCTTCACCGATGACGCCTATCTTGCCGCTGGTGCGCAAATTGTGGCAAAACCGGAAGAGATCTACCAGCGCTGTGAGATGGTGATGCACGTGAAGGAACCGCAGCCATCCGAGTTTCCATGGGTCCGCAAGGATCAGATCATCTTCACCTATTTCCATTTTGCCGCCGACCAGGAGCTGACCAAGGCCTTTGTCGCCAACAACTCCGTGGCAATCGCCTACGAGACCGTGGTGGGTCGCCACGGCGACCTTCCCCTGCTGACGCCCATGAGCGAGGTGGCTGGCAGGATGTCGGTCCAGGAGGCCGCGAAATATCTCGAGCGAGGTTATGGGGGCCGGGGTGTTCTGCTCGGCGGGGTAACCGGTGTCGCCCCGGCCACGGTGGTGGTGATGGGCGGTGGGGTGGTCGGCACCAACGCGGCCCTGATGGCCTGCGGGCTCGGTGCCAAGGTCTATCTGCTGGATATGAACCTGGAGAGATTACGCTACCTCTCCGAGATAATGCCCAAAAACTGCTTTCCGATGATGAGCAGCCCGGCCCTGATACGGGAGTTGGTCAAGGAGGCCGACGTGGTGATAGGCGCGGTGCTGATCGCCGGCGCCAAGGCCCCCAAGCTCATCACCCGCGAGATGCTGGCCTTCATGAAAAAGGGCGCGGTGATCGTCGATGTCGCCATCGATCAGGGGGGCTGCTTCGAGACCGCAAAACCCACCACCCATACCGACCCGGTCTATGAAATTGACGGGGTCATCCATTACTGTGTCGCCAATATGCCCGGCGCGGTGCCGGTGACATCCACCATGGCCCTGACCAATGCCACCCTGCCCTACGCGGTAGAGATCGCCAACAAGGGCTGGCAGCGAGCCGCCAGGGAGAGCCAGGGAGTCCGCAGCGGCATCAATATCGTCGGTGGCAAGGTGACCTTCAAGGGAGTTGCCGACGCCTTCGGCCTGCCCTATGTACCGGTGGATGATATTCTCTAACCAGCATGGCTGGACCAGGTAACCTCAGCCACAACGAAGCATGAAACTCCTCGGCGCGGCAACAGAGCTTTCCGCATTGACGGGTTTCATATAAACCAGCATGGCTGGACCATAAGCCTCAGCCACAACGAAGCATGAAACTCCTCGGTGCGGCAACAGAGCTTTCCGTACCGATGAGTTTCATATAAACCAGCATGGCTGGACCAAGGACGACAAAGGAGGAAAAATGGAATTCCTGAACCAATTGGATGCGGTTATCAACTCGATCAATCATTTTGCCTGGGGCCCGCCGATGCTGATCCTGCTGGTCGGCACCGGCTTCTGGTTGACCTTTTCCCTGCGCGGACTGCAGTTCACCAAGCTCGGCCACGCCCTCTACCTCGCCCTGATCAAGAGAAAGGAAGAGTCTGATCAGCCAGGCGATATCACTCACTTCCAGGCACTGATGACCGCGCTGTCGGCAACCGTCGGTACCGGCAATATCGCCGGGGTGGCCACCGCTATCGCCCTGGGCGGTCCAGGCGCCCTGTTCTGGATGTGGATCACCGGGCTGGTCGGCATGGCGACCAAGTACTCCGAGGCCGTGCTGGCGGTCAAGTACCGGGTCACCGACGAGCACGGGGAGATGAGCGGTGGGCCGATGTACTATATTTCCAGAGGCCTCAAGCTGCCATGGCTGGGAGCCACCTTCGCCCTCTTCGCCTCTTTTGCCGCCTTCGGGATCGGCAACATGGTGCAGTCCAACTCCGTTGCCGACGCGGTCGAGGCGACCTACCACATTCCCCATTTCGCTACCGGCCTCGTGCTGATGGTCTGCACTGCCGCGGTCATTCTTGGCGGCATCAAGAAGATCGGTACGGTTACCGGCGTCCTGGTCCCGTTCATGATCGTCTTCTACATGCTCGGTTCAGGTTATATCATTCTCATCAATATCGCCGATGTGCCGGCGGCATTGCTGTTTATCGTCAAGCAGGCCTTCAGCCCCACCGCCGCAGTGGGTGGTTTTGCCGGGGCAACGATGATGATGGGTATCAGGATGGGCGTCGCCCGCGGCGTATTCTCCAACGAGTCCGGCCTGGGCAGCGCACCTATCGCCGCGGCCGCGGCCCAGACCAAGAACCCGATCACCCAGGCCCTGGTCTCGATGACCCAGACCTTTATAGATACCATCGTCGTCTGTACCATGACCGGTCTGGTGCTCATTCTCACCGGCGCCTGGTCCAACGGTAAAACCGGGGCAGAGCTGACCACCATCGCTTTTTCCGCCGGCATACCAGGTGGTGCCCATATCGTCACCATCGGGCTGATCCTTTTTGCCTATTCGACCATCCTCGGCTGGTCCTATTACGGTGAAAAGTCCATTTCGTACCTGTTCGGCATCAAAAGCGTCATCCCCTACCGGATCGTCTTTGTCATTTTCGTGGGATTAGGCTCCGTCGCCAAGCTCAGCCTGGTCTGGAACATCTCCGATACCCTCAATGGCCTGATGGCCATTCCCAACCTGATCGGCCTTCTGTTCCTTACGCCGGTGGTGGTTTCGGAGACCAAAAAGTATTTCAATCAATAACCCCTCTTCCTCGCCCTCTGATTTCCGCTGATTCTCTGCTGAAATCAGAGGGTGTCGATATCGAACATCACCCCGCCGCCAGCCGGCAATGGTCCGCCCCTCGCCCCCTCTCCTGCCTGCCTCTCGGCCAGCTCTCTCTATCCCACTCGGCCCAAAGCTGTCTGCGGATAGGAGAAAAAACCATACATTTCAGATATTCCAGCACCTACACGCGCGAAATAAAGAAACGTTGCGAGGCTTGCCAAAAGGATAGAGATGTGTAAAGGTTCTGGCCAGCAGGGACTACCGGGCTGCCGCCAATTCCGCCATCGTCCGCGGCAGCACCTCGCGGAAACCATGGAGAAAGACGGTTTATGAAACGACAACAGCGATTACTGATCGATTCGCTTTTTCTTGGAGTCGTCGGCGGCCTGAGCGCCCAGCTTTTCACCCTGTTACTCGACCTGTTCAATGATCTTTTCCTGGTCAGGCTGGCCGGCTATGTTCCGCCAGGACTGCCGGAAGAAGGCGGCAAGCTGGTGGAGAGTATCGGCACCCACGGCTTGTGGCTCATTCCGGTGGCAACGACCCTGGGTGGCCTGATCGCCGGACTGCTGGTCTTCAGCCTGGCCCCCGAAGCCGAAGGGCACGGCACGGACACCGCGGTCAAGGCCTACCATAACACCGGCGGCGCTATCCGCTTCCGGGTCCCGCCCCTGAAGATGCTGGCCTCGGCGATCACCATCGGCTCGGGGGGAGCTGCCGGACGCGAAGGGCCAACAGCGCTGATAAGCGCCGGCGTCGGTTCCATCTACGCGACCCTCGGCAAACGCAGTGACGACGACCGCCGGGCACTGCTGCTGATAGGGATGGCAGCCGGACTTTCCGCGATATTCCGCTCCCCCATCGGTACCGCGTTCTTTGCGGTGGAGGTGCTGTACAGCAGCATGGAATTCGATGCCTGGGTTCTGCTCTACACCATGCTCGCCTCCATCGTCGCCTACACGGTCAACGGCATTTTTGTCGGCTGGCAGCCCCTGTTCAACGTGCCGGCGGGTATCCTGCAGCCCGACGCTCTCGGCTATCTGTGGTACGCGGTCTTAGGGGTCATCGCCGGCGGAGTCGGGTTGCTGCTCCCGGAAATCTTCTATCGGGTGCGCGATCTGTTCAAGCGCATCCCCCTGCCACCCCATATCAAACCGGCCATCGGCGGTCTGGGTGTCGGCCTTATCGCCCTGGCCTTTCCCCAGGTGTTGAGCGGCGGCTACGGCTGGATCCAGGAGGCCATCGACGGCCATCTGGCCATGGAGTTGATGGCCATCCTGATCCTGGTAAAGATTGTCGGTCTGGCCTTGACCATCTCCTCGGGCGGTTCAGGCGGGGTCTTTGCCCCGGGGCTGTTTGTCGGGGCGATGCTGGGCGGCACCCTGGCCAAACTGTTTCACCAGCCCGATGCGGCCTTTGTCATTGTCGGCATGGCGGCAGTGTTCGGGGCGGCGGCCCGGGTGCCGATAGCCACCCTGCTGATGGTGACCGAAATGACCGGAGGCTATCAGCTCCTTGTCCCGGCGGCGCTGGCGATTCTGGTGGCCTATATGGTGCAACGGCAATTTTCCTCCGGCCTCTGCTACCCCACCCTGTACGAAGGACAGGTCGCGAGCCGCTCGGACTCCCCGGCACACCAGCTCGAACATCTCGAGACGGTCATCCAACTGCTGGCCAGACGCAATATCCATGTGCCGGACACCATCAGTCACCTCAACCTGTCGACCCTGATCGATTCCGGCATCCCCATCGATCTCCCGGAAAACCGCCGCATTCTCACGGGCAGGATCAGCCAGGGCAGCAGCTACATCGGCAAAACCGCCGCAGACTGCTTCCCCCGGGACGAAGATGACCAGTGCGACCTGATCGGTATCTTCCGCGACGAAAAACTCCTCTTTCCTCATCCAGGGCTGGTGATCGCCCGAGACGACCGTCTACTGGCCATCGCCACCAGGGAGGCGTGGGAGGGGCATCTGCCCGACTTTGGTCAGTAACCTGCCGGTTCACCAGGATTGCCCAAGCCAAGGCAGAGGCATCGCGACAGCAGAGTTCGGGTCGCCCCAGCCACAACCAACCATGAAACTGCTCGGCGCGGTAACAGCGTTTTCCGTGCTGACGATTTTCAGATAAACCAGCATGGCTGGACCAGGTAGCCTCGGCCACAACCAACCATGAAACTCCTTGGCGCGGTAACAGCGTTTTCCGTGCTGACGATTTTCAGATAAACCAGCATGGCTGGACCAGGTACCGCAGCCACAACCAACCATGAAAATCCCGAGGAAGTGCCAACGACTCCTTGTCGGCAATTTTCGGATAAACACAAGGTAGAGAAAGACCATGAAACCCCGCAAATGCCGGTTCTGCGGCTCCACCGAAAACGTCACCCGGGTAAAGAACCGTTTTGCCACTTGCTCGGCCTGCAAACCGGCAGTCTATGCCATCATGAAGACACCGGATACCATAGAAAAAGCCTGGCCCCTGTTCCAGGACCGGGCGATCCTGCCCCAGGTCCGGCGTATCAAAATCCCCTGGCAAAACGACATTCCCGACGTTCTGCCGGCCAGGCGCTTCAGCGCCCGGGACCGGGAGCAGAACCAGTGGTATCTGATCGTTTCCGAGCACGAAGACAAGCCGGTGGAACTGTTTATGTCCACCGCCGGCGAAAACGACCATCGCCTGCAGGGACATATCGCCAATCTCACCGCCCTGACCAGATTGATATCCCTGATGCTGCGCCATGTCTTTTTGGGGGAACGAATAACGATCGACAAGATTCTCCGTCAGCTCAAACGGAGTTCGCGAAAGCCAAACGACCTGCCGGACATGGTCTCGCACATCCTCGGTCGGTACACAGAAGAGGAGAACTGACCTGGCCCGGATTTTTCATCTATGCTCAACGCGAATATGGGGCGCAGGAGGTCGCGATGAGCCTGACCAGGGAAAAAACGAAATGCCTCAGCCGGAAAAGAGCGCGCTGATCCCGGCGGCGGTCAACCCCTCCAGGGTGGTGAGCACCCTGTCCGCCCGGGACAGATCCTGCCCCTGTGAGTTGGGATTTTTAAAGCCTATGCAGCGCATTCCGGCGCGGATGGCCGCTGTCACCCCGCTGGTCGAATCCTCGATGACCACACAGTCGTGCGGGGCTACGCCGAGTCGGGCGGCCGCCAGCAGAAAGATGTCCGGGGCGGGTTTGCTGTACTCGACCTCACCACCGCCGATGCGGGTGGTGATAATCTGGTGCAGGCCGACGGCGACGAGGCTGGCCGCTATCACGTCGCCGGTTGCAGAAGAGGCCAGGGCAAAGGGCACGGCGTTGAGGCGAAGATCTTCCAGCAGATTGGTTATCCCGGCTATGGGACGGAGGTTCCTCTTGGTCGCCAGGAATCGTTTATACTGCGCCATCCGGGCGTCAGAGAGCTCCTGCGGGGTGCCGTCAAGCCTGTACTCCTCCTTCAGCAGCTGCCATTGGTTGAGGCTCGACATCCCGATCAGCGGCCGGTATTGCGCCGGGGTGAAGGCCAGCCCGAGTTGCCGGGCAAATTCGACAAAGACCCCTTCGTGAAAAGGCTCGGAATCGAGAATGACCCCGTCCATATCGAAAAGGACTGCTCCCAGTTGTGCCATTGCCATATCCGGTGAAATTGAGGTTTCAGGATGGACACTCTCCCGGAATTCTTCTCCGGGGAACCAACCCAGCGGATGGCCAGTTCCAGTCAGCCGGCAACGGTACGCCAGACAAAGGCCACCAGGCCGCAGATGACAATGCCGAAACCGATGGGCATGAAGGTCGAGACCAGGGTCCACTTCAGGCTCTTGGTCTCTTTCCAGATGGTATAGATGGTCGTGGAACACGGGTTGTGGCAGAGGCTGAACAGCATCAGACAGATGGCCGTCAGGGTGGTCCAGCCGCCATTATGCAGCAAGGTCGCGAGAGTCGAGTTCTCACTGGCCTCAAACATTACCCCGGCCCCCTGCTCCCCGACCCCGGTCATGCCCGTGGTCAGAACGGTGAGCATTAACACCGTGGGAATCACGATCTCATTGGCGGGAATCGCGACGATATAGGCCACCAGGATCACCCCGTTGAGGCCGAGCAGCCAGCCGGGCCCGTCCAGCAGCGCGATCAGCCATTGCACCAGGGTGGTCGAGCCGATATGCACATTGCAGATGGTCCACAGCACGACCCCTGCCGGTGCGGCAAAGACGATGGCCCGCCACAGCACGATCAGGGTCCGATCGATCAGGGAGGTGTAGAGGGTCCGCCACAGATTGGGGGGCCGGAAGGGTGGCAGTTCCAGGGTAAAGGTGGAGGCCTCGCCCTTCAGCAGGGTGGTCGACAGCAACCAGGAGGACCAGAAGGTCAGCATCACCCCCAGCAGGGCCACGGCCAGCACCGACGCGGCCGAAACGAGCCCGGCCAGCGCCGGCGGCACCAGCACCCCGAGAAACACGGTCGCCAGCAGGATCTGGGTCGGCCAGCGGCCGTTGCAGAGCGCGAAGTTGTTGGTGATAATGGCAATGAGCCTCTCGCGGGGCGAGTCGATCACCCTGGTGGCGACGATGCCAGCGGCGTTACAGCCCCAGCCCATGCTCATGGTCAGCGCCTGCTTGCCATGGGCGCCGACCCGGCGGAACAGGTTGTCGAGATTGAAGGCGACCCGGGGCAGATAGCCGAAATCTTCCAGCATGGTAAAGAGCGGAAAGAAGATCGCCATGGGCGGCAGCATCACGCTGACCACCCAGGCCATGGTCAGATACAGTCCATCGACCAGCACCCCGGACAGCCACCAGGGCAGATGGGCAGCCTCGGCCAGCCGTTTCAACAGCGGATGACCGTTGTCCAGCAGCACCGTCGCCAGCATATTCGAGGGGATGTTGGCCCCGACGATGGTGATCCACAACACCAGCGCCAAGATCAGCACCATGATGGGCATTCCGGTCCAGCGGTTGGTCAAGAGCCAGTCGAGTCGTCGTTCCCAGGTCAACCGCTGCGAGGTTCCCTGCTGGTCCACATTCCGGGCAGCGATGCGGGCCGACTCCGCATAGACCATTTCGACCCAGCGGTCATGAAAGTCCTGGGGAAGGTTCCAGCGCAGCTCACTGGCGCGTTCGATTATCTGTTTCGGTTCCATAGTCGGCTCTGAAGTATATCGGGTTCTGACCAGCATGGCTGGACCTGGTAGCCTCAGCCACAACGAAACATGAAACTCGTCGGCGCGGTAACAGATGCAACCGCACTGAAGAGTTTCATCATATACACATCCGGCCCCTGCAACTCGATGGACGCGGGATGCTGATCACTGCCATCGTTTCAACTGCCGCAGGCACTGATGGTGCCCGTGGCCACATGATCTTTTTCCAGCAGACCGATCTCGCCAGAGACGACCGCCTCGACAATACGGGGGTCGCCCTCCAGCAATCTCAGGGCAACCCACTCCCGATGCGGCATCCCGGGAAAGGTCTCCGCCAGGGCGGCGACCAGTTCGGCCATGCTCTCCTTCACGGTTGGAATATCGTATTTCAATCGATGGGGACGACAGCTGGAACGGCCGTCGGCCACCGCCTCGATCTCGGTCAGCAACTCGGCCATGCCCTCCTCCTGCCGGGCCGCTGTCAGCACCACCGGCACCCCCAGATCCCGGGCCAATCCCCGGCCATCGACCGTTACCCCATGGGCCCGGGCCTCGTCCATGAGGTTGACGCAGACCAGCGCCTTGTCGGTGATCTGCAAAACCTGCAGGGCCAGATTGAGGTTTCGTTCCAGGCGCATCGCATCGACCACCACCACCGTCACGTCGGGTCGGCCAAAGAGGATGAAGTTCCGGGCCACCTCCTCATCCTCGGTAGCCGACAGCAGCGAATAGGTGCCCGGCAGATCGACCAGCTTGAACCGCTTGCCGTTATAGGAAAAACCACCCTCGGCCCGGGCGATGGTCTTGCCCGGCCAGTTGCCGGTATGCTGGCGCAGACCGGTCAGAGAGTTGAAAACCGTACTCTTGCCGGTATTGGGGTTGCCGGCCAGGGCCACCACGAAATCGGCCTGACCAAGTTTCATTCCCAGTTTTTCGAGCCGAGAGACAGATGCGACAGGGCAGTCCTTACAGCTGGCTGGTTCCGTTTTTCTGGTCATCTTACCGCCTCACTTTTCTAATGCGGATCCGCTCGGCCTGCTCTCTGCGCAGGGCGATACAGGCACCGCGCAACCGGTAGCCGACAGGGCTGCCGGAGGGGTTTATCAACTCGATCGAGGTCACCGTTCCCGGCACCACCCCCAGATCGAGCAGCCGATTGCGTTCCAGCCCCCGACAGAGCGAGGACATGCCGACGATCTCCGCCTCCTCGCCGACCCGCAGATCGGACAGCCGCTCGATGGAGGCATCGAAGGTCTCTCCTCGGGCCAGTTCGACCGCAGTGATCTGCGCCGCCACCTCATGGGGAAAGACCACGGTGTGCCCCTCGAGGCGGAGGGTCATCTGCCCGGCATCGTTCTGATCGACACAGAGGATGGTGTCGGTGGAGATACCCGCCTTGGCGATACGGGCGTAGAGATGAGCCGGTTCGTCCTCGATATGCACCACCCGGCCCGCCCAGCCGACGGGGTAGTCGGGCAGCGGCCTGCCCCGCTTGGCCGGCATTTCCCCCGAGGCCGTGGGGATCGGATCACCATGGGGGTCGAAACGGGGAAAGCCCAGCTCCTCGGCCAGCTGCTGCACATCGCTTTCCGACAGCTCATGCTCCCGCTCGTCGGCCAGGCGGTGCCATTCCGCTTCCGGCAGCCCCGTCTTGCTGGCCAGATAGGTCTCATAGAGCCGATGGGCCTGGAGCACATGCAGGGCATATTCCCTGCCGGTCGCCGTCAGGGTCAGGCTATCCGCCTCCACCAGCTCCGCCTCGCGCAGGTCGTGCAGTACCTGACTCATCTGCCGGGGCGGAACCGCCAGCTTCTCAGCTATCGTCAGCGGGGCGATATCCTGCCGGTCATACTCGCACTCGGCCAGAAACTTCAGGGTATGCTGTATCAGCGTCTGTTCATCATCGTTCATCTTTCATGGTCAATGGAAGTAACCGAGATATTTTTTTTACCACTCATGTCTAACCAGCATGGCTGGACCAGGTAGCCTCAGCCACAACCCAACATGGAACTCCTCGGCGCGGTAACAGCGCTTTCCGCACCAGCGAGTTTCCTATAAACCTAACGGATAACTTTCGCAAAAGAAAGACCTGCACCATCCTGTCACGCCACTTTCTTCATCCTCCCGTTGAGGCGACAAAGAAATCATAACCATGGCCCGGTCAGGCGCAATCCCCGATATTCCCGAACCGTTCGTCAGCTCTCCATTCTGGCCCCAAGAGCACGTTCTACCGGGTCGATGGGCTTTAATTCCCGTTGCCGGGCCATTTTTTTCTGCCGTCGCCCTGCAGGCGACATGACCGACACGGCCACCATCGACGTCCGTCGGCCGCCAAACAGCTCCCTGGGCGATATTTCAGGACCATATCTTGCAAGAGAAAGGGGTATAACCCGTTTGCAGGTACAACAATGATACAAAAATGTAATATTCTCGACACAACCTTACGAGAAGGGGAACAGACACCCGGGGTGCTGTTCTCCATTGAGGAAAAGCTGGCCATCGTCGATGGCCTCGCCGCCATCGGCATCCAGGAAATAGAGGCCGGGATAGGCTCGCCGCTGATGCCGTGCCTGGCCCAGGTCATGGACCACTGCCGCAGCCGCCATCCTGATCTCGCCACCTCGATCTGGTGCCGCTGCCAGGCCGACGACATCGACTATACCGCAACCCTTAAGCCCGATATCATCGCGCTTTCCATCCCCGTCTCGGACCTGCATCTTATCGGCAAACTGGCCAGGAGCAGAAACTGGGCGGCCGAAACCCTGACCGCCGCTGTTGCCCGGGCGAGGGCGGCCGGCTTACGGGTCTCGGTGGGTTTTGAGGACGCGACCCGGGCCGATGAGGATTTTCTTGTACAGCTCGCCTCGATAGCCCAGACTGCCGGGGCCTTTCGCCTGCGGATCGCCGACACGGTGGGAATCGCCTCTCCGGGCAGGATCGCGGAGCTGGTGGCGCGCTTTGTCACACGTTTTCCAGCCATGGCCATCGGCGTGCACAGCCACAACGATTTCGGCATGGCCACCGCCAACGGCATTTCCGCCCTGGAAAATGGCGCCTTATGGGTCGACACCACCATTCTCGGCCTGGGCGAGCGATGCGGCTGCGCCAGGCTCGAAGAAATCGTCGCCTTCCTCCAACTCGAGGGCGACGATCACCACTTCCAGCTCACCGCCCTTCGCCCCCTGGCAGAACAGGTCGCCCACTGGGCAGGGCGGGAGATACCCGGCAACACCCCGATTCTAGGGAGTAAGATCTTCACCTGCGAGACTGGTTTACACCTGCAGGGACTGCACCGCGACCCCGCGACCTACGAACCCTACGGGCCGGAACAGGTCGGCTCTTCCAGGGAACTCCTCTATGGGGCGAAAACCGGCAGAAGCGCCCTGCTTGGCCTGGCCGCAGAGGCCGGGATCGAACTGTCCGAGGCCACGCTCGATGCCAAGCTGGCCCAGATCCGCACAGTGGCCCAGAGCGCCAGGCAATCGCTTACCTGTTCGGAACTGCGAAAATTTCTCGCTCAACGCTAACCGACCCGGCGAGTCAGCCGATCACGGCGCCGACACCCTCGGCAGTGCGCCAGCCACCAATAAGAAAACCCCGGCCTCGGCCGGGGTTTTCTTATTGGTGGGCTGTAGAGTCGTTGCAGCTGAGGCTACCTGGCCCAGCCATGCTGGTTTATTCGAAACTCATCAGCATGACGAGATCTGTTACCGCGCCAAGGAGTTTCATGTCGTGTTGCAGCTGAGGCTACCTGGCCCAGCCATGCTGGTTTATTCGAAACTCATCAACATGGCGAGATCTGTTACCGCGCCAAGGAGTTTCATGTCGTGTTGCAGCTGAGGCTACCTGGTCCAGCCATGCTGGTTTATTCGAAACTCATCAACATGGCGAGATCTGTTACCGCGCCAAGGAGTTTCATGTCGTGTTGTAGCTGAGGCTACCTGGTCCAGCCATGCTGGTCAGATCGCGTCCCGGCCTCGCTCGCCGGTACGAATCCGCATGACCTCTTCCACCGGGAAGACAAAAATCTTGCCGTCACCGATCTTGCCGGAGTTGGCCGCGCCACGAATCGCCTCGATGATCTTTTCGACCAGATCGGCGCCCACGACCAGTTCAATCTTGATCTTGGGGTTGAATTCAACGTTATACTCGGCGCCACGATACACCTCCTTGTGACCCTTCTGGCGACCGTATCCCTTGATTTCAGAAACGGTCATACCGGTAATGCCCAGATCGGTCAGCGCCTCCTTGACACTTTCAAGCTTATAGGGCTTGATGATGGCTTCCACTTTTTTCATTCTTTATCCTCACTTCGCTCATGTTCTTTGGGCAACAGCCGAAACCGCCGCCCAGTGCCGCAACCAACAGCGGTGAACGTTTGCCGGTTTGACATCTTGTCTTTATCCGAAAATCGCCGACAAGGAGTCGTTGACACTTCCTCGGGATTTTCATGGTTTGTTGTGGCTGAGGCTTCCTGGTCCAGCCATGCTGGTTTATATGAAACTCGCCAGTGCGGAAAACTCTGTCACCGCGCCGAGGAGTTTCATGGTTCGTTGTGGCTGAGGCTATCTGGTCCAGCCATGCTGGTTAGTCCTTGGTGAACTCGGGATATGCCGCCAGGCCGCACTCGCTGACATCACAGCCCTCCATCTCCTCTTCTTCACCGACCCGGATGCCCATGGTAGATTTCAGAATCAGCCATACCACGAAGCTGGTACAGAAGACCCAGGCAAAAATCGCCCCGGCGCCGAGCAACTGCACCGCAAGGGAACCTTCCGGGTTGGTGAAGGCCGCGGCCACCAGGCCCCAGAAGCCGACCACCCCATGCACCGACAGGGCACCGACCGGATCATCGATCTTGGCCTTGTCGATAAAGACGATGGCGGCAACGACGATCAACCCGCCGACCGCTCCGACCAGGGTGGCCACCAGGGGGGTGGGGGTCAGCGGTTCGGCGGTGATGGCCACCAGGCCAGCCAGCGCGCCGTTTAAGGCCATGGTGAGATCGGCCTTGCCGAACCAGGCCCGGGCAAAGATCAGGGCAGCCACCAGACCGCCGGCAGCGGCCGTATTGGTGTTGACAAAGACCATGGCCACAGCGTTGGCCTCTTCGATATTGCTGACCTTCAGCTCAGAGCCGCCATTGAAGCCAAACCAGCCGAGCCAGAGCACAAAGGTGCCGAGAGTGGCCAGGGGCAGATTGGCGCCAGGAATGGGAAAGATCTTGCCATTGACATACTTGCCCTTCCTCGGGCCAAGCAACAGCACCCCGGCCAGGGCCGCGGAGGCCCCGCAGAGATGGACGACGCCGGAGCCGGCAAAATCGAGGAACCCGAGCTGATCGAGAAAGCCTCCACCCCATTTCCAGAAGCCCTGCACCGGGTAGATAAAGCCGGTCATGACAATGGCGAAGGCCAGGAATGCCCACAGCTTCATGCGCTCGGCCACCGCACCGGAAACGATGGACATCGCGGTGGCGACGAAGACGACCTGGAAGAAGAAATCCGCCATGGCCGAATAGTAGACCTCCCCGCCGCTGCTGATAACATCGGTGGCGGCATGATCTGTACCCAGCAGAAAGCCAAACGCCGGAATAACCTTGCCCCCATCACCGTACATGATACTGTAGCCGACAAACAGGTACATCAGACAGGCGACAGCATAGAGGGATATATTCTTCAAAAGAATTTCCACGGTATTCTTGCTGCGGACAAGTCCGGCTTCCAGCATCGCAAATCCGGCGGCCATCCACATCACCAGCGCCCCGGTCATCAGGAAGTAGAACGTATCGAGGGCATAGGCCAGGTTGACCAGGGTATCGCCAACGCTGATCTCCTCGGCGCAGGCCGGCCCGGCGACCGCAAGGGAGGCCAGCAGCGCCGCCACTCCCCAATACATTTTGTTACTCATCTTCACTTTCAGTTTCACAACATTCCTCCTTGTAGTAATGACTCCACTCTTTCTCTCCAGTTGTAACAGCCGCGTTGACCTCACAGCTATTCACGTATTTGCAAAGCACATACCATTTTGTATGAATTTATTAATACCCTGTTTTATCAGAGCATAACACATATAAGCAAACGAGAATCCTACTCATCTTTCAATCTTTTTCTTACATTTTTGAATTTATTACATTCTTATATTTACATTTATGTATTTTTTATTGGTGTAAACCAAACCCGGGACCAGCCAGTTCCGCCGCACCAGCTCATCTGCTGGCCTCAACGGTACGAATCGACCCTCGACAACCCGTACTTCTTTATCCGGTAGCCGATCTGGCGCTGGGTCAGCCCCAGATCCTTGGCGGCCCGCACCTGCACCCAGCCATGCCGACGCAAGGCGGCCTCGACCTCTTCCCGTTCGATATCCTGCAGGGATTTTCGTTCGGTGCCACCGGTCTGGCCAGGGTTCGCTCCCACAACCTCCTCTCCCCGAACCTGTTCCACCACCGGTTGCGACTGCACCTTTTTTCGCCAGGAAAGCACCTCGGGTGTGAGATCGGCCAATGTCAGCCGATCACCTTCGGCGAGGATGACCATCCGCTCGACCATGTTCTGCATCTCCCTGACGTTGCCCGGCCAGGGATACTCCAGGAGAAAGTCCAGAAGCTCTGCGGTCAACAGCAGATTTTTACTATTGCGCTGGTTACTTATCCCCAGAAAATGGTTGAGCAAAAGCGGAATGTCTTCCAACCGGTCCCGCAGTGGCGGCAAGACGATCGGCACCACATTCAGCCGATAGTACAGATCGGCCCGGAAGGTTCCCCTCTCCACCGCCTCCTCGAGGCCGACGTTGGTCGCCGCGACGATCCGCACGTCGACATCGAAGGTCTTGCTGCCGCCTATCCGCTCAAACTGCTTCTCCTGCAGAACCCGTAACATCTTGGCCTGCAAGGCCAGAGGCATCTCGCCTATTTCATCGAGGAAGATAGTCCCATGATTGGCCATCTCAAAGCGCCCCGCCCGCGAGGCATGGGCCCCGGTAAAGGCTCCCTTCTCGTGACCAAAGAGTTCGCTTTCGAGCAAGGTCTCCGGCAGGGCCGCACAGTTGATCTTGATAAAGGGTTTATCCCGGCGGCTGCCGGAGTCATGCACCGCTCTGGCCACCAGTTCCTTGCCGGTCCCCGACTCCCCCAGCAACAGCACCGTCACCGCGCTGGCGGCAATCTTCTCGATGATCGAAAAGACCTCCTGCATCGGCTTGGAATGGCCAATGATATAGTGGCCATCATGGACGCTGTGCAGCTTGGCCTTCAGCGACCGGTTCTCTTCCTGCAACCGCGCCTCCTTGCGCTCGATCTCCTCATGAAGGGAGACAAACTGGGCGATAAGCGTCGCCAGAACCATCAGAAAGCGAACATCCTCCTCAAACGACACCTCCGAACCGAACAGCCGATCGACGCTCAGCACCCCCACGGGACGGTCATGCACCAGCACCGGAACGCCGAGAAAGGCCAGCCGCTCCTTGCCGATCTGCGACCGGGCCCCGGTCCGGTTGAGAAAGAGCGGCTCACTGTGGACGTCCGGCACCACGAAGGGGGAGCGGGTCTGAAAAATCTTGCCGCACACCCCCTCATCCGGATTGTAGACCCCCCGCAGTTCCTCTTCTTCGGTCAATCCGTAGCTGGCCTTGATCACCAACCTGTCGGTCTTGCGATCCTGCAACAGCAGGGTCGCCCGCTGCATCCGCAAGGTATCGTAGAGAACCTTCAAAATTGACGACAATGTCGTATCAAGATTCACAGCCTTGCCGATCAGCTCGGTGATGCGGTGCAGGGCGAGGAGCTCGAGCCTCTGCGTTGCAACCGTGCCGGGCGACGGACTGTTTGATCCATTATCCATTCCTTTCTCCAAAAAGGTTTTCATCCTCGGCAGCTCACCCGCCAACCAATCGGCCATCGCCCTCTCTTGATATTTCAGCAAGGGATGAAAGATCGGGCTCACACAACCCAAACGGCCCACAGGGGAGCGCCCACAACGTTACACAGCAAGAGGAAAGCAAATTCTGATCCAGCCGAGACAAATTCCAGAATGGAACGAAATTTATCGTTCTATCTTGAATGGTTATCTGCAGTAAAACTGGAAAGCATACCGGCAAATCCACCGATCCTTCGCTGGTTTCGCGCCAATATGTAACATTTTTGTTAAAGATTTTCAACCTCGCCGAAAGGCCTCGCCAGTCCCGGCGATGACAAATCTACATTTGTTATTTTGATACATTTTTGTCTAGTCCCGACAATTCAGAATCATGCTGCCAACCGGTGCCCTCGCCCCATCCAGCCGCGAAGTTAAGCGATATCACCCTATTATTCCGTTACATTTTCTTTCATATCAACATTGGCACAGCCATTGCGTTAGAGGAGGCAAATGGAGAGTACACAGTCTACCATCCCACCAGCACGACGGTGTGGCCACGGCCGGGCTGAAGCGAACAAGAACTGCACATCTGCAAAAGGAGATTACGATGCGTAAGGTAGCAATCTATGGCAAAGGCGGTATTGGCAAATCAACCACAACCCAGAACACCGTGGCAGGGCTTGCCGAAATGGGCCGCAAGGTGATGGTCGTCGGCTGTGACCCGAAGGCGGACTCGACCAGGCTCCTGCTGGGCGGACTGGCCCAGAAGTCGGTACTCGACACCCTCCGCGAAGAAGGCGAGGACGTGGAACTCGATGATATCAGAAAACCGGCCTACGGCGGCTCCTGGGCCGTTGAGTCTGGTGGTCCCGAGCCTGGCGTCGGCTGTGCCGGCCGGGGCATCATCACCTCCATCAACATGCTCGAGTCCCTCGGCGCCTACGATGAGAGCGAAAAGCTCGACTACGCCTTCTATGACGTTTTAGGCGACGTGGTCTGCGGTGGTTTTGCCATGCCGATCCGTGACGGTAAGGCCGAGGAGATCTATATCGTCTGCTCCGGTGAGATGATGGCGATGTACGCGGCCAACAACATCTGCAAGGGCATCATGAAGTACGCCCAGTCCGGCGGCGTCCGCCTCGGCGGCCTCATCTGCAACTCGAGAAACGTCGACAACGAAAAGGAGATGATCGAAGAGCTCGCCAAAAAGCTCGGCACCCAGATGATCTTCTTCGTCCCCCGTGACAACGACGTGCAGCGCGCGGAAATCAACAGAAAAACCGTTATCGAATGGAATCCCGAGGCCAAGCAGGCCGACGCCTACCGCGGGCTGGCCAAGGCCATCGACGAGAACAGGATGTTCGTCATCCCCAAGCCGCTGGACATCGAAGAGCTGGAGCAGCTGCTCCTTGATTTCGGTCTGATGGAAGAAGCATAATCGATCCACCATAACTACCCAGAATATCACTTTTTTAAGGAGAGTATCACCATGATGATCATGATTCGAGCCATCGTCAGACCGGAGAAAGCAGACGACGTCCTTGCCGCCCTGATGGAGGCTGGTTTTCCGGCCGTCACCAAATATTCCGTGGCCGGTCGCGGCAAGCAGCGGGGAATCAAGATCGGCGAGGTCACCTACGATGAAATTCCCAAAACCATGCTGATGAGCGTGGTGCAGGATACCGACAGGGAGTTCGTCATCTCAACGATCATGAGTGCCGCCCGCTCCGGCACCAAGGGAGCCTTCGGCGACGGCAAGATCTTCATCACCGAGGTGGAAGAGGTGTACACCATCAGCTCGGGCGTCAAGGAGCCCAGCGAGGAGGTCACGGCATGAAAGAGGTGATCGCGGTTGTCCGATTGAACATGATGAACCGTACCAAGAAGGCTCTCTCCGATGCCGGCATCGCCGCCTACTACGCCCATGAAGCGCAGGGCCGGGGTAAAGGGTTTGTCAATCCCCAACTGCTGGAAGGAGTGAAAAAAGGCTACGAGGAGGCGGCCGAGCTGCTCGGAGAGAAGGGCAAGCTCTATGCCAAGCGAATGATCACGGTCGTCATCGAAGACGACGAGGTTGACGAGGTGGTGGAGGCTATCATCAACGTCAACCAGACCGGCAAACCGGGTGACGGCAAGATCTTCGTTCTGCCTACAAGCGATGCGATACGGGTGCGTACCGGCGAAAAGGGCAGCAAATCGATCAGCTGACAGAACGCGCCCCACCGGCAATTTTGTTGTAGAGCCACAGGGAGGTCGGAGGAGATTGTCCGCCTCAGATAAGGAGAACACCATGGGAAAAGCACAGAAACTCGTGCAGTGGAATCCCACTGACATAAAGGAACAGCTGCTGACAAAGTATCCGCCGAAGGTAGCCCGCAAGCGCGCCAAGCAGATACTGATCAACGAGGCGCTGGAAAACACCACCCCGGAGATCACCGCCAACGTGCGGACCATCCCCGGCATCATCACCATGCGCGGCTGTACCTACGCCGGCTGCAAGGGCGTTATCATGGGCCCGACCAGCGATATCGTCAACCTGGTTCACGGGCCGATCGGCTGCAGTTTCTACGCCTGGATGACAAGAAGGAATCAGACCGACGCCAAGAGTGAAACGAACTCCAACTATATCAACTACTGTCTGTCCACCGACATGCAGGACTCGGACATCATCTTCGGCGGAGAAAAGAAGCTGGAGGCCTCCATTCAGGAGGCGTACGACCTCTTTCACCCCACGGCCATCGCGGTGTTCGCCACCTGCCCGGTCGGTCTGATCGGCGACGATATCCACGCCGTGGCCAAGAAAATGCGCGATAAATTCGGTGACTGCAACGTCTTCGCCTTCAGCTGCGAGGGCTACAAGGGCGTTTCCCAGTCGGCCGGCCACCATATCGCCAACAACCAGGTCTTCACCCATGTGGTCGGCAAGAGCGAGACCGAGAAGACCGACAAGTACAAGATCAACCTGCTGGGCGAATACAATATCGGCGGCGACGGTTTCGAGATCGACCGGATTCTCAACAAATGCGGGATCACCAACATCGCCACCTTCTCGGGCAATGCGACCTACGACAAGTTCGCCTCGGCCAACCAGGCCGACCTCAGCTGCGTGATGTGCCACCGCTCGATCAACTATGTGGCCGACATGCTCGAGACCAAATATGGCATCCCCTGGATCAAGGTCAACTTCATCGGCGCCGAGGCGACGGCCAAGTCGCTCCGCAAGATCGCCGCCTACTTCGGCGATCAGGAGCTGATCGATCGGGTCGAGGCGGTTATCGCCGAAGAGATGCCGGCCGTCAAAGAGGCCTGCCAGGAGGTGCTGCCAAGAACCACCGGCAAAACCGCGATGCTGTTTGTCGGTGGCTCCCGGGCCCACCACTACCAGGAACTGTTCAAGGAACTGGGGATGAAGACCCTCGCCGCCGGCTATGAGTTCGCCCACCGCGACGACTACGAGGGGCGCCAGGTCATCCCGGACCTGAAGGTGGACGCCGACAGCCGTAACATCGAGGAGATCGAGGTCAGCCCCGATCCCGAGCTGTACCGGCCCCGTAAGACCGACGAGGAGGTCCAGGCCCTCGAAGAGGCCGGCTTTCCGTTCAAGGACTATCCGGGCATCCTGCCCGACATGGAACAGGACAGCCTGGTTATCGACGACCTCAACCAGTTTGAAGCGGAAAAGCTGGTCGAGATAATGAAGCCTGACATTTTCTGCGCCGGCATCAAGGAGAAATTCTCGATCCAGAAGCTTGGCATCCCGATGAAACAGCTGCACAGCTACGATTCCGGCGGCCCCTATGCCGGCTTTGTCGGCGCGGTCAACTTCTACAAAGAGATCGACCGGCTGATCACCAGCAAGGTGTGGAGCTACATGAAGGCGCCGTGGCAGGAGAATCCCGAACTGTCCGCGACCTACGTCTGGGAATGACCAGCATGGCTGAGACCGCGTGAGAAGCCCCGGCCCGACCTGCCGGGAAACGAGCGCAGCGAAATGTACGGTCTCAGCCACAACGATGACACCGCTACGCTGTTACGAAAATTCCAACAGCGGCCTCCATACCCTTGGTGGCGGTTTTTGGGAAGAAGTTCAATCGCCAAAAGAAGGTACTACCATGTTATTACGCCATACACCCAAAGAGGTATTCGAGCGGAAAGCGCTCACCATAAATCCGGCCAAGACCTGTCAGCCGATCGGGGCCATGTACGCCTCGCTCGGCATCAAGGGGTGCCTGCCCCACAGTCACGGCTCCCAGGGGTGCTGCGCCTATCACCGCTCCACCCTGACCAGGCACTACAAAGAACCTATCAGCGCCTCGACCAGCTCATTTACCGAGGGCGCCTCGGTCTTTGGTGGCCAGGCCAACCTGGTGCAGGCCATCAACAACATCTTTTCGGTCTACGAACCGGAAGTCATCGCCGTGCACACCACCTGCCTGTCGGAAACCATCGGCGACGACCTGCCACAGATCTTCGACAAGGCCATCAAGGAGCAGAAGGTCCCTGCAGGCAAAACCGTGATCGGCGCGCCGACCCCCAGCTACGTCGGTTCACATGTCACCGGTTTTTCCAATATGGTCAAGGCGATGTCCAACCTGGCAGAGAAGACCGGCAAGAAAAATGGCAAGATCAATATCATCCCCGGCTGGGTCGAACCCTGTGATATGGAAGAGATCAAACGGCTGGCAGCGATGGTCGGGGTGCGGGTCAACATGTTCCCCGACACCTCGGGCGTGCTCAACGGACCGCTGACCGGCAACTTCACGATGTTTCCCGACGCCGGGGCCTCGATCGCCGACATCAAGAGCGCCGGCGACGCCCTGGGCACCCTGGCCCTGGGTGAATGGTGCTCGGCCGATGGCGCCCGTCTGATCGACACCAAGTGCAAGGTGCCCTGCTCGGTACTGGACATGCCCTATGGACTCAAGGCCACCGATCGCTTCATCGACGCCCTGCGCAAGGTCGCCGGCACCAGCGTCCCGGCAGAGGTGGAGGCCGAGCGCGGCCAATTGGTGGACCTGATCTCGGACATGCACCAGTATTTCTACCACAAAAAGGTGGCGCTGTTCGGCGACCCCGACCAGGTGATCGCCATGACCGAGTTCCTGGTTTCGATCGATATGTGCCCGATCCACATAGTGACCGGCACCCCGGGCAAGAAATTCGAAAAGCGGATTGCGGAAATCACCGCGGAAACGCCCTACCCGGTCAACGTCAGGGCGGCAGGCGACATGTTCCTGATCCATCAGTGGATCAAGAACGAGCCGGTCGATGTCCTGATCGGCAACACCTACGGCAAGTATATCGCCAGGGACGAGAACATCCCGCTGGTCCGCTGGGGCTTCCCGATTCTCGACCGCCAGGGACACCAATATTTCCCGACCGTCGGCTACAAGGGCGGCATCAGGATTCTGGAAAAGATTCTCGGGGTGCTGCTCGACAGGCTGGATCAGGACAATCCAGAAGAGAAGTTCGAGCTGGTGTACTGATTGTATTGCACCCGACATGGGGTCAGCGGCCATTCGCGGGAAGGAGAGCCGGACCGCGGACGGCCGCTGAGAATCCGTAACCGTTCACCAGCACCCCATTTTCGCCCGATCAGGCCTCATTGCATAGCCAACTATAGCTATGCGCCCTGCTTGAGCGAACCTGGTGCACTGGATGAATGGTTACAGGCCGCGGTAGTGCTATGTTTTTGTGCATACCGCTGAACGGTTACGAGAATCCCGAGCCATAACGGAACGATGAAAGTCCTCGACACGGCAAGAGATCTCTTCGAGCTGAGGAGTTTCAGGTAAAACCAGTAAACAGCAAGGAGAGTCTGCGATGGTTCCAGCTACCCCAGGAGTTGGTCAAGACGATAGCGGTCAGCCGACTGTCGATACCAGTGTCATCAGGCTGCCCGTCGCCCCGCGCGCCAACCACCGGATCCGCTTCACCCCGCTTACAGCCAAGCCACCCCTGGCCATTCTGCCACACGGGGCGATCCGGCTGATTGCCGAGCGGCAGGCAACCGGGCCGACCATCGGTTCAGCGCTTATCGCCGGACCGGGCGATCCGCTGGCCGACGTTACCATGCCGCTGCGGACCATAGCTCTGATACACGAGGCGTTTGCCGATCTGCCCATCACCATCCAGACCCTCGGGATCGGCGGTCTTCAGCATGCCGACAGGTTCGAGAAGGCGGGTATTACCGGGGTGGAGCTGTTGATCGACGCGGTCGAGCCACAGATCGTCGAACAGATCTACGCCTGGATACGGCCGGGATTCAAGACCCTGAAGCTGGCCGAGGCGGCAGCCATCCTGGTGCGCGAACAGGCATCGGCCATCCAGGCCTTCAAGGATGCAGGGGTTGCGGTGCGGGTGGTCTCGACCTGCTACCCGACGATAAACACCGACCACCTCGAGGTTGTCGCCCGAAAAGTCGCCGACCTGGGGGCGGACGAGATGGTCCTGACCGGTTACCTTGTCGAGCCGGAGGCCGATATCGCGTTGCCCGAGCTGGCCCCGGCACGACTCGCAGCGATCGCCGCCGCCCTCGCGACCTCCCTGCCGGTCACCACAGGCCAACCCGCTCACGCCCTGCCCGATATCGGCGCCGGGCAGGCGGCGGGGCTGCCCCGGCCACAGCGGGAACGACCCAACGTCGCGGTGGTCAGCTCCAACGGCATGGACGTCGATCTCCATCTCGGCCAGGCTCCGCAACTGCTGGTCTATGGCCCTCGGGCCGATGGGCTCAACTGCCTGCTGGAGTGCCGGCCCGCGCCACCTCCCGGCGGCGGCGACAGTCGCTGGTCTCTGCTGGCCGATACCATCGGCGACTGTTTCGCCCTGCTCACGGCCAGCGCCGGAGATCGTCCTCGGGACATTCTCGATGCCCGCGGAGTCCGGGTGATCATCACCAAAGACAACATCGAAGCCACCGTCGACACCCTTTACGGTGGCGGTAAAAAGGGGCACGGCAAAAGAACCGCCACCCCGTCACGAACATAGAGGAACAACGACATGGCTATCCCAGAAAAACAGATTTTAGTTTGCCAGAGTTTTCGCAGCAAGGGCGAGGCCAAGGGCATCTGTCACAAGCAGACTGACGGCTTTCTCCAGTATATCGACGAAGAGATCCTCGATCGCGGTCTCGATATCCAGGTGGTCGCCACCGGCTGTCTCAAACAGTGCGAATCCGGCCCGATCATGGTGGTTCAGCCGGAAAACTGGTGGTTCAAGAATGTGAACAGTGAAGAGGCGATCGACGCCATCCTCGACGGAATCGAAGACGGTAAACCCGCCGAGGACTACTTTATTCCAGCAGGTTAACGAACATGGCTATTGCAACGACCCATATCCGCCCGGCCACCCAGCAGGACATCGATGAAATGATCCTGCTGCTCAAGGATCTTTTTACCATCGAGGCAGATTTTCAGTACAACCCCGCCAACCAGGCAGCGGCGCTGGAACTGCTGCTGGTCTCTGACCAGGGCCTGGTACTGGTGGCGGAGCAGGACGAAGAAGTGGTTGGCATGTGCAGCGGCCAGATCGTCATCTCGACCGCGGAAGGCGGACCGGCCCTGCTGGTGGAAGATGTGGTGGTCAGGCAAGGGGCGCGTGGGCAGGGTGTTGGCGGCAAGCTGCTGCGCACCCTCGCCTCCTGGGCCGCCAGCCGCAACATCGTCAGGATGCAGCTTCTGGTCGACCGCGCCAATGAGCCGGCGCTGGCCTTCTACCGCAAGGCCGGCTGGCAGAGCACCCAGATGATCTGCCTCCGCTCCCATGCCGGTACGTAAGTACCGCATTTCACCCTCAACCAAAGGGTACCGCACATGCAGCTCACCTCGATTCAACCCCGGCAAAATATCATCGCCATCGACAACTGGCAGGAGTACCTGCGGGATGGCGAACAGTTTCTCCATACGGCCAGAAGAGCCCACGAACTGGGCAAGAAGGCCTTTTCTCCCGAAACCCTCTACAACCTCACGGCCATGGCTATCGAGAAGTACATCATGGCCTTTTTGATGCATCGGGGCGACCTGGCCGACAATCACACCATGAACGACCTGGCCGATGCCCTGGAACGGCACACCGGTCCCCTGCCGGAATTGGCGCCGCAGCTGCGCCAGTTGGATGCATTGCAGGATATCTGCGACGCCTACCAGTCCAGCTACGCGATGATCGACAGCCGGCAGATCGAAGAGATCATCGCCATCGGTCACCAGGTGCAACGCACCATCCAGACCTTGCTCGAACAGGAGCCCGCCAGCCAATGACCACCGAGAAGACCACCGTCAGCCCCGCCTCGATCCCCCTGCGCCCACTCGGCCTGGTGAAAAACATCGTCGACCAGAACGGTCTCGACGTCACCTATGTCTACGAAGATCTCGTTTTTATTGAACACAACGCCTTTTTGCTACAGATGGGAGCGGAGAGCGGCGCGGATCTTCTGGTCTGGTTCAATACCGACTCGGACCCGGAGGCCAGAGAGGAGATTTTCCAAGGGCTGGCGATGGCGGCGCAAAACAACGGGATGCGGGCCCGCAGCGGGGGAACCTACACCATGGCCAGTGAAGAGGAGAGCGACGCCTTCCAACTGCACTTTACGCCACTGTAACCCGAACCCGCGACAACCCTTTGTCTCTTCGTTCGGCTGCCGCCGGGACCTGACCTGACAACAGTCCGTTCATCTCGATCCGGCCCTGCCACCCCAGAGGCCTTTGCGCCACTCGCCCGTTTTTTTCGCCAGGCATCGTAAAAGCATCTTCCCGAAAGGAAGATTACCTGGTAGAGCATCAGACTGGCCATTTGCCCCGGGGAGAAAAGAACATGGAGATTGCCGGATATTCCGTCGAGATACTGACCTTTCTACTGCTGATCGCCATCGTCGCCGGCTGTATCGACACCCTGGCGGGCGGCGGCGGGCTGATCGTTTTGCCGGCCCTCATCCTGGCCGGCATCCCCCCGCATTCGGCCCTGGCAACCAACAAACTGCAGGGCAGCATGGGCACCGCCACCGCCACCCTGATACTGTTGCGCCAGCGAAGGGTCGAGATCGAGCAGGTGCGTCCACTGATGCTCTGGGCCTTTTGCGGCTCGGCCATGGGAACCGTGGCGGTACAGTTTCTCGACACCAGGCTGCTGTCATTTGTCATTCCGGTGGTGCTCGCCGCCATCGCCATCTATTTTCTCCTGGCACCACAGCCACACCAAGGCGGCGAACCGGCGATCAGCACCGGAAAATTTCAATCGCTGGTGGTGCCGGCCATCGGCTGGTACGATGGGATGTTCGGTCCCGGCACCGGCTCATTTTTCGCCCTGGCGGGAGTCTCCCTGCAGGGACAGGGGCTGATAGAGGCCACTGCCATCGCCAAGACCCTCAATTTCGCCACCAACATCGCCTCGCTCATCATCTTCCTGCTGGCTGGGAAAATCGTCTGGCTGGTGGGGCTTCTGATGATGATCGGTCAGATGCTGGGGGCCTGGGCCGGCTCCCAGGCCCTCTTTGTCATCAACCCCAGGTATCTCCGCTTTCTGGTGGTCATCATGGGTGTCGGCATGCTGTGCCGCTACCTCTTTTTCCGCTAGCCAGCTGGCTCGCCTCCAAAGCCTCAGCCACAAAAAAAAATGAAATTTCTCGGCACGGTAACAGCGTCATCGCTGCTTGACCAGTTCACGATAAAAAAACCCCGCCAAGCAGATAGGCGGTATAGCCGGCGTAACAGGCCAGGAGCAGAACGCCCTCGAAACGATTGATCCGGCCGACCCCGCCAAAACCGTAACCGATGGCAAAAAGTGACAGGGTCAGGCCGGCCATGACCATGATATCCCGGTCAAAGACCTCCGGCCCCACAGCCATCGGCTCGATCATCCCGGCTATGCCGACCACCGCCAGGGTGTTGAAGAGATTGGAACCGAGCACGTTGCCAAGGGCGATATCATGCTCGCCCCTGCGGGTGGCGATAAGTGATGAGGCCAACTCCGGCAGCGAGGTTCCAACCGCGACGATGGTCAGGCCAATGACCAGATCGCTGACCCCCAGATGATGGGCAATCGCCACCGCGCCCCAGACCAGAATCCGGGAACTGACGATGAGCAGCACCAGCCCGGCCGCCAGCCAGAAGAGTGCCCGCGCGATCGGCATGGTCTGTGCGGCAAGCGCCTGCTCCATCGTGCCGCCCAGTGAATCCTCTTTTTTCCGGCTCCCCTGATAGACTGTCCAGAGCATCAGACCGGCAAAGACCAGCAGCAGAATCGCGGCTTCAAACCGGGTCAATCGCCCATCCCAGAGCTGCCAGCCAGCCAGCATCGTCACCCCCGTCAGGAGAGGCAACTCCTTACGCAGAACCTGGGAATTGACGAGGATGGGGCTGACAACCGCTGTCAGGCCCAGGATCAGGCCGATATTGGTGATATTGGAACCGTAGGCGTTGCCCAGGGCAATCCCCGGGTTTCCCTGACTGGCGGCCAGAGCCGAAACGAGCATTTCCGGAACCGAGGTGCCAAAGCCGACAATCACCATGCCGATCAGGAGCGGCGACATGCCAAAGTAACGGGCGGTGGCAGCCGACCCCTCGACGAACCGGTCGGCACTGACGACCAGCAGCACGAGACCACAGACAACGGCGAGATATGCAAGCGACATACAAGAACGGTTTTCCTCCTTGCCGATGTGTCAACAGCCGAGCCGTACGGCTCACAGAACGGCGCGGCCGACCCGCGGGTCGGCTGCGCCGCAAGAATATGACGGCGCCCCGTCACCTGCGAGAGGATAACCATCGGTACCGTGTTGACAATGCGCCAAGAAGCGAAAATTTCACCCAAAAGAAAATCTCGAGGGAAACGGGAGCGGAGCTGCAGCCCGGATTTTTCATCCGGGCCGAACCGTCTCCGGTGCACCTGCCCCACCCCCATAGAATCGGCGCTGCAGCCAAAAGGAGACATGTACCAGGCCGATCAGCGCCGGCACCTCCACCAGCGGGCCGATCACCGCGGTAAAGGCCACGCCTGAGTTGAGGCCGAAGACGGCCACGGCCACGGCGATCGCCAGTTCGAAGTTGTTGCCTGCGGCGGTGAACGCCACCGTTGCGGTTTTGCTGTAATCGGCCCCGACCTTCACGGCCATGAGAAAGCTGACCAGGAACATCACCACGAAATAGATCAGCAGGGGGATGGCGATACGCACCACATCCAGGGGGATGGAGACGATGAGCTCGCCCTTGAGACTGAACATCACCACGATAGTGAAGAGCAGCGCGGCCAGGGTGATGGGGCTGATCCGGGGAATGAACGTCTGTTCGTACCAGCTGCGACCGTATCGGCCAATGAGGGTGAACCGAGTCACCATGCCGGCGACAAAGGGAATCCCCAGATAGATCGCCACGCTTTCGGCGATCTGGCCGATCGAGACCTCGACGATCGCCCCTTTCAGGCCGAACAGCGGCGGCAGCACCGTGACGAACAGCCAGGCGTACACCGAATAGAACAGCACCTGAAAAACCGAGTTGAAGGCCACCAGTCCGGCGCAATATTCGGTATTGCCCCTGGCCAGCTCGTTCCAGACAATGACCATGGCGATGCAGCGGGCCAGGCCGATCATGATCAGGCCGACCATGTATTCCGGAAAGTCACCGAGAAAGACGATGGCCAGCACGAACATCAGCACCGGCCCGATCAGCCAGTTCTGGACAAGGGAGAGGGCGAGGATCTTTCTGTTGGCAAAGACCTCGCCGAGTTCTTCGTAACGGACCTTGGCCAGCGGCGGATACATCATCAGGATCAGACCGATGGCGATCGGGATATTGGTGGTGCCGATGGTGAAGGCCTCGACCACATCCTTTACCGCCGGAGACAGCCAGCCGGCCAGAACCCCGACGGCCATGGCGAGAAATATCCACAGGGTCAGGTACCGGTCGAGAAAGGAAAGTTTCCTGGTTAATCCATGCGTCATGACACACCTCTCTGCTCTTGTCGGTCAAGTTTTTCGCGGAGGTAGTCTCCGACCTGTTGACGGATCTCGTCGCGTACCCGGCGATAGACCGGCAGTACCTCTTCAGCACTGCCGGCGGCCCTGGGCGGATCAGCGAATCCCAGATGGATTCGCTCGACCCCGCCGAAAAACAGCGGGCATTTCTCGTTGGCATCGCCACAGAGGGTGATGACGCAATCAAAGGACTGGCCGGCATAGCTGTCGATGTGGTCCGACGAGTTCCCGGAGATGTCGATACCCAGCTCGGCCATGACCTCCACGGCCTTGCGATCCAGCCCTTTGGGCTCGGTCCCGGCGGAGAATGCCTCGATCTGACCGGCAAAGTCGTGATTGATCAGCCCCTCGGCCATCTGGCTGCGGCACGAGTTGCCGGTGCAGAGAAAGAGAATGCGCTTTTTCATAGATTTTTTTGTTCTCGTAGAAGATTGTAACAGTGGAGTCGAGCGGTTAAGCGCAGGCGTTCGATGCCTTTTGGGCGAGATACCTGCGCAGCTGTTCCTGGTCCCGCTCACCGGTATCGGTTTTGCCCAAGGCGGCAGGCAACAGGTGAAGAAGCGGCGCCAACTCACCTTCCACACCTGTCAGCCGGTAATACATCCAGACCCCCTGGCGACGATCGTCGACCAGGCCGGCATTGCGTAAATAGGCAAGATGCCGGGAAACGGTCGACTGGGGCAGCTGGAGCACCTCCATCACATCACAGACACAGAGCTCGCCCGCCATCAGCAGCGAGACAATCCGCAGACGGGTTTCGTCGGCAAGGGCCTTGAACAGTTTCGCTGTTGTCTTCATAGTTGACATATATCCGCATATGCGGATGCATATCAAGTGAAAAGTTGATGACCTCGTAAAAATCTCAAACATGCACTGAAGATGGCTAAGTAGTGCCCATCCATAAACGGCTCTTTTGCCCTAACCAGCATGGCTGGACCAGGTAGTTTCAGCCACAACGAAACATGAAACTCCTCGACGCGGTAACAGCGTTTTCCGTGCTGATGAGTTTCATATAAACCCTTCGTTGTGTTCGAAATTTTATCCTCGAAATAGCACTTATATGCCTGTGGTAAAATTTTTCTCACGCCTCGATTTAGGCCAACATATCTCGTTTCTGGACGGACACTAAGTAGTGATAGACTCGTAAAAACCTAAAACCTGCACGTAAGATGGCTAAGTACAAAAGCCTGATATACAAGGCGCAGTGGTGTCGGCCAAGCACAGACGTACATGTGGTACGTCGAGCATTGGCCGATCCCGCTGCAACGCAGGAGATCGGGCTTTTTACGACGCCATCAAGTAGTGGCTGACCGAAAAACTCGGCCGCTGGACACCGCCGGGTCGAACACCCCTTGCCAGAAATGGGCCGGGCAGGGGCGCGCAAACAGAATGGGTACGCGAGGGGGGCGTCACTATTCGACCAGGGTCCGCAACTCCTCCTGGTAGTCGGCATGTTCGATCGCTATCTGGCGGAACCGTTCCTGGTGCTCGAGAAAGGCCTCCAGGACATAGGGGTCGAAGTGGGTCGGCATCACCCTGCCGTCACCGACGGTGATGATTTCAACCGCATCGCTGTGGGACAGAGAGGGTTTGTAGATACGCTTGCTGATCAGGGCGTCATAGACATCGGCAAGTGCCATCAGCCGACCGCCAAGGGGAATGGCCTCGCCCTTCAGACCGTAGGGATACCCTGACCCGTCCCATTTTTCGTGATGGGTCAAGGCGATATCCCGGCCCAGTTGCAGGAAACGACTCGAACCGCCAGACAGCAGGGTCTGTTCGGCACTGGCCAGGGCATCGCCCCAAAAGAGGGTATGCCGCTTGATCTCTTCGAATTCACGGCCGGTCAGCCGGCCGGGTTTGAGCAGGATGGCGTCGGGGATCACCACCTTGCCGATATCGTGCAGAGCCGATGACTGGAACAACAGCTCGATCAGATCCCTGTCGAGTTGACGCCGGAATCTGGCCATTCCCATCAGGTGTTCGGCCAGAATGCGCACATAGTACTGGCTGCGGACGATGTGGCCGCCCGCGGTGCTGTCACGGTATTCAGCCAGAACGGCCATACCGTGAATGGCTACCTTCTGGGTACGACTCAGTTCGATCTTGCGTTCCTGAACCTTCCGCTCGAGCCGCTGGGCCTGTTTATACAGGGCCAGCTGAGATTTGACCCGAGCCCGCACCAGGGGCGGGCTCACCGGCTTGCCGATATAGTCGACGCACCCTGCGGCAAAGCCCTTGGCCGCATTGACCACATCACTGATTGCCGAGACGAAGATCACCGGAATATTTCTGGTCCTGGCATGCGCTTTCAGCCGGCGGCACACCTCGTAACCGTCCATTTCCGGCATCATGATATCTAAAAGAATCAGATCGGGAGGATCGCCGCTTGTGGCTATCCTCAAGGCCTTCTCACCCGTTCGGCTGGCCTTGATCGTGTACTCATCACGGAGGATGCCATCGAGAACGTCTATATTTTCGGGGGAATCGTCGACAACGAGAATTGTCGAGCGTAACGGATCGGCAACCATCAACACACCTGAACTGAGAGGGAAACTGACACGGCGGAAACGGTACCGACAACGGCCTCCTGATCGGCCCGCGCTCTGCAAAAGACTTTCTCAATCATCTTCAAAAACTGTTCACGCCACAAGGGTTTCCCTTTATCTTTTTCAACTCCGAGGATAAAACAGCCGCTTCTGGCTGGGAAATGAAGAGAGCCCGTGACCAGTCTCGGACACGGGCTCGTTATTCTGCCACAGCTCCAGCCATCTGCAGGCATCAATCCGGGAAATCGATGGTCACCCGACTCCTGCCCTCCTTCTCTTTGGCCTTGATCTGCAGTTCCATACTGCTGTTGCGGATACCAAAGGCCAGCACGCTCTCCCCCTTGCGCTCCTCGATATGAGTGATGGCCCTGGCAGCGTCGATCACCTTCTTGCCAATGGCCGCACCCGGAGAGGGCAGCGTGGTTTTTCGGTATTTGGCGGTGACCTGAACCCCACCGTCGCCGTCCTGCTCGATGGAAATATTCTCGGCATTGTGATTGATGCCGTGCAGAATCGCCAGGGCAAGCCATTTCAAGGCCGCCTCGTCCGCATCCTTTTCGCCGGCCACCTTGGACATTTCCTTCAGTGGATCGGTAGTGGCATAACAGTCGCAAAGTTCCTGCACCTTGAGGTGGAGGTTCCCATGATCTTTCATTCGAGTTCTCCTTTGATGGTGGTTGATAACTAACCAGCATGGCTGGACCAGGTAGCCTCAGCCACAACGAAGCATGAAACTCCTCGGCTCGGTGACAGAGCTTTCCATGCTGAAGAGTTTCATATAAACCAGCATGGCTGGACCAGATAGCCTCAGCCACAACGAACCATGAAACTCCTCGGCGCGGCAACAGAGTTTTCCGTGCCGGCGAGTTTCATATAAACCAGTGAGACTCCGGGAAAAGCGTCTTTCCTGCCGAGGTGTTGCTGAACGGATACCGCCTTTCGCATACTGCCAGGAATAGAGACACAATGGGTACGGCCGAACTCTTTCGCCAGTATCCCGGCGGCAAAAAAGAAAAATTATTTTTGCTGGCCTCGTAAAAAGTCGAAAGTTTCGCCGAGACGAGATGCCGATCTCGACTGCTGCTCCTCGCTACCGCCGCTCGGTGTCCGAAGCCGCCAGAGTGCGGTAGCCACCCCAGACCCGGGTTATGGTGGTCAGCCAGCAGAGCCCGGCAAAAATCCAGGCAAACAGGACGAACGAGGAGGGCAACAGGCAGATGACAACAAAAAAGAGGATGGTCTCGCTCCCTTCGGTCAGTCCGCCCAGATAGTAAAAACCCTTATGGGGATAGGCGACGCTGACCAGCTGCCGTCGCTCGGCCATGATGGCATAGGCCAGAAAGCTGGAACCGGTACCGACAAAGGAGAAGATCAGGACCGCGGCGGCAAGTCCGTTGACCAGGGGGTCGGCCAGGGCAAAGCCGACCACCACCGCCGAATAGAAGATGAAGTCGAAGACGATATCGAGAAAACCGCCGGCGTCGCGCACCCCGGCCATTCGCGCCAGAATCCCGTCGACCCCGTCCGCGATCCGGTTGAGCAGGATCAGCAACAGCGCGAGGCCATACCAGTGCATGGCAACGGCCGGCACAGCCAGCATGCCCACCACGAAACCGGCAACCGTGACCTGGTCGGCCCCGACATGGCGCCGGTGCAGCCAGCGGGCCAGGCCAGTCAGCGGCCAACGCACCCCGCAAAGCAGAAAGCGGTCGAGCATCAGCGTTCCCCCGAGTCATCCAGCCGGTAGATCGTGCCGCCGCAGCTGTCTTCCGGGTCATGAGTCACCAACAGGGCCGGGATGGCCAGCCGGCCGACCTGCTGGCTGATGAAGTCCCTGAGACTGGCACGCAGCGGCTGATCGAGCTTGGAGAAAGGCTCGTCGAGCAACACCGCCTCCGGCTCGGCCAGCATGGTGCGCAGCAGGCTGACGCGAGATCTCTGGCCGCCGGACAGCGTGCCCACATCCCGGCGGGCGAAGTCAGCCAACCCGGCCTGGTCCAGGGCCGCGAGAATACGCTCTCTTCGTGCCCGTTTATCGAGATTGCCCGCAACCGCAAAGGCCAGGTTGCCGTACACGCTGAAATGGGGAAACAGCAGGTCATCCTGAAAGAGGATCCCTACCCTCCGCTCCTCCATCCGGATACCGTTGAGCACCCGGTGATTGAGAACGATCCGGCCACTGAGCAGAAAGCCACGGCTGAGATTGCCGGCAATAGCCGCCAGCAGCGTCGACTTGCCGCAGCCGCTCGGCCCCATGATCGTGGCTATCTGGCCCCTGCCGATGGCAAGCGACAGCGGCGCAAACAGCTGGCGGCCCTTCAGGGCTATCTGTACATCCTCTAATTCAAGCGACATCGTCACTCCATTTCCCCGACAACTCGTCAGCACGGATAGCGTTGTCACCGTGCCGGACTCTCGTTGCTGGCTGGACACTGGTCAGTTCTGCATCCCCTTTCTGTTACGAAAGAACCATGCCGGCAGCAGGATGGCAAGCCCATAGATCAGGGCCGGCAACAGCAGCTGGCAGAGCGCATAGACCGCGATGAGCCGTCTGTTGGAGCCGGTGGCCAGGATGACGGTTTCGGTGGTGATGGTGGCAAACCGGCCCGCCCCCAGATACATGGTCGGCAGATACTGGGCCACACTCACCGCGAAACCGGTGGCCACGGCAAAGGCGACCGGCTTGGCCAGCATCGGCAGTTTCACCTGGAAAAAAACGCGGAGGGACGAGGCGCCCAGCATCGTCGCCACCTGGCTGTAGCGAAGATCGAAACGGCGATACACCCCCGCCAGGGTAAGAAAAATATAGGGCAGGACGAAGACCAGGTGAACGGCCACCACCCCGGCCAGGGTCCCCTCGACATGAAACAGTACCGCAGCACTCTGCATCCCGAACAAAAAGGCGATCTGCGGCACCAGCAACGGCAGATAGATCAACCACATCAGCCGCTGCAGATCCAGTCGTCTGCCCTGGCCGACAAGCCACACCTCATGCTCGAGACAGCCGATCACCAGCACCACGGCGATACCGGTGGCGAGCAGGGCCACCAGCAGGGTAGTCAGGAGCGGCCCCGTCGCCAGCGCCAGTCCCTTGTACCAGAAACGCAGGGAGTACGAGGAGGGCAACGGCTCGGGAAAGGGCCAACGGTCGGTACACGACCAGGCAACCAGGACCAGCAGACAGGCCAGACTCACCAGCAGCAGCACCAGCAGCGAAAAGCCCATCCCTCCCTGCCACCACCGGCCAGCCGGATCACGGCGCCCGTCGATCAGCCGGGCAGCGCCGAGTCGCCACACCAGCCGTTCCGCCGCCAGCAACAGCCCGGCCGCCAGACAGGTCATGAGCAAAAGCCAGGTCGCCCCGGCCGCCCCCAACAGACGAAAATGCACATCCGCGTCGTTGAACCAGCGGTCCACCACCACCGCCAGAGACGGCGGCAGAGAAGGGCCGACGATCATCGCCACATCCACCACGCTGAGCGAGTAGGCCAAAACGGCCAGCACCGGTAAACGCAGTTGCGGATAGAGCTGGGGCACGACCAGCCGCATCCAGACCTGGAAGCGGCTATAGCCCAGACTGCGACCCACCCAGCCGATCTGCTCCATATCGAGCTGGCTGAGCCCGCTGACGGACATCAACAGCAGAAACGGGATCTCCTTTATGGCCAGGACCAGCATCAGACCAAGGCCATACGGGTCTCTGACAGTCAGCCAGTCCGGCGGGGTGGTAAAGCCGGTCAGCTCCGGTGAAACCAGCCGGATCAGCCAACCGCTCGGAGCGACCAGAAAGGCAAAACCAATGGCCACCGCGGCATGTGGCATGGCCAGAAGTGGGGCCAGAGCCCGCAACGAGAGCCGCCACAACCAGGTGCCATAGGTGGCGATAGTCATCCACAGGGTAGCGACGAGGGCGACGAGCGTGGCGCCAACCCCGGAGAGAAGTGTCGTCCGGCAGGCCCCGGCAAATACCGGGTGGCTGAAAAGTTCGGAAAAAATGGCCAGACTGAACTGGTTGGCACCGACAACCGGCAGCCAGCCCATCGCCGGCAGCCAGGTACCGGTCAACCCCACCATGATCGGCACGGCGAAGGCCGACAGGGTCAACAGCGGGAAAAAGCCCAGCCTGCTGTTGGTCCGGCCAGAACCACTATAGGCTGATCGTCCCGCCATACCTATTTACTGTAGCGACTCAACCAGGTCTTTTCCAGGGCCTCCACCCAGGAGGGGTGGGGCTCGGGCAGGACCTTGCCCAGTTTCGCAGGCGGCAGGGTGGCAACCCCGAGAGGAATCGACTCGAACAACCGGCGCTGGCCTGGGGTGAGCTTCTCCATGGCCAGCACGGTGGGATCTCCCCAGATTGCCGGGTCCGCCTTGCGCGCCTGGGCTTCAGGTGACAGCAGAAAGTTGGCGAAGACCAGCGCCCCCTCCCGGTTGGCGGAGTTGAAGACCAGCGCCAGAAAGTGGGTATTGCCGATGGTGCCGCCATCATGCACGGAGGTCCGGACGGTTTCCGGCAGTTCGCCGCCTTCGATGGCGTTGCTGGCCTCATTGGGATTGAAGGAAAAAGAGATGGCGAGCTCACCGTCTGCCAGCAGCCGCCTCATCTCGGCGATGCTGGCGGGAAAACTCCGCCCTCCCCGCCAGAGAGAGGGATGCAGGCTGTCGAGGTAGTGCCAGAGCGGCGCGGTCACCATCTCGAAGTCGGCCGCTGTCATCGGCCGGGACAATCGTTCTGGATCGGGGGTCAGCTCGAGCAGGGCCTGTTTGACAAAGGTGGTGCCATGGAAATCCGGAGGCGCCGGGTAGGCGAATCGTCCCGGGTTTTTCCTGGTAAAGTCCAAAAGCTCCGCCATACTTGCCGGCGGGGAGGTGACCGCTGCCGTATCGTAGAGAAAGACCAGCTGGGCCATGCCCCAGGGCACCTCGAGGTCTGCCACCGGCACGGTGAAGTCGTACAGGGTCGTCGGCTTGCCCACGGTATCGACCAGTCGTGAGTTGGGCAGCAGCTGGGCATAGGCTGGCGGCAGCAGCCCCTGCTCCTTCATGGTTCGGAAATTCTCACCGTTGATCCACAGCAGGTCCACACTGCCGCCGCTGGTCCGTCCAGCGTTCTTTTCCGCGAGAATACGGCCGACCACCTCGCCGATATCACTCACCTTGACATGAACGACCTCGACCTCGTACCGCGAAGCGACTTGTTCAACGGCCCAGCGGATATAGTCATTGACCGCCTCGTCACCACCCCAGGCGTTGAAATAGACCTTCTGCCCTCGGGCCCCGGCCAGGATTGCCTGCCAGTCCGTCGTACGTTCAGCGGCAGGCAGCGAGCCAACGGACAGCAGCACCATCAATGCAACCTGCAAGACCCTTGTTGTCATCACGCTCCTCTGCTCTCGTGTCCAGCCAGAAACGGCTATTTTATCCTAACCCTTCGTTGTGTTAGAAATTTTATCCTCGGAATATCAAATATATGCCTGTGGTAAAATTTCTCTCACGCCTCGATTTTATCCGAAAATCGTCAGTACGAAAAAGTCCTTTACCGGGGCGACGATTTTCATGGTTTGTTGTGGCTGAGGCGCTATGGTCCAGCCATGCTGGTTTATATGAAACTCGTCAGGGCGGAAAACGCTGTCACCGCGCCGAAGAGTTTCATGTTTCGTTGTGGCTGAGGCTATCTGGTCCAGCCATGCTGGTTAGAAGAAAATATCCTGTTTCTGGACAGACACTCTCTCGTGTCCAGCCGACCGCGCCGATGGCCCGTGGCCGCAACGCAGATGTAACACCACCACTCAGTAGGTCGCGCCAAACCGTTGTTCGGCCTCGGTGGTGCCGATGAGAATCATCTCATCTCCAGCCCACAGCGGCGACTCCGGGTCGGGACCGACCGTCATCTCACCGGCCGATTTTATCGCCACCACGCTGCACCCGGTCAGCGGCCGGATCCGGCTGTCGATCAGGTTTTTGCCGACCAGTTTGCGTGAAACCGGCACGCTGAAGATACTGAGTCCTTCGGTGAACATGGATATTTCATCGGTTTTCAGCAGGTTCATGATCGAGTTCGCCCCCATCGAGCCATAGGAGAGCACCAGGTCGGCCCCGGCCATATGCAGCTGCGAGACGTTGCGTTCGTTGGTCGCCCGGCAGATCAGCTGGATATCCGGTCGCAGCTGACGGCAATAGAAGGTGAGGTAGATGTTCATGGCATCGTTGTGGGTGGTGACGATCACCGCCCGCGCCTTGTCGATACCTGCGGCCTGCAGCACATTGAGATCGGCCGCGTCACCCACGATGATATTGCCGCGGCCAAGATCCGTCGCCGCGGTAACCCGCTTCTCGACGATGGTATGCACAACCCCCTGCTCCGCCAACTTCTCGGCGGCGGCAAGACCCACCCGGCCACCACCGATGATAACCACCGGGGCCTCCTCCAGTGAACCATTGGCCGGGACGGTGAAAGCGTTCTGAAAAGACAGCAACCGCTCCCTGGTCCCGGCCAGAAACAGCAGGGCATCCTCACTGATCATGGTCTGGGCGGTGGGCACGACGAAGTGCCCCTGCTGCAGCATGCCGACAACCGTGGTTTTCGACTGCTGCCACAGGCCGATCTCCAGGATGGTCCTGCCGACGAAGGTGGTCCGTTTGGCGGCAACTTCGGCAATACAGAGATCATTGAAATTGCTGACGATCGTCCCGGACTTTCCCAGACCGACCGTGCGCACGGCCAGGGAATGACCGAGCATGCGCATAAATTGGAATACATGGATATTACCAGGAAAATTCAGAATATCCAAGGAATGCTCGTTGTCGGCGGAGGTGACGATCGTCGCCTTGCGGGTTACCTCGCGAATGGTGAAGGCGATGTTGGTGTTGCGCAGGTCGTCACCGGTGACGATCACCATCGCCGCCGCCGTCACCCGAATACGCCGATAGGTCGCCGGATCGTCAGGCCTGCCGATCACCACCTTGTACCCCTCGTCGTAGAGGTCGCTGCCCTGCTGCTGATCGGCGGCTATCAGCACGTAGTCGATATTGCGGCTCTTGAGCTTGTCGATCAGCTTCTGGGTGATCGGATCGAGGTTGGTGAGGATGACATGCCCCCGGGTGTCCTCCGGCAATTCCCGTGGGGTCCGGCTTCGCATCTGCGCTTCCAGCCAGGGCTCGTAGAAAAACTGGATGAAGGTGAAGGGCAGCATGATCAGCATACAGACCACCCCGGTGAGCAGGACGACGATGGTGAACACCAGCCCGAGGTCGCTCTGAAAGGTGATATCACCGAACCCCAGGGTGGACATGACCGTAAGCGCCCAGTAAAAACCGGTGATCCAACTGAACTCCCGCCCCTCATAGAGCATCAGCAGATGGAACAACACACTGAACAGGGTAATGAGACCGGCCAGAAACAGCAGGAAGCGCGACAGCAGCACCATGTTCCGTCTCGCCGTCCGGTTCTGGAAAAAAAAGATCAGTTGAGTGGGTATATATTTCATCGATTACCGTTGCAAAGGCCAGGGGAGATCGTCGGACGCCAGGCCCCGGCTCGGCGAGGGCTTGGCAAGCAGACGTTTTCTCATTTCACCCCAAAAGGATCTTCTCCCCTGCAAAAAACCGGAGCCATTGCCCTCCTCCCCTGCCGTCATTATTGTCAAAGGGATGAACGTCAACCGCTCGTTGCCACCAATCGTCACCTTCTCGGAACGGTCGCAATGTATCTCGCCACACCGCACCAGCTGACCGGCACCTACCAGATCCGCCAGTCATACCTCGACCCGGCCACCGGCCTGCTGACCAGGCGGCTGGTCTTCGATCTGGGCAGCAATCCGGCCAATCATCTGGAACCGTTGGGCGAGGTCGCGGTGCTGTTTGACGATGCGCTGGAACAGGCCGTCAACCGCCATACCACCGATGACCCCGGGGAGTTGCTCGAGCAGTTGCTCTGGGCCTTTCTGCCGGCGGCGATCCGTCGCCATCTCAACCGTTTCCAACGGACCAGGAGGTATGTTCCCGGCCCGGTCAGCCAGGAAGAACGGGAAAAAATCTCCCGGCAGTTCCACATCTTCGACCGGCGCAGACTCTACTATCTGCACTATCGAGCCATAGATCAGAGCCGCCTGTTCACCCTGCGGGCCAGCGCCTTCAGGCCCTTTCTCGACCAGTGCCGGGACGAACTCGAGTACCGACTGGCCCAGCGAGAACAGGCCCTTAAGCCGGGCGAGTTTCGCAACTATATCTATGCGATTTTCAACCTGCAGCGCCACTTCAGCCAATCGTTTGCCACCTTCCTGCCAGAGGCGCTGCCAGAAGACGAGATAGCGGACCACTTTATCGGCTCGCTCTGCGACCTCAACCGCAGCCAGGCCTTCTGGGCTGGCGAACCGGTTCCGGCCTGGCTGCATCCTCATCTGGTGCGTTACCTGGTGATGTTTTTCGACGTGGCTCCAGACCGCTCCGGCTTTGCCGCTGAATCGATCCGGCAATTTATCAACAGTCATCGTACCTTCCGCTGGCCCAGGCGGCAACAGGCGGTACGAGAAGAACGGATAGCGGAGATTTTCGGCCGTTCGGCCACCGAACTGCGCAAGCTGAAAAAGAGCGAACTGCGCCAACTCTACCGGCAGAGAGCCAAGAAAATGCACCCGGACCAGGGCGGTGCGCCGGCCGACTTCGTCGAATTGACCGAGGCCTACAGCGCCCTGTTAAAGGGCAGATAGTGTCTCTGCCCCCTTTGCAGCCTTGCCGCTGAGCCGGTTCAGCCGTTTGGGCTTCTGACGAAGACTCCGACCGCTTCCCGATAGACGATGACAATCCTGTCACCCGCCTGCAAGCCTGCAAGGTTGGTCGGATCCCCCACTTTGACAATCTGGTAGGAGCCATCCTTCATCTGCAGGGTCACCGTGTCATTGGTCCTGTCGATACTGACGATGGTGGCGGTCACACTCACTTCGGTGGCGCTCACCACGGCTGGTTTTTCACCCGGTACCGCCTTATCGACCACTTTGGTGACGCCATCCTCGATTTCATCGGCCTCCGCCTTGCGCACGGTCAGCACTTCGGCAAAGGAGACATCGACCACATCGCCGACCCGCACCTGGGGCAGATTGACCACCTCCTCGCCCACAGAGATGGTGAACAACGTTCCTTCCGCGTCACGGAGCGTGACCAGCCGCTCTTTCAGGTCAATGGCCTCGACCGTCGCCGACGACATCATGATCTGGCTCTTCTCCAGATCGAGCGGCGGCTGATCGGTTTTCGCACAGGCGGCACAGAGAACGGCGACCAACAGGGCAAGCAGGACAATCCGGTACGATGACATGGGTTTTCCTCAACTGTGTGGGTTGTGTCCGAAACTTCTTATCGACGTTTTTTCACGCCACCGCACCGACAGGTGTCGACGGCGATCGAGAACTGTATTACGGGCTTATCATATTGGTCTGGAGTGTGTCGAGGTGTCAAGAGATTTGTGCCGGTATGGCCCGGGCCATCTGGCGATTGACAAACTTCCCCACATTTTTTATACAGTACCATTGCGAGGGGTGGCCTATTGGACCTGAGATAATACCCTTTGAACCTGATCCGGATAATGCCGGCGTAGGGAAGCACGCAGAACATTTCATAGCCGGATCGTTCCGGTCTCACCTGTCTGCTGCAACCGCTGGTCCTTTCCGGGCTGGCGGTTTTTTTTTGGCCAACAGGGATCGATGCGACCCCGCACGCCCTGATGACCAGGGTCAGCCCTTCTAGCCCGGATAACCAACGCATTTCGCCACAGGCGCCAGAGACTGGCTGGCAGCCAAGAGGAGGCAGACCCATGCAGAAACCACAGTTACCTGTCGGCATCTACGGCATGACCGCCGAGAAGTTTTCCCGGGGTCGCACCAACCTGGAGGTGGCCCAGCAGATGATCGACGGCGGCATCCGTCTGATCCAGTACCGGGAAAAACGCTCGGAGAAAAGCGCCGCAGCGATCCTGGCCGAGTGCGCCGCCATCCGTGAATACACCCGTCAGGCCGGGGTCCTGTTCATTGTCAACGACTATGTCGATATCGCCATGCTGGTCGATGCCGACGGGGTCCATGTCGGCCAGGACGACCTGCCGGTGCCAGAGGTTCGCCGCCTGATCGGTTTCGACAAGCTGATTGGTCTGTCAACCCACAGCCCGGCGCAGCTCACCGCCGCCATTGCCGTCGGTGCCGATTATATCGGGGTCGGCCCCATTTTCACCACCGCCACCAAGGGCGATGCCGGCGACCCGGTCGGCCTGCGGTATCTCGATCATGTGCGCCAAAACAGCCCCCTGCCCTTTGTCGCTATCGGCGGCATCAAGGAGCAGAGTCTCAACGCGGTCCTCGACCACGGCGCGCGCACCGTCTGCCTGGTATCCGAGATCGTCGGTTCCGACAATATTACCGAAACCGTGCGCCGCCTGCAGAGCCACTGGACCTGACCAGCAGGGCTGGACCAGGAAGCCTCAGCTATAACGACCAATGCAACCCCTCGACGCGGTAACAGCGTTTTCCCTGCTGACTGGTTGCCTATAAACCAGCAGGGCTGGACCAGGAAGCCTCAGCTATAACGGCCAATGCAACCCCTCGACGCGGTAACAGCGTTTTCCCTGCTGACTGGTTGCCTATAAACCAGCAGGGCTGGACCAATTAGCCTCAGCTATAACGGTCAATGCAACCCCTCGACGCGGTAACAGCGTTTTCCCTGCTGGTGAGTTGAGGAGAGACCAAAGTCCGGTAACCCACAACATTCATCAAGGAGACCCACCATGGCCCCACGCACGCAGATGGCCGCCGCCCGCCAGGGCACCCTTACCCCGCAGATGCAGCAGGTACTCAACGATGAGACCATCCACGAGTCCGACCTGCTGGCCGGCCTGGCCGCCGGCCGGATCGCCATCCCGGCCAATCATCGGCACCCCAGTCTGATCGCCAAGGGCATCGGCTCAGGCCTTACCACCAAGATCAATGTCAATCTCGGCGTGTCCGAAGACTGCTGCAATATCGACATGGAGCTGCAAAAGGTCCGCCGGGCCATCGATCTCAAGGCCGATGCCATCATGGACCTGTCGACCTTCGGCGACACCCGCGCCTTCCGCCAACGGACGGTGGCCATGAGCCCGGTGATGATCGGCACGGTGCCGGTGTACGACGCCGTCGCCCGCTATGGCAAGGAAGTGCCGGCCATCACCGTCGACGATTTTTTCGAGGTGGTCCAGCAGCATGCCGAGGACGGGGTCGATTTCATGACCATCCACTGCGGCCTGACCCGGGCGGCGATGGAGCGGTTGCGCGCCAACCCCCGCCTCACCCATGTGGTCAGCCGGGGCGGCTCCCTACTGCTGGACTGGATGGTCACCAACGACCGGGAGAACCCGTTTTACGAACATTTTGACCGGTTGCTGGAGATCTGCCAGGAGTACGACGTGACCTTGAGCCTGGGCGACGGTCTGCGCCCTGGTTGTCTGGCCGACGCCACCGACGCGGCCCAGATCCAGGAGCTGATCGTGCTGGGCGAGTTGACCAAACGAGCCTGGCAGGCGGATGTCCAGGTGATTATCGAGGGCCCCGGCCATGTGCCACTCAATGAGGTCGCGGCCAACATGCAGCTTGAGAAAAAGCTCTGCCATGGGGCGCCGTTTTATGTCCTCGGACCGATTGTCACCGACGTGGCCCCGGGATATGACCATATCACCTCCGCCATTGGCGGTGCCCTGGCCGCCACCTACGGTGCCGACTTCCTCTGTTACGTCACCCCGGCCGAGCATCTGCGTCTGCCGGATGAAGACGATATGAAGGAAGGCATCATCGCCTCGCGCATCGCCGCTCACGCCGCCGATATCGCCAAGGGAATCCCTGGCGCCATCGCCTGGGACAACGCCATGAGCAAGGCCCGCAAGAATCTCGACTGGCAGACGATGTTTTCGCTGGCCATCGACCCCGACAAGGCCCATGCCTACCGGCAATCCTCCCAGCCCATCGACCAGGAGGTCTGTACCATGTGCGGTGACCTCTGCGCGGTGAAGCGGAGCCGGTCCATCTTCGAAAACGGTTGACCAGCCCCGGCAAAGGAGCGCCCCACCCTCCCGGCACACGTCCGGCAAGCAGTCGCGGGGCGCTTGCCGGGTCGAATGTTGTTGCATTTTCCCGGTGGTACGTTAAGTCATGATAGACTCGTAAAAACCTAAAACCTGCACGTAAGATGGCTAAGTACAAAAGCCTGATATACAAGGCGCAGTGGTGTCGGCCAAGCACAGGCGTACATGTGGTACGCCGAGTAGTGGCCGATCCTACTGCAACGCAGGAGATCGGGCTTTTTACGACGCCATCAAGTCATACGACATTGTCAGAAGCCCAGCCGGCACTGGCACCCGACAGGCGAACCTCCTCGGGCCAGCCGAAGCCGAACTCGCCCCCAGACACTCTGCATTAGGAGAATCTCATGAAAATACTTGGCATTTCCGGCAGTCCCCGCAACGAAAAGCAATCAGGGGTCTACAGACTGGTCGAGACCGTTCTGGCCAATAGCGGCTGCGACTACGAACTCATTTCGCTGCGCGGCAAGAAGATTTCCGGCTGCATCGCCTGCCTGGGCTGCGCTAAGGACAATATCTGCAAGGTCCATGACGATATGACCGAACTGCGGCAGAAGATCGTCGAGGCCGATGGCTATGTCTTTGGCGCCCCGAACTACTATTCGACCTTCAACGCCACCTTCCATGCCTTCCTCGAGCGCTGGTTCCAGTTCAGGCACCGGACCGGCGACAGCCTCTGGGGCAAGGTCGCGGTGGCGGTGGGGGTGGGCGGTACCAATGGTCAGGCACCGGCGGACGAAATCGAAAAATTTCTGCTCTATAACTTTGTCGAAACCATCAGCAAGGTCACCGGCCAGGGCGCAGCCTCATGCTATAGCTGCGGATACGGAGAGACCTGTCAGGTGGGCATCCCGGTGATGCTCTACGGTCCGGAAGTGAAAATCAGTGAAGAGATGGTGCCGGATGTCGGCAAACAGCCCGAACTGCAGAAGGCGGCAAAGAGTGCGGGTGAACTGCTTGGTTACCGGTTGCGGGAGAATAACAACCGTCAGAAAACCGCCCAGGCCATGCAGGCAAAACTGATGGCCAGGTTCAGCGGGGCTGTCTGACCCGTCTTTACCGGCGAGATTTCAGCTGGCGATTACGCATTCGTGATACGTTCACCAGCTTGCAAGCAAAGGTCAGCCAGCAACTGTTACAAGAATTCGGTTTTGTGGGTGACTGTCGACTTGATGCTGTTCAAGGTGTCGGTCAGGGCGGCGATGACGTTTTCACGGATATCGCCAGCCACGACCAGAAGCATCACATCGTCGCCGACCTGAAGGTCTCGGTTTTCGGCGATCTCGACCATGATTTCGATGATGCCGGGATACCGTTTTTTCTCCCTCAGCACTTCGCTGAGTCGCCGATGATCGACGGTGACCCTGAGGCCGCTGACCTTCTGGCCATCCCGGGAGGTGGCACGGACCACGCCGTTATGGCAGAGAACCATTCCGACCTTGTGGTACTCGGGATGCTGCTTTACAGCTGAAAGAAGACGCGTCATATCCATGGTCTTTTTGTCTCGCTCAAGGCGTTGCGGACCCGACCGGATACCCTGGTCTGCAACAGGCGGGTCAGGACACCGGCTCTCCGCATCTGCAGCGGATTGGCGGAGTCGAAAACCAGCATAGCTGGACCAGGTAGCCTCAGCCACAACGGAACATGAAACTCTTCGGCGCGGCAACAGCGTTTTCCGCACTGATGAGTTTCATATAAACCAGCATGGCTCACCCAGGTAGCCTCAACCACAACGAACTATGAAACTCCTCGGCGCGGTAACAGCGTTTTCCGTACTGACGAGTTTCGGATAACCAGCATGGCTGGACCAGGTAGCCTCAGCCACAACAAACGATGAAACTCCCCGGTGCGGCAACAGAGCTTTTCGCACTGGCGATTTTCAGATAACCAGCATAGCTGGACCAGGTAACCTCAGCCACAACGGAACATGAAACTCTTCGGCGCGGCAACAGAATTTTCCGTGCTGATGAGTTTCATCATAAACCAGCATGGCTGGACCAGGTACCGCAGCCACAACAAACGATGAAACTCCCCGGTGCGGCAACAGAGCTTTTCGTACTGGCGATTTTCGGATAAAATCCATCATGCTGGTTATACGCTATTTCCTCTTCGCTGTCACCCCCAGTTTACCAGTGACCCTCGGTATTTGGCCCTTCACTGACAACCAGTTCCCCCTGCAGAAACTGCTCCACGGCCTCCCTCACCGTCCCATTGACGTCCTGGACCACCTGGATTGAGGCCGCGTTGAGGGCTCGAAAAGCGTTCGGGCCGCAGTATCCGGTCAACACCACCTCGGCCCCCTTTTCGGCCACAGCCGAGGCCACCTGGATTCCTGCGCCCTTAAAGGATTGAACATTTTTTTCATTATCCATCACCTCGATTTTCATCGACTGTGAATCGATAAAGAGAATATAGCGCGCCCGACCAAACCGTGGATCCATTGGTGATTCCATGGTTGTGGCGGTGGCTGACACTGCAATCTTCATACTGGTCCCCTAAATGTTGTCGTCCGGCAGGCCGGATTTCTCATCAGTTTTTGCCGTCGACCGCCGCTGTCCGGCTCAACCCGCGGCACCGCCACAGACCTGGTCGGTGGCGATTGGCTGCAGCTTGCCGGCGATCATATCCTCGACAACCGGCCTGATCTCATGACGTTCGCCTTCATAGTACACCTCGATACCGACCTGCTTGAATCCCATCAACGGCCGCATGCCGATCCCGCCGACAATCAGCATATCGACTTTATGGCTCGCCAGCAGGTTGACCGGCACCATACAGCCGCCCTGCACATGGGAACCGTTTTCAATGGTCGAAACGCCCTGAATCTCGCCATTCACCGTATCGATCAGGGTAAATACGTCACAGTGGCCAAAATGACCGGCCCGTCGGCCATCGAGGCCGCCTTTTCCCTCTGAGGGGATAGCTATCCGTCCATTCAACATATCGTTACATCTCCTGGTTCGTGTGTAAAGCAATGGGAAAACCTTTCTCTCTTGCCCCGTTGATGGTCAATGCATGACCGATTCGCTGCCAGATCTCCCGGACAATGTCGGCGGTGGTGGTCCTCGCTGCCAGTTCCACCACCGTTTTGCCCGCCACCATGGTCTCGACAAAAAGCGGATCGAAGGGGACGCGACCAAGCAGCCGCAGGTTGCGTTCGACCGTCCACCCCTCGATCTCCGCCGTCATTGCCAGATTGAGGTCATACTTGTTGATGATAACCTGAGCCGGAACCCGAAAATGCTCGGCAAGCCGGACCACCCTGTCCAGGTCATGCAGACCCGACATGGAGGGCTCGACCACCAGCACCAGCATGGTGGCGCCACTGATCGCCGCAATGACCGGGCAGCCGATGCCCGGCGGACCATCGGTGATTATCAGCTCGAGTTCTCTGCTCTTGGCCAGATCCCTGGCCTGCCGGCGGACCAGACTCACCAGTTTACCGGAATTTTCCTCACCTATGCCCAGGCGGGCGTGAACCATCGGCCCGCCCCTGCTGGTCGAGACAAACCACTCCCCACACTTCTGGATCGGAAAATCGATGGCCTTTTCCGGGCAGAGGTCAACGCAGACCCCGCACCCCTCACAGCTGATGGGATCGACCACATAGTCCTCGGATATGGCGTCGAACCGGCAGAGCCTGCGACAGGTTCGACACTCGTTGCAGCGGTCGCGGTCGATCACCGCCAGACCGCCACCCATGAAGTCGTGGCGCCGTTCGATGCGGGGATCGAGCAGAAGGTGCAGATCGGCCGCATCGACGTCGGCATCACAGAGCACGCTGTTGTGGGCCAGCATGGCGAATGTCGCGGTGAGACTGGTCTTGCCCGTGCCGCCCTTGCCGCTGACCACGACAATTTCCTGCATTCTCTTCTCCTCTTGTCAACAGACGCGACAACTCCAGATTGCCTCGTACAGTTCGGAAAATTTTTCCTGCCATTCCGGCACCTCCCTGGCCAAAAGCCCGCCCCGGGAATAGATCCTGGCGATCTCACGCGAGAAGGGGATTTCCAGCAGTACCGGCAGCCCCTCCTGCCGGGCATAATCGCGCACCCGCATATCACCGAGATCGGCCCGATTGATCACCAGACCACAGGGAATGGCAAGGGTCTTCACCACCTCGACCGCCAGCTTCAGATCATAGAGCCCAAAAGGCGTCGGTTCGGTGACCAGCAGGATGAAGTCGACACCCCGCATCGCGGCAATGACCGGGCATGAGGTACCCGGAGGCGCATCGATGATCACCGTGTCCGCATCGCCGACCTGCCCCCGAACCTCCCGGATAAGTGGCGGCACCATCGCTTCGCCGACCCGCAACCGACCATGGGCGAAGCGGATCTCACCGCTCTCTCCCAACTCTATCTCGCCCAGCTCCCGGCGCCCTTCGCTCACCGCCTTCTCCGGGCACACCTCGAGGCAGCCGCCGCAGCTGTGGCAGAGATTGGGAAAGGTCAGAATCTTGCGGCCAACCACGGCAATGGCGCTGAACCGGCAGATATCCGCACATTGACCACAGAGGTTGCACCGGGATGGATCGACCTCCGGCACCATGGCATAGACCGTCTCCCGGTAATGGATGGTCGGTCGGAGAAAGATGTGGCCGTTCGGTTCCTCGACATCGCAGTCGAGCAGCCGTACCGGTCCCGGAACGGCTGCGGCCAGACTGGTTGCCACCGTGGTTTTCCCCGTTCCACCTTTACCACTGGCCACCGTTATGATCATGACATGCTCCCGGTTGCCAGGCCCGCTCCACCGTGATGGCCGATTCGGGAAAGGTGATGGACAATCTTCTGGGTATCGGCCATTTGGGGGGGGCTCGGCAACTGCATCAACACTCCCAGCCCCTCGGTCTTCTCATGAAAACGCTTGTGCGGACCACCATCGACCAGGACACAGTTGACGAAGGGCTGCTGGCAGGCCACCTGCCGGGCCAATTCGACCCCGCTCATATCGTCGAGAACCTCGTCGATCACCACCAGTTGAAACGGCTTTACCGCCAACAGCTGTATGGCCTCTTTACCGGAATGGACCTGATGGATCTCCGCTCTTGCCAGAGTCCAGAGCCCGGTAACCAGGGCGCTGAGCCGCTTGCCCCCGGTCATCAAAATCCTGATCGTCTCTCCCTGGTCCTCATCCCGCTGTCCGCTCTCTGCTGCCTGTGCCACCGCTCACCTCGTCATCTGTCAGAATTGTCGCCAGGCGTCGGAACAGTATCTGCCGGCCGCCGGCGACAGAAGGTGTCCTGAGCCTCACCCTGGCCAGCCCGGCAGCGACCCTGTCCCTGTCCCCGACCCTGGCCGGCGCCGCGCCCCTTTCCTTGAGACCGCGTCATATTCTGCCGACCTCCACCGCCCCTGCCGGCGCCATTTGTCATTCCCTGATCCTGAAATCCTGCCCGTCTTCTTCCTGGCATGACCTGCCTCCTGTCTGCTCTGGTATTGCCGCCCGTGATCGACACCGACCAATCGTTGTCGTTTGCGCGGCCCGCATTTCCTGCCAGCCCACCGTCGACCTGGTTGTCAAGATCTCACCTCGCGAACAACGGACGATGAGTCGCAGCCTTACCCAACACCAAGCAATGGCCGTGCCGCAAAACAGACATATGCACAAAAATATGGGAAAATCAGACAATCGATAGTAAATACAAGAGGATAATGACAGTCAAAGAATCCGGCCGGGTAGACATATTTGCAATATCGCCCCGCACTGGCGTCGCAAAAACGCGCCTATGGTCGCAACTGCGCGTCTACTCGTGCCGGCCAGAACGGCCATCGATGACGGGAAGCGAGATGTTGAGCTTCTTCAGCTTGCGGTGGAGGGTCGATTTATGCATGCCGAGCGCGGTAGCGGCGGCGGTGCGGTTGTAACCGTGCAGTTGCAGGGCGGTAGCGATGGCTCTGGCCTCCGCAGACTGTATCGCCTGCTCCAGCACCACGGCCTCTGCGGCCGGACGCTCTTCAGCTCTTGGCTGGCTGCGCTGTTCATGCAGAGAGTCCGGTAGGTGTTCGAGCGCAATTTCTCCGCTCCGGCACAGGACGAAGGCATGTTCGATAATGTTTTCCAATTCACGGATATTGCCGGGATAGTCATGATTGAGCAGCCTCGACATGACCCTGGTGGAGATACCGGTGACCGCACTGCCGCGGCAGGTGTTCATCCTGGCGATGAACCGGTCGACCAAGAGCGGCACGTCCTCCAGTCGTTCGCGCAGAGGGGGCAGATGCAGCTCGATGATGTTGATGCGATAGTACAGATCCTTGCGGAAATCTCCACTGCCGATCATCTCCATCAGGTCGCGATTGGTCGCAGCGATGATCCGGGCCCTGGTCTGCACCTTCTCCACCCCGCCCAGCGGTTGGAATTCCCGTTCTTCGAGCAGCCGCAGCAACCTCACCTGAAAGGCCTGACTGGTCTCGCCAATCTCGTCGAGGAGGATGGTGCCGTCAGCCGCTGCCTGGAAGAGCCCGGGTTTGTCCTTGTTCGCCCCGGTGAAGGCCCCGGCCTTGTAGCCAAAGAGTTCCGATTCGAGCAGGGTATCCGGCAAGGCCCCGCAGTTGATCGCAGTAAAGAGTTTTTTTCGCCTGTCAGACAGCGAATGAATGGCCCGGGCCAGCAGTTCCTTGCCCGTGCCGGTCTCGCCGCTGATGAGTACAGTGGCGTCGCTGTCGGCGACCTGGGGCAGAATCGAGAGAATGCGCGACATCGCCTGGGAGCGGCTGACAATATTGGCAACCTTGTGCTGCCCGGCCAGTTCACGGCGCAACTCTTCCACCAGGCTGTGATCACGGAAGGTTTCGACCCCTCCCAGGACCTGGCCCTGCTCGTCGATCAGCGGGGCGGTGGATACCGCGATAGGGGTCCGCTCGCGACGGCCATTGATGATATAGGTGGTAGAACTGATAAACGACTTCCCCTCCTGCATCGTCCGCCTGAGGGCGCAGTCGCTCTCGCACATGTTGGCACGGAACACTTCCCAGCAGAAGCGACCGATCGCCTCATCCCGGGAGACCCCGGTAATCTCTTCCGCCGCCCGGTTAAAGGAGGTGATGCGCCAGTTATGGTCGACGGTGAAAACCCCATCGGAAATCGACTCGAGAATAATTTCCTGGACAGAATGACCAAGCACCCCGCCGTTACCCGTATCCTGCTCACGTCTTTGCATTCGACTGCCCCTCACCGTCCATTCCGCTCTTCAAACCGCCTGATAGCCTCCAGCACGTAAGGATAGAGATTCTCCACCACCTGCCGGTATCCCGCGGCATTGGGATGCAGACCATCCTCGATATTGAGAGTGGGAACCGTGGCCACATCCTGCAGGAAAAATGGCATGAAGATCAGTTGCTCTTCACTGGCTATTCGCGGATAGATCGCATTGAAGGCCCGAGTGTACCCGGCCCCCAGATTCCAGACCATCTTCATCCCGGTAAAGACCACAATGATATTGTCCTGACGCAGCTTCTCGACAATCTGGCGCAGGTTGGCGGCCGGCACGGCCGGATCGATCCCGCGCAGACCATCGTTGGCGCCGATCTCCAGGATAACGATATCTGGTCCCAGCGACAGCACCCAGGCGAGTCGCGACAGGGTCCCACTGGTGGTTTCACCGCTTACCCCGCTGTTGACGACCTGGTAGTGGTGGCCATCCGCCTGCAGTCGGCGCCCCAACTGGGCAGGATAACTCTCGTCCGGGTCGATGCCGTACCCTGCGGTCAGGCTGTCGCCCAAGGCCACAATGATCCCTTTGGGCGCCACCGTGGCCTGCGCTGCCGGCGGCACGGTCTCCTGAGGCTCTTGCGATTCTTTTGCCGACTGGCGATCACAACCCATGAGCAGCATGGCCAGAACGCTGAGCAGAACCGACAGCACTACTCGAAACGGCCTTCTTCGAGGTAAAGAGCGGCCATCACCATACAGGGGGGTGGAGCCCGCGGTCACAATGTTCATTGTTCTTCCTGGCTCGGACGTTTACTCCAGCCATGTCGATTATTCATTGGTCTGCTCCCGCAAAAAGGTTATCGGCTTCTCTCGGATAATGGAAACCGAACTGGCCATCCCCACTCCTCCTACCAGTATAATGGTCATCACCGTCATCAGCAACGAGGCTCCCCAAAACGGCTGGTAACCGATATCGAACAGGGAGCGGCAGATCAGCCAGCTGCCAGCCTGAGCCAGCAGCAGACCGGGCAGGACGCTGAGCAGCCCCAAGAGAATATTCTCATACAAAAAGACCAGGACCACAAAGGCAACCCGGCCGCCAAGCACCTTGTAATAGACCGCCTCCCGCATCCGGGCCAGTCGGGTCGACAGGATCGAACCGACAATGAGCAAGGTTCCCGCCAGAATGGAAAACAGGGAAAAGAAGCTGACGAGCAGCGCCAGTTTCTCCATCATCTGGCCGAGCTGCACCGCCGCTTCGGCCAGATTGACGACACTGATATTTGGATAGGCGGTGACCAGCCTGGCCTCCAGTTGCGGGATTTCCCCCTTACCGACATGCAGTGCGGCGAAAAAGGTCTGTGGTGCCTCTTGCAGGTACTGGGATGGAAAGACAAAATAGAAAAAGGGGAAGAGCCGCGACTTGGTACGGCTGCGGATACTGGTGACCTCCGCCTGCAGCGGCACGCCCTGGATATTGAAATCGAGGATATCACCACGGCCGATATCGCCCATCTCGGCCACCGTATCGAGAATGGAGACCTGCAGGGGAATGTGACCATCCGCACCTGGACGAAAGAGTGTCGCCCCCTCGCTCAGCTCCTCATCGGCCAGCAACCGGTCCCGGTAGGTGAGATTGAACTCACGGGTCAGACTGTCTCTGAACCGGCGCTTCTCCCCACGCTGTACCGCCTTGCCGTCAATGGCCTGCAACCGGGCCCGGATGACGGGATAAAACGGCACATCCGCGCCGAGCACCTTCGCCACGCCCGCCCGCTGGTCGGGCTGGATATCGACGAAATAGAGGTTTGGCGCCCGGGTCGGAAAAGACTCGACATAACTCGCCCGCAGATTCTGCTGCACCAGAAAAATGGCGAGCAGCAAGGTCAGGGCCGAGGCCAGGGTGACAATCACCGAGCGGCTGTTGTTACCGGGCCGCAACAGACTGCGCAATGCCTGGCGCAACGGCAACGGGGCAACCCGGACGCGGCTGAGCACCAACAGCAGAAACGAGGCCACACCGCTCATCACCAGGATCAAGCCACAGACCCCGGCCATGAACACGAGACCGGTCCTGACATCGTCGAGCTGGTGGATGACCAGAACGGTCAACACCACCGCCCCGCCGGCGATCGCCCCGTAATAAATCGCCCCCCGTCCGGTCGATGCGTTTTCCTGGCGGAAAATGGCGCTCGGCTTCATCTGGCCAAGCCGATAGAGGGGCAAAAAGGTGAACAGGACCACCACGACCAGCCCGAGCACCAGCCCCTCGCCGATATCGACACCTCGTACAGCGGTGATCTGCTCAGACGGCAGAACGCCAGCCAGAAGCAGGGGAAAGAGATGCTTCAAGCCCATGCCGGCCACAAGACCCAGGAGGCTGCCAACCAGACCGAAGGCAAGCACCAGCAGCAGATAGTGGCCAAAGATGAACTTCGAGGTCGCTCCGAGGGCCTTGACAGTCGCCAGACCTTTCTCTTTTTGCCGGAGCATCGCCGCAAGAGAGCTCTGCATACCGATCCCGGCCAGCAACAGGGTGAAGATGGAGATCAGCGAGAGGAAAAAGAGCAGATTGTCAAAAAAACGCTTCAGCCCGGAGCGCGCATTCTGGAAGGTGGCGACCCGCTCCTGCCCGGCGAGAGAGGCGGCCTCCAGTCGAGCCGTAACCTGGGGCAACCGGGTTGGCTCGCGCAGCTTCAAGAGCATCTCATGCTGCACCCTGCTGCCAGTGCGAACCAGATCCGTTGTCGCGAGATCTGCGGCCGCCACGAAGACCCTGGGGCCGAAACTGAACAGCTCAACCGGCCGCATCGATTCACGAACGATCACGTCGGCAATCTTCAGTGCGGCCTTGCCCACATGCAGGACATCCCCTCGCTGCAGATGAAGACGCGCCAACACCTCCTCACCGACCACGACGCTGCCGGGCACCAGCCGTTCCGCCAGACGTTGACCTGAAGCCAGCACCACCTCGCCATAAAGCGGGTATTCTGGCTCGACGACCTTGATGTTGCTTAAAAGCGTCCGGGGCTTAGCCCCATCGCTTCGTACCACCGAATAGAACTCCCAGGTCCGGGCCTCACCGCCCAGTTCGCCTCTCAGATCGTCGACGGCGGCGAGCAGATTCGCCGAGAACGGGTAGTGGGAATGGAGGATGATGTCCCCGCCGTGCAGGGCCCTGGCGTCACCGGCAATGGAGCGGTTGACATCGCGCCGGAAGCTGTTGAGAGCGACGAGACCGGTAATGGCGAGCGCCACACAGAGGATGAAGATCCCGGCCTGGTGCCGGGCCTCGACCATCTCTCTGTAGAGGTACCTGAAATTGATCGTCACGATGCTCCCCCGCCATCCTGCAGCACACCGTCACGGAGATGGATGGTGCGATCGGCCCGGGCCGCCACCTCCTGGCTGTGGGTCGCCATCACCAGCGTGGTATCGTGCTCACCATGGAGATCGAGCAACAGTTCAATGATCCCTCGGGAATTTTCACTGTCGAGATTGCCGGTGGGTTCATCGGCAAAGACGATTTTCGGGTTGTTGATCAGGGCCCGACAGATGGCGACCCGCTGCTTTTCGCCGCCGGAGAGCTGTTGCGGAAAGTTGCGGTACCGCTTCCAGAGTCCGACCCGAACGAGCAGTTGCTCCGCCTTCTCTCTTGCTGCCGGATCTTTTTTCAATTCGGCTGGTAACATCACGTTTTCCAGAGCGTTGAGAGACGGGACGAGGTGGAAGGCCTGAAAGACAAAACCGGTCAATTCGTTGCGGACATAGGCCAGATCGTCCTCGGCAAGTTCGGTGATATCCTTGCCGGCGAGAATCACCCTGCCGCCGCTGGGCCGATCCAGGCCAGAGAGGATGGAGAGCAGCGTGGTCTTACCGCTGCCGCTGCTCCCGGCTATCACCACGAACTCGCCTGCGGCGACCTTCAGGGAAACGGAGTCGAGCACCGACTCCTGCCGGTCACCGATGGTATAGGTTTTGGTCAGCTCACACGCGCAAAGAATGTTGTTCTGCATGGCCTGTTGTTTTTTTCAATGGGGATCTGAACCGTTACGCCTCAAAGAAGGGTAATCACTATTGCGCCAAAGGTGTAGCGTTTTCGACCTCCTTTCAGGGCAAAGGCCGCCATGCCGGCTGACGAACGGTATAGACAAGGGCCGAATTTCATGGCCGGACAACAACGTTCGGCGTACAATCAGAAAATGGCAACGACGGCGGACGACGCTCCGACCTGGGGTCTGTAGAGTATCTGGAGTTTCTGGAATAAGGAGAGGAGAATGACGACAACCTGGTATCGGCGTGGTTTGGGACTTCTGTTTTTTGGCTTATGCCTGCTGACCGCTCTGCCGGTGCCGGCACAACCGCCCGGGCGTTTTTTTCTTACCGGCAGCGGTCAACTCAACCTGATCAATCATCGCAACGACCGGCAGGCCAAGGTCGAGTTGCTCAATAGCGACGGGACAATCAATGAAGAGGCCCTGACCAGGGTGGATTGGGTTTTCGGCTATCCAACCAGCAAATATAACGATCACATGTCGCTGCGCATGCTCTTTATGCTGAGCTATTTTGCCGACATGGCCGCACCTGGCCAGGTCATTCACATCGAGTCGGGCTATCGCAGCCCGGAATACAACAAGGCGATCCGCCAACAGGGAGCCAACGCCGCCCGGACCAGCACGCATATCGACGGCATGGCCCTCGACTTCTGGCTTGCGGGAGTCGACGGCAAGGAACTCTGGGAAACCGTGCGCGCCAGAGACTGTTGCGGGGTCGGCCACTACGGCGGCAAAACGATTCACCTCGATGCCGGCCGGCCACGGTTCTGGGAGGCGGCCACCTCGGGCACCGGCAGTACCGAACCGGACAACAACCGCCATATCTACTTAAATACCACCTATGACCGCTACCAGCCTGGCGAAAAGCTCTCTCTGATGCTTTCAGGAATCAGTAGCTTTTCATTCGGGGTAGAAAATGAAGTCACTCTTCACCCAGCCGTCCACCCCGAAACCGTGGCAGCCAGGCTGCCACTGCACTCCGCTCCCAAAGACCGGTGCCTGCCAATCGGCGACAGAGAGACCAGTCGCTCTCTTACCGCGGCGTTGCCACCATCTTTACCGGCTGGCCGCTACACGGTCGAGGTGGCTTTCTGTCAAAAGCCTTTCAAGGAAATGCCAGAGAAGGCCATCTCTCGAACAATCGAAGTTGTAGCGACCCCATAGAGGTCGGGGGAAGGCGAGGTGTTGATTGACGGTTGACGATACGGGACAACTCCCCGGTCGACCAAGAGTTCTGACCAGCATGGCTGGACCAGGTACCGCAACCACAACAAACCATGAAAATCCCGAGGAGGTGTCAACGACTCCTTGTCGGCGATTTTCGGATAAAAGAGCGAGAAGAGTTCATCGACCGCCGCGGCCAAACAGTACGGTCTTGATCGTGTGAAAAATCACCACCAGATCAAAGGCGATGGATATATTTTTAATATAATAGAGATCATACTCAAGTTTACGCAACGCATCCTCTCTCGATGCGCCGTATGGATAGCGGATCTGGGCCCAGCCGGTCAAACCAGGCTTTACTCCGTGCCTGATATTGTAATATGGGATATCGGTCACCAGTTCATCGACGAACACCTTCCGCTCCGGCCGGGGCCCGACCATGCTCATTTCCCCTTTCAGCACGTTCCAGAGCTGGGGCAACTCGTCGATGCGCACCCTGCGAATAAACGAACCGAACCGGGTCACCCTGTCGTCATTTTTCTTGGCCCAGACAGCGCCGTCCTTTTCTGCATCCTGCCGCATCGAGCGAAACTTGATCACCTTGAAAATTCTGCCTTCCTGTCCTACCCGTTCCTGCAGGTAAAAGACCGGACCCGGCGATTCCAGCCAGATGATGATCCCGCTAACGAACATCACCGGCAAGGTCAAGACAAACAGGACACCGGCAACGGCAACATCGAGCAGACGCTTTAAAAGGTACTTCCAACGCCTGAGCACAAACCCATCAGAGAAAATAATCCAGCTGGGATCAACCCTCTCCACCAGGATCTTGCCGGTCATACGCTCATAGAAGGTAACGCCCTGGTCAATTGTCGTTCCTTCCATCTTGCATTTCAACAGCGTGCGTATCGGGGTCGAGCCACGGCGGTCGTCGGGTGCGACCACGATGCGTTCCACTTTATCGATTGGAAGGATCTCCGCCACATTTTCGAGCTTGCCGATTACCGGTATCCGGTTCGGGTTATACTGTAGAGTGCCGTCACCGACAAACGCCATCACCTTATAGGCCGAATCATGGCGCCCCTCAACTTCCCGAGCGATGTCCATGGCCAGTTCACCGGTGCCGATAATGACAATATTCTGCACAAACATCCGTTTTTGCAGAACCTTATAGTAATAAAAGCGGTAAACAAGTAGAACGATGGCCGTTACGAGATAGCCCGACCAAAAGGCGCCGGTCGAAATCATCGCCGGAGGTTCGAAATAATAGACAACGGCCAGGATGACACAGCCGACCCCATAGGCCTGGGCCATTCTGGTGACGGTTTCCGTCATACCCTGATGGCGCTTCAACTCATAGAGATCAAAGAAATAAATCGACAGCTGAAACACTACGGTAAAGAGCAGACTCTGACCAATATAGAGAAACCAGTCCTGCCGGAATTCACCTATCCCCCGGTACATGAGATAGACGGAAACCATCGAGAAAAACAGCAATCCCCCCTCGCCTGCGAAAAAAAGAACATTTCGGGCAGGATAATATTGGTTGAACAGATATGGCATAGTACGTCACCACATATGGTGCTTTTATCCGAAAATCGCCAGTGCGAAAAGCTCTGTTGCCGCACCGGGGAGTTTCATCGTTTGTTGTGGGTTTGTTGTGGCTGAGGTTACCTGGTCCAGCCATGCTGGTTTATCTGAAATGTATCAGCACGGACCTCTCTCTTGCCCTGCCGGGGATACTCATGGATCGCCGTGGCTGAGACTTTCTGGTCAAGCCTTGCTGGTTTACCCGAAAATCGCTGCCGCAGAAGGAAGGCTTACCTGGCCCGGCTTGTCATTGCCCGTCGCGATTGAAGCGAGTCGGAATCTTACCGCACCCGCTTACCCGGCAGTCTCGCTGCGCTCGCTTACCTGCCCCAACCATGCTGGTTTATCTGATTACCTTATAATATGCCTTACATCCAGTAAAATTTTGAACAATTTTGTGATATGTTTTCAGATGCCAGCCCATGAGGTCCTGAATCCACACAAGCGCAAAAAATACGCCACACTCTAGCAAAGAAGCGGTTATCCATAAATGAGATTTTTTAATGTTGATGGACTCGTAAAAACCTAAACAGCGAATTCCGGTCGTTTCGTCACTCTCGACTGGAAGATTTCCAAGATTGCGGCAAATGTCCTCATTTGCCGTTCATATTGGTCTTTGATAGCGCAATAAACAGCCCGCAACCTGAGCAAGATGCCACATTGTGGTCCTTTCGGCGCGGTTTCCCTCCTTCTGAACCTGCTGGCCCGCAATATATTGAGACCTATGGCCTTCATTATGACCGCAAAGGCTACAGCCCTCATCCCC
>JBKEBZ010000108.1:0-66274 GCA_047973425.1 Desulfopila sp.
AAACTCTGCTTCGGCTCTCAGTCCGACACCGGTGAGCGGTTTACCGAACGGCTGCTGTCCGTCATTACCACCTGCCGCCTGCACGGCGTCAATTCTTTCGACTTTCTGACCGAGGTCGTCAGCTCTGCATTCTCCGGCAAGGCTGCTTTGCCGGCCCTGCCTTACCTACCCCAAGAATAGTTCTGCCGTTGTTTTTTCCCTCAGGTTATCAGCCGCTGTACTGGGTGTTTTGGCCCCGCTGAACGGTTACATTTCTCCTGCAACGCTTACTCACCACCCTGCATTTATCGATAAGGTTCGCCCATGAAATATGGCAATGATGAACACGGCTTCGTCCTGGTAACCGCCCTGATCATAATGGTCGTGCTGACCATCATCGGCATAGCCGCCACCCGAAACACCTCACTCGAGTTGCAGATTGCCGGCAACGACAAGGTGCACAACACCACCTTCTACGGCGCGGAAGGAGGCGCTATTCTCGGCACGGAGATACTCGAGCAGAACATCAACTGTTCGACCGGATTTGCCAGCGACACCATCGAAACCAACTTCAAGATACCCAACGCGCTGGACTTTCACCTCAACCCGGTACCGGCTGCATCCGATCTCAACGATCTGGTGCTGATCGACAGCAATGCCGATATCGCCTTTCCCCTCAAATACAACGAAACAGCCACACCCGATGTCTTCATCAAGATAGGCGGCGGCAGCCGGGTCCAGCCAGGTGGTTCCCTGCAGATGGCCGCCGGCTACGAGGGCGTGGGTAAATCAGCTGCAGGAGGCGGTGTCGCCCGTGTTTACGACATCTATTCCCGGCACCAGGGGCCAAGGAACAGCCAGTCCATCATCGCCATGTCATGGCGGCATATGATCGGCAGCGAATCGACCTGCAACTATTGATGGACTCGTAAAAACCCAGATCTACTTCGCCTTCGGTCACAAACGACAATCCGCTGTGCCATATGCACTACCAGATTGCCGTTTGAGACACTACACCTCGTATATCAGGCTTTTTCCTGAGTCCATCTCGGCGGAACATGCGACTTTTTACGAGAGCATCAACTATTGATAAACAGCCCAGGCAATGAACAGACCTCCAGACCACAACCGACCCTCTTATCCGGCACCACCACAACAACACGCCGACAACACTCTTTAGCCGTGATCACTCTATTTCCTCAGTCAGGGAGCCCCACAATGAAACAAGGATCCACCCCAACCCGACCAGACGAAAAGACAACAGGCCACAGCGGCACATCTTGTCGCCTCGTTTGTACCCTGCTGGCCATCTGCTCCCTCGTCTTGACAGCGGGTGAGGCAAGAGCCATCAAAACCCTCGCCAATATCGACACGGTCAGGGAAAGAGGTCAGAGCGTACCGCCCTTTCTCAACCCGGGGGTAAAGGCCAACCTGCTGCTGTTGCTCGACAACTCCGGCAGCATGCTGGATATGGCCTATACCGATACAACTGCCGCCAACGACTACTGCTACGACGCCAGTTTCAACAGCGCCAATGCCTATGTCGGTTATTTCGACGAAAACAGCTGGTACCGGTGGGACAGCGACGGTGCCACATTCTGGCAACCCGCAACCAGTTATAATCATGGGGCCCTGGTCTTTGACAATGGCATTCTCTATCGGGCCACCTGCAGCGGCGGGGCGGGAACGAGTTGCACCTCGGGAACGACTTCGCTTTTAGACGATGCCAGTATCACCTGGTCCCCCCTGGTCGGCGGAGCCGGTTTTGCCAGCTGGCAACAGTCCACCGTGTACAACGATGGCGATGTCCTCTATGACCACAATATTCTTTACCAGGTCAACTGCGTTCAGGGAAACGCCACCACCTCCTCCTGTTCGTCGGGGACCACCTCGCTGACCGCAGACAACAGCCTCAGTCGAGCCCTCTGGACCGTCAACGCCACGGGAATTCCCACCTGGTCCACCGGCATGTCGATCGCCAACGGGCAACATGTCTACAATCCGGCGGATTATACGGTGTATCAGGCCACCTGCAAATCCGGCACGACCTGTTCGACCAGCGGAATTGCCATGAGCGTTTCGACCACGGTCAACTGGAGCAAAGTTGCCAACCTCTGGTGGCCAGACACCTCCTACACCACCGGCAGCTCTGCCTTTGACCTTTCGACCAGTACGCTGTACACGGTCGAGTGCCGACAGGGGCCAAACGCTGCTCCGACCTGTATCTCCGGGACATCTCCTGGCGCCGACAATGCCCTGACCGCCATAACCTACAAGACGATCTCCGATGGTCAGTTCAAGGTCATTACCGACGGCAGTCAATGCAGCGGCGCCACCTACAGCAACACCAGCGTCTGCGTCACCCCCGATGAAGCCTCCACCCCCAACGGCGTGACCGTATTCGCCGCCACCGGTAAATTTCTCAACTGGCTCTCGGCATCGAAATTCGATATTGAAAAACAGATTCTTACCGGCGGCAAATACAACGAAAACGCTGGACTGCTCATCTCCGAACACCGGGGCTGCGCCGGCAAGGGCTATCTCAAGGACACCGAGGTGCGTGGTACTGCCGGCACCAAGGTTCTGTCGTTTATGGTCAGAGGGCCAATCGCCGACAATGACGACAAAGAAAAAAACGATCAAATCGCCGCTGACGACACCACCACCCGGATAGCCATCCTCGGTCTGACCGATGACAGCATCTTCAACGGTGACTGCAAGGCGGCAATCGACGGGATTCTTTCCGGAGCCAACCTCAACAGCCTCTCCAACTCGATCAACAACTGCCTCACCCCGCTGCGCACCACTGAGAGCTCGGAACTGGGCGATCAACGGCCCATGCTCAACCATGCCCTGCAGTTCTGCCAGAAATATTTCGCCGATGGCTCCCGCAACCTCAACGCCGCCACCAATGAATGCGAAAAGCTCTACGACAAATATCTGCCCTCGCAGATAAGCCCCTATTACGGGGCCTACGCCTGTTTTGGCATCTACGATGCGAATGTGCCCGACGAAACCAAACGAACGGGCTTTATCGGCCGGTGCTGGAACGCCGGCACCAGCGCGGATGGCACCTGCACCCCGAAACCGGCAACCACGGATTGCCCCCTTGGCGCCTCCGCCACCAGCTGTGAATATCTCAATGGTGACGGGCTCTACCGCAACTACCGGCCAACGGTCGGTGATCCGGCCTATAACTATCTCTGCACCAAAACCAAAACAGCCAAAGGAAAAACCACCTGCAGCAAGGAGACCTACTGGCAGCTGATCTACACCGACGGCACCACCACCTATACTGGCGACCCCACCTGCGGCGCATCCTCTTCGGCCGCCACCGGCTGGGACTCTGCCGACACCGCCACCTGTATTGAACAGGGCATGGAGGACTACTGCGACGGCCTGGCCATCCCCGAGGTCATCGACCCCTCCGACCAGGCGACGACCACCTCCGAGTTCTGGAACACCCCGGCAACCCTGATCGACTCGGGCATTGTCGTGGCCTTGGGCACCGATCGCCCGCTGGCAGTGCTGCGGGGCCACATTCAACAGGACAAGGCCCCAATCGGGGTGCTGCAGAGAAAGGCCCAGGACCTGCGGATCGGAGCGATGAAATTCAATGCCGTCGGCGCCGATTTCGAGTGCACGACATCGTCTGCCGCCGATTCCTCGGTGGTGCAGAAATTCTGTCCGCCAGACAATGAAGACGGCTCCAGGCTGATCTCGCCGCTGCAACTCGGCAGCTCCACCGACAGTGATGGCAACCTGCATATCGACAATGTCGCCCAGGCGATCAACGAGGTGCAGGCCAACACCTGGACCCCGCTGGCCGAGGCCTATTTCAACGCCATAGGCTATTTCAGTCAGCGCAGCGACATGTGCGTCAACAAGGATGCCGGGGGCAATTGTCTGGACTTCCCGATTTCCGAGGCCGACGACCCGGTGCAGGAGGCCTGCCAGCCCAACCATATCCTCCTCATTACCGAAGGCGCCTCCACTGCCGACATCGCCTCGCAGGTCACCTCCTTTGCGGCAAACCACGGCGACGGGGACAGCGATGACGGTATCTGCGCCAATGGGCTCGAGGGCAGCACCTATCTCGATGACCTGACCGATTTCGGTTATTATTTCAAACCAACAGAAGAAGATTTCACCAACCTCTCGGATTATGCCTCGGCCCTGGCCCAGGCGGAAACGGAAGGTATCTCCCTCTATGGCGGTATCGAAAACGCCTTTATCGATGGCGAAGTGAAAGAAGGCATTCAGGTGCACATTATCACCAGCGGCTCTCTCCGTGACGAAGGGAGCGGAGAATGCAACCCCGCCAACCTGATCGACAGTGCGGCGAAGGCCGGCGGCTCAAGCGGCTACATTGCCGGGGAGAATCCCGCCAGTTTTGAAAAAGGGCTGGAGACCATCTTCGAATCGATCCTCGAGCGGGCCTCGGCGGGTTCCGCCGCTTCGGTCATCTCCTCTTCCAGAAGTGGTGAAGGGGCGGTGTACCAGGCGATTTTCTGGCCAGAGCTGACCAGAACCGATGCCGGCGGCAACTTCCATTCGATCAGCTGGGTCGGTGAAGTGCACTCGCTGTTCATCGACGCCTCGGGCAATCTCTACGAAGACACCAACGGTGACGGCAGGCTCAACCCCTCAAAGGATATCGATAACGATGGGAAGGTCGATGTCAACGAAGACCTCGACGGCGATCTCTGGCTCGATATTGACGAGAGCACCGATGTCGATTGCGATGGGAAACTCGACCATGCGGAAGACATCGACGGTGACGGTTTCCTCGATGTCGCCGAAGGCAACTGGACTGCCAGCACCAAGGGAGACGACCGGCGTGTCACCATCTACTACGATGCCGAACTCAACAAGTCGATGGGCTGCTATCGTTTCCAATATCAGAAGGCCGGCTCCGCTGACAGTTGCGCCAAGGTCTTCAAGTGTGTGGACAGGGTTGGCCTCGATGAGGTGAAATATATCTGGTCGGCCAACAACTGGCTGGCCGATCTGCCGGATGACAGCAGCCTGTTGACCAACAGATCCGACATCAACGTAAGCACCGATTCCGACTACATCAGCGCCGACAAGAAACGGAACATTTTCACCTGGAATGACAAGAACAATAACGGCAAGGTCGACAGACCCGATGAAATCCTGCCTTTTGAAGCGAGCGTCAACTGGGATCAAGCGCTGGGCGCCACCATGCAGCGCGGCAGCATGTCCAACGATTTCGGTCTGCTCTCCGACGGCGACGTCGGCGCTCTCATCAACTGGATGCGCGGCCATGATACACCCGGTGTCTTTCGGAAGCGAACGATACCCGAGGCAGATAACAGCGACACCCTCAAATACTGGCGCCTTGGCGATGTCATCAACTCGACGCCGATGACGGTCTCCAGTCCGCAGGAGGCCTTCAATCTCCTTTACAACGATTCCTCTTATGCCAAGTTTGCCGCCCAGTACAATACACGACGGCACGTCGTCTACTTTGGCGCCAACGATGGCATGCTGCACGCCGTCAATGGTGGATTCTACAATGAAAGCAAAAAGATGTTCTGCCGAACCGAGACCTGCGAGATAAACGAGACAACCGGAGCGGAAAACAACACCAGCGCCACCCCTGAACTCGGGGCGGAGCTGTGGGCCTATGTTCCCTACAACCTCCTGCCCCATCTCGAGTTTCTCGCCGATCCAAGCTATATCCACAAATATTATGTGGATCTACGGCCCCGCATTTTCGATGTGCAGATCTTCACGCCGGACAGTGACCATCCCGAAGGCTGGGGCACGATTCTGGTCGGAGGCATGCGCTTTGGCGGCGCCCCGGTACAGGCCCAGGAACTCAACCTGCTGAAAATCGACAACCGGGTGTTCGCCTCCTCATACTTCATTTTCGATATCACCAACCCGGAAAAACCGCCCATTTTATTGGGTGAACTCACCCGGACCAGCGAGGATGTCAATTTCGATGGAATCCTGACCGCCAGCGGCGAGGATGACGACGGAGACGGTGTCCTCGATTCCACCGGTACGGATCTTGGCTATTCCACCGCGATTCCTACCATGATCATCATGAAAAAAGGCGGTGAGGGGGTAAATTCCGCCAACAATCGCTGGTATCTCACCTTGGGCAGTGGACCGCATTCCTATTACACCAGCACCGATTCCACCGGCAGCAGAGCGTTGAAAGGTTTCAGCGATCAAAACGCCAAGGTGGCGATCCTGCCCTTGCAGCGTCTGATCGATGCCGCAGGGGACGCCAGAATAACCGATGCTCCGCCAACTGCCGATAGCAGCGGGCGTTATCTTCTCACCGATTCCGCCAACGGCTTTGTATCAGACCTGATAACCATCGACTTCGATATCGCGCCATCAACTGACAGCTACATGTCCGATGCGGTCTATTTCGGCACGGTAGAGGCCAACAGCACCGGCAATGGTGGTTTCGCCTACGATGCCACCGGCAAGTCCTTCTGGGATGGGGGTGGCAAGGTGTATCGGCTGCGTACCAGGAACCTCTTTGCAGAGTGGTCCGACGCCTCGCTTTTCGTACAGAACCAGTCAAGTTCCCTGCTTGGCGCCGAACAGCAGATCACCATTCCGGAAGACTGGCAACCGACCATCTTCTTCAACCCGGAGCAGCCGGTGACCGCGGCGCCATCCGCAGCCTATGACGGCCGGAACTTCTGGATCTATTTCGGCACCGGTCGCTTCTTTGACGCCGACGACAAGACCGATGACACCCAGCAGTCCTACTATGGGATCAAGGAGCCACTGGTCAACACCCTGTGGTCAGCGCACAATGTCTTGAAGTTCACCTGGGACCAGGTGCAGAAAACCGGCTCTTCCGGTAACGATTCCGGCAGCAAGGGACTGCTGAAGGTGGATGAGATTCTGGTCGCAGAGAGCACCAGCCCCTACACTGCGGAGCTGTCCTGCATCGATCTCAGCTCGGTTGGCGCGGTGCTCGACAGTGGCGCCACCACCTGTCTTCCCGCCGAGTTGCAGGGGGCGAACGCCCGCTTTGACAGTAGCACCGGGCCGAGCCTCGTCAACTATATCGGTGGCGATGGCACCTGCAGTTCACCTGATTACGAAAACTGCGTGGACGGCTGGTACAAGGATTTTCATGAAATAGAGCCGTTCCATTACCGAAATCGGGAGAGGAATCTCGGCCAGGCTACCGTGCTCGGCGGGCTGGTCACCTTCACCACCTATCAGCCGTACAGCGAACCCTGTCTTGCCGAGGGTATCTCCCATCTGTACGGGGTCTATTATGGTACCGGCACGGCCTGGCATCAGAACGTCTTTGGTCAGAACGGCGTCGATGTCCAGGGCAACGTCAAAGACAAGCTGGTACTGGGACGGGGGTTGTCGACGACCGCCAACCTCCATATCGGCAGCAATAACGAGGGGGCCAAGGCCTTTATCCAGACCAGTACTGGCGAGATCAAGGAAATACAGCAGAACAACCTGCCGATTGACAACTACAAAACCGGCCTCGAAGGATGGCGGGAATACGAAAAACCCTGAGTTTTCTGCAGTACTCTGCATGCGTGACAACGGGAATCGCCTCTGGTGATTCCCGTTGTCGTTTTGTAGCCTTTTACACTGCCTCGCCGATTCGTTGCAGCAGCAAATGTCGTTTGTGACCGAAGGTGGAGGAGAGCGAAGTTTTTACCAGTCCATCGTAAAAGCCTTATCGGTCAGGCGACGAACCAACCAATCGGTATCTTTGTAAATATTTTTTATAGTGCGGCTGTATTTTGTCACTTCATCGCTGACTGAACGAGGCCCTCACAGACACTCCCCCTGCCCTCCTCCTCTAACACATTCTTGGCAACTCCCTATTTCTTCGCAACTCTTTAACCAATTTCATCCTATTGAATTTCTGGCGCGTTTTTTGCTTTTAGAGGCTGCAAATCCAAACGTCATCTTGTTGATTAGGAATATCATGCTTCTACAAATATTCACGGCTATTCTTCACCCAGGCTGGCTCGGCAAACGGTTTGAGTGGCCGAAAATGTGGTGCGGGTGAACGGTTATGGCAGCAGACAAGGTGTGTTCTCTTCAAGGAATTTTCGCGATGAAAAGATTTTCCAACAAGGCTTTTACCCTGATGGAATTGATGGTTGTGGTCACCATTATCGGTGTCGCGGCAGTTATCGCAATCCCGTCCATAAAAGCGTTCATCCCCAATGTCCGGCTCAAGGGAGCTGTCAGATCGCTGTATATGGCGGGAATGCAGACAAAGAGTGAAGCTGTTCGTCGTCAGAAGAACTGTGTTCTCACATTCAACCAGACGGTGGACGGCATAACGTACCCTTACGTCGTGTTCCAGGACGACGACGGTGACGGTGAATATGATGCTGGTGAACCAACCATCGTTTTACCCGACCTGCTGCCAGAGAGTGTCACCATCACCGGCAACAACCTGCCAGTCAATGACGATGGCAATCCCACCATCATTTTCAGGCAGACCACACTCCCCATGCAGAACAGTGGCGCTATCGTCAATGGAACGGTGTCGATGACCAGCAGCCGGGGCAAGGTGAGTAAAGTGATCTTCAATCAGGCGGGGAGTATACGGGTCGAATAGAGCATCCCGCGCTTTCAGCGCATAGTCAGCGTTCGCTGTAAGCTCAAGGCAAGGCGATAATGTTGATGGCGTCGTAAAAAGCCCGATCTCCTGCGTTGCAGCGGGATCGGCCAATGCTCGACGTACCACATGTACGTCGAGCATTGGCCGACACCACTGCGCCTTGTATATCAGGCTTTTGTACTTAGCCATCTTGTATGCACGCTTGAGGTTTTTACGAGTCCATCAATGTTGAGCCAACACCAGGAAATGAAAAATGTACAAACAATGCCCGGCAAATAATCTTCCCCTCTTCCAACCCACCAAGAATCAGGGTTTTACCCTGGTCGAGATTTTACTGGCCCTGGCAATCTCGGGAATAATCATGTCCGCCATCTATGGAGCGTACATCGCTCAGCAAAGAACGTATCTCGCCCAGGAAGATGTTGTTGAAATGCAACAGAATATCAGAGCGGCCACCTATATCATGGTCAACGATCTCCGCATGGCCGGATATGCAAACGGTTCAGGTGCATTTGCAACCATTCGCACGGCCGACCTCAACGCCGTTGAAGTCTCTTTTGATCTCGACGGTGATGGCTCGACCAGTCAGGCCAATGAAGTCATCAGATATGATCTTTACCCATCGGACGGAATTTTAAAGCTGGGGCGAAACGAGGTGAATGGTGGTTTGGGTCGCCAGTCTGTAGCGGAAAATTTTGATTATCTCGAATTTGAGTATCTCGACGCCCAGGGCAATATCGAGACGAATATAAACCAGATACGAGCCATTCGTATCTATCTGCTGGCCAGGGCAAAGAATGCGGCCAGGGATTTCAACAATACCGGCCGAACCTATTCCTTTCCCAGTGGTCCACAGGGCCCATACGATGACAACGTTCGCCGTCGTCTATACGTCACCACCGTCAATCTTCGCAACATGGGGCTCGAATGAAAATCGACAGCGAAATGTCCCAACAGGGGTTCACTCTCATCGAGGTGATGGTGGCCATCGCCATTCTGGTGATCGGTATTCTCTCCCTCTACACCATGCAGGTCACCGCTGTAGACGGCAACATGCGAGCCAACATGATTTCCGAGGCAGGCAATCTCAATGCCGAGCAAATCGAATTGCTCATCGGCCTGGATTATGCCGAGATCACGGATACTGACGGTGATGGCACCGATCAGGACCCAAACCATGACGGCATAGACGACGATGGCGATAATTTCGGACTTGACGATCGCACCACGGCCACCGCGGATGGCACCGGAACCTCGGCAGACGGGCTCTATCGGTTTTTCTGGAATGCCGCCCTGGATACACCGATCCCCAATGTGATGACCATCCACGTGCATGTGCAGACTGTTGGCCAGGCCATGGAGACGCCAGTCACCTTTATCTACTACAAAGTAGACATCATTTAGGAGAGATTTGTGAACGTAAAGCGACATACACCAAAAGACGAGAACGGCTTCGTTCTGGTTCTCGCCCTTCTTATGCTGGTGCTGCTCGGCCTGCTCGGTATCTATGCAACCACCACAAGTGTCTTTGAACTGCGGGTTGCCGGCAATGACAAGGTGGTAAAACAGACCTTTTACAAGGCTGACGGCGGGTTACAGGTCGGAATTGAGATGGTGGAACAAAATCTGGGCTGTGACAATGGCTTTTCTCCATCTGGCTTTAGTGGAGGGAAAAGGGCCATTGACGGAATTGATATCTATGACACCAAATTTGCCTATGCGGAAGAGATCGAAGACATTCACGGCGCATCCTCGACCACGGTCGAAGACGACATTCCCTCGGATACAATTCGGGCACTCAGCATACCCGATGACCCTGCAAACCGGGTGGACAGTCTGCCCCACACCAATATCGCAGTATATGGGACCACTAAGCCACTCTATGGTTTTGACCAGCAAGCCAATGCCGGATACGGGGGATCGAACGTACTAGGGCATTACATCGATATGCACATTCATTCACAACAGATAGAGACCAATAATTCAACAGCCAGGATCATTCTGAAATGGAAACACATTATCGGCCAGGAGGGGGCATGCAGATATTGACCAGGATATATCGAAGAGCACGATACGCAATACCGTGCGGGTTGCTCATGGGCGTATTCTTCACGCTTCTGCCAACGAGTATGTGCCACGCCGACGCTATCGGTCAGTGGGTGAAAGGGAAGGTTACACGAGCCCCCTGGCGCGGGACCTACACCTATATAGTGGTAGGGACCACCAGATATACCATCATGGAGAATGCTGTCGTCCGTCTGGTCTACACCGAGAATGGGGCAGAAGGTAAAGAGTATATCCCTCTGGAGAAGATTCGTAACGGCAATGAAGTGCTCATGCAGGTTGAAGGTAACCGGGTCTATCAGATAGAAAAAATGAAATAGCTGACACGGCCAAACCAAAACACTGCAGCCACAGCGAACCATGAAAATCCCGAGGAAGCGCCAACGACTCCTTGTCGGCGATTTTCGGACAAACAACAGGATAGATGAAGATGACACGAGCAATACTCTCCCGGTCGCTTTTGCTTGGGACAATCTGCTGCCATGTGGTCTCCGCGCAGATCTGCTTTGCAGCGACCAGCAGTGATTATCAGGCTGTACCCCCCTTCGTTTCCTCTGGTGCACCGCCTCTGGTCATGCTGGTGATGGGCCGCAATCACAAACTCTATTACGAAGCCTACAACGACGCCTCGGACCTCAATGATGACGGCACGCTGGATGTCACCTACGATCCTTCAACCATTGATTATTACGGATACTTTGACAATTACAAATGTTACACGTATAACGGTTCGGCCAGTAAACCACTCTTTGAACCAAGTTCGGTCACCACCGACAAGAGATGCAGCGGCAGCAATGAATGGAGTGGGGATTTTCTCAACTACCTGACCATGTCCCGGATGGACACCATTCGCAAAGTCCTCTACGGTGGTTACAGGAGCACGGATACCAGCACTCGCACCGTTCTCCAGCGGGTGTTTGTTCCCCACGATGCCCATACCTGGGGTAAAGAGTATACCAGTGTTGCGGTCAATGGTTACGATATCGCCGACTATACCCCCCTGACCTCCCCGCCTGCCGATAGTGGCCTGCGTCACCTCTTCGCCTCGACCACCAAAACCGATGGCGGCCCACCGCTTCTCCGGGTCCTGCCCAACAACCCCAACAGAATCTGGGACTGGGTCTCTTCGCAGGCGCCTGTCGCCAAGGACAGTTTACAAACCAGCGCCGGGGGATTCCCTGGGCACCCGGAAAATCATGCCGAGTTCGAGCATCTGGTGACGACCTATGCCTATGCTGCCAACCAGTACGGCTCGGGTAACTGGCTCGATTACAGTATTCGCAACCATGTCAATCAACGATTTCCCAGTCCCTCGGCCACCAATTTTGGCGCCATCGATGGTTACGGCAACCCCTGGGGCACGGATTACAAGCCATATGACAGCGGCGCTCCCCAGCAGGAGAGGTATCTGGCAATTTTTACAGGCACGCTGAACATCAGCCAGGGTGGCAACTATCAATTTGCCGTGGATGGCGATGACGCTGTCGAGGTTATCGTCGATGGCGGCACGACGAACGAACTGGTGGTCGGTTTCTATGGCGGTCATGGAGTTTCAGGAGGCACAGGCCACAATGGCTCGGTGGCGCTCTCCGCCGGTCAGCACACCATTGAATTCCGCATGGAAGAAAATACTGGTGGTGATCAGTATTTTCTCTACTGGAAAGGCAAAGATTCAGCCAATAAATGGCAGATTATCCCCGCAAGCGCATTTTCAAATTTACAGCTTTCCACCTACACCCTGGCGAGTGGAGGCTCATATATCACCGACTATCAGGTACGAGTGCAGGTCTGTGACCCAGGCATAGGGCTCGAAGCCAATTGCAAACAGTACCCGGACGGCAACTACAAGCCTATTGGTTTACTCCAGCGTCACGGCGAAACCGGAAGGATGTATTTCGGCCTGATGACGGGTTCATGGACCAACAATACCCGGGGTGGAGTACTGCGTAAGACCGTTGGCGACATCTCCGACGAGATCGACTCGACAACAGGCGCCTTTACTTCGGTAAGCGGCATTATAGATACCTTCAACAAGATGCAGATCCATGGCTACAGTTACGGTTCGAGCAATTACAACCAGAACTGTAGCTGGATAACCTCAGGCCCCATGACCAACGGGCAATGCCGCGATTGGGGGAATCCCGTGGCGGAAATGATGTATGAGACGGAACGGTATTTTGCCGGTAAAGGCAGCCCCACCCCATCCTACAGCTATAATGCGTCAGACCCCTCACTCGATGACAACCAGATGTCTCTGCCCCTGGCGGCCTGGGATGACCCCTATGACCCGAGCACGGGCTTCGATCGTTGCTCGAAGCCATATATGCTGGTATTGAGTGACATCAACCCGACCTTTGACGGTGATGATCTCCCTGGAGTGAACAGCAGTTTTGGTTCCGGTATCAGCACCGATATGGTGGAAAATGACCTGACAACTCCGCTGAAAGTCGAAAACTGGGCAAACCTGATTTCTGCTGGCGAGGGCGAATCCGGCAATCGTTATATCGGCCAGAGTGGCCTAGATTTCGATTATGTCTGCAGCGTAAAAGACATTACGGGATTTGGCGATATCCGTGGACTGTGCCCGGAGGAGCCAACCAAAGGAGGAAGCTACTACTCGGCGGCCGTGGCATATTACGGTCGTGTCACCGATCTGCAGCCGACGGTCGACGATGACCAGAGTATCCTCACCTATGCGGTCGGGCTCGCCTCACCTCTGCCACGAATCAGACTCGATGTCGGGGGAACCGATGTCACCCTGGTGCCGTTTGCCAAGACCATCGGTTCGACAGGGTCGAACAGGGTTTGGTCGTACTGGCCCACCAATACTATCGTTGACTTCTTTGTCGAGGAATTTACCGAAACGTACGGGGTGTTTCGAATCAATTATGAAGACGTCGAGCAGGGGGCTGACCATGACATGGACGATATCGTCAAATATACCTTCCAGTTGGTCGATGCCAGTGGCAACCCGGTAAGTTCGACAGCTGAGGCGGTGGCGGTCGATATCACTCTGGAGGCGACAAACGCTTCGGGTTCGTATATCCAGCACGCCGGGTATATCATTTCCGGCACCACCAAGGATGGCACCTACCTCGAAGTGCGAGATTCAGATACCGAACCAGCCAAGGACTTTCTTACCTGGATCGATACACCTCCCGGGGTCGCTCCCATTGACCCTACCGATACAGCCGCGATAAATGCCCGTGATAGCGTAGGGCAATCCCATAATCCCTCCCTTGGCGTGCTCCCCCTTTCCACGACCCGCAGATTTTATCCGTCCAGTGTCGGTGGCGGCACCGCGGCAAGCCTTCTCCCCAATCCGCTCTGGTATGCGGCCAAATGGGGAAGCTTTAACGACAGTGACAACGATGGCACCCCCAACCTCGACAATGAATGGGACGAGGACGGCGACGGAGTACCCGACACGTATTACTATGTCACCAATCCCTTACGGTTGCAGGAACAGTTGAATAAATCTTTTGCCGATATTCTCAACAACGCGTCCTCCGGCACCGCCGCATCGGTCATAACCAATACCCGAACCGGTGAAGGTGCGCTGTACCAGTCCATCTTTTTTCCGGAAAAATCCGATACCACGGGAGCCTCGAACACCGTGAAATGGGTCGGCCAGCTCCATGGTTTTCTTGTCGACAGTTATGGCAATATGCGCGAGGACTCCAACGACAACAGCAGGCTCGATGTCGCTGGCCCCGACCTGAACGGAGATGGCAAATTTTACCAGGAGGATATCAATTTCAACTGTCTTCTTGACAGCGAGGATACCAACGGCAACGGCATCCTGGATTCCGGGGAAGATCAGAACGGTAACGGCGTGCTGGACACAGAGGATGCCAACGGCAACGGGACACTCGAATATGAAACCTGTTCACCGGTCTCCAACCCCATGCACCACCCGCTCCTCTCCCAGATTGATTCCATCATACGCTATGGCGCAAACGGTGCTACCCGGTACTATGATATCAATGGCAATGGTCGCCTCGATGATGAGGAAATGCTCTGGAATGTCGGAGCCACAGGCCTTGATTTCGAAGATTTCCATTACCTCTGGAACGCCACTGACTGGTTGAACAGTTCCCTCTTGGATTCTGTTACCCAGCGATCGACATATATCTCGGATGAAAAAAAGAGATATATTTTTACCTGGATAGATGGCAACGCCAATGGCGTTGTCGATGCGGGCGAAATAAAGGATTTTACCTGGCCCAGCTCGGCGCCTTCGCTGAGCACACTCTCCGATCCCGGCGAATTGTATGCCTATTTAACCCTCAATCCCACATTCAGCGACACACCTGTCACCATAGCATCCCTCAGCGCCGCGGATTTGCCAACCTATCTCCTTGCCCAGACACAACGGGAAATCAACTGGGTGCGGGGACTGGATGAGGTCAATGGCAGCGGTGAACCCAAACCGTTGGCTATTCACGGCTCCGATATTGCCGGCACGGAACTCCGCTCCAGATACTATAATGGTACAACCTGGAGACTCGGTGACATTGTCAACTCGACACCAACCCTGGTCGCGGCGCCAGCGGAAAAATTTCACTTTCTCTACAGAGACCCCACCTATGCTGAATTTGCGGCGCAATATCGAGGACGGCGTCATGTCATCTATACCGGAGCCAATGACGGCATGCTGCACGCCTTCAATGGCGGATTTTACGACGAAGCCAATCAGCAGTACTGTCGCGAAATGAACAGCGACTACAATCCATGGGATAACAATCTTCTCAACGATATAGCCTGCGTCGATCCGGCAGCCACTACCCATCCGGAGCTTGGCGCGGAGCTATGGGCCTATATTCCTTTCAACCTGTTGCCCCATCTTTTCTGGCTGACTGACCCCGGGTATGGGCACAGTTATTATGTGGACCAGAAGCCAAGGATATTCGACGCGAAGATTTTCCTTCCAGATGGGGACCACCCCCATGGCTGGGGTACAGTGATGGTTGTCGGTATGCGATTGGGCGGAGCGACGATTCAGGCCGATCTGGACAAGACAGATGGCGCTCATCCGGCACCGACCGATCCCATCATGACGTCTGCCTATACCATTTTTGATATAACCAACCCAGAAGTTCCGCCCACCCTGCTGGCAGAGATTTCCATGCCCAATATGGGCTATTCAACCGTCTTCCCCACCGTCGTAATGCTAAAGGACGGTAATCATGATGGCTCATTTGGCGCCTACAACGACACCAACCCTGAACTTGGTGAAAATCGCTGGTTTCTCGCTTTCGGTTCTGGGCCGGCCAATGCAGGCGGCCAGGCCGATCCGGCGCTACTCAATGCTGTCACCAGTAAGCAGAACGCTCGGTTTTACATGCTCGACCTCATCAAACTCGTCACCAACAACGAGTTATACAGCCTGACGGATGCCACGGTTTCCGGTGTTAACCATACAGGTGTCTTGACAGCAGGGCTGCACCCGTATGCGATATTGGAGGCGGCATCCTTTGTCAGCGACCCCATTACGGTCGACTGGGATCTGGATTACAATACCGACGTCATCTACTATGGTACTGTTACCGATAACACTCTGGGGTCCCCGCTCTGGAAAGGAACCATGAGGAGGATTGTCGTCGATGACCCTGAAGACGGCGATGATGATCAGCAGCCAATACACTGGCAGGCTGACAATATCATGCTCGATGCAGGGCAACCAATAACCGCCGGAGCATCGGTGGGTATTGACGAATCGGGTCAGCGCTGGGTCTACTTCGGCACTGGTCGCTACCTCGACGCAACGGATGTCATCGATCATGACATGCAGTCGTATTACGGCATAAAAGAGCCCAAAACAGACAGCACCTACGATTACTCCACCGTAAAGAAAGACGACCTTGTCGATACAACCAACTACACAGTTTTCACCGCTGACGGCACGGTCGATGCCGACGGCACCTCAATGACCTGGGGGGAGATGGGCGCGCAGCAGAAAAGCCGCCAGGGCTGGTACCTGAATTTTCTTTCCGATACCGGTGCCCAGGAAGGCGAACGAAACCTAGGCAAGGCAATTTTCCTCGGAGGTCTGCTGACATACACCACCTTCGTTCCTTCGCCTGATGTCTGTGTGCCTGGTGGATCGAGCTATCTCTGGAGCTTGTACTATACAACAGGCACCGCCTACAAAGAGGATATTTTTGGCGAAAATGGCGCGACATCAACCCGTAAAACCAGTCTGGGCCTCGGCGTGGCCGCCGCACCGAGTGTTCATATTGGCAGGGGAGACGGTTCAAGCATCATGGCCCAGACGAGTACCGGTGCGATAATACGGATAGAAGAGAAAAATCCTTTTGCCGTAAAAACCGGTGCCCAGAGTTGGAAGACCCGGTAAGCCCGGCTTCGAGAGTGGTTGAAACGAATATGTCCCTTGAGCCTTTTACTGGTTGATGCTCTCGTAAAAAGTCGAATTTCCCGTCGAGATGGGCTTTGGAAAAACTTTGATATACGAGGCGTAGTATCTCAAACGGCACTTTGGTAGTACATATGGTACAGCGAAGTGCCGTTTGTGACCTCTAACGAAGTAGATCGGAGTTTTTACGAGTCCATCACTGGTTGATTTAAAAAGACAACGGGAATTGCCAGAGGCAATTCCCGTTGTCTTTTCCAGATCGTTCACCAGGGCAAGCTCTTCGTGGCCGCCAAGGCCCCGAAGGGTAGCCTCCATCGAAGTGCCGACACCCCCTGTCCAGACCACTCCTAGCACTTCATTGTCACTACCGGCACCAGGGTAAATTCATTCTAATCTCTAAGTCCCTGTTTTTACGTTAGCGCTATAGCTGTCATTTTTGCTCATAACGGACAAGCAAGAAACATGAAGCATGGAAAATCACTTGGTTACTGAAGTCAAACGTGGGTAAAAACATATCCAACGATAACAAACCAACAAACATCGCATATAACAGCAAGATATTACAGTGTAAATCCTATAGGGTGAATTTACCGTGCTACCGGCACCCTTCGATCGATGCACCATATACTTTGTAATTTGGTGACATTATCTGTCAGCACCTCTTCTCACCTGACACTATTTGGATGTTTGGCAAAGATCCTGCCATGGCCCTTTTCCAGCCATAGAGAGATCTTGATATAAAAGATACGTGGGATTAGGTCGTTATGAAAAATATTCAATCAGGCACGCCATCTGCATAAGCCTGATCAAACAGCTTGTGTCGGTACCGGCCAAGATAATTTTCTCAACAACGAATAAAGAGGTAGGCATTATGATGAGAAGAATCGGCAACGTAATGAAAAAAAAGAACAATCAGAAAGGCTTCACCCTGATCGAGCTGATGATCGTGGTGGCCATTATCGGCATTCTCGCGGCCATCGCCATTCCGCAGTTTGCATCCTATCGGGTCCGTTCCCAGAACAAGGCTGCCCAGAGTGATGTGCGTAATCTGGCCACCACTCTCGAGGCTTATTACGCCGATTACCAGGAATATCCTGAAGGGATATAATCTGTTTCATACTCCGGATCAATATTTTGAAAGATAATATATAAGAGAGGTAATTATTATGAGGAAAATATCTATCCTTACCACAGCTTTACTTTTGACTTCGATGTTTACTGTTTCAGCTTTTGCTGCTCCGCTTACAATAAACAACCAAGCCACACCAGGGGCCCCGATAAAAATTACGCCAGTTGATACTACGAGAGCATTTAACTTTAATCCTTCAAGCAACGTTGTCATTTCCATGGGGTCGGCAAAAACGGGATATGCCTTAGGTGCTTATCACTCTGCCGCTGTCAAGAGTAAAGTTGGTCAAGAGTATGGTTTAGCGGCAGATACCATGAAAATGATGTACAAATCATTGGCAGCGGCAGATGCAGCGGAGGTAATCACCGCCACAGGCTCCTCAGCTTTTAGCGACTGGAAGACCCTGTAACTCAGCACCTGCCATGAATACAAAAGACTCTTCCTGGAAACGCCGGGAAGAGTCATTTTTTTTGAGCCTATGATATCCTGCGAACTCCTGCAAAAGACTTATCATGTCGGTTTTCTGCCACAAAAAACCAAGGTAGCCCTCAACCGAGTCAACCTTGCGGTACAACGCAACGAGGTCTTTGGCATAATCGGTCTCAATGGAGCCGGTAAATCGTCACTGTTAAAGATCCTGATGGGCTTTGTTCGTCCAGATAGTGGCACGGCACACATCGGCGGCGGTCAACCCGCCGGGGAACTCGAGAAGAGTGCGCACATTGGCTACCTCCCCGAGCATCCCGCCCTCTACCGCAACCTCACCATCACCGAGCATCTGCAATTTGGTTGTCGATGTGGCGGGATCGATTCCACCGAGACCAACAGGCGCATCGCAAAAGTTCTCGACAAGGTCGGCCTCGCAGAGGTGGCCAGCACACCAATCAAGCGTTTCTCCAAAGGCATGACCCAGCGGGCAGCGCTGGCCTATGCCATCCTGCTTGATCCTGAAGTCCTTATCCTCGATGAACCGATGTCAGGCCTCGATCCACTCGGTCGTCAACTGGTTATCGATATTATCGATGAATACCGACAAAAAGGAACCACCATCCTTTTCAGTTCGCATATTCTCACCGATGTGGAACGGATCTGTGACCGCATCGGTATCATGCATCAGGGTGAACTCATTTCCACACTTGCCATGCCACGTGTCAGCAGGCAAAGTCACCAGAAACCGGCCGGCACAACCAATGGCAAAACCCGCCTGGAAACCATCTTTTTAGAAACCGTACAAAAGGAAAATCATGCTTCAGGTCATCTGGGCAGTGGCAAGTATCACGCTTAAGGAAGGGTTACGGCAGAGAATTCTCTATGGCCTGATAATCGCCTCCCTGCTGCTGATTCTCTTCGGGGTACTGATCAGCGGCCTGTTTATGCGTGACACCCTCAAGGTCATGCTCGATATCTGCCTGTCCGCCGTCAGCATTGGCGGGTTACTGGTGCCCTTCTTTATTGCCGTCAATTCACTCTCTGGCGATATCGAACAGCGAACGATCTATACGATTCTGGCTCGCAATATCACGCGCAACAGCTATGTCACTGGAAAATTCCTCGGATTGTCCATTCTTTGTGCCATTATCATGACAATTTTGACCTTGGCCACGCTCCTGGCGGTCCTGCTTGCCGCGACCATCTACCCTGCGCATTTTTTCGAAAAATTCTCGGTGGTACCCATTCTGTTGTCGTCAGCCATGTCGTTTCTCGGCATTCAGGTCCTCAGCAGCGCCGTCTTTCTCTGGTGCTCGATCACCACCAGTTCGTTCCTGGCCACCTTATTGACCATCAGCACCTATATCATTGGTCACACGGTCGAGGATGTGGTGCGCTTTATCAGTATGCAGATCAGTGGGGTAAAAATTGCCCTGACCAACAAACTCACGGCATGGGCCACACTCTATATATTTCCCAACCTGGCAGCCTTCGACCTCAAGCAGCAGGCCGCCCACAGTCTTCCTGTACCGCTGACAGAAATCGGCCTGCTTGTGGTCTACGGCCTGGCGTATAGCGCCATAATGCTGCTTCTGGCAGCTTTCTTTTTTCGTCGACGTGACCTGCCATGAACAAGATAGGCAAACTCTCTATCTCCTGTCTTTTTTTAATCCTGATTGCAATAAGCTCCTTTTGTGTGAATTCGCTGTACGGGATACACCAGAAAAGAGGCACAGAGACCCTGGGTTACCTCGTGAATACCCCGGCTCCTCTTGCCAGAGCGGTCACTCTCGAGTTCACCGGGGTGGCCTCGGATCAACTGATGCTCAAGTTGTTGAGCTATCTGGGCGGTAAGATCATTACCAGGGCCACCACCAGCAAGGCGGAATGGCAAATGGTCTATCAAGCTCTGAAACAGACCACCAACCTTGACCCCCGCTTTTTTGACCCCTATGTGGTAGCGGAGATGACCCTGCCAAGCGAGGCAGGCATGGTGCAGGAAACCAACACGTTATTGGCACAAGGGGCTGAGGTGCTTACCGACAATTATCAGCCACATTTTTTTCTTTGGTATAACTATACAACCTACCTCAATGATCCTGCTTCAGCAGCAAAGCATATGAAAAAGGCTGCCCAGATCCCCGGTGCGCCTGCATTTTTCACAACCCTGGCGGCCCGCACAGATCTCTATGCCGGGGAGTTCGGAGCTGCAGCCAGCTATCTCGAAGAGACCCTGAAAAAAACGACAGATCCGGCCTTACGCCAATTTTTCACCAAACGATTGGAGGCCGTGAAACGTATCGGCTTTCTCGAATACAAAATCAAAGAGTACAGAAAGCGCTTTGATAAAGAACCACAACATCTCCAAGATCTGATCGATAGTGGCATAGTCACCCGAATCCCCTCCGATCCTTATGGCGGAAAGTTTTATATCATGGATAACGGTCGGGTCTATACCACTTCGAAACTGGTTGCCAGAAAAAGCGGCGCGTAATGCCACAGTGGAAAAGCAATAACTTGGCACTCTTATAAAGCATTTGTCTATCTGGCCAACCCCGTCTATCAGCTCAAAAAATCATTTTTCCGTCGGTTCTGTGCCATTCTGTGATCTGAGATCGGCATCTTGGTGTAACTCTTTGCTTACCAGACGAAGATTATTCTCTGCCAAGCTAAATGTCGGGACGATCCGCAGAGCCAGCTGAAACTGTTCCATAGCCTGTTGCAGCCTGCCCTGTTTGACAAGTGTCAGGCCCTTATTGTTATAGGCCATGGCCACCGTGGGGACAATGGTCAGAAAATCGGAATAAATACGATCCGCCTTTGGTAAATCCCCCGCTCGGAACAGTAGATTGGCATAGTCATATTTCAGATCCGTCGGGTAAGTAAGCAGTTTGTCTGCCTCGTGATAATGGCGCAGGGCTTCTTCCGTCTCCCCCTTTTCGTTCAGCAAAATGGCAAGATGATAATGGGCATCTCCTTGTGAAGAATTTTTTGTAAGTACTTCTCTATAAACAGCAATAGCCTCTTCATTCCGACCGAGCAGGCTAAAGTTTTTAGCAATGTTGATCAGCGTCTCTTCGTCATCAGGTGCCATCGAAACCGACTTTTCAAGATATGCCAATGCTTCACCTGCTCTGTCTAGACGCAACAACACATAGCCAAGATTCTTATTGATAATTGCATCATCAGGGACGAGTGAAAGAGCATGGCGAAACGGCCCTTCCGCATCTGTATATCGTTCTTGTTTGGAGAGAAACTCACCGAACCCCACTAAAGCAAGAATAAAATCAGGTTTTAAGCGCAACGTCTCTCGGTAATATGATTCTGCCTCCTCCGCCCTTCCCTGTTTACCAAGAAGCGTCGCTAAATTATAGTTGGCGATGTGAGCCTCAGGATCGAGTGACAGCCCTAACCTCAATTCTCGCTCTGCCTCTTCAAACTTGTTCTCCTGCGCCAATGCCCTGCCAAGGTTGACATGTGGTCTGGCCTTGTCTGGAGATTTGGCGACAACATCGCTCCATAGCGATACACCCGTTTGCCATACCGCATTTCGTTCATAAGACCAATACGCCAAGACCACGGCAACCAGTGAGAGTGCAACAGTGACCACGAGTGGTCTGGTAAAGAGTCTATAGGCTAACGCGACCAGCATTAATAGAAAAAACATCGACGGTAGATAGGTACGATGTTCAAAGATAATCTCCAGACAGATAACCGACGATTCGATGACAAGATTGCCGAAAAACCAGAAAATACAAAAAGAGAGTAACCGCTCTCGCCGAAACAACACAACAGCTATCAACAGCAGTGCAAGAATGCCGGCCAGAGAGTAGAGTGTCGTTAGCGGTGAAAACAGAGACATTGACAGGGGAAAATCATAGTCAAGATTCAGACGTTCCGGCTGAGGATAGAAAATCAAGAAAATATAGTATATCACCACCCGGAACTCGGTGAGCACCCTTTCCATAGCAGTAAAATCCCGGCCACCGCAATGGTTGTTGAATAATCTTTCAAACAGATGCCCATTGGTATATAACATACCAATAATGAAAATACTGAGAGCTATGGCCGCTAACCAGATTAATTTTCTTCGCAGCCACCGCCAGTTACCATCTTGAAAGAAAAACCATTCGTACAGGAAAATAAAAACAGGTAAAGTTGCACTGTTTTCTTTTGAGCCGAATGCCAGCAACCCAGTCAGGCCAGAACAGAAAAACCACCACCATGCATTTTTTTTATGTATCTGCGCACCTGACCCCAAAAGTTGTTGACGACGACCCAGTACATAGCAGAGCAAGGAAAGGATAAAGAACATTGCCGACAGGCTATTCATTCTCTGGACAAGATAGGTCACCGACTGGGTCGCCAAAGGATGAACAAACCAGATGAAGGCAGTAAAGAATGCAATCAATCCACCGTATCGATATTTCTCCCTATTCACATCCTGTTGAAGGGTAAAAAAGAATAGATAGTATATCGATATACCGGTAAACAGATGTATAAGTAGATTAACGAAATGATACCCCTGCAACCGGTACCCGCCGAGGTAGTAATTGAGAGCAAAACTAAAATTACTGACAGGTCGGGTGACAAGTTTCCCCTGGGTCAGGGCCTCACTCATTTCGGCAATGCTGAATGTTTCTATCCGAAGTGCTTTTGCTTTGATATTGTCAACATCATCAAAATGAAAAGGGACATTAAATGTATTTGAATAAATAATCACACCAATTAAAACGAACACTATAATTGGCAAAACATGTATGTGTGTTTTTTTCATATTAAATATATTTCCACAGAACAATAAGAGTATCGAAACAAGAGAAATAACAAGACGATAAAAATCACCAACAACTTATGATTTCATGAAATGGTATTACAATTATCATCTTTTGATCAAGAGATTTTTGCGACCATGTTTATTTTTTACTCAAACACCTGGATAGGAGTATAAATAGCATAGAGAATCTATATTTTAATTAGATACTTGTGGGCTTGTTCAAGATCGGTAGTCAAAATTTATCATGATATTAACTGATTGACTTTAATGAGAATTCACATCTAGTATTTTGCTATCAATTAAATTTTAATGATTGCTTTTTTGATTTATTACAGTATACCAGTAAGAGTCTACAATCGAACATATCTCTGCTCGATTTTCAACTAAATAAAACCCAACCCATATCCTCATTGATTCAATTTTAATCAATATTTATACATGATTCATAACCAATTATTTACAAGAAATTGAAAGCACTGCTTACCAGACTCACACAAAATAAATTTCTCCGTAATGTTTTGACCGTTGCATCTGGTACAGCTATCGCTCAGATCATAACTATTGTTTTTTCTCCACTTATCACTCGACTTTATGGTCCCGAACCGTATGGTTTATTTGGAATTTTCATATCGCTCTCCAATCTCATGGCAATCATTGCCGCCTTAGGGTACCCAGCAGCAATCGTTCTTCCTCAAAGCGATGCAATGGGATTAAAATTAGTAAAGCTCTCAATCTCCATTAGCATCATCATGTCGTTTCTTGCTACAAGTATTTTCTTTTTTTACGGGGAATCACTTCTTCTTCTCCTCAATGCTGAACAAATTTCGAGGTTTTTATTTTTTATCCCATTAACAATGCTAGCCATGGCGATAAATACAATTTTAGTCCAATGGCTTATTCGCAAAAAGGCTTTCAACATTACAGCTCGTTATACAGCGCTCACAGCGGTTATTGTAAATTTTGCCAAGGTTGGTCTCGGCAGCCTTCAGCAAACTGCATCAATTCTTATAATAGTCCAGTTGGGTGGTTCTCTTATTGGCTCTGCTTCGATGTTTCTGAGCTGGAAAAAAAGTAATCGACGACGACCATCTATTACAAACGATACAACACATACAATTTCTTACACGGCATTGGCTCAACAATATAGTGATTTTCCATTACTTCGTACTCCACAGAACATAATCAATGCGATATCGCAAAGTCTTCCATTTCTACTCTTATCTGCCTATTTTGGTACAAATGAAGCTGGCCAATATGCACTGGCTGTATCTGTACTGAATGTGCCAATAACATTAATAGGCAACTCCGTAATGACAGTTTTTTATCCTCTTATTAACGAGACTATTCGTAATAATAACAACCCAAGACCACTTATCATTAAAACCACATTGGCCATGGCATTATCGGGATTATTGCCATTTTTACTTATCTCCTTATTTGGACCAGTTTTATTTTCTTTTATTTTTGGAAAAGAATGGGAAATTTCAGGCATATATGCTCAAATATTATCGGTTTGGCTTTTTTTGCAATACATCAACAAACCTGCAGTGTCTGCTGTTCCTTCCCTACGTTTGCAAGGCGGATTACTTATTTATGAATTTTTTAGCACACTCACAAAGATTTTTGCCCTATGGATAGGTTTTTTCTTTTATCAAAATGCAATAGTATCCATAACTTTATTTTCATTATCTGGCTCAATTGCTTATATATTTCTTATAATATGGATTGTATCAAAATCTAACAAATTCATAATCAATAATCATGCATGACACCTTGTCTTCGAATCCAACAAAACAGGTTGATTATACTCACTATAACTTTCAACAATATATAATAAAAAAACGTTGGGCAAGCTTATGGCATCAACTCAATGAGGTAATCTCTCTTCAGCCGGAAACAATATTGGAAGTTGGGAGTGGTGCAGGGATATTTAAGCACGTCGCAACTCTCTTTGGCTTACACGTTGAAACTTTGGATATAGATCCAGATCTAAGGCCAGATTATATTGGAACAGCTGAGGAAATTCCCTTCAGGGATAATATATATAACGTCGTGTGTGCTTTCCAGGTATTGGAACATTTACCTTACCCACAGGCTATTGAAGCATTTAGCGAAATACACAGAGTTTCAAAAAAATATCAGATTATCAGCTTGCCTGACGCAAGCCCAGTTTGGACAATATCTTTGGATATCCCAATATTTAAAACAGTTACCTGGCATATTCCTAGACCACAAATGACACCCTCAAAGCACGTTTTTGATGGAGAGCACCATTGGGAAATTGGTAAAAAAGGATACCTTCTCAAAAAAATAATTGACGACTTAAGCCAGAAAAGTAAACTTTTAAAAACATACCGTGTACCAGAAAATCCTTACCACCGTTTTTTTGTTTTTGAAAAAATATCCTGTAGGTGATCATATTTGCCAATTTGGTATTTTTTACTATATCTTTTAACATAATTCATGAAAAATCAAAGCATCCTTACACATACATATCCCGTAAATATCTCAGTAATTCTTCCAACATTCAATAGAGAATCGACCATTAGACGTGCTATATATAGTGTCCTAAAACAAACATATTCAAATTTTGAATTACTCATCATCGATGATGGTTCGAGTGACAATACTGAACATATTGTAGCATCACTAGATGATAATAGGATCAAATACATTCGTCATAAAACAAACCGTGGTGCTGCGGCAGCTCGCAATACGGGCATACAGTTATCTACAGGAAAATTTATTGCTTTTCAAGACAGTGATGACGAATGGATGTGTGACAAACTAGAAAAACAAATGGCCGTGATGAAAACGGCAAAAGAAGATACAGGGGTAATCTATTCCAGTTACATAAAAATTCATGAAAAACAAGTGCTTCTTTTACCTAAACCAAATCAAAGAAGCGCTTCAAAAAATATTTTTGAAAAACTATTGAGGGGAAACTTTATAGGTTTACCTTCAGTTCTCATAAAAAAAGAATGTTTTCTAAATGCTGGTACATTTGACGAAACTCTTTTGAGGCTTCAAGACTGGGAATTATTTATTCGTTTATCTCAAAATTACACTTTTCTTTATATCGATGAGCCACTTTTCATCTCTTTCTATTCAAATAGAAGCATTAGTTCAAACAATGAATTATTTCCGCCATCTTTTGCAAAAATTCTATCTAAACATTCAAACATTTTTGAAAAATATCCCAAAATTTTATCAAAATGTTACCTAACCATTGGGTTAAAATACTGTGGTATAGATAACCTGCAATCTGGAATAAATTATTTCAAAATGTCATTGAAAACTAATTCATTTCAAATTTTAGGATATATCATGCTACTGATAGCTGTATCCAGAAGATATTCCTATACCTTCGTTTCACATATTCGTCAAATAGTCAAATAACAATTATTTCATTATTGTAAATCATATTTAACACCAATCTCAACTTATTTATCCTTTACATATTCACCTTCACAACCAAAGATATATTGCATTGCTACCCCTTATTGATGAACAAATCACATTTTAGTCTATTTAAACAAACATAGCCACTTCACCTTATTTTCCATGTTCCTCTTTAATCAAACAAGAGATAAGTTTTCCCATCGCCAATTGATTTGCCAGATATGTTCTGTAAAATATATGACTGTTCACGGCCAGTTGCGCCCTTAGATGGGGGGCATCGGCCAGACGCACGATCTCGGCAGCTAAAGTTTTCGCATCACCAACTGGTATGCCGATAAATGGTGCATAAGAAAGCGAACTGACCGCCTGCCTGGACCACTCCGTAGTACCAGTGATAACTGGTCGGCCTATAGCCGCGTAATTATACATCTTGAACGGACATACTCTTTGAGTTTTCTTGCCATCACCAAAAACTCCAAGGCATATATCTGCTTGCGAAATCTCTGCGGCAAGTTCAGGGGATGACTGCCAGTATCTCTTCCATTTTAACTGAACAGCACCCCTTGCCAAACACTCCTCTATAAAGCACCCCTCCTGCCCGTCGCCTATTAAAGTAAAATGGATATCGGGACGCTCGGCCAACAAACATGCCGTTTGCAGTATCGTTCGAATCCCATGCAAAGGCACCATGGTACCGATAAAGAGTACCTGACATTTATCACTGTTGGGTTGGTATGGGGTGTAATGGAAATTCTTCTCATCAGTCGACAAAGGTATCGCTACCACCTTCTCCTTGACCAGGTCAAAGAGTGAACAAAGATGATCTTTGTTCTGTTCGGTATCGACAACCAGGATATCGGCCACCAGGTAAGCCCTTCTTTCCATCCATTTCAAAATTTTAGCCAAAAAGCTTTTTTTCCTCAGCAAACAACGGTCAAGGACAATCGTATCATAGAGTGAAATGAAAACATCGGCAACCAGGTGATGTGGCCTAAAATTTACTGGCAGGCAGGCAAGCAGAAAGAGCACAAATACACCGGGATAAGGTATATAAGCGGGAGTTTTACGAGGGGAGTGACGAAGATACCTGATCATCACCACAATATGGGCAAGGACAGCCCGAAACATGGTGGCCAAAAGACCTGAAATACGGTAACGGTTGGCCTTGATCTTGCTCCACATCGGCATGTTGATTTCAACTATGCGAAAGCGACCAGAGTCTTTGAGTTCCTGTAACCGGTACAGGGTATTGGGGTATCCTTCTGATTTGAGATGAACCCCCAGAATCAGCAGATTTTGCCTGGGGTCAATGTTGGTCATCTGACAATTTCCTATCTATTGGCCCCATCCTGCCGATCAGACCATGAATCAACCCACTCAGAAATGCTTTGCAGCGCAGCTGCTTACTCCGCTCAAAGAGACATATGGCAAAAACAATATACAGTACTTGTAACCCTTGACCAATACACCATAACGGCTCCTGGACAAGATATTCTCGGGCGGTCACTATCGAGTTACGAGCGATATAGTATTTCCGTGATGCCGGGTGATTACGAGTGAATCGTCTTTGTAACCAATTCATTTTTTCCCCTCCCGGACCAATGCAATGCTCCATCAATACCCGGCAACTGATAACAGACCGGTAGCCATGGTGTTTGGCCCGTAAACAGAACTCATGATCCACCGAATCGATAAAATAGTCTTCCCGAAAACCACCGATTTTCTCCACCAGCGAAAGTGGCAATAACATACCAGAAGTTATCAGAGTTTTCTGGGGCAGAGATAACCGCCCGTTCTTCTGGCAGTGTACCCGGTTTTGTTTTTTATGGATTTCCCGGTAATTGCTGCCCAGAACAATCTCTTCTTCTCCACTGTCACAGTATATCTCGGCGAGTGAAGTGAGATAATCGGCGTAGACAAAGGTATCCTGGTCAAAAGTCGCCAGCCACTGAAATCCCAGTTGTCGCGCATACTCGATACCCTGATTCAAGGCGGCGCCGATGCCACGGTTCTCCCGGTTCTCCACTAGAAATATTTTCACTGACTGTGAAAGCGCGCGCAGCATTTCCACCGTCGCAAAATGCGAACCATTATCGACAATAACCACCTGGGCAAACTGCTTTTCCAACTGGTATAGACGCTCCGCAAATCCCGCATCTGGATGGTAGGTGACAACGACCGCACAGGTATTCTGAGAAGATGGAGAAGATGCCAATGGACGGTACGAGTGTAGTGTTGAACTGGGTGAAATTAAATAGCCGCTGGCTATTCGATGCGATCATACCGTATCTGGCTGATCTGCTCGGCAACCAGGCCGATCATAAAGACGATGATGGCGCTGTTGAACAGGAGTGCCGACATATTGGTGAACCGGCCCATGGTAAAGAAGGTATAGCCATAATAGCAGATCCCGAGCAGAAAAAAGAAGAAACTTATCGGCAAAAACACCCGAAACGGCGAAAACAGGGTGGCTATCTTGGTGATGATAAGAAAGAACCTGGTCCCATCCTTGAAAAGTTTTATCTTGCTTTTGCCGATTCGCGCCTTGGCGGCGATGGGATGATATTTGACGCTGTAGCCGCTGCGCAGATAGGCCAGCGTCAAGGTGGACGGGTAGGAAAAGGTATTGGGCAACAGATAGATGAACTGCTTGACCGTGGCCAGACGAACCAGCCGAAAACCCGAGGTCAGATCTTCGACTCTGAAGCGGGTGACGTAGGAGGCAAACCGGTTATAGATCCAGTTGGCCAGATCACGATGCATCCTGGTCGCCGACTGCCGGCTGCGGGCACCGACCACCATATCGAAACGCTCTCTATGGGCCAACAGCCCGGCGATGTCTTCAGGCCGGTGCTGGCCGTCACCATCCATCATCACCACCCACTGTCCCTTGGCCGCCCGCAGTCCTGATTTGATCGCGGCCCCATTGCCGATATTGTAGGGATGCGGCCAGACATTGGCCCCCGCCTCCATCGCCGCCTGCAAGGTGTTATCGGTCGAGCCGTCATCCACCACCAGGACCTCAAATTCCGGATGGAGTTCTTTAATCCGCCGTATTGTCGCGCCGATACTCTCGCCCTCGTTGAAGGCAGGTATCAGCACCGTCACTTCTGTCTGTTTTCTCTCAGTCATGTCGTAAATGAGTATCTGCTCGTACGTCTGTCTGGTCATTCAGCCCTGCCCTACACGAACCTCTGCCGATGCCGCGCAAGTCACCCCTTATCGGCTTTCTGAATAACCGCGCACAGCTCATCGGCCATCTCCTCTATCTGCGCCATGTCTTGCCCTTCAACCATAACCCTGATCACCGGTTCGGTCCCGGAAGGCCGCACCAGAATCCGGCCATTTTTCCCCAGTTTTTCCTCGAGTTTTTTCACCGTCTCGGGAAAATCGGCAATGGAGTCCACCGGCATTTTCCTGGCAATACGAACATTTTTCAAGGTCTGCGGAAAATTCTCCATCAGGGTGGCCAGCTCAGAGAGCGGTTTTTTCCGCCTTTTCATAATCGCCAATAGCTGCAGACTGGCCAGAACGCCATCACCGGTGGTGATATGATCGAGAAACACCAGATGACCGGATTGCTCACCGCCAAACGAGTAGCCTTTCTTCCGCATGCACTCCACCACATAACGGTCGCCCACCGCGGTACGCACCAGCTTGCCACCCATCCGCGCCATCGCCACCTCGAGGCCCATATTGGACATCACCGTGGCCACCAGGGTCTTTTTCTTCAACTTGCGCTGTCGCATCATCTCCTGGGCGCAGACCGCCATGATATGGTCGCCATCGACGATCTGGCCATGCTCGTCGCAGACGATGAGGCGGTCGCCGTCGCCGTCAAAGGCCAGGCCGAGATCGGCCCCGAGCTCCTTGACCTTTTGGGCCATCAATTCAGGATGGAGCGCGCCGCAATCCCGATTGATGTTGGTGCCATCGGGGTCGACCCCGATGGTGGTCACCTTGGCGCCGAGTTCGCGAAACACGTGGGGAGCGACCTTGTAGGTGGCGCCATGGGCACAATCGATGACGATATGAAAGCCATCGAGGGTATAGTTTTTGGGGAAGGTGTTCTTTAAAAAGACGATATAGCGCCCCTTGGCGTCATCGATCCGCGACATCTTGCCGACCTCGTCGGCCACTGGCCGCAGCGCCGCCATTTTCTGGGAGAAGATCAGATCCTCGATGTCGAGTTCGAGCGCATCGGGCAGCTTGAAGCCATCACTTGAAAACAGCTTGATACCGTTATCCTGAAAGGGATTGTGCGAGGCGGAGATCACCACCCCGGCATCGGCCCGCATCGAGGTGGTGATAAAGGAGATGCCCGGGGTCGGCAACGGGCCGACCAGCAGGACATCGACCCCCATCGAGCAGATACCCGCCGCCAGGGCGTTTTCCAGCATATAGCAGGACAGTCGGGTATCCTTGCCGATGACGATCCGGTGCCCCTTGATCTGATCCTTGACGATAAAGGCGATGGCCCGGCCAACCTGCATGGCGATCTCGATGGTCATCGGATAGCTGTTCGCCACCCCGCGGATACCGTCTGTGCCAAATAATTTTCTCATGTCAGCAATCTATTTATTGATGTTCTCGTAAAAAGTCGAATGTTCCGCCGAGATGGACTCAGGAAAAACCCTGATATACGAGGCGTAGTGTCTCAAACGGCAATCTGCTAGTACATATGGTACAGCTGATTGTCGTTTGTGACCTACAACGAAGTAGGTCTGGGTTTTTACGAGTCCATCATTTATTCACGTGTTTTGTTTTGATGGGCCGGATCTTGACCTCAGACGATGCGCTGTCTGCTCCGTTATCCCCTGGTACCGTCTCGGTAGATGCTCCATCGTCATCTTCGTTTTTTCCATACCCATTCAGCACATTTTCAATTTTTTCGACAAAATTGGGCTCCCGCTCCCTGGCACCCTCGGGCGTTGCGGCCTTTTCGGGTTGTGTAATTTTTTCACCATCGATCACCTGCACCGCAACCGGATCGACCGTCACCACCTCGACAGGCAGACTGTTCTGCGGATTGGCCACCACACTGACCCGCACCATCCCGTTATTGTCGACTAGTGGTTCCAACTCGACGGAAAACAGCTGCGTCAGGTCCTTGGTCTCTCGCAGCAGCAGCACCGGAACCCGCAGCACCACCTCGACCTCCTTCGGGCTGACTTTCCGGGGCGCGCCGTCCAGAACCGCATCGACTGCAACCTGGTCGATCTTCTTTTCCACCATTTTCGGCTTGATGGTGATCTCGGCGGTGACCAGGGTCTGACCGATCAAATCGACAAAGGCCGGCTTCAGGTCAAGCGGCACCTGCGAACTTCGCGACATCTTCAGACCGTTGATATCGATGATATCGGTGACCAGTTCATCGGCCTGGGAAAGAATGGTCTGTGGACCGGTGATGGTGATGACATCCGGCTTCATCGTCAGGTCGGTCATCTCGAAACCGTTGGCCACGTTGCCAGCGGTCATCGGCGTGACCGGGAACTGTTTCTGGATCAACTTATCGAGCGATAAGATAATGGAGGCCGGCTGGATACGCAGCACCGTCACCCCCCGCGGCACGGGGATGGCGGTGTTACCGTTCTCGATGACCTTGGTCCCTGGGGTCGCGCTGGTCAGGTCGATCTGCCGGGCCACCGCCTTGTTGATCATCTCCTCGATGGCAGAGCGCGGACCACTGACCGTGACGTCTATTTCCTTTTTGAACTGATTGGATATGACCAGATCCCGCGGTAAATTGATGATTTCCACCGGCACTGTCACGTTCTTGTCAACGATGTCTTCACCACCGACAAAAAACCACAGACAGACCGCTATCAGCACGGAAACAAGTTTCAACACCCACTCTTTCGACCAGATGCGCTGCCATTTCCGGGCGGAAAAGAGGGCTTGAAAAAATCGTTTGGCGCGCGTTAAAACCAGCTTTTCCATGACAGCGAGGTCCCTTCCTTGGGGGTAAATATTGCCCGCAGGCTGTTACTGAGAGTGATCTCGTCTTTGACGGTCGTCAACGCCCCGTAGCGGACCACCGACACCTCCTGGGTCTCTTCCGACACCACCAGTACCACCGCGTCGGTTTCCTCGGAGATGCCTATGGCCGCACGATGCCGGGTCCCATATTTTTTATTGATAGAGGGATTCTGGGTGAGCGGCAGGATACAGCCGGCCGACTGGATCCGTCCTTTATTAATCACGACGCCGCCATCGTGCAGCGGCGATACCGGCATGAAAATGGAGATGAGCAGTTCCTTGGTCAGCCGGGCATCCAACTCGAACCCAGACTCGAGATAGTCTTGCAGCCCGGTCTCCCGTTCGATGACGATCAGGGCGCCGATACGCCGTTTGGAGAGATAAAAGGCCGAACGAATGATTTCGTCGAGCTCTCTGTCGGCCACATCGCTTGATTTCAGAAACGGCGATTTACCGACTTGAGTTAAGGCTCTGCGAATGTCCTGCTGGAACACAATGATGACAATGAGCAGAATCGAACTGAGAAAGGTCTGCATCAGCCACATCAAGGTGGACAGATCAAAGATCTTCGCCACGAAATACACGACGAACAGGATACCGATCCCCAGTATCATCTGGACCGACCGGGTCCCCCGGATAATCGAAATCAGCTTGTGGATAAAGAATGCGACAACGGCAATGTCCAGAAAATCTTGCCAGCGAAAATAACTCGTTACCTCAAACATGTCCGTCTCGACTTTTCATATTCAATGCGACCCAGCCCACCTCTTCCATCCCGGCATCGACGATTTTACTGCAAACAGCATACAGGGTAACATCTCTTTTGACAAAATAAATTCAATTAATTTATTGGTTTCTTCAACTTTTACTGTCATGGTTTCCGCCCCTTCGGCTCTGCTCTGCCTGCAATTGTCACCAGTATCCGCGATCGCCCTCCCTCGCGTATCGCCATTGCTCCTGTCGCCATTCCAGTGGCCGCTGCAAGTTGAACATGGACATTTCCGCCAAAGATCATTATCATCGGCGACGGAAACCATATAATCGTTCAGGGGTTACCAACCTTCGCTTGCGATCTGGTGAGCGCTTACGAAACCATGGCGTTTTTTTCGGCAGAGGATCGGACAAACAAGCCAGCACGCTCTGCTCTCATGCCGGTGACAAAGCACCTCGGTTGTCTTTGTCGATGCGCGGCAAACATCTCTTTTAGTACTGTTACTTGACTATGTCCGACCATTTTGGCTCGATATCCATCACGCCTTCCGAACAGAAACCGGTGATGCCGGAGAAGGCGAGCCCCAGCAGGCAGAGACCACCCGCCGGCCCGACCAAGAGGCGTACATCCCGATCGGGCCCTTCGAAGCGACTGGTCCTGTCGCTTGCGATTCTTCTCGTCGCGGCCGGATACTGCCTGGGCGGATTCTGGGCATTGCCACAGTACCTTCGCTACAGGCTACCGCCACTGGTCAAGGAGCAGACCGGCTGGCAACTCCACCTCGGTTCCGTTACCTTCAACCCCTTCACCTTCCGCTTACACATCGGTGACATCACCCTCGACGACCAGGCCGACTCGACCCAGCACCTGCTCAAACTCGACGATCTCCTGATACATATCGCCCCCCTGCCCCTGTTACGAGGTGAGATCACCTCTACCCGGCTGGTGGTCGACACCTTCCAGATCAATCTGGTTCGCAACGACGTCGGCAGCTACAATTTTTTCCGGCTCAGCCAAAACGGCGACAACCACGGCATACCCAGACCGTTCGACCTCAAATCCCTGCCATTCCGCTTCTCTCTACGCAACATCTCTCTTCTTGATGGCCGGCTGACATTTCATGACAAGCCCAACAACGTTACCCACCAAATCGAACAGATAGCGGCAAGTCTTCCGAATTTTTCGAACTTCTCCGGGCAGACCAGCGAAACCATCCACCCCAGCTTTTCGGCCATCGTCAATGGCAGTCCGGTGCAGCTGACAGGACAGACCTCTTTGACCGGCGCCAGTAACGCTGGTCAGGGCGAAGTCACGACCAGACTTTCGCTGGATTTCGATGCCATCGATCTCAATCGCTACTTCGACTATTTTCCCTTCGCCTTGCCGTTTACGATCGAAAAGGGCAAGGCCGAAGGCACCTTACAGCTGACCTTCGTCCAGACCCGTAGCGAGATACTCCCGACCTTCGGTCTTTCCATGCGCAGTGTCGACGCTGCACTGAGCGCAGGCGAAGGGAGTTTTCAGCTTCTGGCTCCAGCGGTCAAGCTTGAAGGATCACTAGAGCCCCTCAGCGGTGTCGCCCATTTGACAAATCTCGAGTTGCGAGAGCCAGAGGCCACCATCGCCAGCAGCTTCTCCTTTACCGATTACCAGTCCCTGATCAACCTGCGCGGCATGGCGAGCGACGGCAAAACCGGCAGCGAGGTCCAGCCGCAGATCACGATCGATCATCTCATGGTCGACAACGGCACGGCCATTCTCAGCGGCACCACCGATGAGCAGGCCAGCAGCCGGTGGCAGATGTTGCAGATCAATCTGAAAAACTACACCAACCGGACCCAGGGTAACGCCGAGGCAACCCCTCCGGCCACCTTCAGGATAAGCGGAGAGCAGAGCACCACCCGGGCCACCTTCAGCCTGCAGGGCAAACTCGACGAGCATCTCCTGCCGGCTGGCGACCTGCTGCTGTCCAAGGTCGATGCCGGCGTGCTCTTTCCCTTTATCGGTCTGGACGATACCGCCGTTCAGGATGGAACCGTCGATGCCCAGGCGACCATCAGCTTCAAAGACTACCCGAACCTCGATCTTCTCGGCCGCATCACCATCGAGAAAGGCTTTTTCACCTTCAACGAACTGGCGCTCAGCACCAACAAGCATATCTGGTTCAGCGCACCTTCGGTCAAATTCACCGATTTCAGCAAAGAAGGCGCCAAGCTCTCTTTGGGCAACGTTTTTCTGCGTAACAGCGTCCTCAACCTCGATACCGGCACCCTGCCGGGTATTGCCAAGAAGATCGGTGAGGAAAAAGGCAATGTCTCGATCGAGGCCGTCGATTTCTCCGGTAAGCTCACCCTGTCGAACAAGGCCAGAAAGCTGCCGGAACTCGACTTTACCGAGGTGTCCCTGCAGGCCATCAATCTGGCCCGACTGGAAAGCTCATCTGAAGGAGACAACCTCATCTTCACCGCCCGGCTGGGAAAACGAGGAGAAATTCAAGCCAAGGGCAAGGTTCGCCTCAACGCCTTCATCACCACCCTCACCACCGGCTTCACCGGAATCGACGGCGCGCGACTGCTGCCCTGGTTTACGCAGAACCATCTGATTGACGACGCCACGCTCACCCTGGCCGGCAAGGGCGTATTCAGTTTCCCCTTTACCAGCTACAAGGGCATGCTACTCTTGCAGAACGGCGAGCTGACAAAAGCCAAGGGCGACAACCAGCCCTCGTATTTTTCCTGGCAGGAGATCAACCTGCAGAATTTCAGTTATACCGGCAACCCACTCCATCTCGGCGCCTCGCAGTGCATCATCGCCAATCCGCGCTTTTCCTGGTCTATTGACAAGAACAGCCCCTTTATGGCCTCATCGCTTGGCGGCTTTCTCCTCTCTTTCCTTCCCGGCTCGGCAACGTCCGAGAGTTCCAAACAGCCGCCGCTTGATCTGCGCCAGATCACCATAAGCGGTGGAACCGTTGCCTACCGGGATAACCGGCCACCCGTCACCTGGTCAACCGAAATTGCAGAGTTAGCCGGAACCATTGAAAATCTTTCTTCCGATCCTTCGGCTAACCCTTCACCCTTCAGCTTCAATGGCATCTTCGATAACGCTGAATTCTCACTGACTGGTAGTGCGGATCTGCTCCACCCCAACAGGCAGGGTAGCGCCGAACTGACCGTCGCTGGCCTGGAACTGTCGCCTGTACAGAAAGAGCTGAACAAACAGCTGGCCATCGACGCAAGCCAGGGAACGCTCTCCACCAGGGACAGGTTCGCCTGGGGGAACGGCATGGTGACCCGTCACAGCCTGCTCACCCTCTCGGGGGTCCGCGCCCTGGAAGAAAAAAGTGATACCGCACTCGCCCTGGCATTGCTCCTTGGCGAAAACGACCGGCTCAGCCTCACCGTCGACAGCGATGGCTCGATGGCTGGCGGCCAGCCACCTCTGGTTACAGAAGGTGTCGCCACCGTAAAAAAGCTGGTCGCCAAGGCCGCCGTATCGCCATTGCTGCTGGTCTCCGACAACTATAAGGATCTCGCCGGCCAGGAATTCGTCCTCTTTGAACCTGGAAAGATGCTGCTGACTCCCGCCGGCCAGGAGGTTCTGAACCGTTTTGCCAGCCTCCTCAAGGCGTATCCCGATATTCGCCTGGTGATAACCGGCAGCGCCGACAGGACAATTGATGGCAAGGCCATGCAACAGGATCTGGAGAGGGTGGAAGATGAGCGGGTTCAGGCCGAAAACAGCCGGCGCAAAATCGCTCTCAAGAAAGCGGTCGACGATTTTCTGGCCCAGGCGGCCCAGCAACGACAGACCTCTGGTTCAGACGGTAAGGTCGTCGAACAGCAGATCCCCAAGAGCATCTATCGCCAGTTCGCGCCCATCACCCCAGCAGAGGTCCAGGTCGACACCACCATGCTGCTCACCCTCGCCAGCCAACGGGCCCAAGCTGTCGCCGACCTCCTGCACAACGGCCTGGGCCTGCCTGGCGAGCGCATCGATGTGAGCAGCAAAGAGATCGTCAACGAGAAGGCGGAGGTCCCCGGAAACACCGCTGTCTTCAGCTTTGAGCCATTGACTCGAACAAAAGAAAAATTACAGTAGTGCGATAATAACCAGCATGGCTGGACCAGGTACCGCAGCTACAGCAAACCATGAAAATCCTCGGCGCGGTAACAGCGTTTTCCGTGCTGATGAGTTTCGGATAAACCAGCATGGCTGGACCAGGTACCGCGGCCACAATAAACCATGAAACTTCTCGGCGCAGTAACAGCGTTTTCCGTGCCGATGCGTTTCGGATAAAGTGAGGAAAAGCCATAACCGTCCACCAGCAGCCCATTCATTGTCAGCTGAGCAGACAGCTCACGCTGCTCCTTTCTTCCTGCTCCGCTCAATCCCTTATCCCTTACAACCAGGAACAAACGATACCATGAACGAACAGACAACAGTCGACGGACCGGTCGACGAGACCGTGCACCGCCTCATCAGCCAGACCAGGAGCTATCGTAGATTCGAGGAAAGCAGGCCAATCTCCCTGGCGACGCTGCACCATCTGGTCGACCTGGCCCGGTTGTCCGGCTCGGCACGAAACTGTCAGCCCTGGCAGTATATGGTCGTCAACGAGGCGGAGTTGTGCGAAAAAATCTTTCCCCATCTGGGCTGGGCCGGGTACCTCCATGACTGGCAGGGTCCCCAGCCGGGGGACCGACCGGCGGCCTACATCCTCTGCCTGCTCAACCAGAATCGTGGCAATCTTCCGCTCAAACACGCCTATTTCGACCTCGGCATCGCCAGCCAGAGCATGCTGGTCGGCGCGGCCGCCCTTACAATCATGGGGTGCAGAATCGGGGCCATCTCGCCGCGGCTGCCGAAACTCTTCATCGTCCCCGAGCATCTCAGCCTCGAGTTGGTGATCGCCCTCGGTCATCCGCTGGAACAGGTTCAGCTCGAAGAGATACGGGCCAACGACAACGTCGCCTACTGGCGGGATGAACAGCAGATCCACCACGTCCCGAAATACGCCCTTCAAGATGTGCTGTGCCATCTTGAACAAAGATAGCACCGCACGACGACACGACGATCGCCCCGATGGACCTCTCCCTGCTGCACCGCTATGGGCCTCTCTTGCAGATACTGGCCGCTATCTCGGCGCTGACCTTTATCATTTCTCTGGTCTGCATTCCCCTGCTGGTGGCACGGTTGCCCAGCAACTATTTTCAGCGATTGCTCTGTCCGGCAAACGATCAGGTTGCCGCCTCAGCCGGCAAAGTCGTGGTATTGGCCCTGCGCAATCTGCTCGGTCTGCTGTTGCTGTTGGCCGGCATAGCCATGCTGGTGCTGCCCGGTCAGGGAATAATCTCGATCATTATCGGTCTGGCGCTGATGACCTTCCCTGGGAAAAACCGGCTGCTGAATCGGCTGAGTCAGCCTGTGGCGGTACGGAAAAGTCTTGACTGGATTCGTCTGAAGATGAAGAAAGAACCGTTTCGCTGGTAAATGTACGCCTTACCCCGGTCGCAAGCGGTGTAAACGGCCGATAGAGCGGATCGCCGACCAGTACCATCTGCCAGGAGATGTACGGCAGAGCAATGAGATAGCTTTCCCCCAGATCCATGTACCCTTCACTCAAGGCTCCGAAAAACAGTTCCGGCAGGGGAAACCCCTGGACATAGGGTTCGTAGACCGGGCCGATGGTCGCCGCCACGCCTCTCTTGAGCATTTGCAGGCACCACACCTGGCTGTCGGTCTTTCTCAGGGTGGCACATTCGGCCGAGGCGATATGATAGCCCACCGCCCCGCGATTCCAGGAAAAGCTGTCGACATACCTCGCCAGGGAATACCAGCCGCAGTACAGGGCCGCATCGGGGGCCGCACCGGGCGCAAACAGGGCCTGCCGGTCATCGAGAACCACCGTCATCCGTCGACCGACCCTGTCGGCCGCCCTATGCAGCGAAAGGTCCCACTGGGCATAGCCACGCAGGTTGTCGCCGGTGGCCCGGGGCCAGCGGGCATCGAAATAGGCCTTGCCCTGTAACCCGTGCTGTTCGGTCGTCAGGGTGTCGTCGATGATCCGGCGGACGGTGCGCGCATCCGGCCCATCGAGTCGGGCGACAATCAGGACGTCTTTTTTGCCCACTGCCGTCTTCTTTCCTCGAAATCCCGGGAAATACGGATTCTCGATCCAACCCGACAACTCATACGGCCCGGCGCCCGCCAGCATCAACTCCGAATCGACGGAGGCCCTCTTGTCGGTGCCCGCCAATGCCGCTATCCGTCGATTGAGTTCCGCCAGAGACTGCTTCGCCTCCTCATCGCCGTTTTGCTGTCGTTGCATCGCCTTTCTGGTACGCCGCAAGGAGATGAGGGTATCGCGTGTTGTTCGATCCGGAGCCGGTGGTAAGACCTTGAGTGGAACGCCATGGATAAGGACGATGGCGTAAATATTCTTTTTACCATTTTTCAAGGCGACGAGTTTATTTTTCACCGGTTGCAGCAACCCTCGTTCATACTCGACCCGACGCATCACCTCACCCTTGGTCAAACTGGTTGCCAAGAGGTTTTCCTTGGGAATGCGCCTCCGCTCCATATAATAATCGGCAAGCGAACGGGCACCGGGCATTCGCGAATTGACCACCACCAGTACCTCGGCAGGTTGGATCGCAAATGAAAACTCAGGGGCATTTACACCAAGAAATATTGCCATAAAAATAAGGATGTAGGAAAATTTGACTGGCATTGCCCTTCCAATACGTGGTATAAATTTGGAAAAATTATTTTTTATCATGATCTATTTCCCGTAAAGTATTCCGTCTGTGTCTCCAGCGATATATACCATCGCAGTAAAACTTAAGGCGCGACCATCTCTGGTCTGGCGCGGAGTAGCTCTCACAGCGAATCCGAGGTTGTTATCCAAATGGACGAAACACAACAAAACGTGGAGCGCCTGCTTCACAACCAGCGAAATCTTCTCGATATCATGCCGGAGATGGTGCTGCTGGTGCACGGCGGCAATTCTGTCGAGTACATGAACCCGAGCGCCATCAGTTTTTTCGGAGATCTTCGCAAATTCAACTTTGATTCCGGCAAGAGGTGCCCATCCGAAAAAGCTGGCATGCTGCTTGAAATCATCAAACAGGCCATGGGAAACCACCAGGTCGGCACCCATCAGGAAATCAATCTCAACGACACCTGCCTCGAATGCATTCTCGCCCCGTTTGAAGGATACAAGGGCGATCTTCTCCACTGGCTCTTTCTACGTGACGTGACCCGGGCAAGGGAGAAAGGTGACAGCCTGACACTGCTCAACAGCAGCATTGAATCCATTATTGCCAACGAGATAAAAGAAATCAAGGATAGGGATCGGGTACGCGAGGCATTGGCCCGCGAAAAAAATTATCTCACCGAACATTTCAGCAACCGGCACGAAGAAGGGACCATGGTGGGTTCGGGGAAGGCCATGCGTGAACTGCGCAACATGATCCACCAGGTCGCCGCCTCCGACGCCACCATCCTCATCACCGGCGAGTCAGGAACCGGCAAGGAGCTGGTCGCCAACCTCATTCGGGAAAAGAGCAACCGCAGCAGTAAACCGTTCTTGAAAATCAACTGCAATACCATTAACGACTCCCTGCTGGAGAGCGACCTGTTCGGTTACGAAAAAGGCGCGTTCACCGGAGCGGACACCAAAAGAAAAGGGAAGTTCGAGGTGGTGGATAGCGGCACCATCTTCCTCGACGAGATAGGCGACATCAGCCCACGCATGCAGGCAGCGCTTCTTCGAGTTCTTCAGGACGGAGAGATTATCCGAGTAGGCGGAAACGTGCCGATAAAAGTCGACGTGCGAATCGTCGCCGCCACCAACGCCGATCTCAGCGCAGCGGTACATGAGGGAACATTCCGCCTCGATCTCTTCTATCGTCTCAATATTATTAATATTACCCTTCCACCATTGCGGGAACGCAAAGAAGACATTGCCGATCTGGTAAGCCATTTCGTTCGCAGGTATAGAAAATCATTCAGGAAAGATATCACCTTCCTCCCCCAGTCGATCATGAACCGGCTGATGGAGCATGACTGGCCCGGCAATGTGCGAGAACTGGAAAATGTTATACAACGCGCTGTACTCATGGCAAAAAATAACATCATAACCGATAACGAACTCTTTTTCGACAAACAGTACGGCGTGGACACACCACACTCTGGCCCAGCATTTTTAGAGCGTATCGGCGAGGCGCCCCTTCGCGACATTCTCGCTGACCTCGAAAAGGACATTATCGCCAACGCACTCTCGAAATATCACGGTAATGTCGCGAAAACAGCAAAAAAACTCAACATCGGCAAGACCGCGTTCTACGATAAGCTCAAGCGGTATGACATTTCCCTCAAAGACCATAAATAACGCCTGGTCAGAAACGGGAACATGCCCTGCTCAATCGAGTCGAAAGATAAATTTTACATCTGCCATATAATCGATATCAAAAAGATAAACACTTTAACTTCATGAAAGAGACGAGAGCGCACAGCCATTTCCGGATAGGCCCTGAGTAAAAAGTGGCATACCTGTTGCAGAGCCTTCCCCGGGGGGATACTTTTTCCAACAACGTTGACAACGGGGTCGAAGGTATGCCACAGCACAGAGAAGAAGCACATTGTCCATTCTGGTCTCATGATGCGCAAAGATGCAGCCTGCTCAGCGACGGTCTGTACATTCCTCTGGAAAGACACGTGAACAGTTACTGTATTTCCGGAGATTACCAGCAATGTCACCATCTCAATACCTTCATGGTGCATGCCCGGGAAGAGAGGGAGTCGCGTTCATCACCACCGTACATCCCGCCTGCCGCCAGAGAAAAAAACTGACAAACCGGTAGCGACCCCGCTGCGCGGGACTCGCGAGGGGAGCGTGACCGAACCTGGCGTCAGATTCGACAGAGACCACTTCCACCCGCACCGAGAACAGGCAGGCCAGAGGCCAAGCCGCCCTCGCTCGCTAGCTTTTTTCCCCGGCAATCTCCTGACGCAGAAGCCATATCAAGACCAGCACCGGAATTCCCACCCCTGCCGTTAACAGAAAAAAATTTTCATAACCAAAGGCAGAAACCATCGTCCCCGAATACCCTCCGAGAAGTTTCGGGAAGAGGGTCATCACAGAGGAAAAAATGGCGTATTGACCTGCGGTGAACGAAGTGCTGGTCAACGCCGAGAGAAAGGCGACGAATGCGGTGGAGGCCAGTCCGCCACTGAGGTTATCGGCAGCTATCACCGCAGTCAGAAGAGAGATATCCGCTCCCGCATAAGCCAGTGTCATAAACAGCAGGTTCGTCGCGGAAGAAAGCACAGCCCCAACAAAGAGGATACGCATCACCCCATAGCGGACGGTCAACACTCCGCCGAGGAACCCTCCGGCCAGGGTCATCAGTAACCCGAATGTCTTGGTAATCGTGGCAATTTCATTGTTGGAAAAACCAACATCGACATAAAAGACGTTGGAGACGACTCCCAGCACAATATCCGAAACCCTGTACGAGCCGATCAACAGCAGCATGAACAGGGCCGTCTGCAGACGGTAGCGGAGAAAGAAGTCTTTTATCGGCATGACATAGGTCGCATAGGCCATTGGTCTGTCACAGATATTGGCCCGGACAAGCAGCCAGGCGACGATTCCGGCAACAGATATCGACCCGAGAAAACGCCCGGCTTCGAGAAGAAAACCCAGCGCCAGCCCCGAAAGCGGCAGCCGTGCGACCAGAATACTTTTCCAGCCCTCGATCAACCCGCCGCCTGCAAAAAATGCCAGTCCAAAGGCCAGCGCGGTACAGAAAAAGACCAGCAGCAGACGCAAATACTTTGCAAGCGGATAGCCCCTGCTCTCATCTTGCCGATGGCGGCGGGGTTCGGGGGCCAGCAGTGTCGTGATTACCCCCACCAGCATCACCGCCGCCATGATGCAGTATGTCTGTCGCCAGGCGCTGAACTGGTACGCTTCCCGACTGGTGCCTAGCCAGGAGGCCAGATAGAGCGACCCGGCCCCCGCAACCAGCATGCCCAGTCGATAACCGGCGATATACATCGAGGCCAACACCGCCTGCATCGACTTTTCCGCACTCTCGATCCGGTAGGCATCGATGACGATATCCTGGGTCGCCGACGAGAAACCGAGCATCACCGCGGCCATGGCCATAGTGGTCAGACTGACGGAGGAGGCCAGCGGGTCGGTAAAGCCCATCCAGCAGATGGCGGCAATGATCATCGACTGGGCCAGCAACAACCAACTGCGCCGCCGACCGAGCAGCCTGGTAAGAAGCGGCAGTGGCAGCAAATCGACCAGAGGCGCCCAGAGAAACTTGAACGAGTAGGCAAGCGCCGCCCAACTGAAAAACGTCACCGCCGACCGGGAGACCCCGGCCTCTCGCAACCAGACGGAAAGCGTCGAAAATATCAACAGAATCGGGATTCCGGCGGAAAATCCCAGAAACAGCATCGCAACGGCTCTGGGATGGGCCAGGGACGACAGCGTTTTCCCCCAGCCGCGTTGTCCACCATTTTCCTCGTCCATTCTTGTCTTTTCCTTATTCTTTGATTATCTTATGAGGTTCGGCAGCACTGATTTTCTCCTGGTCCCAAACAGCCATCACCATGGGGCAGAGAAGACCGACAATCCTGAAATGAAGCGCCGCAGCGAGGCAGGGAACCTGGTTGCCATGAGGCCCAATGCGCCATTGCCAGGAGTATTACTCAACGATTTGCAAACTGTCCACCGAATGTTCCTGACCAGCATGGCTGGACCAGATAGCCTCAGCCATAGCGCAATATACAACTCCTCGGTGCGGCAACAGAGCTTTTCGCCTCGGCGAGTTGAAAATTAACCAGCATGGCTGGACCAGATAGCCTCAGCCATAGCGCACAAGAGAAAACCCCTCGGTACGGCAAAAGAACGATCCGTGCTGATCAGTTGCCTATAAACCAGCATGGCTGGACCAGATAGCCTCAGCCACAACGAAACATGAAACTCCTTGGCGCGGTAACAGAGCTTTCCGTGCTGACGAGTTTCATATAAACCAGCATGGCTGGATCAGGTGGCCCCAGCCACAACACACCATGAAACTTCGGGCTGGCGAGAGTTTCGGACACATATCAGGCGATCGTATTATGATGAATGTCACTGAAAGAGCGTCTGTCGGCACTGTGAAAACGGCTCGACAGCAGAGAGTGGATCAGGTCCAGAACCATCTCTGCGACAAGTTTCATCTGGCCAGGGAGCAGGTCGCCGGCATGTTGCCGCAGTTTCTCGAAGCGCTGGTGGGACACATGACCGAGTTGCAGAGGCGGGCGGATGCCGGTGACCTGGAGCGTCTCGGCAGGGCCGGTCATACCATGAAGGGGGCACTGCTCAACCTTGGACTCGATGACTGTGTCGATATCGCCTTCGAGATAGAGCGAGCTGGCAAGGCCCATGACCGATCGGTCGATTACCCAGCGCTTCTGCAGAAATTGCGGATGGGGCTGGGGGAGTTGCTGATCGAAGGCAAAGAGTCGTAAGCGATCCCTTAAAACACCGCAGCCTGGGCAAGAGCCCGCCGATAGTCTTCTCCGGTTATCTCCTCGATTGTCCGCAGTTCTTCATCTGCCAGTGTCTGGTACCGTGAAAGGGTGCCGGTCATGATCTCCGATTTTTCCAATTTAAAGCTGGTATTGGCCGCGATCGGCTGACTGTTAAAGGTGGGGGTCAGCAGGATCGGATCGAATTCGATCCCCAAAAAACTGGCCAGGTAACGCATTGCGGGTTCGGTACGACTGACGATATCTTCAAATCTGATGATGCAGACGCGCTGGTTATAGTGCTCCTTGTTCCAGAGCGAAGTGCGTGCGCTTCTGCTCCATTGGGCGAGGGCCTGCCTGAGATCGTCATACTTTCGCTTTTTGTTTTCATGTCGCCGGGCGGAAGGATACCAGTTCGTGGGATCCCGGATCACCGAAATCAAACGGCCATCCGGATATATTTCGAAAAACGACTTCACGCTGTCATTTCTCATCGCCAGCCGTGGGGTAAAGGCAGTGACGGTTTTTTTGTCCCCGTACATGTTCTGGTTGTTGAGCCAGGCCCCGAAGTACGAGGTCATGTAGGCGTCAAAGATGTTCCGGTGGCTGATCGGCTTGTCGACAGCACTGAGGTAATCGAGAAAAATTTTTCTCTGCAGCGACGGCAGAAAGACAAACGGAAAGGTTTCCGTGGTTTTCTCGCTTTTTTTATAGCCTTCGCGAAAATGGGCAATGACGTCATCTTCGAAAAGAAATTCGAACCAACGCTGTGGGCTCTCGTTTAAGTCGAGTTGCGGCCAGAGATATTTCTTGGGATAGCCGATTTTCAGCTCATGGGGATGAGCGTGCACTTGCGGATGTCCGTCGAAGAGCTGGCTGAGAAAAGAGCCTCCGGAGCGTTGAATCTGGGAGATCAACGTCATCGGGGCTGTCACCGGAGCGACCAGCGCCGCGTATCTGGCATGAAAATCTTTCATCTGTGAGCGGGTTTCGCCAGAGACCGTCTGCAACATGCGCAGCCGTGCTCTCATCTGGCGAAAACGCTTTTTCTTGAGTGTACCAGTATGCGCGATAGTCGAGGTCGCCAGACTCTTGCCCAGCAGAACTTTTGCCAGGCCCTCCAGCGCTTTTTGATAAATCACCACAATTCTCCTTGTTTTTCCATTGGCACGTTCCGACCGGAGTGCAGGACGACGCTGCAATGTCCTTTGCTCTTCCTGTTTTTTTTGTCTTCAAGCAAGACCTGTTGCAACCCGAATTCTCATCAGTTCAGCAAAAGCGCCGGGAACCTTTCGAGAAGAGAACTCACTTTGCATCGCCCGTACACTGTAGGCCAAGGCCTGCCTTTTGGCCGATTAGCCGCTGGTGGTGCTTCGGTCTCCGGCAAAAGGGACTGGCTGGCTACGTGGTCACGGGTCGGGGCGGGTTGGTCTCGAGCTGGTCGAGGAGGCGGCGGTGGATGTAGTCGAATCCACCATTGGAGAGGATGGCCACCACGTCACCTGAGCGGAGCTCGGTCTGCAGAAAGCGGAGGATCTGTTCGGTATCCTCAAACGATCTGGCAGAGAGGCCCTGTCTGTTCGAGAGGTCGGCGGCAAGTTGTCGGGAAGAGAAATGGTCGTGTAGCTCGATGTTAGCTAGCGGTACCGGCTCGCGGAGGATGACTTCATCGGCCTGGTCGAAGGCCAGGGTATATTCCTGCTGAAAGATCGATCTGCGCGAGGTATTGGTCCGTGGCTCGAAAACGACCAGCAGCCGTTGGCCAGGGTAGGCCATGCGCAGCGCTGCCAGGGTCTCTCTGACTGCGGTGGGATGGTGGGCGAAATCATCGATCACGGTGACGCCGTTGACTACGCCCCGTACCTCCTGGCGTCGTTTCACTCCGGCAAAACTGGCCAGACCCTCGCCGATGGTGGCCAGGGGGACGCCGAGGTGCCGCATGAGCGCGGTGACTGCCAGGCTGTTGAAACAGTTGTGATGGCCAGGCAACCGGACACCGAGCCGTTCGAGCCGTTGCCCCCGATGACAGGGGGTGAACCAGCTCAGTCCATCCTGCATAACGACATCGACAAGGCTCCAGTCACAGGCGGGGTTTATGCCGTAGCTCTGTACCGGGCAGCGGGCCTCGGCCACGAGTTCACGGACATTGGCATCGTCGTAGTTGGCGATGAGCAGGCCGTTTTCGGGGATCAGAGCAATGAATCGTGCAAATGAACGCTTGATGGCTGCCAGGTCGGCAAAGATATCGGCATGGTCGAATTCGATGGAGGTGATGATGGCAATTTGTGGCTGATAATGAAGAAATTTCGAACCCTTATCGAAAAACGCCGTATCGTATTCATCCCCTTCGGCGACAAAGTAGTTGCCGTTACCTAGGCGAAAATTACCGCCGAATTCCCTGATGATACCTCCGATCATAAAGGTCGGATCCAGCTTGGCCCGGTACAGGGCTGTGGCGAGAAGCGAGCAGGTGGTGGTCTTGCCGTGGGTGCCGGCGACGACCAGGGAGGTACGGGAACGGATAAAGAAATGGTGCAGCGCTTGAGGAAAAGACAGGTACGGCAGGCCCAGATGAGCAAGCGCTTCGGCTTCGGGATTTTTCCGGGTGATCACATTGCCGACGATGACGAGGTCCGGGTGAGATGCGAGGTTTTGCGGACCATAGCCCTCGAGAACCGGAATACCGAGTTCGACAAGAAACTCTGACATTGGCGGATAGACATGGTTGTCACTGCCGGTCACGGTATAGCCACTCTGCTGCAGCATACCGGCGAGTGCCGCCATACCGGTACCGCAGATTCCCATGATATGAATATGTTGGAGATGCTCAGGTGCGAAGTTTCGTTGCAAATCAAGTTCTGTCATTGTGATCGTTTTTCGACGGCTGCCGCTATGGTTGAGTATATGTCCGTAAAGTCTCTGGCAAAGGAAGCGGGGGTGATCCGGCCGACTTCAATGAACTTCACCGTGATCTCCTTGGCGATTTTCACGATCGATTCGTCTGAGACCGGTGGTCCTTTCGTCTCGCTCTTGCTGTCGTCGCTCTCGGCTCTGGACATGTTTTTCCCGTTGGTTGTGGTTGGCGAGTGATTGAAGACTCGATGATGGTCGGCTACTGCTGTGCTGGCGCCATATAAAAGACGGAAAAAGCAAGCGCCTCCGCCAAAATGAAGAAGGCCAATTCGTCATAGAGGTGACAGAGGCGCCATCTTGGAGAAATAACCGGCCAGGCCATCTCATCCGGCCCTACTATAGCGGAAAAGTGCTCGGTTATGCCACAGTTTTATCCGAAGCTCTCCAGCGCGAAAAGCCCTGTTACCGTGCCGAGGAGTTTCATGGCGCGTTGTGGCTGAGGCTACCTGGTCCAGCCATGCTGGTTTATCCGAAGCTCTCCAGCGCGAAAAGCTCAGTTACCGTGCCGAGGAGTTTCATGGTGCGTTGTGGCCTGTGGCCGTGATATCCTGGCTGGCTGGCTGGTAGAGCGGGGCAGGGACGACACGGCAGTGTTGTGTTTGACCACACATGCCACTATAGTCTTTAACGAGCGGTCTGGAGTTTGATGGACTCGTAAAAACCTCAAGCGTGCATATAAGATGGCTAAGTACAAAAGCCTGATATACAAGGCGCAGTGGTGTCGGTCAAGCGCAGACGTACATGTGGTACGTCGAGCATTGGCCGATCCCGCTGCAACGCAGGAGATCGGGCTTTTTACGACGCCATCAAGTTTGATGGACTCGTAAAAACCCAGATCTACTTCGTTGTAGGTCACAAACGACAATCCGCTGTACCATATGCACTACCAGATTGCCGTTTGAGACACTACGCCTCGTATATCAGGGTTTTTCCTGAGTCCATCTCGGCGGAACATTCGGCTTTTTACGAGAGCATCAAGTTTGCGGGCCACCCCTTTTGGGGCCCGGTCGCGACAGGCAGTGGGCGGAGAATCGGCATGGCTCGATGTGTCCCACGTTGCCTGGTGGCCCCGGGGCATGAGCGGTTTTTTCAGTACATGGGTGAAGTTTGATGGACTCGTAAAAACCTCAAGCGTGCATACAAGATGACTAAGTACAAAAGCCTGATATACAAGGCGCAGTGGTGTCGGCCAAGCACAGACGTACATGTGGTACGTCGAGCAGTGGCCGATCCCGCTGCAACGCAGGAGATCGGGCTTTTTACGACGCCATCAAGTTTGTCGTTACTCGAACAGTCGAGGTGAGAGTGTGCAGATACCAGACAAAGTGATGAAACGGGTCTTTTTGCAGGTGCGGGCTGGGCTCGAGCCCGGTGAATACAGGCTCACCCCCCAGCCTGTGCCATTGGTGTTCATCCATGGTGTCGGTGCGGCCGGGCTGACCCCGTTTGAAATCGTTATCCAGGAGATGGCGGTGGGGGAGGTCAGGGCGTTGCATCTGGGCAAGGAGGAACTGACAAACTTTTTCGGCACCTTCTATCCCCTGGTCATGCAGGAACTGACGTGCCTATTGCCGCCTGAGAATCTGCATCTGGAAGTGACCTTTGTCAAAGCGTGCGATGCCGATGACCGGGATATCGTCAAGGCGATGTCATCGTCTCTGGCCAGTTGCAACTGTGGTTGTAACTGCAGTTGAGAGGTTGTGGTCTCAAACGTTCAGTCTTCTGTATGCAGAAAGGATATTTTGTCGAGGCTGTGGTCGGAGAAGTCGCCGATAAGCAGCTTGTCGCGTAACTGTACGGTTCTGCCGGCGGCGAGGGCCACGACCTCCGCGCATTCGATTGCAGCCATGGCGGTAGCGGCGAAGGGCAGGGTGCCCAGCGAGGCTTCGACCCCGCGCTGTGCCGTTCGGGTCGAGGTCCCATAGATCCGTTTTAAGCCGGAATCTTCCGGAAACACCACGGTAGCCTGACCCGAGGTGCCGCCGATGGCTGCCGATACCATTGGAATACGTCGCTGCCGGCATTTTTCTTCCAGCAGAAACCTGGCTGGAATGGTGTCGAGACAATCGACGGCGATATCGACATCGTCGAGTATCTCGAGGCCATTTTCGTCGGTGAAGAATTCGGTGAATATTCGGCTCTGCACTGCAGGGTTGAGTTCCGCGACCCGGCGGCCGGCGGCCTCCGCTTTCATCTGGCCGAGCAGACCTGGGGTGGAGAGCATCTGCCGGTTGAGGTTACTGTCCTCGAAGCGGTCCCCGTCGACCAGCGTCAGTTTGCCCAGGCCGATTCGGGCCAGAATCTCCAGGACGGTCCCGCCAAGACCACCAAGACCAATGATGGCGACATGACTTGCCAGCAGCCTGAGCTGCTCGTCACAGCAGAGGGTGCGCTGGTTTCGCGAATACCGTTCCGGGACGATCTGCCGGTGCAGGGCGGCCACCTGCACCGCCCGATGACTCAGGCCAGTGAGGCCAACTATCCAGGCCTCGTCCTGATGGAGGAGGGAACGGTAGCCGCTGCCGTCGGGACGGGTACGTGGTTCTGCCGCCTGCTCGATATATCTTGTCAGGTCTGCACTTGCCGCTCTGGTTCGATTCTCGTTCATCGTGGTGTCTGACGTTGTTTCTTAGGCTGTTTCTGGCAAATGGATCGTCGATATGTGAGGAGGAAAGAGCCGTTTCTGAATCGGCACTATCTGGCTGAGAGAGCTTTGCGGACATCCTCGTCCTCGAGAATCTGGGCGACGATGGCTGAAAGCTGCGCATCGATCATGCCTTCCAACCTGTTGACATCCGGCCGTCTCGTGCTATCGTTTGTGGCCTGCCGAAGGTATTTCTTGTCAAGCGAAGAACCGTTTTTGACCACCCGCAGGTGAATGGCGGTTTCGATTTTGGTCGTATAAAGAAATTCGGGCCGGATAACGGTGGCCAGCAGCCTCTGTATTTCTACAATTATACGGTCTTCTGTGTTCTTTGCAAATTGCAGTCCCTGTTCCCGAAAGCCCTGCGCCAACCGTTCGGTGACAACGACCTCGACTGGTGAGAGATTTTCCATCACACTCGGGGCCTGGCTGCCGATCTGGTAGAGAATGACCTCTTTGGCCTGCCGTTTATCATTCCCCTCTATCGAGGTCGTGATATCGGTGAAGACAGGAGGTTGCGGGCTCAACGCAATCTCAAGATTGGTGTATAATGGATGCTTCTTGGTGCAGCCGCCGATGCCGGCAAGCAGAACGAGCAGAAGTATTCTGTACATCGTTTCTTCTCCTTGGATGATACGCGTAAAAAGTATGGGGACAAACTGACAGAGGACGAGTCACCGCTGGAATATATCGTAAAATTCCGCCGAAGACCATACCCTTCTTGTCGCCTCTGCCAGGAGAGGGCCGTTGCTGGGGTCCTGGCGAGCGGCGATAGCGGAACGGGCGGTAGGCGATGGCGGGAAAAATGTTGCGGGCCAGGACGTTGTCGGGCAGAGTGGGGGCTGACAGAAACTTTGCGCTGGTGGGGATGGCGTGACGGTCGATTGTGCCAGAGCGGGTCCACGAAAAGGAAAACTTCATGGAATACAAGGATTATTACAAGATTCTCGGGGTAGAAAAGGATGCGGACCAGCAGGCGATAAAACGCGCCTACCGTAAGCTGGCCCGCAAGTACCACCCCGATGTGAACAAAAATCCGGAGGCCGAACAGCAGTTCAAGGAGATCGGAGAGGCTTACGAGGTTTTAAAGGATACGGAAAAGCGGACCGCCTATGACCAGTTTGGCAACGACTGGCAACGAGGGCAGGATTTCAAGCCACCGCCAGGCTGGGAATTCCGCACCGGTGCAGGCGCAGCCGAGGGCGGGCAAGCCGCTGGGGCCAATCATGACTTCAGTGACTTTTTCGAGGCCTTGTTTGGCCAGCGGGGCAGACAGCAGGCCAGTCGGGATGAGTACGCGTTTTTCGGCATGGGCGGCGAAGACAGAGGACGTGATATCCGGGCGACCTTGACCATCACGCTCGAGGAGAGCTTTGCCGGGGCCAAGAAGGCGATCTCGTTGACCCGGGCGGTTGAAGAGGACGGCCAGTTACGCCCTCGGCAGAGTTCTCTGCAGGTCAGCATCCCCAAGGGCATTCTCGAAGGCCAGCAAATCCGCCTGGAGGGCCAGGGCGACGTGGCGATCCGCGGGGGCCGGCGTGGGGATCTCTTTCTGGAGGTAGTCTTTGCTCCCCATCCGCTGTTCACCGTCAAAGACCGTGATGTGACCATGACCTTGCCGGTGACGCCGTGGGAGGCCGCCCTTGGCGCTCAACTGCAGGTGCCGACCCTGGGTGGAACCGTCACCCTGAAGCTGCCGGCCGGCAGTCAGACCGGCAAACGGTTGCGTTTAAAAGGCAAGGGCCTTTCCACCAGAGACAAGAGTGGCGACCAGTACGTGGTGGTGGCGATCCATATCCCCCAGCCCACGGATGAGAAGCAGCGGCAGCTGTACGAGGCCATGGCCGAGAGCATGGCGTTCAATCCACGAGCGAAGATGGGGGTGGAGTCATGAAGAAGGAGCAGGTCGGTATCGTTCTGGATGACAGCATTTTTTATGGTATGGAAGAGTTGTGTCGACTCTGCAAGGTCCATGATCGACTGGTCCGCGAGATGATCGAGGAGGGGATGCTGGCACCAGTTGGCGACAGCCCCGCGAGCTGGAGATTTTCCGCGACCTCGGTCAAGATCGTTCAGGTCACCGTTCGCCTGCAGCGTGATCTCGGCGTCAACCTGCCCGGGGCGGCACTGGTGATCGAGTTACTCGACGAGCTGACCAGTCTGCGTCTGCAGCTTGGCGACCAGAAGGAGCGCGGCCAGATAAAGCGCTGAGAGATTTCCGGCCGTTTTTTTGTTTACTTCTTGCTTCTTTTTTTCCCAGCATAGCCGCGGCTGTTGCCGCCCCAACCACTCTTGTCGAATCGATGGGCAGGTCAATTCCAGCAAAACAATCGCCAGCGAAGGCGAAACAGCCGGTCAGGGCGAAAAAAACTGCCGGCAAAGTCAAGTCGACCGGCAGGGGTGGCGCTGGTCGAAAGAGCAGGGGCAGGGATCCCAGAAACGAGGCGAAAATCATGTTTCGCCAGGCGGGGTTGCTGCTGCTGGAATGGGGTGGGTTGTTCTGTATCGGTCTGGCGGCCAGCATCGTGCTCCTCGGTCATTTCGCCAACCGTTTCTCCGGCACCGATGTGCTGGGCAGTCTTCTGCCCTTTGGCATCTCCATCCTGACTCTGGTGGTGGCGGCCGTACTGGTCTTGAGCGGCTGGAAACGATTGCGCCAACTCCTGAAAAGCTGGTCGCCGTCACTGCCGGCAGCCGTTGTGGTCGCGTCGACAATCGTAGTGGCCTGCATGATACCGGGAACGGATTTTACCCGGGCCTTCGGCTACTACCGCACACTGGTCGGTGGCAAGGAGGAGGCGGCCCGTATGACTCTGGCCCATCAGGTTTTTGCCGCCTACCGCCGACTTGGCAGCGATCAGCTCCAGACCATGGTGGAACGGGCCAGACCGTACGCTGCCGACATCGAGGCCGCCGCCGAAGTCTATGGGGTGAACAGTGATATCCTCAAAGGGCTGGCAGCGACGGAGTCTTCCTTTCGACCGCGAACCAGTCATGATGGTGGTCATGGCCTCTTCCAGATTACCCTGGTGCCGGAACAGGTGCGTCGCGAGGTGGACGGTCGCTTTGCCGGGGACATGCAGAGCCTGGCCAACAGCCGCTACAATGCTTTTCTCGGGGCGGCGACTTTACGGTATTACCTGCAGGAGATGAACAACGATCTCTTCCTCGGCCTCCTGGCCTACAATATCGGTCCGGCCAATGGCGGGCTGCGTTTTATCATGCAACAGTATGGCGCAACCGATTTTGCCACTATCCAGCCTTATCTGCTGAAATTACCGCGCGATTATCCTATCCGGGTACTCTCTTATGGATTGGCCTTTCGCATCGAGCGGGAAAAGGGCTCCATTCTCGCCTATGAACAGGGCAACAACGCCATGATCATTCAGGCCCTCGGGGTGCCTGGGCTCTAGTGCCGTGTCACTCGGACAATGTTTAGCAAACTAGGGACTGTCCCCAGTCTCATCCAGGCTAGAACTTCGGGGCAGGTGTCTCCTGCTGAACCTCTCGTGTACCGTGGATGATGCGACTCTCGGTCACCACCATGTCCAGGAGTTCGTCGTGGGGCTGCAGCGGGGCCCGCTCGACGACTTGCAGGTCGAAGGCCATGCCGATTCGCAGCGCCTGGGGGGCGGCTGCGACGAAACGATCGTAAAATCCACCGCCATAACCGAAGCGGCCGCAGCGCAGATCGAACACCGAACCGGGCAGAAGGATCACCTCGATGGTCCTCGGGTCGATCAGGTTGTCTGCGAGAATCTCCTGACGCGGCTCGAGGATGCCATAGCAGCCGGGCGCCAGATCCTTTTCCGGATCGGTGATCTGGATGGCGTCGAGCCGTGGTCCTTCGAGGTAGGTGATGGGGACCGAGACGGTCTTGCCATGTTCGAGCAGATAGTCCAGCAGCCGAGTCGTCTCGACCTCGCTGCGAATGTGCACATAGAGAAGGATGCTCGAGCAGTTGGTTATCTCCGGCATGGCGAGCAGTCTGTCGCAGATAGCCTCGCTTTTTTGGTGAATCTCCTCGGCAGATTGGGCGTTACGAGCAGCGAGGATCTCTTTTCGCAGTTGTCTGTGATCTGGCATTTGCATGGTCTCCATGGTCGGCAAAGGGGTATGGCTGATGGCCGGTTGTCTTCTGTGTTATGGGTTGTGGTTTTTTATCCGAAACTCGTCAGCACGGAAAACGCTGTTACCGCGTCGAGAAGTTTCATCGTTTGTTGTGGCTGAGGCTACCTGGTCCAGCCATGCTGGTTAGTGTTTCTTGTTTCTGCAACGTCGCGGCGCAAAAAGCGCTCCTGCCGGTGTCCGGGGAGTTGCATTGTAGGCCCCTGGGGTTATGCCGGTTACAGGCGCTGAATGATATAGAGAAAGGTTGGAACCCGGCTCAGCACCTTCAACCGGTTGAAGGCAAAGAGCTGTGAACGGGACGGTTGACCGAAACGGAGCGGAGAAAGGTACACGCAGCCCTTGGGCTTGACCCGTGGCAGCCCATCCCGCACCAGCCGCAGAAAGGATGTCAGGTGATTGGCCGGCAGGTCGTCGTCGAAGACGAAGTTGGCGGTGATCTCCGTTTGCTGATAACGGTCGTTGATATCCTGGATCCGTCGAAAGGTTTCATCGACCAGGGCCGAGGTGAGTGGCTTGCCAAGCCTGTCGAGGGTTGCCTGGTCGGCGGATTCGAGACCGATATTGATGTAGACCGAACAGGGCCGCTGCTCAATCGCGGTAAAAAAAGAGTCCGGAGTGTTCAACAGTGAGGTCACCGAGCCGAACATGAAGAGGTTGCAGCCCCGGACATAGCCGCAGGCAAAGGCAAAGTGGTGGCAGGCTTGGTCGAGAGCGGCGAGAATCTGCCCCGCTCCTGCCTGCAATCCGTCGTGTTCTCCGAAAAAGAGGGCGTTGTAGTTGGTCAGATCCCGACCATAGACCTGTTTGAGCCCCTTGATCTGGTCGCTGATCTCGGTTGCGTTGCAGGGCTTGAACGGCCGCTTGTTTTTGACCTCGCAGAACCTGCACTTATAGAGGCAGCCGGTGGCAATGGTGATGGGGATGACATTGTAGTCGACGTGGCGGGCGTCGGGGGGCAGAACGGTGGAACGGCCGCCGCAGATGGAGAACAGCCGGTCGGCCTTGGCGGCCAGTGTCTCGGGATCGTTAGCGAGAGCGCTGGCCAGAAAATGTTCCGTCTCCTCTGGCAACTCTCGCGAGGTTTCGATAAGCTGGCGAAGACTCTGCGGCCAGCCGGTGATCAGCTCGGTCACGGCTTGGTCGTCAAACGGCTTACCGCCGAGCAGGCCGTTGGTCCTGTAGGGCAGATTGGGCAGGTAGTATTCCCCGGTGGCCTCGTAGACCCCGGTGTAGCCGCCGGTCGAGTAATAGATCCAGTCATTGCCCATGGTGCGTTTGAGCCACTCATGGGGGTGGGGCCAGTCTCTGGTTCTGCCCTTGGCCCGGATAATCTCGTTGTTGAGATTGAAATGGAGAAGCCAGCTCCTGGTTTCGATCTCGGAGAAGATGCCGCAGTGCAGTGGGTAGCTCATCCGGGTATACTGACGCGCACCCTCTTTGTGCAAGGTGATGCGGAGATCGGTTGTTCCGGTAGAGGTCGATACGGGTGCCATGGCGAGCAGCTGAGGCAAATCAGCATGAGGTTGAGTATGACTGGCTATCGACCATGGTGCGACGGCCGTGGTCGGTACCCTCTTGCAGCCAGGTAGGCCACGGCAACCACTATAGCAAATTCATTGCAAAGATGCAGGGGTATTCCAATGCCGATCTGTAGCAACCACCCAGAGCGGGAAGCGAAATATCAATGCCTGAAACATGGCAAGTGGCTCTGTGAGGAATGTCTGCGCTGTTCTGACCCGGAACTGTATTGCAAGTTCAGGACGGCATGCACCATCTGGTTTGTCCACAAGGAGCGTTTACGCAAAACCCGTCAGCAAGACGGCGCGGGGAACGAAACCGCGCCATAGGTCATCGACTCATGGTGATGACGGCTCCTGTCCGGTACAGGAGAAAGCTGGACACTCGCTAAAGAGCCGGGGCGCTCTGGCTCGCGGGCAATACGCCTCCGGCTGGACAGGAACGGGCAATGGCCGGAACCATGCCTTGTCAAGCCCGGAATTCTGATCGGTTCAGACGGCGTCAGGTTCGACGTTTTTGGCGCTGAACCGGAGTAGGCTCTGTACAGCGACAAAAGACGAAAGAAGATGGCGTCGCCTGAGCCGACCTGTGGTGAACACTGTGTGTTTGGCGTCTCGCTTTTTGTTGCCAGAGGCCGTGTTCATACTGAAACGTCAACACCTGCCCACAGTGTTCATGAGAAATCCGGGTCAAGCCCGGAATTCTGATCGGTTCAGACGGCGTCAGGTTCGACGTTTTTGGCGCTGAACCAGAGTAGGCTCTGTACAGCGACAAAAGACGAAAGAAGATGGCGTCGCCTGAGCCGACCTGTGGTGAACACTGTGTGTTTGGCGCCTCGCTCTTTGTTGCCAGAGGCCGTGTTCATACTGAAACGTCAACACCTGCCCACAGTGTTCATGAGAAATCCGGGTCAAGCCTCGGCGGCCAGACCCTGGCTGTAATCGAGGGGGATGGAGATGGTCCTGGCGGCCAGCTCCCGGTCGAGCATCAGCAGGGCATGGGGATTGTCACCAATCAGCTTGAGCTGCTGGATGATGTCGTTATCGTTTTCTTCTTCTTCGATCTGTTCGGTGATAAACCACTCGAGGAAGATCTTGGTCGCGTGATCCTTCTGGCCACTGGCCAATTCCATCAGTTCATTGAACGATCTGGTCACCTGCTGCTCGTGGGCCAGGGTTTTGGTGAACATGTCGAGCGGTGATTCAAAAGTTGCGGGTGGCGCCTCGATGGCCTCGAGTCTGACCGGTTCGCCCTGGCGCTGCACATAGTCATAGATCTTCATCCCGTGGTACATCTCCTCGTGGTACTGGACCATGAACCAGGTGGCGAAGCCTTTGAGGCCCATCTGAGCGGAATGGTTGGACATCGACATGTAAAGGTAGGCCGAATAGAGTTCCATGTTGATCTGCTGATTGAGGGCCTTGGTCATTTTTTCATGTAGCATGGTATTCTCCTTCTCCGTTTTTTCTGGCGTCCAGCCGTTTCTCCTGGTGGAAAACACGTGGGGACGATCAGAAGGTGTTCGCGTGATAACAATTGGTATGCCGGGCTGGAGGTACTGCCCGCAGACAGGTGCTGCCTTTGATTTTCAAGTTCTACTCTAATCCCGAAGTCGACAATCACAAGTGATAACGAAAAAAATCCCAGCCAGCCAGCCCGGATTTCCCATCAGTTCAGGCCAGATATCGTGTTCATGCTGCAACGCGAACAGATGCATAACGTGTTTATGACAAATCCGGAATACGGGATCATTGCCGGGATCCCGACGGGTTCTCTTCATTTCTACAGCTCAACCGGCCATATGGGGCCTCGCCGTTTTTATCGACGCCGAAATAGATGGTCTGGTGGGGGAAGGGGATCTCGATATCCAGCTCATCGAATTTCAGCTTCATTCTCCGGTTGAAGGCCCGGCCAACCGACCACTGTTTACCGGGAACGGTTTTGATCCTGGCCTTGATCACCACCGCCGAGTCGGCGAACGTGTCGACCCCGAGAATCTCCAAAGGCTCGATAATCACCGCGCCATATTCAGGTTGCTCCTGCAGGCTGGCGCCGATCTCTTGCAAAACCTGCATCACCTCGTCGACGTTTTCCCGGTAACCGATACCGATGTCCATCACATAGTAGGAAAACCCCTTGGTCTTGTTACTGACGGTGTTGATGGTGCTAAAGGGGATGGTGTGGACGGTGCCGGAGATGTCGCGCAACCGCACGGTCCGGATCGATACCGCCTCGACAACCCCGCCCATGCCGCCGAGGTCGACCACGTCGCCCACCGCCATCTGGTCCTCGAGCAGAATGAAGATGCCGGTGATGACATCCTGGACCAGCTTTTGCGAGCCGAACCCGATGGCGAGGCCGAGAACGCCGGCCCCGGCCAGCAGTGGCGCGATGTTGATGCCAAGCTGGGACAGGATCATCAGGCCGCTGACCACGATGAGCACGATGGACAGCGCCTTGCGGGAGACCGTGAGCAGGGTCAGGGTCCGGGCGTTGCCCCCCATCCCACTGTCGGCTGCGGCCGATGACAGCCTGTTTTCGATCAGACCGTTGATGATCTCCCAGATAACGAAGGTGATGATTAAAATGGCGATGATCGAGGCGAGGGTCGAGCCGATCACCTTGCCGGAGCCGCTGGTCAGCCAGGTGAAGGTGTCGAGCCCCCAGAACTCGAGGATGATCACGAGACAGAGAACGTAGCAACTCGCTCGTAGAATCCGGTAGAGGGTGGCGATGTACCTGTTGACCCGTTTCTCCAACCCGGGGAAACGTCTTTTCAGTTCATCGCTGAGGCTGAACCCTCTGTGAAAAAAGGTTCTGAGTGTTTCCTGCGCACCCCAGCCGATCAGCATGGTCAAGATGCTGAAAGCCGTGGCTTTAAAGAGAAAGAGAAAGCCGCCGGGAATCTGCAGGGCCCACACCCCGAAAAGCAGCAGAACATATAAGATTGCGAAAATATGCCATATTCTGGCAAGATGGACCGGCAGGCCGCGGCCGGAAGCGATTTTGTCGCCGGTGGGCGGGTTGGCGCTGTCTTCCTCGGTCTCCAGATCCCGGTCGAAACGGGCCTGGACCAGCCAGGTGGCCACCGATTCGCGGTTTTGCAGGATCATCACCGTAATCAGCATGGCGACAAACAGTCCGAGCAGCCGCAGCAGGGCGTTGTAGGGAGTAGCCGGCAGGCCGAGCAGCAGGGCGGCCTGCAGAGAGAAGTAGCCGTAGGTGGCGGTATAGATCAGCCGTCTCACCCAGATCATCAGATAGTTGGCGCTTTCGTTGGCAAGGGGGACGAGCCGCAGCCGGGGAATGTTGGGCATGAACACCATCGAAAAACAGATGACGAGAACCCGGGCCAGCATAAAGCCGTTGACCCAGGCCAGGGCGACCAGCCGGGTTTCTGCTCTGGGCGCGAGAAAACTCAAGGTCGGATAAGCGATAAGGGCGAAAAAGAAGACCGGCAGCAGTTTGACCAGAAAACAGAGGGGAATGGCCAGTATCTTGGAGGCGATACTGTACTTCTCCTGTCGGGCCCTCATCCGCAGGAAGCGATTGCTGATGTATCTGGCGGGCCAGTAGGCGAGAAAACCGAGTCCGAGGGTGAGCAGAAGGTTGGTCACGACTTGGGACAACTGGAGCCGGAACTGGGGGTCGGCCAGCTCTTTTTTCAGCCAGCTGGCGATGGATGGGAACCCGTTGACTGTTTCGGCGACATCGCCGACCGAGGTGGTGACCTGGCCGACGGTGGCAGCGATGGTGTTGAGCGCATGGGCCGCCACGTTTTCAACGAGTTCGTTGGGTTTCTTTTCGTTGTTATCGGCCTTGGCGAGGATTTTTAAGGTGTTGAGCAGTTCCTCGCGCTGGGCCGGATCTTCCAGTCTGGTGATGACCTTTTCTATCTCGGCCTTATCGGGCAGATTGCCGGTCTGCTCCTGCTCGGCCCCTCGCACGGGTTGACACACGCCGAGCCAGCAGACCATGAAAATCAGGATGCACCAAGGTGTTTTCTGTAATAAGGTCAACATGATACCAGATGTTGATGAAATTTCTGCCCGGACTGACCGGGGTCTCCGGGGCGGGCCAGCGCCGATCGATTACGCGCGGATTGCGCTGTCTCACCCTGGAGTGACCCGTGTTTGCGGGCCCTGTCGCGTTGTATCCATCATGAAAAGGAGATACAGGGCAGGGGGAAGCAGGGCAAGACGCTGCCGCAGGTTATCACAGGCGATATGCTGTTGTCAGCACCATATCGATTGCGGTGCGAAATATCGTGGTACCGTGAAGAGGCCTGAGCCAAAAAGATCTCTGGCAGAAAGAAAGGGGAAATTTCAGCAGGGGGGGAAGAGAGGAGTAGAGGGGCGGGAGTTACCTTGCCGGTGTACAACCGCACCTCTGTGGGGCGGTTGTACACTGGGGCCGGTCCGCCGGAGTCTTCAGTCGTCTCTCTGGAGGTGGCCGGGTCGTGCGAGAGCGAACCTGGAAAAGGCGGTACGCTCTTTTGTCAAGATATTATTGCATTTTCTTCACATTTGCCGCAGCCGGGCCCTTGGGGCCATCGACAACATCGAAGGTCACTCGTTCTCCCTCCTGGAGTGATTTGAATCCTTCGGCCTGGATCGCTGAGTGATGGACGAAAACGTCCTTGCCGCCTTCCTGCTCGATAAATCCAAACCCTTTTGCATCGTTGAACCACTTTACAATTCCTTCTGCCATTGTCCTGCTCCTCCTTGGCTGTGCGCCTTGCGCACTGGTTGGTAATCGGCTCCAATGGCTGGAGCCATGGTGCTGCATTGCCCGTTCAGACGAGACGGCAGCATTTTTTCAATCCGGCTCTATTTGCTTGTTGCCGAGAGACCGAAAATAGGTGATGTCGACTTGCGTTTACTGACCACATTCCTGGTCTGTGGTGATTTCCTTTTCGCGGTGTTGCGCCGACGGGGTCTGGCTGCAGAGGGTGCCCTGTCATCTTGTTTGCCGTTACCGGCCGGGGCCGTACCGTCGGTCGCCTCTATCAGCCGGAGATTGTCCGTCTTGCAATAATCGATTTTGCCGTCTATCGATCGCTCGATAAGCCGTACCATCCGCTTGTCTTCGTCGGTGGCGAAACTGAGGGCCTCACCGCTGCGTTCAGCCCGGCCCGTTCGACCGGTCCGGTGGATATAGGCCTCGACGGTATCCGGCATATCGAAGTTGATGACATGGGAGATACCGTCGACATCGATGCCGCGGGCGGCAATGTCGGTAGCCACGAGTATGGTGTATGTCCCGTCCTTGAAGCCGTTCAAGGCCTGCTGGCGTCTGTTCTGCGAGAGGTTGCCCTGCAGTGAGGTTGCCTTGAATCCAGACTGGACCAGTTTTCGAGCCAGATTTCTGGCCCGGTACTTGGTGCGGGTGAAGACCAGGGTGGTGGCCATGGCTTCACTTTTCAGCAGATGGATGAGGAGAGCCGTTTTCTCGCTCTGCTCGAGCGAATAGAGACGATGGGCAATGGAACCTATCGACCTCGACGGGCTGATCTGCACTCTCACCGGCCGGTTCAGGATATCTTCGGCCAGGTGCCTGATTTCGTCAGGCATGGTGGCGGAAAAAACCTGGGTCTGCCGCTTTCGGGGCAAGCGGCTCAGGATTCGACGGATATCGGGAAGAAAGCCCTTGTCGAACATGTGATCCGCCTCGTCGAGGACCAGTATTTCCACCTTGTCGAGGTCGATTTCCCGGTCGTTGAGGATATCGAGAAGGCGCCCGGGACAGGCGACCACGATGTCGACACCGGTACGGAGTCGAGCCACCTGCGCCGGTTTGCTCACCCCGCCATAAATGGCCAGGCTTCTCAGGCCGGTACCATCGATAATCTGAGCCGTGAAATCGTTGATCTGCTCCGCCAACTCCCTGGTCGGGGCGATGACCAGAGCCCTTATCGCGGTCGAGCGGGCCGGCGTCTGCATCAGATGCTGAACCATCGGCAGGGTGAAGGCCGCGGTTTTGCCGGTACCGGTCTGGGCCAGGCCGAGAAGATCTCGACCGCTCTGAATCGGTGGAATGGCCTGTTGCTGGATCGGAGTCGGGGTGAGGAATCCGCACCTGTCGATGGCGCGAACAAGATGTTCGTTGAAAGAAAAACTGTTGAAAGGCATTCATGCTCCTGCAGGCAACTGCTCATACCAGATGATTGTGCCGTACTGATATCTTTACGGACAAGTGGTGGCAATTATCTGCGAAATGGGTGGATGCGACCTCGTCGACTCTGCGACGAAGGCGCTTGCTGACGGCTGGTGTTGGCAGATCATTGAATCTTCTCTGGGCAACGCCGTGATGATCTGTTGTTCGACCGCTCTGCAGGCAATGGGCTGAGAAGCGTCGTATTGCAGAAATGTCGATATATGACCTCCGCCTCTGGCTCTGGGTGACCTATGGGTTAACCTCGTTGCCGATACGGCTGGGACGGTTGCACTCCTGACTGATTGCCTCTGCCATGTCGCCGGGGCCTGCTACGCTTACGCATGACCACCCATGGCGATTATTGCGCCACAACGGCTGAATCGCTGGGGCGTGACCGTTGACCAATCTCCTGCACACACCGTCTCTTGAAGGGGTGCGGCGGTCGGCTTGCTGAGGCTCACTGTGAGTGTACGGGAGACTGCCTGGGAAAAGTTTCATGCCCATCCTGTCAGGGTTATAAGCAAAAACTTTTCAGGCATTAAAGGATACGACATTGATATCGATCTATATCAAAAAAGAAAATGCTTTTGAACGTAGTTACGCATCTAACACCATCGCTGGAGTTGTTGCAAGCAAATAAATCTCTTGTCGAGGTGTTTTGTGATTTTGTAAGCGAGCATGTTGGGGAGATGATCACCTGCACACTCACCGAAAAAGGCTGTCAAGCGATAACGGTTTTTCGTATCGGCCGGGAGCGAGCGGCCCCGGCAGGTCGAATTGCCCGACCTACCGGGGCCTTTTGGCTCCTGTCACTCTTTACTGATGCAGGAGGCCGGGCAGGAGCCGATAGCCTCTTCCACACAGTCTGATGACGCATCGGCGTCATCCTTGACGTAGGCCTTTTCCTCTTCTTCGTCAAAGCCGAAGACATCGGGACAGATCTCTACGCATGCTTCACAACCCAGACATTCATCCTGATCGATAACGACCTTTTCAGCCATACTATCCTCCTTGATTCAAAAAGAGATTCGATATCTTCACCCCGCCCACTGTCAGATCGGGGGGGCTATGGTTACTAGAATACGCATCCTGGTGGTGGCGCGCACCCCATGTGGCTCACGAATCTGAGAAATAAGGAGATCACCCCCCTTGGCGGCAATCTCCGTATCGTCTGCGCCGAGAAAAAAACCTTCACCCTCCAGGACCAGAATCGACAGTTCACCATCCAGGTCATGGGAGTGGACCGGAAAGGTCACTCCGGCATCGAGGTTGAAATTGATGATCTTGAAGTTCGGTGAGTCTTCGACCAGGAAAAACCGTTGCATCTTTCCCTGCTCGAACTGGTTGGTGGCAGTGAGTTGAATGACGTTCATATCGCGCTCCTTTTCCTGTTTTTTGGTCATCACGCAGAATCGCTGTCACGACTTTCCACGCAATCTTCGTACCAGTTTGTTTCTCTTGGGAAAAACAGGATACAGGTGGCTCTGTTTACAGTTGTACAACATCGAACCGTTGTCGATGAGACAACTGGGTTGTCTGTTGTACAACATCGGGGCCATTACAGGGCGCTGGACTAGCGGGAGCCGAAGAGCGCCTTGCCGATCAGCCGATCCCGGTCATAGATGTCATCGTAAAAGATGATGCTGCCGTCTTCTTCCACCACCGCGGTCCGATACAGTATATGTACCGGTACCGGCGTAGCGAGGGTGATCACCCGGCGTTTTTCGGTGGCAATGAGTTCGTTTAACCGCTCAGCGGACCAGCCGGCCTCTGCCCCTCCCAGCACCCACGAGGCCAGCTGCACCGGTTTGCCCAGCCGGATGCAGCCGTGACTGAAGGCCCGTTTGTCGCGGGCGAAGAGGTTGCGATGGGGGGTGTCGTGCAGATAGACATTGTACGGATTGGGAAACATGATCTTCAGGCGGCCGAGATCGTTGCCTGGGCCCGGGTCCTGCCGGATGCGATACTGGCGCATCCGCTCCGGACTGACCGCACTCCAGTTGATCGTCGTGCTGTCGAGTTCTTTTGACTCTTCCCCCCAGCCGCTGAAAAGACGCATCTTCCGTTGGACCAGGTAGTGGGGATTCTTGCGCAGCTTCGGCAATGTCTCTTTGCTGGCGATGGAGGGGGGCACGGTCCAGTAGGGGTTGAGTTCGACATAGGTTATGGTGTCGTCGAATACCGGGGTCTGCTGATAGGCCTCGCCGACCACGACCGGCATCGACAGCTCGACCTTCTCCCGATCGACCCCGGCAGCGGTAAAGCCGGCAATGTTGACCACGACCTGGCGATTGTGCAGCGCACTCCTGTCAAGCCAACGGTACCGTTCCATGTTGACGATGATCTGTTGGACCCTCTTTTCCGCCGATACGTTCATCGCGGCCAGGGTGTGGGGGCCGATGATTCCATCCTGCTCGAGACCGTGGTGCTGTTGAAAACGCTTTATGGCCAGAACGAGGGTCGAATCGTATACGTTCGCTGCAGCCGGGGGGGCGGTATATTCTCCGCTGACGGCAAGCCGCTGGCGCAGTGCCGGAATGCGTGAATCGGTCATGCCAGGTCGTATCACCTGGCCAGGGGCGATCCGCTCCCAGCCGCCCTTGGCCGCCAGCACGCGATATTCGGCCAGCTTGTTCATCAGGCTGGCATACTGGGCAAAGGGGGGTGCCTGCTGGCCGAGAAACTGCCGCATGTCCTTGGTGGTGAAGGCCTCCTGAAAGAGATGCCGCCAGTCGACTTTGGCGCTGCGGGCGGTGGCAAAGAGCTGGGGGTCTATGTCGTGGACCTCGAGCCGGCCCTGACGCTGATCGGCCGTATAGCGCATCATGCCAAGCGACAGCAGGATGTCCAGACGAACCAGCCCGGCGACATCCCGGCGCTGCCAGTAATGTTTGATTTTGGTGATGAAGTAGTCCCTGGGGTTGAGTCCCTGCCTTGCGGCGTCGTCGAGGGTGGCCAGTATCGCCTTGGCCCGTTCGTTTGGCCCCTTCTCGTCGAGCCAGTAGGGTTGCAGGCTGTGGGCGTGGTAAATATCGGCCAGCAGCGAGTCGATCTCGTCTGCGCTGCTGCCATGGGTCTGGAGGTGAAGGTAGCGGGCCGGGCCCTCATCGAGCAATTCCATGCATTCTTCCTGGAAACTCTTTTCCTCGGCCAGAGCCGGCAGATGCATGAGCATAAGCAGGCCGGTGATGGTGAACATGTAGCTGAACAGGACTGATTTTCTTTTCATAAAATATAGTTATATTAATGTATTATCTATAAACTTCTGTCGATCTGTCCTCTGGGTGCAGGCTGTCCGCGTTGCATGTCCTTTGCGCAGCCGCCAGAAAACGAGCCCGCAGATTGCAACCACTGGCCCGAACAGTCGCTGCACCATACCCCGAGGTTGGTGGGCGATATCGTCAGGCAGAGAACACTTAAGTCGATTTTGCCTCCTATTGCAATTGGTTCTCGCATTGTATCCCGTCGAGACATTCTGTTGGCGGACCATCGCTCGAGAATCCCCGTCAGCGCCACATTTTTGTCAGGTCCGTCATTGCATTGACGTGAAAATTTCGCCATAATTTAATTGTTACATTCATTTTCGGCAGCATGACAAGGGTGTGTTCGCTACAGGCTGGAGTTTTTTCATACGCATCATCGCAGAAAGCCAGTTTCTGGCATTCTGCCGCCCGGGTCGGCGTGACGAATATTACCTTCGGGCGAGACGGGGCCGACTCTCTCACCCGCTCCAGGCATCTTTCCACTCTGTTCAGCCGTGGCGACCCTGACCGTCCAGGCTGGCCCCCGTGGGGTCTGTGCGAAAAGCCGCCGGCGAACTAAACCAGCATGGCTGGACCAGGTACCGCAGCCACAACGAACCATGAAACTCCTCGGCGCGGCAACAGAGCTTTCCGTGCTGACGAGTTTCATATAAACCAGCATG
>JBKEBZ010000121.1:0-11987 GCA_047973425.1 Desulfopila sp.
CGGAAATTCAGCCTGTTATAGTGAAATCCTGATCAGTATGGCTGAAAATTCCACGAGTCTGAGCCAGCGGCAAGCTGTACAACGGCAACCTGGCAGGATGAGGTCGGCAAATGGGGGCCCGGTGCTGCCCAAATTTTAAGTTGCTCCATTAAAACGGGAATGTCTGTAAAAAACCAGACCTACTTCGTTGTAGGTCACAAACGACAATCAGCTGTACCATATGTACTACCAGATTGCCGTTTGCGACCTACGCCTCGTATATCAGGGTTTTTCCTGAGTCCATCTCGGCGGACCATTCGACTTTTTACGAGAACATCAATGGTGATGGACTCGTAAAAACCTAAAACTTGCAGTCAAGATGGCTAAGTACAAAAGACTGATATACAAGGCGCAGTGGCGTCGGCCAAGCGGAGGCGTACATGTGGTACGTCGAGCATTGGCCGATCCCGCTGCAACGCAGGAGATCAGGCTTTTTACGACGCCATCAATGGTCCTTGGTCGCGAAAATCTGGCCAGTTATCATCATCCTGCGCCCGCTCTCGCGTCTACTATACAATTCGCCATGGTTTTGTCAACCGGCGTTGCCAGTGGCCGAGGGCTGTGGTAAGGTGCCGCCAAAAGAATCGGCAGCCCGCATGCGACGACTCGCGCTGACTGGCTGCAAGGGTCCCGCGCGCCGGGACGAACACGGTACCACTATGACCTCTAAGGCTCAGCCTCCGCTTTTCCCGGAATTCGACACCAGTGAACCCGCACCGGGCTACAGGAGCCCCGCGACCGGCATTGATCTCGACGATCTCAACGAGGCCCAGTACGCGGCGGTCACCACTCTGGACGGGCCCGTGCTGGTGATAGCCGGGGCCGGCAGCGGCAAGACCCGCACCCTGGTGTACCGGGTGGCCCATCTCATCGACAACGGGGTGCCGCCAGAGGCCATTCTGCTGCTCACCTTCACCCGCAAGGCGAGCCAGGAGATGCTCTGGCGTGCCGGTCGCCTGGTGAACGAGTCCTGCAGCCGGGTGGTTGGCGGCACCTTTCACAGCGTCGCCAATCTGCTGCTCAGGCGATATGGCGGCACTATCGGTTACGGTTCGAGCTTCACCATTATCGATCGGGCCGATGCCGAGGGCATCATCAATCTGCTGAAATCCTCACTCGGGCTCAAGGGCCGTGACCGGCAGTTTCCCTCGAAGAGGGCGCTGATCAACATTATCAGCGGTTCGACCAACAAGTCGATCGCTCTCGAGGAACTGGTGACCGAGCAGTATGCCCATCTCGGTGACCACCTGGAGGACATTCTCAAGCTGGCACAGCATTATCACGACTTCAAATACGATCATGGCCTGATGGACTATGACGATCTGCTGGTGAACTGGAAGCGGCTGCTTGACGAGGCGCCCGAGGTGCGTGAACGGATTTCCCGCCGTTTCTCCCATATTCTGGTCGATGAATACCAGGACACCAATCTCATCCAGGCCGATATCGTCCGGCTGTGCGCCTGCACCCATGACAACGTGATGGTGGTTGGCGATGATTCCCAGTCGATCTATGCCTTTCGCGGCGCCGACTTCTACAATATCATGCGCTTTCCCAAGGTCTTCCCCGATTGTCGCATCGTCAAGCTGGAGGAGAATTATCGGTCGTGTCAGCCGATCCTGTCGTTGACCAACGACATCATTGCCAACGCCACCGAGAAGTACACCAAGACCCTGTTCACCCGGATAAAGGGCGATCGCAAGCCCCGGTTGTGCGGGGTTCGAGACGAACGGGAAGAGGCCCGCTTCGTGGTGCAGAAGATCCATGAACTGTGCCGGCAGGGGGTGCCGGTTCGCGAGATCGCGGTGCTTTTCCGCTCGGGATTCCACTCGTACAAGCTGGAACTCGAGCTGAATTCGGCGGGGTTCGATTTCGAGAAGCGGGGTGGCCTGAAGCTGACCGAGTCGGCCCACATGAAAGACGTGCTGGCCTTTTTACGGCTCTTGGTCAACCCCCAGGACAACCTCTGCTGGAACCGGATCTTTCTGCAACTCGACAAGATCGGACCGAAAACGGCCCAGAAGATCACCGCCACCCTCGCAGCGGCCGAAGATCCCTTCGCGGCCCTTGCCACCTATCCGGGCGGCGCCAGCTGGCAGAGTGGACTGACCAGGCTCAAGAACCTCTTTGACGACCTCCGGGGGGACGGCCAGGGGCTGGGCGCGCTCTATGAGATCGTGATGGGCTATTATCAGCCGATCTTCCAGCATCTCTATGCCGATGATTTTCCCAAGCGGCAGAAGGATCTCGACCAGCTCAAGGCGGTGATGACCGGCTATGAGGATCTCCAGTCGTTTATCGACGACATTACCCTCGACCCACCCGAAGAGAGCGACGCCGCTGCGCAGAGCGGAGCGGAAAAGGTGGTTCTCTCGACCATCCACTCGGCCAAGGGGCTCGAGTTCGACGCCGTCTTCGTGATCGGTCTGGCAGAAGGGCGCTTTCCCCATGGCTCTGCCGGGCCGGGCGAGCAGTGGGAGGAGGAACGACGGCTGCTCTATGTCGCCGCCACCCGGGCCCGTCAACATCTGTACCTGGTCTACCCGCGGGAGTTGATGACCGCCGACAGGCAGTTCAGGCGGGTAGGGATGTCGCCGTTTCTCGCCGAGATCAGCCCAGCCCTCTATGAGCGGGCGGAGGGCGGCGGCGATCTCTATCGCCCCGGGTTTTCCGGTGAACCGTCGGCGCCGGTACCGCCGGTCAGGCGAAAGCGGGAAAAGAAACTGGCGCTGGCCGACCTGCCGGTGGGAACCCGGGTGCAGCACCCGTTTTTCGGCATTGGCACGGTGAAAAAGGCCTTGGCTCCCAGTTCGTTGGATGTGCTGTTTGAGCGGCATGGGATGAAGACCCTGCATCTCGATTATGCCAAACTGAAAGTGTTGTAAGAGCGATACTACCAAGATATTGAAAGCTGTATGTAAGTGACAGGGCAGGCGCTACCGTCTGCCCTGCCTGCGTATGATTCCCACTCTTTGACCGTTGGCGGCGGCACGACTATGGCAATGACCTATCAGCAGACGCTCACCTTTCTCAACGACCTGCAGATGCACAAAATCAAGCTCGGTCTTGCGGCTGTGCATGACTTTCTCGCCCGGATAGGCCATCCCGAACAGCGGCTGAAGTTTGTCCATGTGGCCGGGACCAACGGCAAGGGTTCGGTGAGTGTCTCCCTGCTGGAGGTGCTGGGTCGGGCCGGGTACCGGGTTGGGCTGTTCACCTCGCCCCATCTGAGTTCGGTGCGGGAGAGATTCCGGACAACCGAGGGCTATATCCCGGAAGAGACCTTTGCCCGGTTGAGCGAGCGATTGATCGAAACCCTCGGTGACACCCAGATAACCTACTTCGAGTTCACTACGGCCCTGGCGCTGCTCTGGTTCGCCGAATCGAACCTCGATCTGGTGATTCTGGAGACCGGTCTGGGGGGACGGCTCGACGCCACCAATGTGGTGATCCCGCTGGTGTCGGTGATTACTTCCATCAGTATGGACCATGAGATGTATCTGGGCGACACCCTCGGTGCGGTGGCCGGGGAAAAGGCGGGGATCATCAAGCCGGGCGTACCGGTGGTGGCGGTCGGCGGTGAGCGCGAGGTCGAGGAGGTGCTGGTGGAAACCGCCGCTCGGCGCGGCAGCCAGCTGTACCTCTTGGGCCGTGATTTCAACTATGGCGGCGCCTCCAATGACGACTGGAACTGGCAGGGCCGGGTGGGCGATGAGTCTGTATCGCTTTACGGTCTGCAGTGTTCGATGCGTGGCGCCTATCAGCGTGAAAACGCCTCGTTGGTGATCATGACGGCCCAGCTGCTCAATCTGCAGGGATGGGCGATAGACGAGAGCTCCCTGCGCCGGGGGCTGGTCGCGGTGCGCTGGCCAGGCCGGTTGGAATATCTGGTACTCGACCGCCGGTCGCGGCAGCGACTGACCAGAGATGGCGAGCCGGGTGCGGTCCGTTACCTGCTCGATGGGGCCCATAACCCGGCAGGGGTGAAAAACCTGGCCGTCACTCTGGGTGGTGAATACCGCTACCGGAAGTTGATTCTGATCTGGGGGGCGATGATCGATAAAGACATCGTCAGCGGTCTGGCCAGTATGCTGCCGCTGGTCGATACCTTCGTGCTCACCCGGCCAGAGGGCGAGCGGTCGGCGGAGCCGGAACAACTCCTGGCCTGTCTACCCGAATCCAGCCGCGGCAGGGGCGTACTGGTGCGCGATGTGGCCCAGGCCCTGCAGATGGCCGAGGAGCGCGCCAACGATGAGGATATGATCGTGGTCGCCGGCTCGCTGTATCTGGTGGGAGCGGCGCGCAAGCTGCTGGTTGGCGAGGTGGTGGACGGGTGATGGAGATCTGGCAGATCGATGGGGTCGATGAAGCGGTTATCCGGGCCGAGCGGGCCAAGGCCCGGGCATTGCGTAAGACCAGGTGGTGGCAGCAGAAGACCGCCGCCGGCCTCTGCTATTATTGCGGCGGTACATTTTCGTATGCGCAGTTGACCATGGACCACCTGGTGCCGCTGGCCAGGGGCGGGCGCAGCAGTAAAGACAATCTCGTTCCCTGTTGCAAGGCGTGCAACAACAAAAAGAAGACGCTGCTGCCGATCGAGTGGCAGGAGTATCTCGACAACCTGAAGGCGGGTTTGCCCTGACCCCGTTTGCCGGCTGCAGACGGGAGTGGCTGAGGAAATGAGCGTGTTCGGCGGATTTTAGTTGCAGCTCCTGGCTGTTGTGGTAAATTCCATCGCTTGCCATCATCACGATACGACGCACAACATGGACGGGTAGCTCAGCTGGATAGAGTGTTGGCCTCCGAAGCCAAAGGTCGCGGGTTCGAATCCCGCCTCGTCTACCATATTTTCACATCGGTAGATACGATGTGAGTTCTTGAAAAAGCTGAATAATCAAAATGTTAAGTTGATTATTCAGCTTTTTTTATTCACCAATCGTCATAGAGCTTCATAGTAGATACCGACCATTCCGACGGTATTTGGGGCGGTAGTTCCTTAATTCACTAGATGGATACCGTCAACTTCTCCCTAATCAACTGTAATTAATATAAAAACTCGCTACATTGTGGCGTGATGTATTTGTCTACAATGTGGTGGTATTTGATAGTGGGGATGGGAATTGTGTCTAAGGGTTTAGAAACATAACAATTCTCTAAACGATCTATTATCTGTGATAAGGGGAAGGTATGGGTGGGCTTACTTTTCCAAGGGGCGAGGCCTGGCCGGGAAGGATATGTGTCGGAGTTCATATGTCTACAAAAACTCTGCGCAAATTTCGGGCCGGCATTGAATCCGGCATTTCCTGGCTGAACCCTTACCTGCTCTGCAGAATGACCTCCTATGGCTCCTCGGCTGAGAATCGAGTTGACTAGGCCGCACAGAAGGAGGTCATCCTGAAAGATTATCTAACCAGCATGGCTGGACCAGATATCCTCAGCCACAACGAAACATGAAACTCCTCGACGCGGTACCAGAGATTGCCGTGCTGACGAGTTTCATATAAAAAGACATGAAAACCAGCTTATTTCAGATACTCGTCAACATTCTCTTTGGTAATCGGCCTGAAGGGAATAATGACTCTCTTCTCAACCTTCTTGCCATCAATGAGATCAATAGCAGCCTGAAGAGCGGCCACTGCCTGGCCGTGGGCATCCTGCAACACTGTGATAGCGAACGTACCGTCTTTTACGCGTTCCCTGGCTTCCTGGGTGCCGTCTATACCGGCTATCATGACACCTTCGATGCCCGCTCCTTTCAATGCTTCCAGGGCACCAAGAGCCATCTCATCATTGGCAGCGATAACACCATCAATTTTGGGATAAGCCTGGATCCAGTCTTCCATGACCCTCATGCCTTCTGCACGTTCATACTTCGCGCTCTGCTCCGCCAGAAGTTTTACGTCGGGACGTTTTTCAAGCAGTGCGTCCTGGACTCCTTTCCGCCTGGCGATGGTATGTTCCATACCTTCCGTACCCCGCAAATAGAGGATCTGAGCATTTTCAGGCAAAAATTTTGCCATGTACTCACCCTCGATTAAACCGGCATCATAGTTCAACGATCCGACATAGACGAAGTCACCGTTTCCACCGACCTCTACATTGACGGCAACATAAGGGATACCGGCGCTGTTGGCAGCCAAAACGCCGGGGACAGATCCTTCATAATCTAGGGGGCTGCAAACAATTGCATCTACGCCCAGGGTGATAAAATTATCGATGGCTGCGTTCTGCCTGTATATGTCAATAAGGGGGTCGATGACCTTGACCTCGATGCCCTGTTCTTCGGCGGCTTTAACAAAATCGTCTTTGAGAATGTTTTGAAAAGGAAGCTGCGCACTGTGAAAAGTGAAACCAATAGTAACTTTCTTCTTCGCGTGAGCTGTGCCTACCATCATCATGCAAACCAGTACTGCCAGTAACAATCGTTTCATAGCAACCTCCTCAAGGAATTAAATGGTACTTGTCAATCTGTCGTCCTCATGACGCCCGGCTGAAAGAATTAATATGGTAGATCAAATAGTTCGAATTGCTGTATATCCGTTTCTTCCCCTCCCCCTCTTCTTGTATGTTTATTCATTTTAGCAAGATTGATGGGCTCGTAAAAACCCAGATCTACTTCGTTGTAGGTCGCTAACGGCAATTCGCTGTACCAGATGTACTACCAAATTGCCGTTTGAGACACTGTGCCTCGTATATCAGGGTTTTTCCTGAGCCCATCCTGGTGGAACGTTCGACTTTTTACGAGTCTATCAAGATTGATGGCGTCGTAAAAAGCCCGATCTCCTGCGTTGCAGCGGGATCGGCCAATGCTCGGCGTACCACATGTACGCCTGTGCTTGACCGACACCACTGCGCCTTGTATATCGACCTTTTGTACTTAGCCATCCTGTATGCACACTTGAGGTTTTTACGAGAGCATCAAGATTGAATGAACACGAATCGGCTGCCTCATGTTGTCCCTTATAGTGAACCAAGTTTACAGCCTCAGCACTGCAGAAGACCAAGGACCATAGTGTTCGCCGCGAAATGGATTCGCCTCAAGAGATCAAGTATAGCCTGAGCAATGCGTCCGGGGAAATTTCCATCCAACGGTTGGCCTATATGCAGGCCCAGAGATATTGGATGAAAAGGACCTTTCAAGACAGCAAGACCCACTGCGGGATGGGCGATTACCAGGTTCGTGGTTGGTACGGATGGCACCACCATATGGCAATGGTTTTGCTGACCATGCTGTTTATGTTGCAAGAACGCTTGCGGCATAAGGAAACGATGAGCCTGTTGAGTTGCTCAGATTTTTTCTGCCACGTCGTGACGTCACCGAAAAGGAGGTTTTAAGACAGCTCCAAGTACGACACGCGAAACGGCAAGCTTCAATTGGTTATGCATTCGAAAAACAACGGCGAAATATGTCGATAGTTAACGCAGCACATCTAACAAAGTAGAAATAGAAAATGTGGAAAATTAAGCTGCCATCAGCGAACGTGTCATTTCAACCGCACCAGGAGCGCTGGCACTGAATCCATCGGCACCTATCTGTTTTGCAAAATCAGAGGATATCGGCGCTCCACCGATAATAACCTTGCTGGCTGATCCGGCTTCCTTGAAGATTTTTACCGTTTCTGACATGGCAGGCATGGTGGTTGTCAGCAATGCGGAGAGAGCAACGACCTTTGCGCCTTTTTCCTTGGCTGCTTCTAAAAAGGCTTCCGGTACGACGTCCACACCCAAATCGATAACGTTGAAACCGGCTCCCTCGAGCATCATCGCCACAAGATTTTTACCGATGTCATGCAGATCCCCCTTGACCGTACCGATTACCACGGTCCCCTTTGCCTCGGCTGCGCCGGCGGACAAGTGGGGTTTGAGGACTTCAAGGCCCTGCTGCATGACCTGCGATGCGATAAGCATTTCAGGCACAAAGAAATCCCCGGAGGAAAAGCGCGCACCGACTTCGTCCATTGCGCCGATAAGGCCTTCATTGAGTATGATGTCGACATCGGTGCCGGCTTCGATCTCCTGAGCAACCTTTGATTTAACGACCTCTCCGTTAAAAGTCAGAACGCCTTCAAATATCTCTTTCACTGACATTTTTATCACCTCATTCTGTTTGTTAGTCTGGGGTATTGTTTGCTCTCAGCGGAACTTTTATGCATAACGGATCCTGTTTACTTCATCATACATGGCAACAATATTTTCGTTTGGTACTCCGGCCAGAATATTGTGTACCTGAGTGAAAACGAAACCTCCGTCCTGCATAAAAATTTCGCAATTCTCTCTAACTTCCTTCCTTACTTCTTCTTCGCTTGCCTGAGAAAGCGTAAACTGTGTATCAACACCTCCACCCCAAAAGACAATATCCTTACCAAACTCCCGTTTCAGTTTCTCAGGTGCCATTCCAGCAGCTTTCGTCTGGACGGGGTTGACAATATCGAGACCTGCCTCGATGAGGTCGGGAATGAGATTGGAAATAGCACCACAGGAATGCATAAAAGTGCATAATTTCGTCTTCTTTTTCACAAAATTAAAAATCTCTTTATGGCGCGGGAAAAAAAATTCGCGGTACATTTTTGGAGATATAAAGGAGTTGTTCTGCGTACCAAGATCATCTGAAAAAATTATCACCTGGGTGTAGGGGCCAACGGCTTCAAGCAACGGTTCAAGTCGTGATAGATGAATTTCTGTGAGCTTGTCGAGCATCTCCTGAATCTTTGTTTTGTCGCTGATGAGCCGCATTAACAGTTCGTCGTTGCGATATACCCATTGACTGAGTTCGAAGTAAAGACTGCCGTAGTTGAGTGTTATGGCATAGTCCGTTTCTTCATATAATTTCTTGGCCGCTGCGCCAACCTTCTGGTAGAAATCCGGATCGTTGGCATTTTTCATTAAGGGGTCCGGACAGGCGGTCCAGAGAATTTTATGCAGGAGGTCCTCCAGGTTATCGAAGTTGTCAGGATGCTTGCCATAGAGAGGCCATACGGTCTGATCAAAGTAGAATGATCCTCCGGGCATAAGACCGATCTCTTCATTTTCGCGGCCCAGGACGACCCACTCCTTACCCTTCCGCTCTATCTTGAGCCAGGCGGGAACTTTTCCCAGTGAACCATCCGGCAATGTCCAATCTTTCCAGTCCTTAGGATCATCGGCAAAAACTCGCGCCAAATCAATAACATCGACCTCAAAGCGCTTCAGATACCAATCCTCAGGGATGGCAAGTTGCTGAATGATATCATATACTTTGGTTTCACCGCCTTCTAACTGCAGCTTTTTTTTCAGTGCATTATACGGTACGGCACCAATTCCGGAAGAATGCATGCCACCGCAATCCACAGGTATTTTATCTGCCGGTTGGTGATTGAGAATCGCCATTACACGTTCACGCTTATTCATAATGCCTGCCTCCTTTACGATATCTGGTTATACTTCCTGGAATCAAAGCTTCCTTTTTTTCATTGCCTGCCGAAGAGCTTTCCTATCTTTCGGCTTCCCAATTTTCGCTGGTCATTATTTTTAACTGGGTATGATAGATCGTGCTTTCCGGTTTCCTGTTCATGAAGAAGTGTTCATACAACAGTCTGACCGGCAGATATCCCTGCTGGTAAGGATCCTGTGTAATGGTAAAGTCTATCCTCCCTTCCCGCAGCAGCTCACCGGTTACAGGCTGGGCGTCGAAACAGACAACCTTTACCCGGTCAAACTTCAGTTCCTTCAAGGCCTCACAGGCTCCCTGAATGCCTTGACTCGTAATAAACAGGCCGTCTAGGTCAGGATAATTCTTACAGATTTCCATTGTTCCGGCAAAACCCGCATCATCGTCTTCGATGCCTTCCTCAATCTGCACTATCTCCAAGTACGGATAGCGCTCTCTCAAAACATCCTGGAACCCTTGGATACGCTCCTTCAACGCCAGCATTGTGGAACTTCCTGATAAAATTGCTATTTTCTCCCCATCCGGTAGTAAGCGCCCCATCAATTCGCCTGCTACACGGCCACTGGTCACCAGATTCTGCCCCACAAAACACATCCTTGGAGAGTCAGGCAGATCGGTGTTGGTAGTAACCACAGGTACGCCTTTCTTGTGGAGACTCACCAACGCGTTTTTTATTTGGAGATCTTGCAAAGGGGGTAAGATCAAACCGGAAATACCTTTTTTTTCGAGATGAGCAATACAGCGTAGTTGTTCCTCAGGAGTGAACCGATCCATTACGGCAAATTCGAGACTCAGTCCCAAATCGGCGAACTCAGCCCCGGCGGCTTCAGCCCCGCGACGCAGCATCCTAAAAATCGAATCTTCCGGCATGAAAAGAATGAAACCGAGACAGATAGGGTTTTTCTGGAAAGCAAGGGCCTTACCAGCCGGATTTGGACGATAACCCAGCTCTTTAGCAATCAGCTTGACATGTGCACGGACGCTGTCGCTGACACCGATACGGTTATTCAGGACCTTGTCTACTGTGCCGCGGGAAACACCCGCCGCTTCAGCTATATTGCGAATGGTTGGTTTCATGATAAATCCTTTGTTGGAAGTTGCGTGCCCGGGCACGTTACCCGTTCTTAATATACCCATATTCTGGTTCCAGGCAAGGGTAAAATCCAATTTATGGTTGATTTGGCGTATTTTTTGAAATTCAATCGAATTTTTCCAACCTGAGCTTTCCAGTTATTCGCTCAGATCTCCTGGGGCTTAAAATCACTGGCGACGACCAGCATCAGACCTTGTAACAGGACAACGGATTTTCCCAACCCTTCAAGGGAGTTGAGCAACACGTCCTCGCTCGATGGACAGCCATCCGTCATACCCGCCCATTTTTAAGCGGTAGCAGAAATGACGCCACCACTCCTCGCCGGACAGTCCTTCCTGTTGAAGGATCCGGTAGGCGGTGGTCAGGGAAATCGTCAAGCCGGGTGGAGACAACTTCCTTTTCTCCATTTCCGCAAGCAGCTTGACCACCGGCAGGCCAGACAGCTCTTTGCGCAACTTGACCAGGGAAAGAATGGTCTCTTCGTCAACACGCCGGCTTCTTCCTCAATCCGAGCGCTCACGGGGGAAGAGGGAGGCGAGTTGCCTGTCGCTACCCAGATATAAACTGCCCCACCTCCTGATGGTGGACTCGGCGATTCGCGTCCGACCGGAAGCGGGAATGAGCCACCGCTGCCGGCTTTTTTCCCGGATTTGCTCAGACACCTCTCCGGGGACCAGCCGACTGCAGACCAGGTCGCTGATCATGCCGAAACGAAACAGCGCCACTTCTTCACGTTGCTTTTCCTGCATGAAATCCTCCTTGTTCTCATTGATGGTTCACAGGTTCAAACCTGTTTTCGAGCCACTATTTTCGGAAGGATTCGGGCAGGGATACAATTGGGTAGGGTGGCTATTTCACGACTCGATTCTCCTTTTGTGTTGCACGGGTAACCGGGATGACATTGTGTTGTAAAATCCGTGTAAATCCTGTGATACCGTCACATTGGAAACCTATCCCCAGCATGAGCCGGATCATCCGCCACAGACAACGCCACCACTGGCGTTGTGCGCTTCGGGGAAGGTCGGGACGCCATCGCTGCCTGTTGCCGCGCATGACGATGCTCTCTCATATCTCGGAAATCCTGGAGCGAAATCGACGAAAATAACCGGAGGGGCGCATTCGATGGACAACTCCGCAGCAGGAGCAACGCAGACGACGCAGATATACCGCTTCAGACAGACAGGAAAAATAGGCAAGAACAAAGCCATGCCACCATAAGCCACCCTGACAGTGAGGGCAGCAGGCAGGCTTTTGCCATGGAAAAAGACGGCCAAGACGGGCAATTTCCTTGACCTCGATAGAAACAAAAAGTACCAGTGGAGTAACTCCTTGCAGGATGGCTTAGGTCCTGGTTGGAGGGGGTGATGGGCCTTTGCAGAGGTCCATCACCCTGTTCCTCAGCTCTTTTTCAGACAGCTACAATTTAATCCG
>JBKEBZ010000077.1:0-15074 GCA_047973425.1 Desulfopila sp.
CAGAACGTTGGTTGCAGCAAACAGCTGTCCAAGTTGCTCTTGGCTGAGGATATCCGGAATCCGTTTGATCTTGGGCGGCTTGATCAGAGGCAGGTCTGCCCATGGTTTCTTCAGAACCGTGGTGTAAAAGAATTTCAGACCATAGAGGTCGAGCTTGACCGCGCTCCATGAATGAGATTCCAGCAGCTCATGGAAATAGTCGAGCAACTGATCGCTGGTCAGCTTATCAAGTCGACACTCAAAATAGTTGCCGATTCGCCTGAGCGCTCTGGCGTAGGCTTCTACGGTTTTGGGCTGCAGGCCTGCAAGTTTCAGGGATTTGAGATGCTTGCGGTAATGCTTGTCAAACTGAGGATCGGTGGGCATGGAACAGTTCATAGTAACCTCCTGATGGTGGAATCTGGAGCCCGACAACGCACCATTGCGTGGTCGTAGTGGCTTACTCCAGACAAAACCAAAATGGCTACTATGGTCAACAGAAGGCTTGCGGTGGATTGCCTGCCGCGGAGCGGCTTCGTCCAACAAGTTATTCACGGCGACTTCGTCGCCGTGAATCGCGGTGCTGACTTCGTCAAGCACCTGGTCCCGTCGCTACGCGCCAGAACCAGGAGCTTGACCAGACACCGTGGGCACCACAACCAAGCTACGCTTGCTTGCGCTGCCCACGGCGCTGGTCAGCACCGCGATTCCCTGGTTTCCTTATAGCCCTGTAAAGCATGAAATATTGACAACGTAAAAACAGTAAGTTATCATGTTTTATGCACTGTATCATGAATCTTTACAAGATATCAAGCTAAAAGGATAATATCGATGCTGTAAAAAATGGGGACATCCATGATAAGTATTGTCAAGGGGAAAACGGAGATTTCCCTTAGCCTCCAAGAACGTTCAAACTTCACCACCGATCCCTCCCTCTGAATTACCTCTGACGGGAGCTCGGGCGTTCGATGCCGGTATGAGAATGGGCCTTTCGATATTGCTCGTCGGAAGACCGGTATCGAACGCCGGAGCCGCACCAAGGTTCGAGAGCTGGTAAAGCTCGGTATGTTTCTGCGAACCGCTATCTCTGCAGGTCTAAGCAGGAAAGGTCCATGGCGACTGTCCCGCACTTTGGCCACCCATTCGGGCATGACCAATCAATGGCTCAAGGAGCAAGGGATGATTTCTGGCAAAGATCTGTGGGTAAACATCCATTACCCGGCTACGGCTCGGTAGCCTCTGGGAACCGCCTGGTGCGGACCCGCATGCCAGGTGGTGTGGGGGCTGGGGGAGAGATTCCCCCGGCTACCCGATTGTGGTGGAGGTGTTTTGGTCCAGCCATGCTGGTCAGTAGAGAATGGAGTTCATGAACGGTCTGGATGGCTCCTTGATTTCATCGTTGCCGGTAGCGGTGGGCATCTGCCGCTTGAGGCCGAACATCGCCAGCACGGTGTCGTCCATACAGAGCCGGTGGTCGGTGGAGGCGAGAATGGTGTGGCGCACCGGCTCGATGAGGCGGGCCGAGATATACATCGTTCTGCTGGTGATATTGATGGTTCCCACCAGAATCGCCTGGCTCTTGATCGAAGGGGAGATTCTGTCGATTTCGCGGGTGAGCATGGACTCTCCGGAGCGCGGCTCGATGGTCAGCTGGCTGGCGAGTTTTATTTCCTTTACCGCATAGCCGAGTTGAACCAAGCGTGAGCCGATATGCTCCTGCAGTGTTCGACCGAATTGCGAGGTCCGGGCCAGATTGTTGTTGTCGACAAAGGTGGTGACCAGAATCGGCATCTCGGGGTTGCGGGGAATGAGTGGCGGCCGGGCGGTGGCGACAAGCTCTTCGGCGATGGAATAGGAAAAGGCGATGAGATCGGTGTCGGCTCCGGCCAGTTGCTCGAGCCGGGTGCAGTTGAAGCGGGAACAGCCGGCACTGAGCAGGAGCACGAGCAGCGCCAGCCATGCGGCCGTCTGCGTCGGTGAGAGATATCTGGAGCTGGTCAGTCTGTTCATGGTGGATGCCTGGTTGTATCCAAAACCCGTCAGCACGGAGGGCTTTGTTACCGCGTCAAGGAGTTTCATGGTTCGTTGTGGCCGGGCCAATCTGGTCCAGCCCTGCCGGTTCAGCAGCCGGGAGAGGGTCCGTGATGATCGTGGTGGGCGGATCTGCAGGGTGCCTCCTGCGGGGGCGCCGATCATCTCATCGTCCACGGGCGGTCTTCGGGCTGACAATGGGAATCTCCGCAGTCTCGGCCACAGCACCGATGTCACGGTACTGGCCTGCGTCCCGGTCGTTGATATAATACAGATCCGAGGCGCGAAAGAGGTATTGCCCCCCGCTGATCATCGAGGTGGTGATAATCACCTCATGGTGTGCGCCGGTCACTGCGGCGGTGTTCATGAAGTCGAGCAGTCCTGCCCCGGCGATGGCCTGCAGTTCGAAGGGGGCGTTGCGCAGCACCATGATCCCGGTGGCGATGGCCGTCAGCACCCCCGGCTGGACCGTAGGCAGTCGCCAGGCCTCGTGATAGACGAGTTGCACCTTGTAGTGAACGGTGATCGTCCGCTCGTCCGGATTCTGGCGCACTGGCACGCCAAAGCGGACCAGTTCGGTGATGAGCAGGTCGCGAAAGGCCTCCGAAAAGGTGTTGGTCTCCTGTTGGCCACAGGTCGTGTCCTCATCGCCGCAGGTTGCCCGGACATAGACCGGTGTTCTGGCATAATCGGCGAGGATCAGCTGGTTGTTGATTCTGTTGGCGAGATCGCTGGCTAAGACGACCCAGTGATATGCCGCCTGCATTTTCGGCTGGGTGGTGAACTGGTAGCCGATCGGTTCCGGTATCCGGGCGCATCCGGTGACGAGCAGGGGAACGAGCAGGGCGGTGACAAGGGAACGTAGCATAATCGTTTGAATATCCACGGTGTGTATTCTGGCAATCGAGCGCTTTACCGACAGCGTTAGGAGCTGCTGAACTGCTTCTTCTGTATCGGATGGCAACCGTGAAAGTATAGGGAAAAATGCGGCGATTGGTCTGCTCCGCGCCCGACAGGGCTCTTGACCCGGCAGGTCGGCGCTTGCCCTTTCCCTGGGGAGTGCATACCTTTTCCCGGCCGTGATCATGAAGTTGAACCTTGTACTGTCTTGAGCTGCATGTCCATTGATCTGCATATACATTCCACCTTTTCCGACGGAACCCTTTCGCCGACCGAACTGGTCGCCCTGGCCCGAACCAGAGGCTTGACCGCCATCTCCATTACCGACCACGATACCGTCGAGGGCACTGCCGAGGCCATCGAGGCCGGCCAGAAGGCGAAAATGACGATCGTGCCAGGGATCGAGATGAGCGTGGTTTTTGCTGAGGTGCATCTGCATCTGCTCGGCTATTACCTGAGCGCCAGGGACCAACACCTTCTGACCAGGCTGAAAGATATCCAGGACGCCCGGAGACGCCGCAACAGCAGGATTATCGAAAAACTCGGAGCCCTTGGCATCGAGATCAGTATGGCGGAGGTGGAGCGGAAGTCACCGCTTGGCCAGACGGGACGGCCGCATATCGCTCAGGTGCTGGTGGACAAGGGGGTGGTCTCTTCGATCGATCAGGCCTTCAGCCGTTTTCTCGGTCGGCGTGGCGGTGCCTATGCGCCGAGAAAGGTCCTCGATGCCGCCGAGGGTATTGCCCTTATTTGCGGAGCACGAGGGATTCCCGTGCTGGCCCATCCCATGACTATCGACAATTCGCTCAGGCGGATTCCGGCGCTGGTAGAGCGGCTGGTCGCTCTCGGTCTTCAGGGAATAGAGGCCTATTATCCTGGTCATTCAGCCAGGAATCAAAAGCAGTTATGTGCCCTTGCCGAACGACATGATCTTGTGGTAACAGGGGGAAGCGACTATCATGGCAGTGTCAGGCCGGACACCACGCTGGCCGGCGGCAGCAATGTCACGGTGCCTGAGGTCGTGCTCGAACGTTTACAGAAAAGACGAAAATGCTGAGGCAAAATTCGAGATGAGGGCCAACTCCTCCTTGCTGGCGAGTTTCGGATAAAAAATTTGAGGAAGTGAGATCCATGCACTCTATCTTGATTGTCGATGACGAGCCGAATTACCTGGTGGTGCTCTCCGAACTGCTCCAGGATGAGGGATACGAAGTCTTTACCGCTCCTGGCGGTGCCCGGGGATTTGAGATGGTCAAGGAGCTCGATCTCGATCTGGTCATCACCGATATGCAGATGCCCGATGTCGATGGCCTCCAGCTGCTGCAGAGTATCAAGGAGTACAACGACGAGCTGCCGGTGATCATGATAACGGCGTATGCCGAGGTGGAAAAGGCTGTGGCAGCGATGCAGGCCGGGGCCTTCAGTTATCTGGCCAAACCTTTTTCCAACGACGAGTTGCTGGTCAATATCCACAAGGCGGTGCAGGTCTATGCCCTGGTCCGGGAAAATACCCGGTTGCGCAGCGAGATCAAGGGGAAGAGCGGTTTCGGCGGTATGGTGGGGAAGAATCCCCGGATGAAACAGGTGTATGAGCTGATAGAAAAGGTGGCTCCGACCCCGGCGTCGGTCCTTATTTCCGGGGAGAGCGGTACCGGCAAGGAACTGGTGGCCAAGGCCATCCATATGAACAGTCCCCGCCAGAAAGCGGCGTTCATCACCGTCAATTGCGCGGCGCTTTCAGAAAATCTGCTGGAAAGTGAGTTGTTTGGCCACGAGAAAGGGGCCTTTACCGGGGCGGTCGCCATGCGGAAAGGGCGCTTCGAGCTTGCCGACAAGGGCACCATTTTCCTCGACGAGATCGGCGAAATTCCCCTCGCTCTGCAATCCAAACTGTTGCGGGTCCTGCAGGAGAAACAGTTCGAGCGGGTAGGCGGCAGCAAGACGTTTGCCGTGGATGTGCGTATTATCAGCGCCTCAAATCGTGATCTGAAAGAAGAGGTGGCGCAGGGCCGGTTCAGAGAAGATCTGTTCTACCGGCTCAACGTGATCCACGTCATCCTGCCGGCGCTGCGTGAACGGATGGACGACATGCCGCTTCTGGTCGAACACTTCATTGCCAAATTTGCCGAGCAACTGGCCAAACCCGAGCTGGCGATATCGACAGAGGCCATGGGGCTCTTGATGCGGCTGCCCTGGGAGGGCAATATCCGTGAGCTCGAGAACACCATCGAGCGCGCCGCCATTTTATGTAATGACAGCACCATCGAGGCCGACGACGTGCAGCCGGACTCGACCTCGCCGCTGGAGGATAATACCTGGAGCGCCGGCCTCGATCTCAAGCAGCTGGTGCCGCCCTCGGCCAGCCTCAACGACGTGCTCTATGCCATCGAGGAAAAGATGCTCACCGAGGCGCTGGAGGAGACCGGGCACATTCAGGCCCGGGCTGCCGATCAGCTCGGGATCACCAAGAGTCTCTTGCAGTATAAGATGAAAAAATATGGGATAAAAAAGAAGAAATAATCCCCACTCTTTGCGGAACGGTACTGGTGTCTCGCTCAGACAACGGTGTCTGATTGACTCCTTTCCTGGTTGCCCCAGTGCAGCTTGTTGCGGAGAATGGTGAAATAGCCGCGACTGGCGGAGGTGATCAGTCTGAGTGGGTGCTCGGCCGGGGCTACCTCGAGGCGGTCGCCGTCGTACATCTCCCAGCATGGCTGGCCGTCGACGATGACCAGAGCGCATTCGGCGTTGCCGTTTTTTTCGAATTCTGCCGAGATCGGGGTGGTCGCGGGGAGAATGAGGGGCCGGCTGCTCAACATGAATGGGCAGATCGGGGTGACGAGAATGGTCGCCAGACCGGGATGGACCAGCGGACCGCCGGCCGAGAGATTGTAGGCGGTCGAGCCGGTCGGGGTGGAAAATATCAGCCCATCCGCCTTGTAGGTGGTGATGTAGTCGTCACCGGCTCGGGTGGCGAGATGGAGGAGCCGGTCCAGGGTGTGCTTGTTGATGACGATGTCGTTGAGGGCATAGCGGTATGCTGTCGGCTGATCCTGAACAATGACCCTGGTTTTCAGCATCAACCTGTTTTCGATGCTCACTCTGTCATCGACAATACTGGTCAGAGCCTGTTTCGTTTCATTTTCGGCGTACTCGGTGAGAAAGCCGAGATTGCCGAGATTGATACCCATGACCGGAATGGAATGCCTGGCGGCCTGCTCGGCGATATGCAACAGGGTCCCGTCGCCACCGAGGGAGACCAGCAGGTCGAGATCGGCGGTAATTCTATTGAGTTGGCTGTGGATATCACGTGATTTCAGCCATTTTTCTACCTTGGCTGCATGTGCCAAGGCGAGGCTGTCATCTTTTTTGGTGACGATGCCGACCTTGGCCACCTTGAGATTGCATAGTGTTTTGAACGGGTTCTGTGGGCTATCCATAGTGATGGGTGTAAAGACGGATATTCTCGAAAAACGTCGAATGCTCGGCCAGGATGGGTTTATATGAAACTCATCAGCACGGAAAGCTCTGTTGCCGCGCCGAGGAGTTTCATGTTGCGTTGTGCTGAGGCTATCTGGTCCAGCCATGCTGGTTTATATGAAACTCATCAGCACGGAAAGCTCTGTCACCGCGCCGAGGAGTTTCATGTTGCGTTGTGGCTGAGGCTACCTGGTCCAGCCATGCTGGTTCTGGCCGCGCTGTCTCGGGCTGTTCTAATGCAGTTACCGGCGAAATTCAATTGCTAAATGGGATAATCGGGGTATGCTGGCCGTCTGGGCAGCAGCTACCGGAACGGACGGGGTGCTGACCACCGCCGGGTTGTCCCGGCACCACCGGCTGAGCGCCCAAAACGTCAGTATTTGTCGGGAGAGATGATGATAACCGAAGACCTGCTCGCCATCCTGGCCTGTCCGCAGTGCAAGGGGGAGTTGAAATACCTTACGGCCAGAGAGGGACTGGCCTGTGAGAAGTGTATGCTGCTCTACCAGATCATAGACGATATCCCGGTCATGTTGATCGAAGAGGCAAAGCCTCTCGTTCCAGACGACCTTCCCTGAGCCTGTCCCCCTCTCGCTACCTGGTGTGCGCGATGCTGGCGCGCGCGTGCATGGACCGCCTGGCTGAGGGGAGAGAAGGTGTCGCCCGGATGACAAATCCGGGGAGCGCCCGGTGCGTTCGCCCGTCTTTTTCGCCTGGAACGGGAGAGGGGTGTGTCTTCTCCCTGCAGGTCGAGAGTGTTTGCCCACCTGCTGCGTTCTCCATGTGTTCGAGCAAAAACGTGCCGAATTGTCCATAATTTTTTCCCGGAGGGTGGTTATGACCGTACGAGAAGAAGCCCAGAAACTCTTTGACCAGTTTGTTGTTGCCGGCGATGATGGTAAAAGTGACTATTTTTCTTTGATAAAGGAGTTGGTCCGTCGCCGCAGCCAGAGCGGTGACGCCCGCTGGCAACAGGAACTGGAGGCGGCCTACACCCTGCTTGAGGGAGAAATTCTCCATAACGTCGGCGCTCCTGTCGAACCTGTAAAATTCGGGACCTCGGGTTGGCGTGGTCTGCTGGGCAAGGAGGTCTTTGTCCGGACGGTGGCCTGTGTCACCGCGGCCATCGTCGAGATGTACGATACCGCCGACCAGGCCCTGCTGCAGCAGTTGGGGGTCGCAGATGGGCAGGATGCCAGGCGCAAGGGATGTGTGGTCGGCCACGATAACCGGTTTGGCGGCGATATTTTCTCTGCGGTCGTCTGCAAGGTGGTGAGTGATGCCGGCTTTATCGTTCACTATGCCGGCGAGTCGACCACCGGCGTTCTCTCTGCCGCGGTGCTCGAACTGGGTGCCGCCTTCTCCATCAACCTCACCCCGTCACACAACCCGTTGGAGTATGGGGGCTACAAGTTCAATGCCGCCGATGCGGGTCCGGCCGCCGCTGAGGTGACTCAAACCATCACCCGGCTGGCCGGCCGTTTTGTCGCCAGTGACCTGAGCTTTGACCCGGAGGGACTGAAGCGACTCGACCCGACCACGCTGCCGGGGGTCAGCGGATTGGATTCGCTCAGCTTATGGAAGCGTCTTGTCCGTGAAAACAAAGACGTCCACGGCCTTGATCTCGATCAGATCATGAAACGGCTCTGTGACAACGACCAACTGGTGGTTGCCGTCGACTCGGTGCATGGGGCCGCAAGGGTGCATATGGCCCAGCTTTTGCCGGTATGTGACAGGGTTATCCTGTTGCGGGACACCGCCGATGTGACCTTTGGCGGCATCGCCCCGGAACCCTCCTCCGCCAATATGAGGATCATTCACGCGGCCCTGAAGGCCCGTCCGGAACCGTTGAAGCTCGGCGCCATCATCGACCCCGACGGAGATCGTATCCGCTTCACCGACGGAGACAGCGACATCAGCATGAACCAGTTCGGGGCCATGGCCTATCATTTTCTGGTGGTCTACAAAAAGAAAAAGGGGATGGTCGCCAAGACCGTCGCCACCTCCAATATGGCCAACCGTCTGGCAGAGGTCTTTGGTGAAGAGCTGTTCGAGCCGCGGGTTGGCTTTAAAGAGTTCAAGCCGGTTATCGGCCGGGCCCTGGTGCTTTTCGAGGAGTCCGACGGTATCTCCATTATCGGTCATACTCCAGAAAAGGACGCCTATATCGGGCTGTTGCTGGCCCTGGACATGGTGCTGACCACGGGAATGTCGCTTGGCGCCTATCGTGACCAGATCGAGAAGGAATTTGGGGCGTTCTATCCAGACAAGGATGGGGTGACGGTCAATCTCAAGGGAAAAGAGTTGCTGGATAAGCTGGGAGAACTGGAGAGATATGGTCCTGGCGTAGAGCTGACGGTCGGTTCTGAGCGAAAAACCATTGCCCAGGTGATCACCATCGATGGCCGGAAAATGATTTTTGCCGATGGTTCCTGGCTGATGATTCGACCCTCTGGCACGGAGCCCAAGGTGCGGTTCTATGTCGAATCGCGCACGGCCAGCGGCACCGCCGATCTGGTGGCGACGGCCCGGGGACTGCTCGAGCGGATCGGCCTGATCTGAATTGTGGTTTTTAGGGTTCCGGCCTGGCGAAAACGAGGTGAGGCGTAGCGAAAAATCACGGTTGCTTTTTCACTTTGTGGTATTACAGTTGCTCGAGAAAAGACATGAAAACCAACGGGTCAGGTGCACCTGACTCCCCTTTTGTTCCGTCCGCTCCTTTACGGGAGAACGACTGATCGCAACAACGCTTTTCTGCCAGTAAACGGCATCAACATCACGGAGAATACGGCAATGTGGGAATATACGGATAAGGTGCAGGAACACTTTCTGCATCCGCGAAATGTGGGTGAGATCGAAAACGCGAGCGGTACCGGCGATGTCGGTTCGCTGGCCTGCGGCGATGCGCTCAAGCTGACGATCAAGGTCGACGAAAACGGCATTATCACCGATGCCCGGTTCAAGACCTTTGGCTGCGCCAGCGCCATTGCCTCGTCGTCCGCCTTGACCGAGATGGTCAAGGGCATGACCCTGGCCGAGGCCCAGAAGATCACCAATGAGGATATCGCCTATTTCCTCGGCGGGCTGCCGAAAGAGAAAATGCACTGCTCGGTGATGGGCCGGGAGGCCCTGGAAGCGGCCATAGCCGATTACCAGGGGTTGGTTTTGCCCATGGCCCAGGGCGAGGTGATCTGCGAGTGTTTCGGGGTGACCGATCTCGAGGTGCGCCGGGCCATCGAGGAGTCGGGTCTGCGTTCGGTCGAAGAGATTACCAACTTCACCAAGGCTGGCGGTGGCTGCGGCAAATGTGAAGACAAGCTGCGGGCTCTCCTGCACGAGGTGGTCAGCGGTGGTGTCGCCTCTCCGGTGGAGTCGGCCAAGCCTCGGCGGATGACGACACTGCAGAAGATAAAAAAGATCGAAGAGGTGCTGGAAAAAGAGATTCGTCCGGGCCTGCGCAAGGATGGCGGCGACATCGAGCTTATCGACGTCGACGGCGATTTCGTGATGGTGTCCATGCACGGTGCCTGTAAGAGCTGCAACAAGTCGCAGACCACGATCAAGGAGTATGTGGAGGCCAAACTGCGGGAGCTGGTGCTCGACAGCCTTATCGTCGAGGAGGTGAACGCATGAGCCGGGCCCAGGACAATGTCGTCTATATGGATAATAACGCCACCACCAGGGTCGCGCCGGAGGTGGTGGAGGAGATGTTGCCGTATCTCACCGATTACTATGGCAATCCCTCCAGCATGTACACCTTCGCCGGCAAGGTGGGCGAGGCGCTCAAGCTGGCGAGAAAACGGGTCGCCGACCTCCTTGGCGCAGACCCCGAAGAGATCACCTTTACCAGCTGTGGCACCGAGAGCGATTCCACCGCCATTCTCTCGGCGCTCCATACCTCCCCGGAAAAACGCCATGTGGTGACGACCAGGGTGGAGCATCCGGCGGTGAAGAATCTCTGCGATGTCCTCACGGTCGCCACCGGCCGTAAACACCGGGTTACCAGGTTGAAAGTCGATGGCGAGGGGATGCTCGATCTCGACGAGTATGCAGCCGCCTTGACCGACGATACCGCCATCGTCAGCGTGATGTGGGCCAACAATGAGACCGGCGTGCTCTTTCCCATTGCCGAAATGGCCCGGATGGCCAGAAAACGTGGAATTCTCTTTCATACCGACGCGGTTCAGGCCGTCGGCAAAATTCCCATCAATCTCAAGGAACTCGACATCGATTTTCTGTCGCTTTCCGGTCATAAGCTCCATGCCCCCAAGGGGGTTGGGGTGCTCTACACCAGGCGTGGCACCCTGTTTACACCATTTCTCTCCGGTGGTCATCAGGAGCGTGGTCGCAGGGGCGGTACCGAGAATGTCGCCTCTATCGTCGGCCTGGGCCGGGCCTGTGAGCTGGCCGCCGAACGGATGGAGGAGGAGAACACCCGGGTGCGGATGCTGCGCGACAAATTGGAAGAGGGGTTGTTGACCTCCATCCCCAAATCGCTGCTCAACGGTCATAAAACCGAGCGTTTGCCCAATACCAGCAATATCAGTTTTGAGTATGTCGAGGGTGAGGCTATACTGTTACATATGAACAAGTATAATATCTGTGCCTCTTCCGGATCGGCCTGTACCTCCGGCTCGCTCGAGCCGTCCCATGTGCTGCGGGCCATGGGCGTACCCTTTACCGCGGCCCATGGTTCGATCCGCTTCTCGCTCAGCACCTACAACACCGAGCAGGATGTGGATATCGTGCTGGCGAAGATGCCGCAGATTATCGAATCCCTACGACAGATGTCACCCTTCTGGCCAGGAGACTGATCGATGTTGATACGCGCTCCCTCCTTTGAAATCCAGGACGACCTGGACCGACAGCCCATTGCCGTACGGATCGAGACCTGCGGCAGGATCTGTTATAAAAGCGAAGACATGATCACCGAGGAGTCGGCCATACCCTTTGTCAAAAAGGTCGCCGCTCACGGCCATAATTCGGTGCTGGAGATGGCTGTGGCGACCTATCGGGTGTGTTGCAGTCCGGCTGAGTCGCTGGAATTTTATGCCTGCCAGCCAAAATTCTTCGTTACCGATACCGTCGAGGAGGGGATGCTGATTACCGGCTCGATCCGTTCCTTCCGTGAGATCTATGGCCAGCATGGCGACAATGCCATCGTCAGCGGGCTTGTCCACGATCTCGCGGGGAGATATCCCTTCTTGTTCGAGAATATCTGCAATCCCGAAGAGCCCCCCGATAACCAGGGCGCGATAGAGTTGCGCAGGATGAGCCTTGCCCAGGTGGAAGACCTGCCGGCGGAGTTGCTGGCGCGGCACCGGTTCGTCGGGGTCAAGCTGGTGGTCAGCAGAGCGGTCAGTCACGAGCTTGTCCGGCACCGTCCCTGTTCCTATCTGCAGGAGAGCCAGCGATACTGTCGTTACAGCCAGGATAAATTCGGCAATCAGGTGACCTTTATCAAGCCGGTGTTCTTTGCCGAGGGCTCCAAGGAGTACCAGATATGGCAGCAGGCGATGACCGACACCGAGGAACTGTACCTGGCATTGCTCGAGACCTCTACCCCCCAGGCGGCGCGGACGGTGTTGCCCAACTCCTGCAAAACCGAGATCGTGGCCTACTGCAACCTGGCCGAGTGGCGGCATATCTTCGCTCTGCGCACTTCGCCTGCGGCGGAGCCCTCGATGCGGGAGATCATGCTTCCCCTGGCCAAGGAGATGAAACGACGCTACCCGCTGCTGTAGTCGCTTCTGCCGCACATTTCCGGGGCTGGTCCGGAAATCGTCATCCCGGTCATGATCGGGAATTTTTTTGTCTGTCAGGTCTGGTCGAGGGACAGGGCGGTGGGGCCGGCCGATCGTTTGCCGAAGCATCCTGGCACATCGCCTGAGAAGAAGAAATTTATTTTCAGATATTTTTTGGTCTGCCCGCCAAGTATCCTTTTTTTTTGTGCTATACTATGCCTCAGTGGGACCAAAGATGTCGACGAGATATTTCTCGTCGGCTTTTTACAATCATGTTTCAGGTAGCGCATAACTATGGCATTTCAATCGAGCACGATCTCCCGCAAGGCTGCATCGCGAAAGACGGTCAAGGACCAGTCCGGCGCCGGTAAGGTGAAAATTGGTGAATTACTGAGTAAGGCCGGATATATAACTTCGTCTCAACTTGAGAGTGCCAAAAAAGAACTGCAGAAAAGTGGCGGGCTGCTCAGCACCATCCTCTGTCGGATGGAGTATATCGATGACGACACGGTCTTCAACTTTCTCAGCCGGCAGCATAACTACACCCCCGTCGTCATTAAAAATGAGCCACCCGCCAAGGACGCGCTGAAACTGATCGATTACGAGACGGCCAAGAAATACATGGCCTTTCCCCTGCGGATGGCCGGCAATACCCTGCAGATCACCATGGTCGAACCCTCGGACAGCATGGCGGTCGAAGAGCTGCAGGATGAGTTGGACAAGGCGCTGTCGATCTGTGTTTCGACCTACAACGATATTGTCGAGGCCTTCAAGAAATACTACAGAATCTCCGAGGAGGAGTACCGTTCGTTTTTCGCCGAAGGTGGCGATGTCGAGGAGGAGATCGAAGTCACCCAGGTGGACGATTTCGGTTCGATCGTGGCAGAGGCGGCGGATGATTTCGAGATTGAAAAAGATGAAGAGGAGCAGTTTGGCGAACAGTTCGCGGCTTCGGATGCCCCGATCATCAAGCTGGTCAACGGTATTCTGATCAAGGCGGTGCATGACGGCGTTTCCGATATCCATGTCGAGCCCTACGAGAAAAACATGCAGGTCCGCTATCGCAAGGACGGTTCGCTGTTCAAGTCGATGAACCTGCCGCTCAATATCAGAAACGCTCTGGTGGCCCGGCTGAAGATACTCGCCGGTCTCGATATCACCGAGAGAAGGGTGCCGCAGGACGGCCGTATCAAGATGCGGATGGGTCGTAACCGATCGGTCGATTTCCGGGTCTCGTCGCTGCCTACGCTTTTCGGCGAGTCCGTCGTTCTCCGTATCCTCGATAAGAGCTCGCTCAATGTCGACTTGACCAAGCTCGGCTTCGAGCCGCAGACCTTTGCGATGTTGAAGCGCTGTCTCGAACAGCCCCAGGGGCTGTTGCTGGTCACTGGTCCCACCGGGTCCGGCAAGACCGTCACCCTCTATTCGGCATTGAACTCGCTCAACAGCGAGGATATCAAGATCCTCACCGCCGAAGACCCAGTCGAGTTCAACTTCAAGGGTATCAATCAGGTCAATGTCAACACCGAGGTGGGCATGACCTTTGCCGCGGCCTTAAAGGCCTTTCTCCGCCAGGATCCCGATATCATCATGGTGGGCGAGATCCGTGATATGGACACCGCGGAAATCGCCATCAAGGCGGCGATGACCGGTCACCTGGTGTTTTCCACCCTGCATACCAACGACAGTGCCGCGACCATCGGCCGTCTGGTCGATATCGGTATTCCGCCCTATATGATCGCCTCGGCAGTCACCATGGTGCTTGCCCAGCGTCTGGGGCGGCGGTTGTGCCAGTCCTGCAAGAAGGAGGTCAACTACGGACGGGACGAACTGCTCTCCTTCGGGTTCAAAGAGGACGAACTCGCTGATCTCACCCTCTACGGACCGTCGGGCTGCCAGCACTGCAATGGCCTCGGCTATAAGGGGCGGGTGGGCTTTTTCGAGCTGATGGAGGTAACCGACGAGGTGGGCAAGGCGATCAGCTCCCAGGTACCGGAAGATCAGCTGCGCAAGATCGCGATCCAGGAGGGGATGACGGCTCTGCGCGATGCGGCGCTGATGAAGGTGCGCCAGGGCATAACCAGTATCGACGAGGCCCTGAAACGGACGGTCGCCCATAAGGAGAGTCTGCCGGCCTATCTGCTCAATCCCGATGTGGAAAACTATGAGGATGGCGATGTGATCATCCGTGAAGGCAACACCGACAAGGATTTCTTCAAACTCATGCGGGGGGCATTGACGGTGGTCAAGGGCGGCAAAAAGATCGCCGAGTTGACCGATCCCGGCGAATATTTTGGCGAGATGGCCGCAATTTCCGGCGAACAGCGGACGGCGACCATCATCTCCCAGGGGCGGTCGACGATCAAGCGGTTCCCGGGCGACAAGATTGACGAGGTCATCGACAAGCATCCCGACGTTGCCAGTCATCTGTTTAGGACCATGGCGAACCGGTTGAAGAAATCCAACCAGATCATGGTAAAGCTGGCCGCTGGCAGTGGCATTGGCATCAAGAAGCCACCGCCCCCCATCCCGCCTCGCAAAGGTTGATCCTGGCCCGGATCCCTCATCCGTTACCTGTACACAGGGTTCATGAGAGAGCCGGGTGAGAGCCGGGCAGTTGTATTGTCCGGACAGTGGTCGCGGTACCCGCGGCGGCGGAGTCTGTTCTTTTCCGCCGCGTTGATTTTTTTGTAAACGTTCAGTGCGGCCGGGCAAGGTCGCATATTCTAGCGGGTGTGATTCCCGCCTCAGAAGGGCTAGCCACCCACTGAGTAGTGAGTCCTTGGATTCGAGGGGGTGACCCCGAGGATTAAGCGTAGGACAGCAAGCCGGCAGGCCGTAAGCCATATGGCTGAAGTGATTGAGCCCCGAAATTACCAATGGGAAGGATGACGCCTTTGAACGAGCGGAAATCAATATGGTCCAGGCGTTATATTGGCG
>JBKEBZ010000044.1:0-5205 GCA_047973425.1 Desulfopila sp.
GCATTTTAGAGCCGAAGCGGAAAAGCTGAGTAAACCAAGCCATTGATTGTTGCTGGTGGCCACATACCAGATGGTGTTGCCGATCTTCGGCAGAGATCCAAGGTAGTGATGTTGCTGCATCAATTCCTGAAAAGCTGATTCTTCTGATGAAAAGACCGGCCGGACGACTACCTGTGATAAGTTCAACATGTCCCTCTCGTAATAGATACAATCTGGCGCCATTATATCGTGCTCGAGAGAGGTTGTCCAGTATCAATGATAACCAACTGAATTTCTATCTGATTGGGGAGTAGGTAAATTCACCCTGACCAGCCCTGCCACCGGCAATGGTGCCGGCTGTCTGCTCGATCCACACCGGGTCGAGGTTGACGCTGCTGGCGAGGTTGACGATAATCGCTCTGCTGTTGGTGGAGGTCGGTGCACCGGTGTTGACCAAACCCGAGGTGGTGATGGTGGTGGCGCCGGCTGGGCCGATATTGTCCACGAGCATACCGGTCGCCCCCCCAATGCCGCCGGTAATGGCTCCCGCGCGCTGGGTGAAGATCAGGTCGCCGTCGTATTGCTCGATGGTCAGTCCTTTGCCGCCATTTATCGAGGTCGATATCGTGCCTGCCGAATCGACGGTGGCCGGACCGCTGCTGTTGGTGATGCTGACAACGGGAGTCGTGGTCAGGACGGCGTTAAAGCTGTCGAGGAGAGTGATATCGAGGTGGTCACCGGTAATCGACTGTGCGCCGGTGGTGAGCCCCGAGCAGGTGACCTCGTTGCCGATGGCGGTGCAGGCGGTCCGCCCGGGCAGGGGCTGGAGGCTGATCAGCAGGAAGGGGATGGTTAAAAGGAGTGGCCAGGGCCATCGGCCTGCCCGGTGGGTCAATCTTCCTGTGGTCGCACTGCGGTCCCGCTGGCCGGGGCGGCGAGGAGTTTCGGTCCGTTCGTCTGCCACACTCCATGGGTAGTGTGTCGCCTTGTCGATACGCTGGTGGTTTCTGCTCATCATGCTCTGTTGGTGTGCGGTTGCGGCAGGGTTGGCCATTGGCCGAAAGGAATTGGCAAACCCTCCTGGTCATTATTTACGGTAAGAGCATAGCACAGAGGAGGGGCGAAAGGCAAAAAATGACGATAATATAGTTGCCTAGCACAAGGATGCGCGAGATTTTTCCGGGCGGGCGGACGAAGCTGTGAGGTGAGAATCGATGAGAGGAGAGGGCTGTTGTGGTGATCTACCCTTGATGGACTCGTAAAAACCTCAAGCGTGCATACAGGATGGCTAAGTACAAAAGGTCGATATACAAGGCGCAGTGGTGTCGGCCAAGCACAGGCGTACATGTGGTACGCCGAGCATTGGCCGATCCCGCTGCAACGCAGGAGATCGGGCTTTTTACGACGCCATCACCCTCTTGGCGGCAGACTTTTCCGCTTGCGCCGATGGGCAAGAAATCGGCCGAGCAGATCCAGGAAAAAAACTCCTCGTTGTACCTTCTCGCGGGCCATCAGCGTGTTGAGTTGCAGATCAGAGCGCAGTAAGGCGCCGGCACGGACCAGGGCATTTTTACGTTGGCTGAGTTTGGACGTTGTCATCATCGTATACCGCAGTCCTTTTTCAGTTCCTGCCGGGTCACGGCAAAGGGGGCTGGTCCTTTGGCCAGCTTCGTTTTCAGCTGCACCAGGCAGATGAACGCCAGCAGCAGGGAGAGCAGACCGAGGCCCAGGCAGAGCCATGGCTGGACCGCTGCCGGCGTAAGCAGCAGGACCGTGACCAGCAGAAGGGTGCCGGCCATAAAGGTCATCAGCGTACCAAAGAGAAACAGCGCCAGAAGGGCAAAGAAGCGCTGCTGCTCCTCGCGAAGTTCGAGGCCGAACAACTCGAGCCTGTTGAGGGCGAGGGCGACAACGCCTCGGACGATATCGCTGATGAGCCTTTTTGTGGACTGCACTAGCGATTCCGTCTCAGCAAAAGACCACAGAGCAGACCAACGCCCAGGGAAACACCAGCGGCGTGATAGGGATAGTCCCTGACCAGTTGATCGGTTCTCTTGACCTGCTCCTGCACTTTCTCCTCGACGATATCGTAGCGTTCCCTGGTCTGCTCCTTGACCTTGGCGACGGTCTTCTGCAGCCGTTCTCTGGCCTCTTGGGTCTTTTCGTCCAACTCTTCGGGAAGACTGGAAATCAGACCATCGACATCCTCCATGATCTTGTGGTAGTCCTTGGCCAATTTACGCTTGTTCTGCTCAAATTCAGATATTGCCATCTTCTTGCCTCCTCGGATATGCGGTTGTCTCTTGCGCCGCGACGGGCCGTGGGTGATCCAGGTGCCGTTGTGCCAGAGCCAACCTGGAATGTGGTGCCGCTCTCAAGGTGGTCTTGCACTTTCACCGATAACATTGATGGGCTCGTAAAAACCCAGATCTACTTCGCCTACGGTCGCAAACGGCACTTCGCTGTACCATATGTACTACCAAATTGCCGTTTGAGAAACTACGCCTCGTATATCAGGGTTTTTCCTGAGCCCATCCTGGTGGAACGTTCGACTTTTTACAAGTCTATGAACATTGGTTATTTAAAGAAAAAATATACCGTACAGATCGACGCCTCGGCAATATGTTTTTTCGCTTTGCAGCCCCCCTGTGCCCACAGGAAGGAGGCTGAACGTTTCGGTCATGCCCCTTCCTGCGTTGCGATCGGCGCACCCTTCAGCCGAGGGAAGAAATGGCAACGACGATGGCTGGGGGCGTGGCGAACTGGCGGTTTTTCTTTATGGAAGTGATCTGCCTGGCCAATCGGTTGTCACGACTGATCCTGCTCGGCCAGCCAGGAATCATGCAGCCACTTTTCGGTCTGGCGATGGCCGGGAAAGGTGACCCAGACGATGTCGCGCTCGAACACCATGACCTGGCGGTTGGCCCCGACGATGACCCACATCCAGCGACCATCGGCGGTGTCGCGCATCTTCACCTTCATACCGGTCAGGGTCAGCATTTTGCTCTGGCCATCTCGCGTGATGCGCAGCGGCTCGTCATGGGGCTCAATCCAGCTGATTTCCAGCGTACCCAGCAGATCAGGCGCGGCGTCGCGCAAAAACGCCATGGCGACTTCGCGCGTCTCGTCGCGTGAGGGTAACGCGTGACCTGCGAGGTCAAGATCCATGCGTGCGAAGCCCTTCAGACGGCCATCAGCGGCGATCACCGTGCTGAAATGCTCGCCGCCAAGGGTGGCGTTGCGGCCATCTTTACGGGTGTAGCGGACGAGTTCGGCGCTCTCGCCGTCCACTGTGACGGGACGGCGGGCGATCTCGGTGTAACCGTCTGGCATCCACCTGCGGATGGTCGTGACGACGGGCTGGGCGATTATAGTGGTATTCATGGTGGTTCCCTGTGAAGTTGTTATGGCAAAAGCGGCGTCAGCGAAGGCGAGCGCCGTCATGACCAGGGTGAAAAGTATACGAGGCATCGGCTGGATCTCCTTTAAATGATGGTGCTGGCTGGGTGGGTCCGTGTCGCGATGGTGACGCCAAGTGCGGCGAGACCCAGCAGGACGGCGGGCAGGAGCCAGAGCAATGTCGGGCCAAACCCGGCGAGGCTCTGGGCTACAGGCGGGGCCAGACTCGCGCCAAGAAACAGGCAGAAACTGTAGATAGCCAGGGCCAGACCGCGATTGCGGTTGGTGGCGCTTGCGGCCACCGTGGCGATCAGCCCGGGGACGGCCAGCGCCACTCCGCCGGAGACGATGATGCTCGCGGCTATCATGGCAAGAGAACTGCCGCTCATGGCGACCAGCAGGCCGAGGACCGCCAGCAGCAGCCCGATCCTGGCTGTCAGCGCTGGACCATGGTGTCGTGTCAGCGGCGCCGCGACGAAGGTCAGCAGCAGCGGGGGCAGACCGATCAGGCGCAGGGTCTGGAGATCGACGGCGGAGCCTGCACCGAGTACCTGGGCGCCGGCATGGAAAGCGACAAAGGAGAACAGGACCGTGCTGGCGGCGGCCCATGCCGCGAGCACCATCGGGTCGACCAGCAGCGGTTGCAGTCGCGACGACTGGTCGTCAGCCGATTTTTGGCCGGGTGTGCTCTCGGCCCGGATGGCCAGGAGCAGGCCGGCGGCGCCCAGCAGGTAGAGTGGGGCCATTGTCAGCATGATGGTTGGCAGGGCACCCAGGCTGGCAGCGAAGAACTGTGCCAGCGGCGCCGAGCCGAGAAAGGCGAAGCTCATCAACGATACCCCGAGGGGACGATGCTGGGGCGGCAGCTGTTCCGCAACCAGCGACAGGGCGGCAGGTGGAAATGCCGAAGCGGCGATACCCTGAGCGGCGCGGGCCAGGAGCAACAGGCCAAAGCTCTGGGCCACTCCCACCAGAGCGGTGGCCAGGGCGGTTGCGCTCAGACCGGCGAGGATTACCCGCTTGCGGCCGAAGCGGTCCGAGAGCGGGCCAAAGAGCAGGAAGCCGGCGGCATAGGCCATGCCGAAGAATGATCCGGTGAGGACCGCGCTGGCTGGTACCACCTCGAAGCGGACCATGATGTCGGCAATGAGTGGAATGGTTACATAGAGCTGCCCGGTGATGAGCACGGCGCAAGCCATAAGCAGCATCAGCAGCCCGAGGTGACGCGGGGTCAACACCGGCACGGCCTGTAGAAAGTTAACGTTAACTGTAGATTTGTGGGGCATCTTTTTCTCCTGGTTATCCGAAAATCGCCGACAAGGAGTCGTTGGCACTTCCTCGGGATTTTCATGGTTCGTTGTGGCTGCGGTACCTGGTCCAGCCATGCTGGTTTAGCCGAAACTCATCAGCACGGAAAACGCTGTTACCGCGCCGAGGAGTTTCATGGGTCGTTGTGGCTGAGGCTACCTGGTCCAGCCATGCTGGTTTATATGAAACTCGCCAGTGCGGAACGCTCTGTCACCGCGCCGAGGGGTTTCATGTTTCGTTGTGGCTGAGGCTACCTGGTCCAGCCATGCTGGTTATGTTCATTCGCCCCGTGCCACGGCGATCAGTTGTTTCATCCGTGAAATGTTGGCGATCAGATCGCCGCTGAAGACGGTCATCTCCTGAAGCTTAGCATTCGTCTTGGCCAGTTGCCCCTCGAGGATGGCCAGTACCTTCTCCTTGGCCATGATACCCGTGCCGTCTTGGAAATAGAGATCGATGACGGCGGCAATCTCGTCGAGGCTGAGACCGAGGCGTTTTAATGCGGCAATCTTCTCCAGA
>JBKEBZ010000126.1:0-21172 GCA_047973425.1 Desulfopila sp.
GCATACCCTGTTCGCAGGCTCCAGGGATTCTCTCTTCCATTCGTTCCATATTTCTCCTATCGGCTTGAATCAGGCCTTTGAAGTAATGGAGAGCATGATGCTGTTTGCGGAAGAAGAATGGCGAAAACTGATTGAAATAAGACAAAAAACGGCGAGCAGCGCCCGCCAGAGTGGGAGTGCTGTCATGGCTTGATTCCTTTTGATTTTTCTGCGTTTTTCTGATGGCTGTCATGGTATTCGACCGCCATCAGGAAAACCTCATTTACAGCCTCAATATACACAGTTTATTATATTATCTCAACATGTTAAGTTTAACAAAGTAAAATTAAACTGTTCCGCGGGTTATTCCCCGTCATTGTCAACAGGCCGGACAGTGATAACCAGACCGTCCTGGGCGACGATTTCAGCCACTTCACCGGCTTCTATCGGCTGCTGGCAGACGGCCCGCCAGGTAGAGCCGCCATATTTGATCCTCCCCTCCTGCGGCGGCACGATAGGCGCCACCACCACAACCCGGGCGCCAGGCTCCGCTCCCGGGTGGTCCCGCTCGTTCTCCTCTGCCCGACCACCGGTGAAGGCCCGCCGGATCAGACGACGCAGGGCCAGAAGAGAGACAAGCGAGGCCAGGATAAAGCTCAGTACCTGGCCGTTTAAAGAGAGATTGTAAAGCCAGGCCAGAATGGCGGTGAGCCAGGCGCCAAGAGCAAAGAAAAACAGGACGAAAGCGGGCATGGACAATTCGAGTAAAAAGAGGACCACTCCCGCCAGAAACCAGAAGAGCGCCGCCGCCGTCAGTACCATCGAGTTCCTCCGCTGTCATTTTCACCATCCACCGTCATCACCGGCACGCCTGCCCAGCTCCAGGACGAAAGCGGTACCGGTCGGGTCGTTATTTTCGCGCCGGCGCAAATCATCGCCTCTCCCCGCCGTTTTCTTCATTCCCACCAAACAGATGCACATACAGCACCCCGCTGAGCACCACGGCCATGGGCGCTGTCCAGATCAGGCCAACACCGAGGAAAAGGGCCGACAGGAAAAGAACGAGGGAGAACAGCAGATAGAGGCCAAAGAATCTCCACCACACCTTGTGGATGGCCTTGCGTGAGGTTTCCATAGCCTGCCATGGCCCCATGCCGCGATCGACCATCAACGGCAGGGCCATCATATAGCCGATCGTCAGGTAGATTCCAGGCAGGACCAGGAGGCAGAAACCGATCATAATCATCGTTATCTGCAGTATGCCGGCGACCATGATCCGACCGGCGATGGGCAGGCCAGCCAGGACGTTCCCCCAGACCACCGTTCTGCCGGTTGCCCGCCGAACCCCCATGTAGAGCAGTCCCGCAGTGGGCACCATCGTCAGGGCCGAACTGACGATATCGAGAAGGTAGACAACGACGAGGCTTTCACCAAGCCCCAGGGTGTCTATCAGCATGGCGGTGATGCCGGCAAGGGCAAAGGATATCCCGTACAGGATGACAATGCCGATCCATATCGGCATCTTCACCCCCCTGGTCAACTGCCAGGATCTGCGTAGAAAAAAAGAAGCATCAAACAGATCTGGCGGCATCGCGACATGTTGCCGCTGCTCCTCCAGCGGTTGCACCAGTGGGGGGGATGCAGCGGGTTCAGGCGATGGACCATCTGCCATTGGTTGCGAGGCGGCTGTCTCGGCAAAATCGGGTTCCATGGGGGCCGGAGAGGGCGTCTCATCCGCCACACTCAACCCTTCGACCCGCCCCTCTGCCACGGCGACATCCTCTGCCAGCGGTTGCGACACCGCCGCCGCCAGAAAGCGGCTCTGGCATTTGGGGCATTTGATCATCTTACCGGCATGGGCATCCGCCAGGGTGCCGCGCACCCCACACTGTGGACACTGAATTTTCATCACAGACCTTGAGCAGAAGAGAGCCGCCCAGAGAACGACTGTATTGACAAAGGGCACCTACACCATATATAATTTTGTTATTATTTCACAAAACAATTCACAATCACAATATTTTCTCATTTATCACAGCCAGTACAAAAAAATTATGGATGTTATCCTGATTGCCGCCATGGCAACCAACCGGGTGATAGGCCGCAACAAAACCATTCCCTGGCACATTCCAGAAGAGATGCAGTTCTTCAAGCGGACCACCATGGGCTATCCGGTGGTCATGGGCCGTCTCACCTTCGAATCGTTGCCACATCCCCTGCCGGGGCGGCGCAACATCGTGATCAGTCGTAACCCCGGCTACTGCACGGTCGGGGCCGACAATGTCACCTCCCTCGACCAGGCCCTCAAGGTGGCTGGCGAGGTGGAAAAGATTTTCATCCTTGGCGGAAACCAGATTTTTCAAGAGGCGTTGCCCGGTGCGGACAGGATCATCCTCACCGTGCTTGACCGGGAAGTCGAGGGAGATGTGTACTTCCCGGATTTTTCTGACGAAGAGTTTCAGCAGACCCACCATGAACGGTACGAAAACGCTCGCGAACCGTTCACGGTCTACTACTACTCACGCATTCCACCGGCCGCCTGACCTGTTCCGGCACCGGCGACATGAGCAGGGCCCGGGAGCAGGGCCCGGGCGAAAACAGACAAGAGACCCGTTACTGCTCGCCCTGCACCGCAGCGCTCAGCTGGGGAAAACTTTCCCGCTGCGGTACGATCGCCGCCCCGAGCCAGGCAATGATCTCGCCGAGATTCTGCATATTGGCCAGTGCCTCGGCATCCCCCGTCACCTCGCCCTTGTCAAGACCGACCCCGAGATTCCAGTAGGTCGAACCGGGCACGATCATCTGATTGATCATGAACATATGGTTGATGGTATCGAACACGTGGATGGCCCCGCCACGGCGCATGGCCGCCACCGCCGCCCCGATCTTACCGCGGAAGGCCCGGTCATTGGCAATGGCCACAAAGCCCGCCCGGTCGAGCAGGGCCTTCATCTCGGCCGTCACATCGGCGAAATAGGTCGGTGAACCAAGTACGATGGCATCGGCCCGAACCATCTTGGCCATCAGCTCATTGAAGATATCGTTGTCGACGACGCACTGCATGTTCCGTCGCTCATGGCACTTACCGCAGGCCAGGCAGCCACGGATGGCCTTGCCGCCAAGCTGGATCAGTTCAGTCTGCCAGCCCGCCTGAGCCAGCGGCGCCAGTACACCATTCAACAAAACTTCAGTATTGCCGCCTTTACGCGGACTTCCATTGATTGCAACGACATACATATAGACACCTCCTGTGGTGTTAAGACGATTTGCAGATTTCCTTGTCCAGGCATGCTGGTTATACAACGTTTTCCCTGGTCCATCCAGCGAAAGCGTGCCTTTCTTCCCGCTCAACAGTTACCGGCAACGACCCACTGGCTATTTTCCCGCGACAGCCTAACACCACGCACCAGGATACCACCACGTGTCATACTACTTTGTGGTTATTCTTTCCCCTGTAATTCAAAGGTATTACTCACTGCGTCATCTCGCGTGTTTTCTGTTGCAATGGCTCCTTCAGCGTGGTACGACAATTTCTGTGTACAAGAGAACATGACCGTCGGCATCAGGTCACCCAGACATCGCCGCCGGCTGGGACGAAAACTGCTCATCCCGTTTTCGGCAGGTCCGGATCGTCTGGTATTTCTGCAACGAATTTCATCAAACCAGCAGAGCTGGACCAGGTAGCCTCAGTCACAACGAAGCATGAAACTCCTCGGCGCGGCAACAGCGTTTTCCCCACTGGCGAGTTTGAGATAAAGAGCGCCTGGCAGACAGGAGGTCAACATGCACGATTCACGTTACACTGTAGAGGTAAATGGCAAGCAGTATGCGGTAACTGGAGATGATCGCCTTCTCGATCTCGAGGCCTGGGATACCGATATTCTCAACTGGATGGCGGCAAAGGCCGACATTACGCTGCAGGAAGAGCACCTGGCGGCACTCGCCTACATCCGGGACACCTACAAACAACGGGAACGCCAACCGGTGGTCCGTCTGGTCGCGGACCATCTCGCCCGGACCTTCGGTCCGGAGAAGGGGACGCCGAAATTTTTCTACACCCTCTTTCCCAAAGGAGTGGCCCAGGCCAGCGCCCTGGCCGGGATTCCGGTCAACGAGCTCTGCTTTTAACCAGCATGGCTGGACCTGGTAGCCTCAGCCACAACGAACCATGAAACTTCTCGACGCGGTAACAGCGTTTTCCGTGCTGACGAGTTTCGGATAAACCAGCATGGCTGGACCAGGAAACCTCAGCCGCAATGCAACATGAAACGCCTCGACGCGGTGACAAAAATCTCCGTGCTGATGAGTTTCATATAAACCAGCATGGCTGGACCAGGAGACCTCAGTCGCAATGCAACATGAAACGCCTCGGCGCGGTGACAAAAATCTCCGTGCTGATGAGTTTCATATACCACCCGGCGGCGCCGGCCCTACCCAGCCGGCCGTCGTAGCTCCCCCGACCCTCCACAGCCTTCCAGGGAGGCGGCGCCTTTCTCCTGGCCGCCGCCCTGACAATCTTTTTCTTCTTTCGCCTTCATTTTTTTGCCACGCATCAGTACAATGAGAGGAACGTCATCCGGCGTTTGTACAGCAGAGGCGCAGCAGCCACACCAGAGAAGTCATCTTGAGGAGAGCCATGTGCGACACATCCCACCAAGGGAGCGATATCGCCGTGGACTCAAACAGGCACCACAACTCTTTTTACGGAGGAATTGGTATGTCAGAAAGTATCTACAAGATTATTGAATTGGTCGGGTCAAGCCCTGTGTCCTGGGAGCAGGCAGCCCAAAACGCTGTCGAGTCGGCGGGTATGAGTCTACGTGATCTGCGTATCGCCGAGGTCACCAAGCTGGATATGAAGCTCGATGGCGAGCAGGGCAATATCAGCTACCGGGCCAGACTCAAGCTCTCCTTCAAACTCGTCTCTGATTGATCCCCCTACCCCGTCCCGGCAGGCTGGAAGCGGCGACTGCCGGGACGGCCAGTGTTCGAACTGACTCCACCCTCCACCACGGCCCGAACCGACAGACAACTACACACAATTACAAGAAATAGCGGGCAACCGCCACAACCACCATACCGGCGGCAATGGTTGCGAAGAAGCTCTTCCAGCGCCAGGCCACGAAAAAGGTTGGAATGGCCGCCAGCAAAAAGAGATTGTCGACCCGGATGGCCAACGTCCCCTCCGGGCAGACCAGCCCAGGCGCCAGCAGGGCCGCGAGCACCGTCGCCGGCACAAAGGCCAGCCAGCGGCCGATCCACGGGGCGAGACGACGGCGGGAGAGCAGCAGCATCGGCAACAGTCTGGGCAGATAGGTGACCAGACCCATACCGACAATGGTCAGGAAGACGCTCGCTTGATCCATCGCTCCACTCCGACCCCGACGGTCGAAGCCACCACCGTCGCGACAATGACATGGGATTGACTCAAGCCACCAAGGCTTAAGGCAACCGAGAGAAAACCGGCAAGAATCGCCATCCAGAAAAAGACCGAACTTACCAACTGGGGCACCAGCAGGGCGATAAACATCGCCGGCAGGGCGTAGTCGAGGCCGATCGGCCGGACATCGGCGATCTGGCCTCCGGCCAGGTAACCGGCCAGGCTGCCGGCTATCCAGGAGAACTGGGCGGTAATGTTGACACCGAAGGTCTCAGCGAGGGGGGGTTGAGCCGCGGCCATCCGCAGGCTATGGAGGGCGAAGGTCTCATCGGTCAATTCATAGCCAAAGAGGGCAATCTGACATCTTTTCCAGTGACGCAGCCTGGGAGCGAGCGCCGCCGACATCAGCAGATGGCGGAGATTGACGATAAAGGTGGTCACCACGATCGCCAGCGGCGCGGTGCCGGCGCCAAACAAACCGGCGCCGATCAGCTGAGCGCTGCCGGCAAAGACAATGATCGACATCGCCACCGTATTGACAAGACCAAGCCCACTCTTCTGGGCCAGAACCCCGTAAGCGAAACCGACAGGGATATAGCCCAGCACAATGGGCAACGCCTGACGCATGCCGCTGAAAAAACCCCTTCTCACCTCGCGCCCCCCCTTCTCATCTTCAGGATGACAGCACCACTCCTCACCGCCCATCCTCTCGCCATTGTGCAGATGCGCCATACCCCGTATCCACCAGGCCACAGTCAAAAAAAGCCGCCCCGTCCCACACATCGCAACGACAAAGCGAGGCAGCCGCTCTGCCGAGAAGGGGGAGATCATTGAAACACATTCCTGACAAAAAAAAAAGTGAGCGTTGAGAAAACGCCCATCACCAGGCGCCTGCCATCGAGGGTGCGCACCCGCCTTTTTCTGGCCAGCCACCTCCTTGCCATCTCCGCCAGCAGACCATATTGTCTGTCAAACAGCAGTCGATGAGCAGCATGGCCCAAGCATGTTGCAGAGCCACGACCCACCATGAAACTTCACAATCCGGGAAAGGAGTTTTTCGTTTTGACGAGTTCGCCCTCCCCCGTGCGGAGAACCGACAGATGACTGGCAAGATCTTTTATCGTGAACGTATCAAGAGCAAAGAAGGCAGCAGAACCCCACGTTTTCGGATCGTGGCGATCAGCGGCATCGACCTGAAGGTCTATGGCAACCATTTTCGCCAAAAAGAGCTGGAACAGATCGCCAAGGCGACCGGCGCCGAACTGATTGCCCTGCAGCACGAAAGAGAAGAAAGCGCGTAGAGGCTTATGCCAACAGGCGAAAGTGCCGTAACGCTTCACGAAGATTTCACCACACCCCAAGGAGAACGCGATGGCCCTGGTGCGGGAAAAAGATGGTAAACGGCTCCACGTGAAAAGCGCATTGATGGGCGAGAGTCTCGTCAGCAACACCTTTATCGACCAGCTGGCGATCGCGCCCCAGGAGCGGCTCTATCCGGATGTAAAACTGCTGAAAATCGGCGGACAATCGATCTGCGATCGGGGAGCGAAGGCCCTGCCGGGCATCCTCAAGGAAATCGTCGCCAACCGAGCCAGACACAAGATGCTGATCACCACCGGCGGCGGCACCCGCAGCCGGCATATCTATACCATTGGCCTGGAAATGGGCATGCCGACCGGAGTCATCGCCAAATTCGGCAGCATGGTCTCCGAACAGAACGCCCTGATGATCGCCGCCCTGCTCTCGCCCTGGGGCGGAATACAGATATCTCATGGCGATATCGTCAAACTCCCCACCTACTTTGCCGAAAACATCATACCGGTGATGCACGGCATGCCGCCCTACGATTACTTCGCCATCAAACCCGCTGTCGGCAGAATCCCCATGCACCGTACCGACGTGGGGCTGGTCATCCTCGCCGACCTCATCGGCGCCAGAACTGTCCTCTTCGTCAAAGACGAGAACGGGCTCTACAGCGACGATCCCAAAAAGAACCCGGAGGCGGAATTCATTGACAAAATTGGCGCCCAGGACCTGCTTGACGCCAACCAGGACGATCTGGTGATCGAGCGGCCATGCCTTGAAATCATCCAGAACAGCGAGGTGATCGAACAGGTTCAGGTCATCAACGGCATGGTTCCCGGCCACCTGACGCGGGCCCTTAACGGCGAACATGTCGGAACCATCATCTACAAACAATGATAGACTCAGTGGTCATGAGAAGTTCGGGGTAGCTCCCCCCCCCGAACTCCAGCGAGGGCGGCGAGTCGTTATAACCGTACCCGGCCGCAAGACAACCGTCTTTATCCGAAACTCATCAGCACGGAAAACGCTGTTACCACGCCGAGGAGTTTCATGGTTCGTTGTGGCTGAGGCTATCTGGTCCAACCGTGCTGGTTTATATGAAACTCGTCAGTACGGAAAGCTCTGTTGCCGCGCCGAGAAGTTTCATGCTTCGTTGTGGCTGAGGTTATCTGGTCCAGCCGTGCTGCTTTATCCGAAACTCGTCAGTACGGAAAGCTCTGTTGCCGCGCCGAGAAGTTTCATGCTTCCTTGTGGCTGAGGTTACCTGGTCCAGCCGTGCTGGTTAGACAGAGAGCCGATCCCAGCGCAGCAGGGCGGCAACCACCATTCCCACCACAAACCCCACAGCCAGATTGCTGGCAATGGTCACTCCGACGACCAGCACCACCACGAACAGCTCCTTGCGGCCCCGCACGTCGAGTATGGTCAGGGCCAGCTGGCTGCCGGAGAAAACCAGCAGCACGCCGAGCACCGCCAGCGGCAGGAGATTGATCACGACCAGCGCATCTCTGCCAAGAAGCAGGGCAACCAGCAGAAAAAGTGCGCCGATAACGAGATTGGAGCCGCCAGTGCGCGCCCCGAACCGGTACCGGGAGGCCAGACCTCCGGCACCATGGCACATCGGTATTCCACCAATGAGAAAGCTGACCAGATTGGCCAGGGCCATGCTGATACACAGGGCCGAATAGGTGACCCGCCGAGCCGCCTCGGGAAAATACTGGTGGCTGAGATCGGCGTTGGCAATGACCGCGTTACCGATGGTCATGGGCACCTGGGGCAGAACCAGCAGCAGCAGGACAAAGCCGAGCTCATCCATGGTCGGCCAGCCTCCAGGCAGCAGCTCGGGCAGATACAACCCTGGCCGCAACCCCTCCCAGTTCAGCTGGGTGCCGAGAACGAGGCCGACGCCGGCACCGAAACCGACAAGGAGCAGGGCGGCAGGCAACCGTCTGTTGTCGAGGAAGAACAGGGCCAAGAAGCCAAAACCGGCACCGAGCAACAGACCGATCGGCACCCCGCCTATCTGCTGATAGCGCAAATAGGGCTCGGCCATGGCCTGCAGCTGCTGATAGGGTGATGTTCCGGCAATCAGCTTCACCCCCTGGGAGATCAGCAGCAGGCCGGTGGAGAGCTGAACGCCCCGGATAACCGAAGTTGCAGTATAGCGGCGGATCAGGTCGATCATGCCGCTTACACCGATGATGAGCAGAAAGACGAAAAGCCACAGACAGGCTGCATGGATCTGGCCACTGCCGATGCCGGTGGCGATGGCGTAGCCGCTCATCACCTTCATCGGTTCAACGGGACAGGTCACCCGGAAATAGAGACCGGAGAAGATATAAAAGAGGCCGACCCCGCAGAAAACTCCCACCGGATTCAGGCCATTGATCATGATCATGCCCACCGCAAGCGGCAGTATCGTCCCGAGATCACCAAATGAACCGGCAATTTCCATCCGATTGAACAGAAAGCCTTTTTGCATAACCTCTCCTGACCACTGATTTCATGTCGACTCACGCCACTCGCGGCAAAAGAGCGGATAGTCTCCTTTGCCGATACGACGAATTTGGGTAAGCGTTCACCAGATCGCGAACAAGGGCTGGTACCTCCCGATATCCTGTTTGTCGATGGTGTATCGACAAAATCGGCCAGCTGCAGATGCCGGTGGGAGCGGCAGCGCTGTCAGCGCCTGAGCAGGCCAATAAATTCGGCCACGGTGTGCATTCCCTTGCTGAACTGATCGAGACAAAATTTTTCGTTGGGGGCATGGACCCCATCGTCGGGCAGGCCAAAACCCATCAGCACCACCGGCGCCGCCAAGATGAGATCGAACAGGGCGGCGATGGGAATCGAACCGCCCTCACGCATAAAGACCGGTTCCTTGCCAAAGGTGGTGCTCAAGGCCGAAACCGCGGCTTTGACAGCGCTGTTGTCCGGGTTGACCGCCACGCCTCGGCCACCATGGAGATTGGTCAGCCGCACCGTATAGCCGGCGGGCAGACAACGGTCGACCCCCTTTTTCAGCCAGCCGAAGACCTCGTCAGGATCGAAACCGGCCGGCAGCCGCAAGCTCACCTTGGCCACCGCCTCGGCCGGGATGACCGTCTTGGCCCCCTGACCGGTGAAGCCGCCACCGATCCCATGCACCTCGAACGTCGGCCGCACCCCCAGCCGTTCCAGCGCCGGAACATCCGGCTCTCCCACCAGCCGGGCAACGCCCATCTCCCGGCAGAGCGAGGCCTCGATATTGAGCGGGTCCTCGCGCCAGAAGGTTTTCTCCGCTTCGCTGACCCCGGGGACGTTTGCATAGAGTTCGGGAATGTCGATCACCCCGCCTTCCCCCTTCAACCTGGAGATCAGCAGGCAGAGGGCATGGAGGGGATTGGGGGCGACCCCACCATAACTTCCCGAATGAAGATCTTTTTTCGCGCCAGAAACGGCGATCTCGGTATAGAGAATGCCCCGCAGGCCCGTGATCAGCGACGGCTGGTCGGCTGCGACCATGCTGGTGTCGCAGATCAGGACCACATCGGCGGCCAGCATCTCTTCATTGGCCCGGACAAAACTGTCGACCGACGCGCCACCGGCCTCCTCTTCCCCCTCCAACAGGATCTTGAGGTTGACCGGCAGTCCCCCGCCCCCTTTGATCCAGGCCTCAAAGGCCGCCAGCGCCAGCATCACCTGCCCCTTGTCATCGGCGGCGCCGCGGGCAAATATGGCGCCATCCCGGATCTCAGGCGCAAACGGATGCGTCTGCCACTGCCCTACCGGATCCACCGGCTGCACGTCGTAATGGCCATAGAAGAGCAGCGTCGGCTGGCCGGGGTCGACCAGCCACTCGCCGTACACCAGCGGATGTCCGGTGGTGGTGATGAGGCGGGCTATGGGAAAGCCCATTTCAGTCAGGCGGTTGTGCGCCCACTCCGCCGCTTTATGCACATCGTCACGGTGCTCGGCCAGGGTGCTGACACTGGGTATGGCCAGCCATTGCTGTAACATCGCAATGAACTGCCGCTCGTGTTGCCGCAGGTATGCCTGTGCATTCTCCATCATACGCATCCTCCTTTTTCCGGCGCCCAGCCGGGTCGTCTCAGACCACCACTCGAGCCAGGCCGACACCATGCACTGCAGGCAGTGTATCGTGATTGGCGGCCGGCAGCAACCGCCTTGCAGACCATGGCCCACGCGGCGACTGGCCCAATCGGGGCAGCGGCGGAGAGGTCGGCCCCGCCCCTCTTCTTTTTTCGTTACAAAGAGAATTTTACGAGCAATTGTACCTCTTTTATGTAAATGTTGCAGCTGGTGTCCGTCATCGTCATTTCAAGCGCCTTTCCCGCTCTCCGTCTACCCCTACGCTTCTGCCGCTGTTTCCTGGCGATTCAACTGGTTGACCGGTAGTAACGCATTTTCAGGTGGTCGAGGAATTCGAACACAACGAAGAGTGAGGAGAAAAAGGTCGTTTGTGGATGGGCGCGAAGGCAGAACATCCATCAGCTATTCACCATAGAGAATAACGGAGTCGAACATGCGTAAAGTAGGATTCATTGGCTGGCGAGGAATGGTTGGTTCCGTTCTGATGGACAGGATGCGGGCCGAAAACGATTTTCAGGGCTACGAAGCGGTCTTTTTCACCACCTCCCAGGTAGGTCAGGACGGTCCGGATATCGGCCATGGTTCCAGGCCGCTTGAAGATGCGATGAATATCGACAGACTGGCCGAAATGGATATCATCCTCTCCTGCCAGGGCGGCAGCTACACCAAGGCGGTGTACGAAAAGCTGCGCGCCCGCTGGGCCGGCTACTGGATCGATGCCGCCTCGACCCTGCGCATGAGTGAGGATGCCATCATCGTCCTCGACCCGATCAACCGGGCGGTCATCGACCGGGGGCTGCAGGCGGGAGTGAAAAACTATATTGGCGGCAACTGCACGGTATCACTGATGATGATGGCGGTCGGCGGACTCCTGGCCGAAGATCTGGTGGAATGGATCAGCTCCATGACCTATCAGGCGGCCAGCGGCGCCGGCGCCAAGAACATGCGAGAGCTCCTGATCCAGATGGGGGAGATCGAGGGGGCCGTGCATAACCTGCTGGCCAATCCGGGGTCCGCCATCCTCGATATCGACCGGGCCGTCACCGCCAAGCTCAACGACGGCAGCCTCACCACCAACGTCTGGCCCGCACCGCTGGCCGCCAGCCTGATCCCCTGGATCGACAGCCCCATGGCCAATGGCCAGACCAGGGAAGAGTGGAAGGGTATCGCCGAGACCAACAAGATCCTCGGCAGAACGGGGGTGACACCGATCCCCATCGACGGGCAATGCGTGCGGGTGGGCTCGATGCGCTGCCACGCCCAGGGGCTGACCATCAAACTGAAAAAAGACCTGCCTCTGACCGAACTCGAGCAGATCATCGCCAACCATAACGACTGGGTCAAGATGGTGCCCAACGACCAGGAGGCCACCGCCAGAGAACTGACCCCGGCCTGTACCTCCGGGACCCTCACCGTGCCGGTGGGGCGTCTGCGGAAGATGAATATCGGCCCGCACTACCTGACCTGTTTTACTGTCGGTGACCAGTTGCTGTGGGGAGCCGCCGAACCGGTCCGCAGGGCGCTGCATATCGTTCTGGGCCATCTCGGTTAACCGTGTCAGTCACCCCAGGCCAGGTACCAAGGCGATGTCCCGGCCCATGCCATGGGCCGGGTGTCAGCAATCTTTCCACCTGGTGACAGCCAGCTTTACACCGTCCCCGCCTCTTTTCCACTCTTTCCGAGAGAAAAGAACCATCAGGAGCCATCCGCCGACGGTTTCAGGTTATACTTGTCCAGCCTGGCGTGCAGGGTCGGCCGGGAGATGCCCAGCAAACGCGCGGCCTGCGAGCGGTTACCCCCGGTTATGCTCAGGGCCTCTTCGAGCAGCAGGGCGCCGACCGTATCGAGGCAGGCATCAAAAAGACGCTCCTGCCCGGCCGAGCGGAGCTGGCCCCGCAGCCAGTTCCGCACCCCGGCCAGGGAATCTTCACTGTCGCTGCCTGCACTGAGGGCCGAGGTGGCCGGGATGGAGATATCCTCGGGCAAAAGCGGCGCACCCCGGTTGAAAATCAGGGCTTTTTTCAGGATATTGGCAAGCTCGCGGATATTTCCTGGCCAGTCGTGCAGGCGGATTCTGGCCAGTGCCGTCGGATCGAAGCCCGGATTGGCGATATGCATCTCCGCCGACAGCCGGGCCAGCAGGTAGGCCACCAGTTCTTCCAGGTCTTCGAGCCGTTCTCTCAGCGGCGGCATGGTGATCGTCACCACCCGCAGACGATAATAGAGGTCTTCACGGAAGGTGCCGGCCGCGACCGCCGCTTCCAGATCACGGTTGGTCGCGGCGATAATCCGCACATCGACGTCGATGGGCTCCCGGCCACCCAGCCGCTCGATATGGTTTTCCTGAAGGAGCCTGAGGAGCTTGGCCTGAATGGACAACGGCATATCGCCGATCTCGTCGAGAAAGATGGTTCCTCCCCGGCCCTGTTCGACCTTGCCCACCCGTCGGTGGGAGGCGCCGGTAAAGCTGCCCTTTTCGTAACCGAACAGCTCGCTCTCCAGCAAGGTCTCCGGGATCGCCACACAGTTTACCACCACAAAGGGCTTCTCCGACCGGCGCGAATGGTTGTAGATGGCCCGGGCAGCCAGTTCCTTGCCGGTGCCGGACTCTCCTCTGATCAGCACCGTCGCCTCGGTGGGCGACACCCGACCGATGGCCTTGTAGACCGCCAGCATTGTCGCCGAGCTGCCCACCAGCGCCTCGCGGTCGGCAAAACTCGCCGCAGCGGGATTGACCTCCACCGGCAGACGCATGCAGCGGCCGACCAGCAGGGCCTTGTCGATCAAAGAGAGCATCTCCGGGACATCGAACGGCTTGTAGATATAGTCGAACGCCCCCTCGCGAATGGCGCCGATCGCCGTTTCGGTAGTGCCGTAGGCGGTGATGATGATCACCGGCAGCTTCGGCAACTGCCGGTGGATCGTGTTGAATACCTGCAAGCCGTTGATATCCGGCAGGCAGATATCGAGAATCACCAGATCCGGAGAGTGCTCGGTCACCGCGGCAATCCCTTCCCGACCGGTAAAGGCGACATCGGCCCGGTAACCGTCCTGCCGGAGAATCTTCGCAAAACTCTGGCCCAACTGCTGGTCGTCATCGATGATCAGTATCGTACTCATATACACCGCCCCCCACCGGCAGAAAAATAATGGATTCGGTCCCCTTGTCGGGCGCCGATGAAACCATGAACTGGCCGTCATGTTCCTGCACTATCCGGGCGACAATGGAGAGCCCGATCCCCGACCCCTGGTCCTTGGTGGTAAAAAACGGGGTGGTGATCTTGTCGATGATGGTCTCCGGCACCCCCGGCCCCGTATCGGTCACCGTCAGGATCACTACGGGGCCAAGCCGCGGGTCGACCCCACGCGATTCGCCGACGGTAATTGTGCCACCCCCCGGCTCCATCGCCTCGCAGCTGTTGACGATGAGATTGACCAGGGCCTCCTTGATCCGGTCCGGATCCAGGCGTACCGGTGGCAGTTCCGTCCTGGGGGTGTAACGCAGCTCCACCTCGAACTTTCTGATGCGGTAATCGAGCAGCACCAGCACCGAATGAATGATATCATGGAGACGGCAGTTCTCCAGCCGCAGTTTCGGCGGCCGGGCAAACTCGAGAAAGTTCTGGACAATCTTGTCGATGCGGGCAATCTCCTCGGCAATGACCTGCAAATCCTCGTTCTGCTGGTCACTGAGAGCCAGGGTCCGTCCCAGGGAGAACATCCGCATCTTGATCGAGGTAAAGGGGTTTCTGATGGTGTGGGCCACGCCTGCCGCCAGTTCGCCCACGGTGGCCATCCGCTCGGCCTGCATCAGGGTCCGCTGGCTCCGGGCCAGCTGGCTTGCGGTCTCATCGAAATCGCGACGCATGTCCTGGAGGGAGTGGGCCAGTGAATTGACCTCGTTCTTGATATCCTCCTGCGGCCCCCCGGTCTCAATGGCCAGCCCCCGGATAGGCACCAGAATCTGCCGGTAGAGGATCACCAGAAAGATCACGCTGGTGGCGACAAAGGCGACAAGTCCGCAAGAGACGATGAACCGCATCCGCTGGCTCCGGGCGATGCCCTCCCGCTCCCGTTGCAGAATATCCCGCCACTGCTGCTGGCTGAACTCCTCGCACAGCGCCAGCAGCCCGAAAAATGCATCCCGCTGTCGTTCATGGGACATCGAGATGCTCTGCTGGTGCAGGCCTTTTTTATAGTTGTCGATGGCCTGATCCTTGGCCGCGATATAGTTCGCATATTTCTGGCCGATCAGCTCGAGGGCCTGACGGTTGGCCGGGGTCAGATCGGACGAGGTGGCCCGGAGCATCGACTCGCCAAACATCCGCCGATAGGTGAGGATCGCCGCCAGCCACTTTTCGTCGCCATCGACGAAATAATAGGTCAAAAAACCCTTCTGGTTGGCAAGTGCCAGCTCCATATCCTGGATCTCCTTGTAAAGCAGGACCTCCCGCTCGATCATGGTGGAGACCGACTGATCGGTCTGGTGAGTATACCAGAACAGACTGCCGCTGCCGGCAATGACAATCACAGCGATAACAGTGAATATACAGGTGATTTTTGCCCTGAGACTCATGGCAGGAATCATGGTCACACACCCCGTAGCGAAGAGGCTCGGGTCGATACGGCGCCTCGCTCGCCTTCACCGGCAATCGGTCCCCTGCCGTCGCCGGTTGAAAGTGACAGGAAATGAAAAGTTAACAGAGGCCTGGGCCTGACAAAAATCCTGACAGCCAGGAGTACCCCTCCATCGAAGCCACCCCTCTCTCGATCGGAGAAGCATGGCCAGAACGGGTTTTCCGTATTGTAGCATGGTCCAGCAAAATCCACCGCTGTTAATATTTTTGCAATATTCCTGCCGACTTTTTGGGCCGTTGGGCCTTTCACCGCACCCCGGCACACCCACCGGGATCTCCGGCACCGCTCAATAACGGAATAGCCCCGGTTGTCATCAAGGCCGAAATGCTATATTGTCCTGGGGCATGCACGAGGCGACGACTCTGCCCCCTGTTGCGGACCGTATGAACCACGCACCCATTGTCAATTCAAGGATCACGACCACAACCCTGTCATGAACAACGAACGAACCACACCAGGCGGTGAGATGCTGCTGCGGACCGTGGCCATGCCGGCCGACACCAACCCGAGCGGCGACATCTTCGGCGGCTGGATCATGTCGCAGATGGATATGGCCGGCGGCATCCTGGCCAAGGAGTACACCAAGTCCCGGGTGGTGACCGTCGCCGTCGACTCGATGCATTTCATCAGACCCGTCCACGTCGGTGACGTGGTCTGCTGTTACGGCCGGGTCACCAAAGTGGGCACCACCTCCCTCACCATCCATCTCGAGGTCTGGGCCAAAAAGGAGTTGCAGGCGGCAAGCTCTCTGTCCGGCAGATACAAGGTGACCGAGGCGGCCTTCATCTACGTGTCCGTGAACGAGGCTGGCGAAAAGCAGCCCATCGACACCACCCACATCAGAGCGGCGGAGTAGCCCACCATGCGCATCGCACACCTCAACCTCGCCAACCTCACCATCGACGAGCTGACCGTGCAACCAGGTGAATCCTGGTGTTTCTACGGCAGCGGCCGCTCTGGCATCAACACCTTTCTCGCCCTCCTCGAAGGTAAAATCGACACCGCTCCGGCAACGGTTCTCGACCTGCCCGAATCAGGGCAGACCATCTCGTTTTCGGCCCAGCAGGAGATATTTGAAGAGGAGTTGCGCAACGACGATTCCGATTTCATGGACCAGCCGGATCCCGGCACCCTGGCGCAAGACTTCCTGCCCGCCGAAGCCCTGGCCAGCCCGCTGATCGATGCCCTCGACATGCGAGCTACCCTGACCACAGGATACCGCCAGCTCAGCTCCGGTCAGGGCCGCAAACTGCTACTGCTTCAGGCCCTGCTCAACGGTGCAACCACCATCGTCGTCGACTCGCCCTACGAGGGGCTCGATCCCGTCGCCTGTCAGGAGGTCGATCGGGCCTTCAGCCAGCTCGACCGCCGGGAACTGCGCATCCTGGTACTGGTCCGCAACTTCGAGGACATCCCCGCCTGGTGCGACCATCTGGCTCTGTTTCACGAGTCCGGATTAGCTCACCAGGGTGAGCGGGAGACCATTTTACCACTTGCCGCCCGCTACGCGGACACCGCCACCTCGATCTTTCGCGACAGCCCACTGGCGGACAGCCTCGCCGACCAGGCGGCCGAACTCGGCCCCCAGCTGATCGTGCTCAACGACGGCTTTGCCCGTTACGGTGAAAAAAATATCTTTTCACATCTCGACTTTTCCCTCGACCAGGGCCAACACACCCTGATCACCGGTCCGAACGGCTGCGGCAAATCGACTCTGCTCCATATCATCACCGGTGACAATCCGAAATGTTACGCCAACGACCTCACCATCTTCGGCCGCCGGCGGGGTACCGGCGAATCGATCTGGGAGATAAAACGGTTCATGGGGATCGTCTCCCCGGAAATCCACCGCAACTACCGGGTGCCTGGTTCCGCCCAGAGCGTGGTGCTCTCCGGGCTGTTCGACTCCATCGGTCTGTACCGGCCGGTCTCCTCACCCCAGAAACGAACGGCGGCCCGCTGGCTGGCCGCTCTCGATATGGCCGAACACCTCGCCACCCCCTTTCGCGCCCTCTCCTATGGCGACCAGCGGCTGGTACTGATCGCCCGCGCCCTGATCAAACAGCCGCCACTGCTGGTACTCGACGAGCCCACCCAGGGGCTTGACGACAGTAGCAGAAAGGCCCTGCTCGATTTTCTCGAGACCGTCAGCCGCAAGGGCAACACCACCATCCTCTACGTCAGCCACCGCAGGGACGAATACCGGTCTTTCTTCCGTCAGCACCTGCAGTTGGAGGACTATACCGCGCGCGTCCCATCCCCCTGAGATGGCAGGCAGGCTCTCTGGGCGGAACACCCTATGGACAATATCGAGACACGCCCCCGGCTGGCCTACCAGATAGGCATCGCCATCCTCTGCAAGCTGCTGCTCAATACCGGGCGCCGCTTTGCCTATCCGTTCGCTCCTGCGCTCAGCCGGGACATGGCGGTGCCGCTTTCCATGATCACCTCTCTGATCGCGGCCTGTCAGTTTTCCTCGCTCTTCGGCATCTTTGCCGGCCCCCTGGCCGATCGGTTCGGCTACCGACGGATCATGCAGGGCGGTCTGGCACTGCTGGTCGTCGGCATGCTGCTCTGCACCCTCTTCCCTTGGTACTGGGCCGTGCTGTTCGGCCTCGTCCTGGCCAGCCTCGGCAAAACGCTCTTTGATCCGGCCTTGCAGGCCTATATCGGCAACCATGTCGAGTATGGCCGACGGGGCCGAGTCATCGGCTTTTCCGAAACCGCCTGGGCCGGCTCCACCCTGCTCGGCATCCCCCTGCTCGGCCTGTCCATCGAGTATCTCGGTCTGACCAGCAGCTACGCCCTGCTGGCCGGACTGGCGCTTATCGGCTGTTTTTTTCTGGGTCGAACATTCCAGAGCAACCATCAGGCCACTCCACCAACCGGTGAACCCCTCTGGCGGGTCGTCGCCGCGCTTGGCGAGCCGCTGACCAACCGTTTTGCCCTGACCATGCTGGTCTTCGGCTTTCTGATCAGCGTGGCCAGCGACAGTCTCTTCGTGGTGTACGGGGCCTGGTTCGAACGCGATTTTGCGGTGAGCCTGGTGACTCTGGGCTTCAGCACCATTGCCATCGGCCTTGCCGAGCTTCTGGGTGAATCCTGTACCGCGCTTCTTGCCGATCGGATCGGTCTCAAACGGGCCGTTCTCCTCGGCCTGGTCCTCAGCTGCATCGCCTACCTGGCACTGCCTGTTATCGGCACATCCCTGAATCTGGCGATGCTCGGTATTTTTTTCGTCTTCTTCGCCGGCGAATTCACCATCGTCACCAGCTTTTCCCTCAATACCGAACTGCTCCCTCACCATCGGGCCACCATGCTGGCCGCCTACTTCGGCGTCGCCGGCATCGGCAGAATGGGCGGAGTTCTCCTCGGCGGCGTTCTCTGGAGGAGTTGGGGCATCGTCGGCGTGTGCCACTCTTCGGCGCTACTCAGCGGTCTTGCCCTCTTGGTCCTGCTTTGGGGGATGCGACGTTGGCGACCCGACACCACGTGATCGGGTGAGATGATTGCCACCGATCCCGCCCCGACCGTTTGTCGGTCACTTGCAGGAAGCCACGGAAAAACGGGGAGGTCAGCAGACGACCACCGACATGTCATTGTTACAAAAGAGGATATTGTCAGATTATTTCTGACCGGGAGTTGAAAACAGCAAAAGAACGTGGTATCAAAATTGATGAAAGCAAAGAGCATCAATGATTATATCGGCCCGTCAGCAGGTATCTCCTTGACTCATCCCGCCAATGTCATTCCTCTGATCCGATACTGCTCTGCCGACTCTCCTCGCACTGCCTTTTCCCAGGACTGCATCCCCTACCTATAACGCAGTCCCGTTTTTTATCCCTTTTCCAGGAGTAGTTGTCATGCCCGAGTCATACTTCCGCGCCTTCCTCAGTAATTTTCTCGGCAACGCGTCACAGTGGTACAAGGTGACCATCTGCGTCTTTCTGGTCATCAACCCTCTGCTGTTCAAGCTTTATGACCCGTTCGTCGCCGGCTGGGTACTGATAGCCGAGTTCATCTTCACCCTGGCCATGGCCCTCAAATGCTATCCACTGCCGGCTGGCGGCCTGCTGGCCATAGAAGCGGTGATCATCGGCATGACCCACCCGGAAAACGTCTACCAGGAGGCCCTGCACAACTTCGAGGTCATCCTGCTCTTGATCTTCATGGTGGCGGGGATCTATTTCATGAAGGACTTCCTCCGCTTCACCTTCACCAGGATCCTGGTGAAGGTCCAGTCGAAATATCTCATCGCCCTGCTCTTCTGCTTTGCCGGCGCCTTTCTCTCCGCCTTTCTCGACGCCTTGACGGTCACCGCGGTCATTATAGCGGTGGCCTACGGCTTTTATGACGTCTATCACCGCTATATCTCCGGCAAGGAAGGCACGACCACCTATGACATCAACGACGATAATCAGCTGAAAGATCGGGAAAAAGAAGATCTCAGGCAGTTTCGGGGTTTTCTCCGCAACCTGATGATGCATGGTGCCGTCGGCACGGCCCTCGGCGGGGTCTGCACCCTGGTCGGCGAACCACAGAATCTGTTGATCGGCAGCGTAATGGGCTGGCATTTTTCGACATTTTTCTTCGAGGTCTCGCGAATATCCCTGCCGGTGCTGGCGACCGGCCTGCTCACCTGCTATCTGGTGGAGCGGCTGAAATGGTTCGGCTACGGCTATCAACTGCCCGGCAACATCCGTTCCCACCTGCTGGAGACGGAAATAAAAATGGAGAAAAAACGAGGTTTCAACGGCAAGCTGCGACTCATCTTTCAGGCCATTGCCGGCATCTGGCTGGTCCTGGCCTTAGCCTTTCACCTGGCCGCTGTCGGCCTCATCGGCCTGTCGGTCATCGTCTTTCTCACCGCGATGAACGGGGTCACCGAAGAACACCAGATCGGCCAGGCCTTCGAAGAGGCCCTGCCGTTCACCGCCCTACTGGTGGTGTTTTTCACCATTGTCGCCGTGATCCATGACCAGCATCTGTTCGCCCCGATCATCGACTACGTCTTGAGTCTGCAGGGCCCCCACCAGCTGTCGGCCTACTATATTGCCAACGGTCTGCTCTCGGCCATTTCCGACAACGTCTTCGTGGCCACGGTCTATATCTCCGAAACCAAAGCCCATATCACCAATACCCTGGGTTCCATACCCGATATCAACGTGACCGGCGCCCAACTGATGGATATGCTCACCGACCCGCATATCCCCCGCCAGGAAGTGCTGGCGACCTTGCCGCAGGCTGCCGCCATCCAGGCCGATGCGATCATGGAGCATTTCGACAAGCTGGCCGTGGCCATCAATGTCGGCACCAACATCCCCAGCGTGGCGACCCCGAACGGCCAGGCAGCCTTCCTGTTTCTGCTGACCTCGGCGCTGGCCCCGGTGATCCGGCTCTCCTACGGGAGGATGGTCTGGCTGGCCCTGCCCTACACCATCACCATGTCGCTGGTTGGTCTGATAGCGACCTATTTCTTCCTCTAACCAGCATGGCTGGACCAGGTAGCCTCAGCCACAACAAAGCATAAAACTCCTCGGCACGGTAACAAAGCTTTCCGTACCGAGGAGTTTCATATCCTGAAAATCGGGTAAAGCGTACACTTTAATCCAATATCGCCATTCCGTAAGCACGGTTTCGTTGAAAAGCCGTGCTTTTTTCTTGATTTTTAAAGTGCACGTATTATAGCTATACGCACACTTAAAGGAGGAATTTCTACATGGCCAAACCAATAACCGGAAAAACTCACATCGGAGAGAGGCGCGAAAGGCGTCCGAA
>JBKEBZ010000042.1:0-26204 GCA_047973425.1 Desulfopila sp.
ACCAGAATCTTTTCATGAACGCACTGACTTTTTCAGGTTTGGCTATAATTCCGGTGAACGGTTACCGTTCAAAGGCGTCATCCTTCCCATTGGTAATTTCGGGGCTCAATCACTTCAGCCATATGGCTAACGGCCTGCCGGCTTGCTGTCCTACGCTTAATCCTCGGGGTCACCCCCTCGAATCCAAGGACTCACTACTCAGTGGGTGGCTAGCCCTTCTGAGGCGGGAATCACACCCGCTAGAATATGCGACCTTGCCCGGCCGCACTGAACGTTTACTCTTTTTATCCGAAAATCGCCGACAAGGAGTCGTTGACACGTCCTCGGGATTTTCATGGTTTGTTGTGGCTGCGGTACCTGGTCCAGCCATGCTGGTTTATCCGAAACTCGTCAGCACGGAAAGCTCTGTTGCCTGGCCGAAGTGTTTCATGACAACGTGGCGGTGTCATCGTTGTGGCTGCGATCTCCGGTGCATCGCTTTTCTTGCGAGGTGTCTTGTCCCTACTGAAACACCAACAAATGCACAAAATATTGATGAGAAATCCGGGCTGCCCCGATGCCGATCGATCACCGGTCGTGGCGCGCTATGCCGCTCAGCCAACGATCCGGATATTCCGGCTCATGGTCGAAAGCGACTGGGGGCCGGTTGCGGTCATCACCACGTCATCTTCGATGCGGACACCATAGATACCGTCAAAATAGATCCCCGGTTCGACCGTATATACGTTGCCTGCCGCAAGAGGTTCGTCGTTCTGCCCATGAATGTAGGGATGCTCATGGCATTCCATCCCCAGGCCATGACCGGTTCGATGGGTGAAGCAGCCACCGTACCCCGCATCTTCGATTACCCACCGCGCGGCCCGATCGACCTCGGCACAGGCGTCACCCGCCGCACCCGTCTTGCGGCCAGCCGCATTGGCCCGCTGCACCGTTTCATGGATCTCTCTGGCCCGGGCATCGATCGCTCCGACAGCAAAGGTTCTGGTCAGATCGGACATGTACCCGTGATACCCCGCACCCCAATCGATAATCAACAGATCTCCCGAGGCGAGAGGGCGACCGGACGGCGTGGCATGGGGGTTGGTGCTGTTGGGTCCGGCGGCGACAATGGGAAAGAAAGGAAGGGCCGGATCGGAACCATGCCTGATCAACTGGACAAACAGCTCTCCGGCGATAGCCTTTTCCGTCACCCCGATTCTCATCATCGGCAGGGTCGCCTCGAGGGCGTTTTCGGCGATAGTCACCGCCCTTTTGATGCAGGCCAGTTCGTTGTCATCCTTTCTCGCCCGGAGATGGGCCAATACTTCTGAACCATCGACATATTCGGCCTGAACGGCTCCCTGCAGACAGTGCAACTCGAGGAGCCGCAACTGCTGCGGCTCCACCCCCAGCCGGGCGTTATCTAAACCGCAACCGGCGAGGGCATCGTGAAAAACTCCAGGCCACGACCTGGGGTCGTCACCATAGCCATAGGAATTCACTTCAAAAGGCAAGAACTCGAGCTGTGGTTTTTCAAGCTCTGGCAGCACAAGGATCGGAGACTGACCGCAGGCGACGACCAGCACGACCGGTCGTTCCATCAGATGAAAATGCAAACCGGTAAGATAGGTGAGGCTTGGACCGGCATTGAGCACAATCCCCGTCAGTCCGCTTTTTTCGATGGCGTCATAGAGACGATGTAATCGCGATTGATCCATTTCGTTTTCTCCCGCGGGGAAGCCTACAAGGCGGTGTCACCAAACAGAGCTGTCATGGAACCTCGCTCAGGACAGGCTCGATCGACGGAATCCCACCCTGCAAAGATCCGCCTGGTGGCTCCTGCCCACTTGGTAAGCCAGCATCATATGGTGATTTTCGCCCCCAGCTTCTCTACAAACCTGGCCAGCCAGATCGGATGCGCCGGCCAGGCCGGGCCCGTGACCAGATTGCCTTCTACATGGGCATCGACCATCTCGATGGCGACATAACGTCCTCCCGCCGCCTCCACTTCCGGAGCACAGGCGGGATAGGCTGAACACTCCCTGCCAGCCAGAACACCGGCGGCGCTCAACAGCTGGGCTCCGTGACAGATTGCGGCAATCGGTTTGTTCGCGGTGGCAAACGCTTTGACGATCTGCAGCACCCTGTCGTTTAAGCGCAGATATTCCGGAGCCCTGCCGCCGGGAATGACCAGGCCGACATAGTCGTCCGGATTGACCGTGGCGAAATCACCAGTTAAGGTGAAATTATGTCCCCGTTTCTCGCTATAGGTCTGGTCCCCCTCGAAGTCATGGATTGCAGTCCGGACGATATCGCCAACCCGCTTGTCCGGGCAGACCGCATCTACCTGATAACCAAGCATGGACAGGGCCTGAAACGGCACCATGACCTCATAATCCTCCACATAGTCACCAGCCAGCATCAATATTTTTTTCACCGACACGTTATTCCTCCTTTTGATAGTCTTCTTTTGCTAACCAGCATGGCTGGACCAGATAGCCTCAGCCACAACGAACCATGAAACTCCTCGGCGCGGTGACAGAGCGTTCCGCACTGGCGAGTTTCATATAAACCAGCATGGCTGGACCAGGTAGCCTCAGCCACAACAAACCATGAAAATCCTGAGAACGTGCCAACGACTCCTTGTCGGCGATTTTCGGATAAACGGCGTGAGCGAACGACCACTATTCCCGGCAGTATTTCCGCAGAAATAGCCCCATCGCCAGCTTGCTTTTTCGCGGCATTTCATGCAAACTGGGGCAGGATGAAGAGAACGCCCCACCAGCCCCAGACCCGATCAAGAGGAGATCGCCATGAAAAAGTACGTATGCAATGTTTGCGGTTTTGAATATGATCCACAAAAAGGCGTGCCGGAGCAGGGCATTGCGCCGGGCACCGCGTTTGAGGACCTGCCCGACGATTTCATCTGCCCCGTCTGCGGTGTCGACAAGTCCCAGTTCAGCCCGGCAGACTGACAACGCGCCCATCTGACCCTGGCAGAGCCTGCCCTGGGTCGTGCTGCCTCGTATCGACCACGGTCCCAGCCACGAGGAAGCGCCCTTCTCCAAGGCGCTTCCTCCGCCAGAAAACAGTCTGCGGCCTGTCAGCGATCAAACCTCCCAGACAACAGATATCGCCAGCAGTGAGCCATCACGCCCCGTCAACGGGCATGGATCGGCACGTAATCGTACTCTTTTTCGCCAATATAAATCTGCCGTGGTCGGGCGATCTTCCAGTTGGGATCGTCCATGCTCTCCTTCCACTGGGCTATCCAGCCCGGCAGCCGCCCCAGAGCGAACATCACGGTAAACATGTTGGTAGGGATCCCTATGGCCCGCAGCACGATACCGGTGTAAAAGTCGACATTGGGGTAGAGATGATGATCGATAAAATACTGGTCTTTTAAGGCGGCCTCCTCGAGTTCCAGGGCAATATCCAAAAGAGGATCGGAAATCTTCAGGGTGTCGAGCAGCGAATGACACATCTTCTTCATTATCTTCGCTCTTGGATCGTAGGTCTTGTAGACCCGATGACCAAAGCCCATCATCCGGAACGAATCGTTTTTGTCCTTGGCCCGGTTGATTGCCGACAGATAGTCACCGTCATTGTGATAAATCTCCATCAGCATCTCGATAACCGCCTGGTTGGCCCCGCCATGCAGCGGCCCCCACAACGCGGCGATACCGGCAGAAATTGCCGCATACGGGTTGACCCGGGCGCTGCCGACCATCCGCACCGAAGAGGTGGAACAGTTCTGCTCATGTTCGGCGTGCAGTATCCAGAAGACCCGCAGGGCCGAAACCACCTCCGGTTTGATCTCGTACGGCTTCACCGGGGTGTCGAACATCATGTTCAGAAAATTCTCACAGTAGGTGAGATCGGGTCTTGGCAGAACCAGCTCATGCCCCCGGGAAATCTTGTACGACATGGCCGCCATGGTCCGTACCTTGGCCAGCAGCCGGGTCATCGTCTGCTGAATCTTCTCTTCACGGGGGCTGTATTCCGGGTAAAAACTTCGTAAAGCGGTCACCATCGACGACAGGATACCCATCGGATGCGACTGTCGAGGAAAATTCTGAAAAAATGTCTTGAGATCGGTGTGGACCAGGCTGTTGTCGTTCAGACTCACCGAAAATTCCGTCAGCTCCGTCCTGGTGGGCAGTCTACCGTTGATCAACAGGTAGGCCGTCTCCTTGAAGGTGGAATTTTCCGCCAGCTGCTCCACCGGGATGCCGCGATAACGCAGAATTCCCCGCTCTCCATCCATAAAGGTTATGGCACTCTGACAACTGCCGGTGTTGGCATAGCCTGGATCCATGGTTATCAGACCGGTGTTGGCCCGCAACCTGGAGATGTCAATCGCCTTCTCCCCTTCAGTACCAGTGATGACCGGAAGTTTTATCTCTTTTCCCTCAAATGTCAAAATTGCAAATTCTTCCAAAATGCCTCCTTTATAAACGTACCCCATCACGGAGCTGATTCCGGCCAACTTACCCCATAAAAACGGCAGAGTATCTGGGAATCATTGTGAAAATTTGAATATATCTGCTACGGGGCGAGACGGAATGTCTATTAAGACCGGCAGCGATACGGGACAGGACAGGTGGGAAGCCCAACCAAACAGGCCATGATGCCCTCCTTCTCAGCGGCCGCCAGAAGGCAGAACATCGTGGCGAATAGCATAAAATACACTACGAATGCAGTGGCGAACAGGCCTAACCACGGTTATCACTCTAGCCTAGTTTTCGCTTTGAGACGAGATATTTTCTGCTGAAGGAGATCGCCGACCCATTTTCTCGCTCTGCCCTCCCCTCCGCCACCACCACTCCTGGCCTGGTTCAATTCGCCCTAGCCACAACGTATTATGGCAATTATGGGCCACGCGCCACATCCTTTTGCAGCACGAGAAAAAGAGCGAGCAAGACAACCAGGGATTTGACCGGGCCCGCCTCTTGCGTTTCTCCGAAAATCGTCAGCACGGAAAATTCCTTTACCGGGGCGACGATTTTCATGGTTCGTTGTGGCTGAGGCTACCTGGTCCAGCCATGCTGGTTTATATGAAACTCGCCAGTGCGCAACGCTCTGTTGCCGCGCCGAGGGGTTTCATGGTTCGTTGTGGCTGAGGCTACCTGGTCCAGCCATGCTGGTCAGCGCACATTTCTCATGGACACTGTGAATAAGGCGCCAGGCATACCTCAGTGTTCACCCGAGATCAGTTCAGGCGGGGCCGGGCGAGGTCATCTTCTCTCGTCCTGTGCGGGTGAACAGAGCCTCTCGTCCATCGGCAAAAATTTCGAACCCGACGCCACATGCCCTGATGAGAAATCCGCGTCAGCGCAATTTCTGGACCGCTTCCGCTATCGACAGGATATACGGGTCGTCTCGCTGGAGAGCCGCCGGTATCTGCTGGCGAGCGGCTTCGGCCTCGGCCACCGTATCGTACTCACCCATGAACATGAAGACGGTCGGAATCTCGCCCCGTTTTTCAAAAATATACAGGCTGGTCGCCTCTCTGGCATATTGCTGCTGCCCCAGGATCTCCTTGGCGTTGGTCTTGGCCGTATCCGATGAGAGGGCCATGAGTTGCATCGTGTATTTTCGGTCTTTGCTGCCGTTGAGCCAGGGAAGACCTGCAGCGACCCGGGCCGCATACAGACCACTGTGCCCTACCGGCCCATCTTTTTTCACCATAACCTTGCCGAAGACAGGAATTTTTTTCGACTCGGCCATGGTTTTTTGCATTTTTGTAACAGACGGAGCAAGATGCTCTATCTGAAGGTCAGGCTCGCCGTCCCCTGCCTCTCCCTCTACCCGGACCGGCGCCTCTCCATGACCGGTCACAACCGGCTCATCTTCCATAAACGTGGGGTTGTCCAGTTCGGCCGCTTTCTTCTCTTTTGTCCTGGGAGCGGTAATCAGTGGAACCGTGACAGGATCGACAGATTTGCCGGTCTCCGGGACGGCGGCAGAGCCGGCCCCAATCGACGAGTTGTCATCACGCTCCGCGCCCGCGACAATCCTTTTGGGATGGTCTGCCACAAACATCGTCACCGGGGAGGCGTCGGACAGAGCGGCAGAGGGAGATTTTTCGACCACCTTGGCAGGCAGAACCGCAATCGTCGCCGGTTTTTCCTCTTCCGGCACATCCGGGGTTCCGGTACTCGCAGCCGATGTCGCGGGTTCCGCGGATTCAGCCAGTGCTGTCAGCTCATGCCCCCGGTTCCGTCCAGCCACCTCCAGCGCCTGCTGGGCCTCTTCGAGCAAGCTCTCGGCCTGCTGCAGCTGTCGTCTGGCCAGGCTGTCGGCAGGAGGTGCTTCGTTTTCGCCCTCGTTCTCAGCTCCGACGGCCGGCACGGCCGCCGGCTCGACCTGTTCGGTTTTTTCCGCCCCAGCCGCAGGCTCCACCTCTTGCTGCCGGGCCACAGCCTCATCGATGTTCCCGACTGCAGCCTCAGGCTCTGGGACAAACGCCTGGCCGCCCCCGCCCTCATGCCCGGTATCCAGAGCTTGCGGTGGCGTCTTCTCCACCACCGGCGACGGGACCTCTGGCATGGCCGTGGCGCTCGACACCCGGGACGAGGCGCCGGCGACCGACTCCGACTCGTCAGCCTTGAATACCAACAACAGCCCGCCCGCAAGCAAAACGACGATTCCGCCGTAAATCAGCTGACGCTGCCGGGACATGCCGCCAGACATCAGTCTTTTGAGCTGGGCGAAAAGGCGACGAAGCCGTCCCGAAGCCGTCCGCATTCCTTCATTTTCAACATTTTCCAACAGCACCCAGAACGAAGCATCTTTGTTGTAGCGATTGCAAAGCCTCTCGGCGGCCTCATGTATCTTCCTGAAATTACCACCTGACTCTCGATATATTCGATCGACCGTCTCGACCTTGATTATGTCGAATTCGTCGTCTGCCATCCTTGTCTTACAGAACTCGAGATACGAGCGGGTCTCGGTGAATGTCAGGGGTTGGAGGACATAGTGTCGCTCTTCTATCTCGGCAAAGCCACAGACATTGAGTTTTCTGAGACTATCGAGCAACTGGGGTCTGCCGATCAGGACCACCTGCATGGAGACCACCACCCGATTGAGACGGTCCATCATCTTGCGCAATCGCTCCAGAGTGGCGAGATAGATGCGCTCGGCCCCGTCACAGATCAGCAACAACCGCTCGGAGTTGCAGGCGACGGCGGCAGCAATGGCGTCGATGGTCTCGGCAAAGCCTTCACCACCGGAGTCACCGACCTCCACCCCAACGCTCTGGGCCACCCGCTCCACCAGCTGTTCGAACGATTTGACGCTTTTGGGAAAATACACGGGAAGACAGCCGGAATCGACCTCGGCCGCCAGCATACTGCCGAGCACCGTCTTTCCACATCCATCCTCACCCGTGAGCAGCAGCATCGGTGTCTGCGCCGCAATGTCGCGGCGCATGCGCACCAGAACACTCAGCGGCCCGGCAGCGACAAAATATTCACCCTGCTGCAGTCGCTGTCTCCAGGCGGGCAACTGCTCCCAAGACTCTTCACCAACCCCTTCACGACTCATCGGCAACCACATGACATAGCAGATATTCCTCTTCTTTCCACAACCCGAGGACCACCAACCCCGTTTTCACTCTCCAGCCATCATCGACCACCGGAGATCGGCAAACAGGGCGCAATCGCACGGTTCATCACCATTTCTCTGCTGTCAATCCTACCACCAGCAAACAAATGGTTCAACTACATCCCCTCAGATATTCCCGGGAAATCAAGAGAATTCAGCCCCCTTGCAGCACACCTCTCCCAGGCAGCGTCTCCACTCGCTGTTGACAGCGCAGGCAACGGCAGGTAAGTTCACCCATGCCCGTATTTCAACTCCACAACGAGATCGTCTTCCCCCACCCCAGCCTCGCGGAGAGCAACGGTCTTCTCGCAGTAGGCGGCGACCTCAGCCCCCAACGCCTTATCACCGCCTACCGCCATGGGATCTTCCCCTGGTACTCCGACGGAGAGCCGTTACTCTGGTGGTTCACCTCACCCCGGCTCGTTCTTTTCCCACCAGAGCTTGTCGTTGCCAAAAGGCTGGCCCGCACGATCAGACAACAACGGTTCACTGTACGTTTTGACAGTGACTTCGCCAGAGTTATCGACGATTGCGCCCAAACGAGAAGCGCCAATGGAGAGGGAACCTGGATCACCCGGGAGATGCAAACCGCCTATCTCAGATTGCATCAGCTGGGCTTTGTCCACAGTGTCGAGTGCTGGCAGGGGGAGACGCTGGCGGGGGGGCTGTATGGCCTACGATTGGACCGGGTGTTCTTTGGCGAGTCGATGTTCACCCGGGTCACCGACGCCTCGAAGGTGGCTCTGGTCGCCCTGGTGAACTACCTGCAGCGCAGAGGCGTGGTGATGATCGACTGCCAGATGACCACGGCCCACCTCCTACGGTTTGGTGCGCGTGAGATCCAGGGCAAGCGGTTTCTTGGACTCCTTGAAGAAAATATCCAGAAGATCTCACCAGATGGGAGATGGAGCAATGACGAACAACCCTATGTCGACCGGCCAGTGTCCCGTTTGTGAACAGATGGCCTCGCTCGCGCCCTGCCAGGGCGTGGCGCTCTGCCGGGAATGCGCCGAGCTGGCTGCGACCATTGCCACCCGTAAGCGCCGCGTCCACCGTCTTTACGCCATCCTGGCCGACACCGGCAACGAGCCCGTGCTTGAACTGCCCGAGGTCCTCGACGCCAAACGGTACCGCACCCGGGATCGTGAGAACAACAGCTGGTATGTGTCCATCAGTGAAATGGAGGGAGAACCCGTCGAGATATTCGCCTCGACCGCCTTCGACCGCGATCAGCATCTGCAGTCACGTATCTCGGACCTCACCACCATCACTCGCCTGATCTCCCTTATTCTCCGGCATATCTCTCTAGGAGAGCAGCTGACGCTTGCCAAGACCCTGAACCAACTGCAGCGCAGCTCCCGACAGCGCTACGACCTGCCCGACATGCTGGCCAGAGTCCTTGGCAACTACACCAAGAAACCGCATCTGGACCAACCTGACGATGCCAACGACGGCTGAGCGGATATGCGCTGGGCGCCCTGGTTCCGTCAGCACTCGAGAGAGAACTCGTAGAGAAGGGCCGACTTGTCGAAATGACGAAGGATTTTCTGTAAACCGTACAGGCTGGAGGTAGAAAAGTTGAGCTGCCAGGCCGCCTCATGGGCGGGTGGCGAGGCGGACAGCCGCTGCAGGTCGACCACTTCCATCTCTTCCGGAGCCTCCATCAGCGTCCGCATCACCTCGGCCCGCGAAGCCTTGTGAAGATAGAGTTCCTGTAGCTTGGCAACCCTGGTCTCCCGCAACCGCCAGGTGATGTTGACTGCATCCTCACGGCGGAATTTGATCGTCTGCAGTCGGGCGCATTTCTTATGGTGCACCGACAACCCCTTTTCCGTCAACAGGGCACAGTTGTCCTTGGCCGTTGGATTGGGCTTACAGCAAGATGAGAGTTTGACACAGACCGGATCGAGGGTGGTGAGCTGAATTTTATTGAAGACTCCCGTAGGGGTGAACAACGGCGAGACTCCGTCATATATATCTGTCTTTATTCGATTCATCACCTCATAGAGACGAATGCGCCCCTCACCGATACGACCGTACAGCTCACCGACCGAATCGATGTTGAACGGGGCGAGGATCTTCGCCAGCGACTCGCCCTCCATCAGGTGAAAGGGAAACCCGTAACGTAACATTTCCTGACGCACCAGGGATTCTCCGACCCGCCTGGTCACTTCGCGCCTGCGCACCCGAAACCCTCTGGTCAGCTCCGCCCTGGCCCGGGGTGTCTGGCAGATATTGATCACATGCTGTTCAAATTTGACCGGCTCCTTGGCCCGGATGATCCGGACCATCGCCCCATCCTCGAGAACATGGTCGATAGGCACCCGAGTGCCGCGAATCAGACCACCTATACAGGTACGCCCGATCTGGGTGTGCACCCGAAAGGAGAAGTCGAGCACGGTCGACTTGAACGGCAGGCAGATCAGATCACCCTGAGGGGTGTAGGTGTAGATCTCTTTTTTGCCGCTTGCGGCAATGACATCGCGATAGGAGGCGGATTCATCGGAGCTCAACACATCGAAGAGTTCCTGAATCTCCTTGACGAACTGGCCCTGCCTGCCGCTTTTCGAACTCCAGTTGCGGAACAGGCCGCGCTGGGCCTGACGGGACATCTCGGCGGTCCTGATCTTGAACAGGTACTTCTGCCCCTTGATGATCGCCCGGGCGTGCAGGCCCTGATACCCCGTTGGCTTCGGGTTGGCGATAAAATCTCTGATAGTCCGGGGAATGGGCCGGTAGGTCTCGTTGACAACCCCCAGCGCCCGATAGCAGCAGTGCCGATCACTGACGACGATCAGGATCTCCATCGGGGTCTCGATCCGCTTCAGTAACAGACGGTTGGTCACGTCGTAATAGGCCCAGAGTTCCTTGGTCAGCAGAGTGACACTGGCATCCAGCCCGTATTTCACGATCTGCCGGTTCAACTCGTCGACAATCTCCCTGCCATCCGACGCCTCACTCAACTGGCGGATGTGATTATTGAGCTTTGCCCCCTGTTTCGGATACTTGTAGAGCAAGGCCAGATTATACATCTGCCGCTTTATGCTGAACAGACCAAAAACCGTCGCCAGCGGCGCGTAGATATCGATGGTTTCGTCGGCTATCCGCTGCCGTTTCTTGCGGGGCAGAGCCTGCAGCGTCCGGAGATTGTGCAGCCGATCGGCCAGCTTGACCAGCATAACCTCGGGCCTGAGAGCGGCTCCGGAAAAGATCTTTCTGTGGGTTCGCTGCGAGTTATGCTGCTTGGAACCCGACACATGGGTCACCTTGGTGCACCCTTCGACAATCGCCTGGACATAGGTGCCAAACCGCTTGCCGACCACCTCGGCGGTCACCTCCGGCACATCCTCGACCGTGTCGTGGAGCAGCGCGGCGGCAAGTATCTCCGGATGAGTGATATCCATCTCCTCGGCCAGGACCCTGGCAACCGAACAGGGATGCAGGATGTAAGCGTCACCAGATTTCCGCCACTGGTCTTCATGGGCCTCCACGGCAAAATCCAAGGCATCCCAGAACACCTCTTGATCCGGAAGATCTCCTATGATTTCAGCCATCTGCCGGCGATACTCATCAATATCGAAAGGAACGCGTCGCATACTCTCCTTATGTTGCCTCCCCGCCTCAGGTGCAAACCGGTAGCCGCCTGCTGTCATCTGAACAGCGGAGCCATATCAGCCCGGGCATCTCCAGGGAGACAGTCAGGGGCCTGTTGTGCCCGGGGTGGTGACCCACCACGATCCGCGAACAGATACGGCTTATTTCTTTTCATCCCAGGACAGCCGTGCTACATTGAAAAAACTTGAGAAACGGTATCACAACAGTCAATTCTCCTAGCAGAATCCCGTACAAGGAGACGAAGTACGAATAATAATTATGGTGCAAAAAAGATTCAAGCCGAAAAGGGCCCGCCGTCCTCCGCGCCGTCGCCTCCACACCGTACAGACCCGCCAACCGGCAAACAATCTGGAAAATGCCGTTCTGGCCTTCCTGTACCAGGCAGCCGGCCCCGCCTCTTTAGCCGAAACAGCCCGGGCAACCACCGGCAAGCGGACTGTTGGCCGTGAGCTGAAAGCGGCCCTTACCGCGCTGCTGCAGGAAAAGTGCATTGTCAAACTGGAGAAGAAGAGGTACGCCATACATCCAGCCGCGCCGCTTTATACCGGCACGCTCCAGCAGAATCCGCGGGGATTCGGCTTTGTCCTCGTCTCCGGCCGGCAGGGCAACGCCCCGGAGTTGCAGCGGGATGTCTATATCGGTGCCGCCAGGCTCGGTGAGGCCCGCCATGGCGACCGTGTTCTTTTGCGGCTCCTTGGCGCCGCCAGCTCAGCTCGGCCGGAAGGCTCCATCATCGAAGTCCTCGAACGGGGACCCGACACCATTGCCGGCTTCTTCCAACGACAGCGCCGCGGCGCATTCGTTTATCCCGAGGACACGCGCTACCCCTTTATCATCCAGGTCGACCCGGCCAGCACCGAGACCATCGACGACAATATGGTCGTCATCGCCCGGATAAACCCGGAAAAACTGACCGGGGGAGTCATCTCCGGCGCCATTGTCGAGGTGCTGGGCCCCGCCGACAGTATCGATGTGCAGATGCGCCTCGTCATCGAAAAATTCCGCCTGCCCCACATCTTCAATCCAGCCAGTGTCGCCGAAGCCGCCGCCTTCGATGAGGCCATTCCCGCCGATTCCGACCGAGAGGATCTGCGCGAACTCCTCCATGTCACCATCGATGGGGAAACAGCCAAGGATTTTGACGACGCCATCTTTGTCACCAGGACCGAGACGGGCTATCGGCTCCATGTTTCCATCGCCGACGTCGGCCATTTCGTCAGACCTGGCTCCGCCATCGATAAAGACGCCTATCAACGTGGTACATCCATCTATTTCCCCGGCAGGGTCATTCCGATGCTGCCAGAAAGACTCTCCAACGATCTCTGCAGCCTCATTCCCGACCGCGACCGGCTGACGGTGACCGCCATCATCGATTTTGCCCCGGACGGCCACCGCCGCAGCGCCCGTTTTTGCCGCTCGGTGATCCGCAGCCACTGCCGCTTCACCTACACCACTGTACGCAAGATCTTAATCGACAGGGATCAGGCAATACGAGACGACTCCAGCCGCTTCCTGCCAATGCTCGAGGTGGCAAGGGAGTTGGCCGAAAAACTGCTCGACCTACGCCGGCGACGGGGCTCGATCGGTTTCTCCCTGCCGGAACCGGCGATCACTCTGGAGAGCGACGGCAGCATCAGGTCCATCGAGCGAGCGGAACGCAACTTCGCCCACCAGATTATCGAAGAGTTCATGCTCGCCGCCAACGAAGCGGTGGCCGAGACCTTCACCCGCAAAAAGCGAAAAGGGGTGTTTCGGATTCATGAGTTGCCCGATTTTGCCAAGGTCTCCGAGTTCGCTACCTTTGCCAAAAGTCTCGGCCTCCACCTGCCGCCCCCGACCGCCAGTCCCGAATGGTTTGCCCAGGTCGTTACCGCCTGCCGCGGCAGCGACAAGGAGTATATCGTCAACAACCTGCTGCTGCGAACCATGCAGCAGGCCCGCTACGCGGCGGACAATGTCGGTCATTTTGCCCTGGCGACAGAGAACTACACCCACTTCACCTCACCCATCCGCCGCTACCCCGACCTGATTGTACATCGCGGGCTCTGCCGGATGCTGGTGGATGGCACAGAGAAAGAAGATCCTGGGCGAACCAGCGGCAAACTCGAGGAAAAAGCCGACTTTCTCTCTGAACGGGAACGGACGGTGACCAGCGCCGAACGGGAAATGGACGACAGGCTGAAAATGCTCTATATGGCCAAGCATCTCGATGAAGATTTTCCCGCCATCATCTCCGGGGTGACCGACTTCGCCGTCTTTGTCGAATTGCTCGACCTCTTTATCAGCGGCGCGATCCCTCTCGAGGTGCTCGGCGATGAACATTTTCTTTTTGATTCAAAGCATTACCGCGTTATCGGAGAAATATCCGCCACCACATATCAGCTTGGCGACACGATCAGGGTTACCGCCAGCGAAATCGACAGAAAGAAAAACAGGATCGTCTTTCGGCCCTCAGTATCGCAGTGACCGGCACCACTCGTTTCTCCTCACTCTTCATTGCGTTTGAGATTTTATCACAGGCATATCAAAGATATGCCTGTGATAAAATCACTCTCACGCTGTAATTGAGTCGAAAACTTCTCGTTTCTGACTGGACACTGGTTTTATATGAAACCCGTCAATGCGGAAAGCTCTGTTGCCGCACCGGGGAGTTTCATCGTTTGTTGTGGCTGAGGTTACCTGGTCCAGCCATGCTGGTTTATATGAAACCCGTCAATGCGGAAAGCTCTGTTGCCGCGCCGAGAAGTTTCATGCTTCGTTGTGGCTGAGGCTATCTGGTCCAGCCATGCTGGTTTAGCTGAAACTGGCCAGCACGGAAAGCTCTGTCACCGCGTCGAGAAGTTTCATGTTTCGTTGTGGCTGAGGCTATCTGGTCCAGCCATGCTGGTTAGGAAATATTACCAACCATGTTTTTGCAACTTGACTTGCAAAACCTTTTCGAATCTATTAAGGGAGTCATTTTATGGTTCCGTAATCAATTATAGAGACTTACCTACATCGTACACGCTTGAGGAGGGAAATACCAAATGGAAGAGAGCAACTGGTTCATGACACTGATCGCCAATCCATTCGCCAAAGGCTTTGCCATTGGTATCATCGCCTGTATCATCATCTACGTGCGTGGCATGTTGCGGCGGCGTGAACTGGTCAAAGAAGTGGACAGATTGCGCAGTCATCTCCACACCAAGCTTGAGATCGATTCAGCGGACAACGAACGGAGAAAGGCGGAGATCAGCCGCTTGAAACAAGAGCGCGACAATCTCCGGATCACGGTGCAGTCTCTGAACCAGAAGCCAGGCCGTAAGGAGATTCGCCAGTATTACATATATCAGACCGCCCTGGATATCATGTTCGAAAAGGCCCCCGGCTTCGCGCCCGCCTGGCAGGTAACGCTCAAAGAGGCAGAGCGGCTCTTTGAACAGTCGGAAAGCGGCGTCGTGCCTCTGCTCAAGCGGCTCATGCCGAGTTCTGCCGACAAGCAGGTAGAAGAATACGAAAAAATCAGCAAAATCTCAATGGACAGCACCCAGAAGAAAAACTGAAGTCTTTTTTGCCGCGCCCGCTCGGGCCGACCAGAGCATACTGCCGGGACCGTTTTCATTGTCGGAAACGGTCCCGATCTTTTTCAGCCCTCCTCCCCGGCCCCCTTATATGAAACCTGTCAGCACGGAAAATCCCTTTACCGGGGCGACGATTTTCATGGTTCGTTGTGGCTGAGGCTATCTGGTCCAGCCATGCTGGTTTATATGAAACCTGTCAGCACGAATACCTCTGATACCGCGCCGGGGAGGTTTATCGTTCGTTGTGGCTGAGGCCTTCTGGTCCAGCCATGCTGGTTACATCGTCTTTGCCCCTTTGCCCTCCACAAGGTTCAGCCATCATGTTTTCCAGAGAATCACTGCTTTCCCAGGTAGCCATTGTCCTGGTCCGCCCTAAATTTGCAGAAAATATCGGTTCCGCCGCCCGGGTTGCCTTCAATATGGGGATCGACCGGCTCATCTTAATCCGGGACGAGCTGCCTCCGCGGGAACCCATGGCCAAAATGGCCACCCACAAGGCGGCTCACCTCCTGGACAACATGGAAGTGCATACCAGCCTGGCCGACGGGCTCGGTCCCTTTTCCCTGATCATCGGCACCACTGCCAGACTCGGGAAAAAGAGGAGCCTGGAACAAACGCCGCGCCAGGTGATCGAGCGGGTCATTCCCGATCTCGCCAACAATCAGCTGGCCCTCATGTTTGGCCCTGAAGACACCGGTCTCACCAATGACGAGTTGAAATATTGTCACGCTCTCTCCTCCATCCCGACGGCGGGATTCTCGTCGCTCAACCTGGCCCAGGCCATAGCGATTCATTGCTATGAACTCTATTATCAAACAGTTATCGGCAACCCCACCCTTGAGCCAAGAGCCCATATCGCCTCATCCTACGAACTCGAAGGCATGTATCAGCATGTCGAAAGTGCACTTTTACAAATTGATTTTCTTCAGGAAAAAAGTCATACCTATTGGATGAACAATGTTAGGCAGTTTTTTGGCAGAATGCGACTGACAGCAAAGGAAGCCAGAATCATTCGTGGTATCTGCAGACAGTTTCTCTGGTACCAAGGGAGGAACCAGGACCACTCCTTCAACGAGGAAACATGAAATGATGGAGCCATACGAAAGCACCATTTCCTTTTCCATGCCGTCCAACAAGTTCTACCCTCCTCATATCGACCAGTCCCAGTCACTTCTTCGGACCTCGCTGCTCCACCATCAACTGCCACGCTCGATGCAGGCCAAAAAGGCCGTGGTGATCGAAGCGCAGGCTGGTCAGGGGAAGACCACCCTGGTATCCCAGTTCCTTGAATACAACTCCTTTGATTATGTCTGGTACCAGATTGGCCCGGAAGACGCCGACCCGGTCATGCTGCTCGCCTCCCTGCTCGCCAACTTCAACCTCAAGTTTCCTGATTTTCAATCCCCCCAACTGGCCACCATCCTGCAGGAAGGGGTCATCGGGCCACTTGATTTCAAACGCTGCGCCAACATCCTGCTCGGTGATATCGACGCCTATCTCAACCATGATCTCTACGTGGTCTTCGACGACCTGCACCTGATAGCCGGAGCGACGCTGACCAATATCCTGCTCGAACATATCCTCGACACCTCACCGCCCCGTCTGCACTTCGTCCTCTGCACCCGTCAGCCCCTGGAGCTCTCCTGTCGGGTTTTACGAGACAGCAACAAAATCAGTTATCTCAAGACCAGCGACCTCGCCCTGAACAACAACGAAATCGAGGATCTTTTCAACAACATCTTCGGCAAAAACATTACCCCCCAGGATGCAGTCGATATCCACCGGATCACCAATGGCTGGATCATGGGTATTGTTCTGGCCAGCCACCCCATCGCCGAACGCAACCGTTTCTGGCAGTTTCCCCAGCACGGTGCCGCCACGGCCCCGCTCACCAACCAGGAGCACATGCTCGATTACTTCCAGGACGAGATTTTTGACAAGATTCCCCAACCTTTCCATATCTCGTTCATGAAGCTGTCATTTTTCTCGGAAATACCCGTGGACCTGGCCGTCAGCCTGACCGGCATCGAGACATTCGGCGAGACCCTTGCCGCCCTGGCCCGTGAGAACTTTTTCGTCTACCGTCTCGATGCCCGCCGCCTGGTCTTCAGGCTGCACCATTTTTTCCAGGAATTTCTGCAGATTCAAGCGAAAAATCACCTCAGTGACCAGGAAATCAGCGCGATATATGCCAGCGAGGCCGAGTATTACCTCCAGCACGAACTGATCGAAAAGGCACTCTCTTGTTTCCGCAAAGCGGAAAACTACACGACCATGGAGCAACTCCTCAAAAAACACGGCATGGAGTTCGCCGCCAAAAATCGTACCCTGACCATTCTTACCCTGCTCGATTCGATCCCCAAGGAGACTCTTTTCCTTTACAGCTGGCTCACCTTCTACGCCGGCTTCCTGCGAAATGACTACGTTCCTCAAGCCACTCTCTCCTACTACGAGGCTGCCAAGGACCTCTTTGTCGAGAGTGGCGATGAAACCGGAGAACTGCTCTGTCTTTCACAGATGATTTATTTTCATTTCGTCATCTCAGGACAGTACAGGATCGGTTCCCGGCTCTTACCGCGGGCCGCAGAGCTGTTACGCAACAACGAAGGCACTCTCGCCGATACCGTGAAGATCGTGGCTGCCCGCAATATTGCCACCGGTTACTGTTTTTTCTGCAGTGAAATGGACACGGCCCAGAACTATATCAGCATGTCCAGCAGCCTTGCAGCCCGGCTGAACAGCCGGAATTTCATTTCGTCCGTTCATTTTATCCAGGGGTATATCAATCTCTTTCGTGGTAATCGGGCAAATTTTTTACGAGAGGCCGAATTCTGTTACTCACTTATCCATGATCCGCTAGTCGGAATGTCTAACAAACTGACGATTTATATCATGTATCTGTGTTACCTCTCAATGATCGGGGATTACCTCAACTTCAAAACCTTCCAACTGACGATTCAAAACAGTATCGACCCGACAATTGTCGATCAGACCATTGCCGCGCCCTATTTCTATGTCTGGGGGGCCTCCAATCTTTTTTCCATGGGCCAGACTGACAAGGCCATCGATCTGTTGCACAAGGGTTCAAGCACCATCACCGCCGCCACCAGCCATATGCGCAGCCAGCTCCTGCAATGGCTCGCCTATGGTCTGGTCTTACGCGGGGATCAGGCCAGCGCCCTGCGCCAGATAGAAGAGGCGGCGACCCTCAGAACCGACGTCGGCGGGCCATTTTATGAATCATTCCAATATATTTTGATCGGAGCAATTTACAGCAGAGCTGGCAAATACCACGAGGCACTCAACCACTTCGACCGGGCCATGGCCCTCGCCGACACCATTCCCTCGACCTTTCTGACAATCTGTGCCCTGATGCAGCGGAGCTACTGCGCGTTGTTAGAAAAGGGCCCGCACGCCGCACAGGCTGATCTGGGCAGAGGCCTGTCGCTGATGAAGGCCAGTGGCTATCACCATTTCTGGAGTTGGGAACCAACGATGATGGAAAGGCTCCTTACCCACGCCGTCGACTCCGATATCGAGAGCAGCTTTGCGGCGATGCTGGCACACGAGCGACTGGATATCAGCTTCTCCGACGATGGTCATCCCATCGCCCTCTTGAATTTTTCTCTTTTGGACACCTTCCAACTCTCCATGGGCGATGCCGTGGTCTGCCAGGCCAGGGATCTCACCCCTTCCCAGCGTGAGCTGCTGGGGTTGCTGATCACGGCAAAGGATCAACGCATCAACCAGGAGCAGGTACAACTCGAACTCTGGCCAGACAACAGCCCGGAAAACGCCAGAAAGAGTTTCGACACCCTGCTGACCAGGCTGCGCAAGGAGCTCTCGAAGGCCGAAGGACTGCAGAGCAAAAAGTACATCTCCATGCAAAAAGGCATTCTCTGTCTGCTCAACCACAAGATGGACATCCTGCGATTCACCGAAGCGGCACAGCGGGGACTCGCCCACAGCAAAAACAATGACTGGTGGCAGGCCGGTAACCTCTTTAACCAGGCTATGACGATCTGGAAGGGATCGCTGCCCGAGGACACCTTCAAGAGTGAAAAGGTTCTGAGCTATAACGATCAACTGGTATCGCTCTTCATCAGGTTCACCACGGCCTGGGCCCTGCACATGGTGGAGATCGGCAGAACCACCGAGGCGATAAACCTGATCGAAAAAACCCTGCAGGTCAGTAAGTTGGAAGAACAGCTGGTGACGCTGCTCTATGCCCTCTACCTCAACAGCAACAACCCGATAAAGGCTCGACACACCCTGGAGCGATATCGTCAGGCCCTGGCCAGGATCGACTACAGCCCCGAAGACATCGAGAGTTTTCTCAAAAACGTGATGCAGACAGCCCGAGACATGGTTCCCGGCAAAGAGTTGGAGAGCTGAGTGGCGCCGCAAGAAAGCCCCAAGGTGAGCCGTCTGCGACCCGAATCGGCTCCTGACCGGTAATATGGCAAGGAACGAGCCGCCCCCGCTCTCTACACCCTTCGGCCCTCGACACCATGAAGCGGGCATTCTCGGCATAATGGATTGTTCTTTTTGCAGAAATCCTTGCCAAGACGAACGATGAGGGCGTGGTACTCATTGAAAAGCTGTGCATCGGCAGGTAAGTTGGCGGTAAATATTTCCTGTAATTCGTGATAGTCACACTCTTCAGGTACCAGTTGGTGACGGCAAAACACCCGGTGGGTGTAGGCGTCCACCACAAACAACGGATGTCCACCAGCGTAGAGCAGAATGGCGTCTGCGGTTTCCGGACCGACCCCTTTGACCGACAGCAGATTCCGACGGGCCGTCCCGGTATCGTCGTCCAGCAGGGAATTGAGCTCGCCCCCGTACACTTCTCTTATCATTTCCAGCAGGTTAACGAGTCGTCTGGCCTTGAGGTTGTAATAGCCGGCAGGTCGGACACGCTGGGCAATCGCCTCTATCGAGGCCTGCTGGAGTATCGGCAAAGAGAGCATGTCGCTGGCCTTGAGGTTATCGATAGCCTTGACCACATTGCTCCAGTTGGTGTTCTGGGTGAGAACGGCGCCCACCAGGATTTCAAGCTTCGTCTCACCCGGCCACCAATGCTGTGGCCCGTAATGGGCAGCCAGCAGGTGGAAAATCTCGACAAAAACGTTGTCTTTCACCTGGCAAACCCTGCTGTCAAGCCAGGCGCCAGCCGCCGGCGCTATCCCCGAAACAGATACCGATGTCCCGGGCAGTCTGCATCTTGTCGGAGTCGAGATTCACCTTTTTCCTGCCGCGGATAGCCCGGTCAATCGGCACCGGCACCATCTCCGAGTTCGCCAGAGCGACCATATGGCCGAAGATACCGTTTTCCACCATCCGCACGGCCGCAGCACCGAACCGGAGGGCCAGTAACCGATCAAAGGTGGTGGGCGATCCACCTCGCTGCAGGTGACCGAGGACCAGCGACCGGGTGTCCTTATCGGTGCGTTTGCCGATTTCAGTCGCCACATATTCCCCGACCCCGCCGAGCACCACCTCTTGCCGGCCCAGTTCACCTTTACCTTTATTGAACGAGGTCCCATCCATGGTCATCGCTCCCTCGGCGACAACCACGATGGAATAGTGCTTGCCGCGCAACTCGTTGTCACTGATCTTGGCGCAGACCTCATCGAGATCAAAAGGAATTTCTGGTATCAGGATAACATCCGCTCCACCAGATATCCCTGAATACAGGGCGATCCAGCCCGACTCCCGCCCCATTACTTCGACCACCATGACCCGATTGTGCGATTTTGCGGTCGAATGGAGCTTATCCAAGGCCTCGGTGGCGGTGGAGACCGCGGTATCAAAGCCAAAGGTGCGTTCCGTCTCTTCGAGATCGTTGTCAATGGTCTTGGGTACCCCGATAACAGGCATCCCCTTCTCGGCAAACCGGTTGGCAATCTCGAGGCTGCCGTCGCCACCGATAGCAATGTGGCAGTGAAACCCCATCCTTTTAAAATTATTCATTATTTTATCTGATATGTCGACAATCTGTATCTCACCGGCCAGATTCTCAACCGGTCGGGAAAAGGGATTGCCCTTGTTGGTCGAGCCAAGGATGGTGCCTCCTTGAGAGTAGATCTCCGCCACATCATCGAGCGTGAGACGGACCATGTCATCCATATCGAGAAAACCGGCATAGCCATTCCGGCTGCCGTAGACCTCCCAGCCTCGTTTATAACAGGCATGCACCACGGCATGGATGACGGCATTCAGCCCAGGGGCGTCACCGCCCCCCGTGGTAATCACAATTTTTTTCATAACCCCTTCCTTTGCCCATCCCGGCAAGATCATCCGCGTTGCCACCACCGTCAACCCGCATCGGCAGCCGTTCCGCCAGTATTATTGGATTGGCGATTGACTTATAAAAATGACAATCTTATCTTATCAGAGCAACAGAAACAACTTCTTTGACCGGAAGTTCAACCCGAAACAGTTCAATGTTCCACAAGGGACGTTGCAAGGAGGCATCATGTCTGATTTTAGTGTCACAGACTTGGCAGTAGCAAAACTCAAAGAGTATATGGAGCAGAACAACATTGATTCTGCGCTCCGTATAGCTCTGATGCAGGGCGGCTGATCGGGGCCCTCTCTGGGATTGGCTCTGGATGAGCCAAAAGAAAACGATAATCTCTATGAAAACGATTCACTGAAATTTCTGGTCGAGAAGAGCCTTCTCGATACCTGCGGATCCATCAAGGTCGATTTCATCGACGCCGGCCCACGCTCCGGTTTTGGCATTACCTCTGCCAACCCGATCGGGGGGGGCGGTTGCAGTTCTGGATCCTGTGGTTCAGGCGGCTGTGGTTGATACGAGCTGACAGCACTGAAGCTGTTGGATTTTTTTTGTTTTCCCAAGGCGAGCTCCTCTGCGAGTTCGCCTTTTTTTATGCAAATCTCCGCCCATTACACGCTTGACATCTGCACTCCACATTCCTATTGTCAATATGAGCAAATAGTAATTGTGACAAAAAGTAACACAGACAATTATCAACCCTTCGCGTTGACCAATAGAAAGGAGAGAACATGCAATTTGACAAGTTTACCTTGAAGTCTCAGGAGGCCTTGCAGGCAGCGCAACAGTATGCCCGGGACAACTCCCAGCAGGAAATCAGACCAGCCCATCTGGTCAAGGCCATCCTCGAACAACCTGACGGGGTGGTGGTGCCGGTATTGAAAAAAATGGGCATCGATCCATCCCTGGTCCTGATGGACGCCAACACGATCATCGCAGCTGCTCCCAAGGTCTCCGGTAGCGGTGCCAGCCAGGTATATGCCTCGGCCAATCTGCAGAAGGTACTGGACGCAGCATTCAAGACCGCCGGCACCATGCAAGACGACTATGTGAGCCAGGAGCACATTTTTCTGGCAATTTTAAAGGATGAGAAAGATGAAATCTCCCAGGCTCTGCGAAAACGCGGGGTGGATGACAAGCACTTTCTCGAGGCGCTGCAAAGCGTCCGGGGCGAGCACCGGGTCACCGACCCCTATCCCGAGCAGAAGTACCAGGCCCTGGAAAAATATGGTCAAAACCTCACCGACCGTGCCAAAAGCGGTAAGATCGACCCGGTCATCGGCAGAGACGAGGAGATCCGGAGAATCATTCAGGTGCTGTCCCGGCGCACCAAAAACAACCCGATACTGATCGGCGAACCGGGTGTTGGCAAGACCGCGATCGTCGAAGGGCTGGCTCAGCGAATCGTCAACGGGGATATCCCTGCGACCTTGAAGGACAAACAGGTTATCGCTCTTGATCTTGGCGCCCTGGTGGCCGGCGCGAAATACCGGGGAGAATTTGAGGATCGGCTCAAGGCCGTATTGAAAGAGGTGGAAAAAAAGGCCGGAGAGATCATTCTCTTTATCGACGAAATCCACACCCTGGTCGGTGCGGGAGCGGCAGAAGGTTCGATGGATGCCTCCAACATGCTCAAGCCCGCGCTGGCCCGTGGCGAACTCCACTGCGTCGGGGCCACGACCCTGGATGAATACCGCAAATACATTGAAAAGGACAGCGCCCTCGAACGCCGTTTCCAACCGGTACTGGTACAGGAACCAAGCGAAGAGGACACCATCGCGATACTCAGAGGCATCAAGGAGAAGTATGAACTCCACCACGGGGTGCGGATTCAGGATGCGGCAACGGTTGCGGCTGTGGTGTTGTCGAGCCGGTACATTACCGACCGGTTCCTGCCAGACAAGGCAATCGACCTTATCGACGAGGCCGCTTCCCGGTTGCGCATCGAAATCGACTCCATGCCCTCGGAGATAGATGTGCTCGAACGACAGCGCATCAAACTGGAAATCGAGCAGGAGGCCCTGAAAAAGGAAAACGACAAGGCCTCGAAGGACCGGTTGGCGGAGGTGCGACGGAAACTTGCCGACCTCGGTGATAAATTGAAAGCGATGCGTGGCCAGTGGTCCCTCGAGCGGGAGACCATCCAGTCGATCGGGGCAATAAAGGAAAAGGTGGATCAGCTGCACATAGAAGAGCAGCAGGCCGAACGGCGTGGTGAGCTCAGCAGGGTCGCCGAGATCCGTTACGGCAAGATGGTGGAACTCAACAGAGAGCTTGAGGAAGCCAAAGCCAGGCTGCAGAGTATCCAGGCAGATCATATGATGTTGAAAGAAGAGGTCAGCGCCGAAGACATCGCCTCTGTCGTCGCCAAATGGACCGGCATCCCCACCGACAAATTGCTCGAAGGCGAGAAAGACAAACTGTTGCATGCCGAAGACCAGCTGGCCATGCGGGTAGTTGGCCAGGAGGACGCCATCCACGCCATCGCCAATGCTGTACGGCGAGCCAGGGCTGGCCTGCAGGACCCGAACCGGCCCCTCGGCTCGTTCATCTTCCTTGGTCCCACGGGAGTAGGTAAGACCGAACTCGCCAGAAGTCTTGCCGATTTCCTCTTTGACAGCGAGCAGGCAATGATCCGTATCGATATGAGCGAATTCATGGAAAAGCACTCAGTCGCTCGTCTTATCGGCGCCCCTCCAGGTTACGTGGGCTACGACGAGGGCGGTTACCTGACCGAGGCCGTCCGCAGGCGTCCTTATTCGGTGGTTCTTCTAGACGAAATTGAAAAGGCCCACCCCGACGTTTTCAATGTCCTGCTCCAGGTGCTTGATGACGGTCGGATGACCGACGGCAAAGGGCGAACCGTTGACTTTAAAAACACCATTCTGATCATGACCTCCAACATCGGCAGCCAGCTGATCATGAAGATGACCGAGGACAACATGACGGAAAAGGAGATTCAGGAACACGTCGACGAAATGCTCCACCGCCAGTTCAAACCCGAGTTTCTCAACCGGGTCGATGAAACTATCATCTTCCGTGGTCTGAGCAAAGAGCATATGACCCGGATAGTCGACATTCAGTTAGGTCGACTGGCTCAGCGGCTGAAAGAGCGGCATATCAGTCTCAAAATCCGGGAAAACGCCAAAAAGTTTCTCGTGGAAAAAGGTTATAACCCCGCCTTTGGCGCCAGACCCTTAAAGCGAGCCATTCAGCGATACATCGAGGACCCGTTGGCAGTTGATCTTCTTGATGGCAAATTCACCGAAGGTGATCATATCTTCGCTGAAGCGGAAGGTGAACATCTGAAATTTTTCACCGCTGACAACAGCTGAAACCAGAGGGGAATACCAGAACAAGGTATTCCCCTTTACCTTTCCAGACGAATATGGTTGCATACGGGCCAGCGTGATCACAGGGGAGCACTGCATTGTGCAGCCACACAACCAGACGGAATCAAAAGAAACTTTTTACCATGAGCAAAACTGTCGAAGATATAACCATCAATTACGAAGAAGACGGCATCCTTATCGTCAAAGAGACCGACAGGGAGATTCTCTCCAAAGGAGCCTGGACGACCATTCTCTTTCGTTACCAGAACTGGGACAGAGGCAAAGGCGAATACGGCAAGGACCTGTTCACTATCCGTCGGTATCAGAAACGTCAGGGTGAATATCTGCCAAAATCAAAATTCAACATATCCAGTCGCGAGCAGGCCCAGAGCATCATCGATACCCTGCAGAAGTGGCTCGCAGAATAGCCCGCGAGCACACGCAGACAGTATGCGGCTTGCACGAGTCAATCAAGGTGAGCAACACAACACCTTTTCTCTCAGTGGACCACGACTGATCTTTTTCCTCTTGACAGGTGATTCCAGATTCAGTAGTGTGCCGCGTCTTCGGATGAGAGGCCAGACGGCTTATCTGAACAGGGCAGGAAGAGCGGGTGCCGGCAGGAAGAGAGAAGCCGGCGGAAAGCGAAAAAAAGTGATTGACAAAAAAATCGAAATCAGCTAATTTTTGCTGCTCATCACGCCGGCCCCTGGGGCCGGGCATCGGCCGGTAACGGCGGATGACAACGATCCTTGAAAACTGAATAACAACTACAGCAAACGGGCCCGACTGAGGGTAACACCTCACAAGGGCAACTTTGTAATTCAAAGTTGAGCCTTTTTTTAAAATGAAACGCCGCAAGGCTTTCAAGGATATCAAACTGGAGAGTTTGATCCTGGCTCAGAACGAACGCTGGCGGCGTGCTTAACACATGCAAGTCGAACGCGAAAGTTTTCTTCGGAAAGCGAGTAGAGTGGCGCACGGGTGAGTAACGCGTAAGTAATCTACCCTGGTGTCTGGAATAACTCACCGAAAGGTGTGCTAATACCGGATACGCTGGTAACAGGAAAGGTGGCCTCTTCATGAAAGCCACTGCACCGGGAGGAGCTTGCGTACCATTAGCTGGTTGGTGGGGTAATGGCCTACCAAGGCAACGATGGTTAGCGGGTCTGAGAGGATGATCCGCCACACTGGAACTGGAACACGGACCAGACTCCTACGGGAGGCAGCAGTGAGGAATATTGCGCAATGGGGGCAACCCTGACGCAGCGACGCCGCGTGGATGATGAAGGCCTTCGGGTCGTAAAATCCTGTCAGATGGGAAGAAGTGATATATATCCAACAGGTATATATTTTGACGGTACCATCAAAGGAAGCACCGGCTAACTCCGTGCCAGCAGCCGCGGTAATACGGAGGGTGCAAGCGTTGTTCGGAATTACTGGGCGTAAAGCGCGCGTAGGCGGTCTGTTAAGTCAGCTGTGAAAGTCCACGGCTCAACCGTGGAAGTGCATTTGATACTGGCAGACTTGAGTACTGGAGGGGATGGTGGAATTCCCGGTGTAGAGGTGAAATTCGTAGATATCGGGAGGAATACCGGTGGCGAAGGCGACCATCTGGCCAGATACTGACGCTGAGGTGCGAAAGCGTGGGGAGCAAACAGGATTAGATACCCTGGTAGTCCACGCCGTAAACGATGTGAACTAGATGTTGGGATGGTTAATCGTCTCATTGTCGCAGCTAACGCATTAAGTTCACCGCCTGGGGAGTACGGTCGCAAGATTAAAACTCAAAGGAATTGACGGGGG
>JBKEBZ010000060.1:0-82908 GCA_047973425.1 Desulfopila sp.
CTTTCCATGAATTCGATATCCATGCTCTGCAACGCCATCATCTCGCTGCTGTCCAGCGCACCATCTCCCCCGTGCAGGACGGTGGCCTGGGCCGCGTTGTAACGGTCGATAACCTGCCGCAGATTCTTGAAACAGGTGACCATCTGCTCGGTCTCGGCCGGGCTGAGATTGGCCCCTGCTGACTGGGCGTCGAGTTCCTTATAGCGATCGAGCTTCTGCCCATAGTCATAGAGCCGGTTGTTGAGAAAGGCCAGAGAGGGGGTGACGGTATCGGCGCCGACCTCCGCTGGCGAGGGACCGGGGCTGGTGCCAGCCAGGTAGGGAGGCGTCTGGCCAGTCGCCGCCCGATCGCCCTCCTGGGTCATGGCCCCTGGAGCGTCCGAGGGAAGAACCCGTTTAGGCGCCTGTGAACAGGAGGCCAGAATCACACCACAACAGAAGGCCGCGAAGGCAAGGAGCAGATTTTTCATATGTCGTCGGAGATGTTCTCGGCTGCCCTGGCCCATGACTGGCATCCGGCCAGAGCACGCAGGGCAATGCTGTCAACCCTTTCAGAGACGGCGGGCGCAGCATCCACGCCCCCCGTCCCGCTGGGTCGAATTGAAGATAAACTTAATTTACCATGTATAATCAAATAATTACATGAAACGTTATCTGCGATGTCAGATGTACGGCAACTTTACCACAAGGAAGAAGAGAGTCCAAGGCAAAGTGCACTCCAACCGCCTGGGATCAAGACAATTCGCCCCTTACTGGCCAACACGCCAGAAGGGCTGGTAACTGCGCTCCGGGATATAGCGTCCGCCACTGAGCGAACCAAAGGTCAGGATCGTCATCTGGCCGCGGTTATCCACCTGGCCAGCCCGGGCGAGACCGGTCACCCTGCCGCCCTGGCCCGGGTCGACAGCGAGATCGATCTGCCCCCGGTCATCCCGTTTCAACGGAATCAGATGACCGGCTTCGACGCCGCTCAGTTTACCGGCATAGTCCTCCTTGCGGATCAGACTGTTGACGATGTCGATCCAGGTGGGCAGCGCCCCGGCCGAGCCACTGATCCGAATTGAGGATTTCCGCATCGAACCATTGTCGTCATAGCCGACATAGACACCTACCGCGTAGCCGTCATGCAGATTGAGGCCGCTGCCGTCCGGCTCAAGTCCTGGCAGATAGCCGAAAAAAGCGGCGTTGGTGTAATCGTTGGCGGTACCCGTCTTGCCGAGCAGTGGCACAAAGAGCTCTCCCTGGCCGGGCGCGGCCAGCCTGACCTCCTTGCCAGCCTGCCTGCCAGTGCCGAAATTGACTACATTCTCAAGGATATGCCCCACGGCGAGTCGGGCCTTGTCGCCAAGTACCGTCCGCACCTGGCGCGTTGGCCGATAGAGCACCTCGCCATCGGCCGACTCGATCCGATCGATGACCAGCAGACTGTCCCGATCCGTCGTGTCCGGTTCGGCACCATAGGTCGTCACCTTCCCGGTCACCAGTCCCTCATACATCCTGGTCGTCTCCAGCAGGCTGACCACGTTGGAACCGAGCGGAAAGGAGAGCACCGGCTGCATACCGCTGGCGATCCCCATCTCCCGGGCCAGGGCGATCAGATAGCGCAACCCCACCAGGATCCGGAAATCGTCCACATCGGCCAGCACCGCGAAGCTGTAGGGCAGCTCCTCTTGCAGCTTCCGGTATTCGAGCCCGATCTGTTCGGCCAGGAGATCGACCCCGGCTACCGAGACGACCCCATACAGCTGAACCTTGTCCCAGAACCGTTTCCGCTCGGCGATCGACAGCCCGTACAGCTCGCCCACCAGTTGGCGGCGATGGACAAACTGCAGATTGGCGTTGCCCGTACCATTGGGGTAGAAGCTGTAGACGCCCTGCCCCGCCTCGTAATACAGGCCATCCGAACCGCTGCCGTCAGTCGGTTGGTTGCCATAGCCAAAGTCAAAGGGGGTATTCTCCACCGCCTGAGACAGATCACGCAGCTTCTGGCGGGCGGAGTTCAGGCTCAGATAGTTGATGGAAGAGAGCAGGCGTCTGCGCTTTTGCAGCTCCGCACGTTCGCTGGCATTCCCCCCGCTCAGGCTGGCATACTCCCGGTCGATCGATGTCCGGTAGCGCCCGAGGCCGAGACCGTAGTTGATGGATTTGAAAAACCTGTAGTCCAAGACCAGATTCTCGAACATGAAGTCGGTCTCGCTGTTACGCACCGCCGCCTTGAAGGCCGATTCCTTCATGGTGTCGCTGGAGATGAGGATGCCGAACTCGTCGCGAATCCTCTGCCGATACATCTGATAGGACTCCCGCTGACCATCGACGATACCGGGGGCCAGGCCGACATGACGGGCCACCTCTTCGAACTGTACCGGGCTGAGGTAATCGCAGAGGTGGGCCACCAGCCAGACCGAGGCCAGGTTTTCCGACTTGGTACCGGCCCAGCTCATCGAGACCGCGGAAAACGGACTTTTGTGATCAGGGCGGGGAAAGTAGGGCTGTTTCTGGTAGACGAACACATCACGACTGTTTTTGAGCAGGTCGGTGCTGTTCCAGCCGAGTTGCAGGGCGGCGGCATAGACAAAGGGTTTAAACGACGAGCCCATTGTCCGCCTGGCCTGAACGGCCCGATTGAAAAACCTGTTTTCGACCCCCCCGGCCATAGCCAGAATCGCGCCATTCTTGACCACAATGGCCCCACCCTCGATGGCCGGATACTTTTCCAGTTCGAGTCGGGCCAGACCGTCCTCCCCCACCTCGGTTACACTCACCCAGATCCGATCACCGGCCACGATCTGGTCGGCAAGCGCCTGCCGCTCTTTGGCCCCGGCCTTGGCCCAGACATTTCTGCGCCACTTGGTGCGCGCCAGAGCCAGACGCTGCAGCCCCTGGGAGGCGATCACCCCATGGCCCAGCCTGTCACCGAAATCCACCTTGATCCGCAGATCCTTGCCGCTTCCCCCAACCTCTGTCACCGTACCAAAGAGAAAGGCGCCAGGTTCAAGCCTGCCATCTCCCGGAAACGGGCTCACCGCATATTCCGTTTGCACCTGCTCACGCTCATAGCCGCGCAGTTCGGTATCCAGACGGGACAGGTCGTGGCGCAGCGCATAGACCGTCCGATCCCGCACCTCTTTGTCGACGGTGGTGACAATCCGTACCCCGGAGGTGGAGATGTTGTCGACACCGTGTCGGGCCAGCTCGGCGAGCACCTCATCGGAAGAGACCGCATCCTTGACAATTTCCATAACATAGTCGAGCTGATAGCCAACCTGACCCTGCTTGAAGTCCGGTGCGGTACGCAGCGCCTCCTGATAGGCCTTCGGAGCGATCATCCCCAGCTCATACATCTTGTCGAGCACGTAGTGCAGCCGTTCCACTCCCCGGCTCCTGGCCTGTTCGGTGGCCTGTTCACTCTTCTGGATAAATGGGTTGTAGGCGTTGGGACGTTTGACGCTGCCGGCGATGAAGGCGCACTCCACCAGGCTCAGCGCATCCGGTTTTTTATCGAAATAGTACCGTGCCGCCACCCCGAGGCCGTGGCCGTTGCCACTGACATAAAATTGGTTGGCGTAGAACTCGAAGATCTGCTCCTTGGACTACCGGTACTCGAGCCGCAGGGCCATGAGCAGCTCCTTGAGCTTTTCCAGATAGGAGCGCTCGGACCGCTTGAACAGGTTTTTCGCGGTCTGCTGGGTCAGGGTGGAGCCACCCTGGACAATCCGGCCGGCCTCGAGGTTTTTCAGCATCGCCCTGCCGATACCGAATGGATCAAAACCGAAATGGCTGAAAAACTGATTGTCTTCCGCCGCGATCAGGGCGTTGACAAAATCGCGGGGAATCTGGTCGAAATTGACATATTGGCGATGGGCCTCGTCGAAAAACACCCCGAGCTTGGTCGTGTCGTCACTGTAAAAGACCGGGCTCTCCCGGCCGAGAATCGCCTGGATATTTTCTTTTTCGATCTCGGGACCGGGATGAACAACGATCAAATCGTAGAGCAGATAGGCGGCGACACCAGCGACCGTCGTAAGGCAAAAGGAGAGAAATACAAGAAAAAGAATGAACTTTCTAAGCATAATGGGGTAACGGTCGTAGCAGACAGAGAGGGGCGGCAGGAGATACGACAGAGGCCGACACTGCCGGCCTCTGTCGTATTGTTCTTGCATTTGCTGGCAATTTGCGTTTTAAATATGCGTGTTACAAAATGAACAGTGTAAAAATCAGCATTGAATGTACTAGGTTATCCCTGGTAACTCAATAGTCATTTCCCTAGACTGCCAGGATTGATGGACTCGTAAAAACTCCGATCTACTTCGTTGTAGGCCACAAACGGCAATTCGCTGTACCCTGTATACTACCAAATTGCCCTTTGCGACACGACGCCTCGTCTATCAAGGTTTTTCCCGAGCCCATCTCGACGGAACCTTCGACGTTTTACGGGAGTATCAGGATTACCCGGCTGTGCTTCCGATCGGCAGGATGGCTGGCGCCGGCAATCTGGGCAGTGCACCCCGCCGCGCATCGACATTAACGCTTCTCTTTTCACCATACTTTTTTATCTGATCATATGCTAAAAATCCACAAGCAGTGGTTTGCCCTGGTCACCTTTTTGGCAGCCAGCCTCTTGCTCTCGGCCTGTTCAAAGAGCGGAGTACACCAATATAACGATGAATTTCAAAATATTACTGAAGTGGCTGAGTCCCAGGAAAACGACGACCCCGCGCTGCAGTTAGAGCAATCCGAGACCGACAGCAGCCTCGCCCAGGAACTCGAGGCCCTCAGTCACAGCGGCCAGTGGGGCGATACCGGCCATTCCCCGTCGACGGCCGACGAGCAGGAGGCCGAATCCTCCGTCTCCCGTTTTCCGGTCGTTCACAACAAGCAGGTGGCCGCCTATCTCGACCTGTTCCAGAACAAGCAGCACACAACTTTCCAGAAATGGCTGAACCGTTCCGGTCGCTACCTCTCGATCATGGAGGAGGAATTCAAAAAATCGGGAATTCCCACCGATCTCGTCTACCTGTCGATGATCGAAAGCGGCTACCGCCAGCGGGCGGTGTCCACCGCCAATGCCGTAGGGCTCTGGCAGTTCATCCGCTCGACCGGCAAGATGTATGATCTCACCATCGACAAGTACCTCGACGAGCGGCGCGATGTGGACAAATCAACCGCCGCCGCCGCCAGTTTTCTGGCCGACCTCTACCAGGATTTCGGCGACTGGCATCTGGCCGTTGCGGCCTACAACGCCGGACCCGGCAAGATCCGCTCTGGCCTTGAAAAATATAACGTCGACAACTTCTGGGCCCTGGCCAAGACCGACTTTCTTCCCACCGAGACCAAACGGTACGTGCCCAAGCTGGTGGCGGCGATCATGATCGCCCGCAACCCGGAACAATACGGTTTCCACCGCAATCACTACGAAGAACCTCTGCAGTACGATACCGTCGCCGTCGGCCCGGGTCTGGGTCTCGATGCGGTGGCCCTGATCTCCGGTGCCGACACCGAAACCGTCAAGGAATTGAATCCGGAACTCCGAACCGGCAGGACCCCGGCAAACAGCCGCGCCTATCAGGTCAAGATCCCCGCCGGCAGCGGCAATCTTGCGGCCCGTAACGTTACGCGTCTGCAGAGTTACGCTGTTACCGACTACAGAAAACACAAGGTCAAGAGAGGGGAAAGCCTCGCCTCGCTCAGCAAGAAATACAATATCAGCAGAACCACCCTGGTCAAGGCCAACAACCTCCACGCGACCCGGCTGCGACCAGGCGCCAGTCTGCGCATTCCCTACAGCGCCATCAGGTATCAGCTCCTCGCTGAGGGTTCGCAGACAGGTTTGGCCAGCAACGAAAAGAGCCTCATCCTGCACCGTATCGCCAAGGGAGAAACGGTCTACGGTATTGCCAGAAAATATCATGTTTCGCCCAAACAGGTTCTGGCCTGGAACGATCTGCAGAACCCCCGCCTGGTGAGGACCGGGCAGCAGCTCTCGCTCTACATCGAGGCTGTCGGCCGGTCAGGCGCCAGTACCGATGCCGCGAGCCAACGCGACGGCAACGCCACCCAGCAGATTCTCGCCTCTACCACCAAATTGCGCCATCAGGGCGATGGTTCCCGCAGAACGAGTCTGCCAGCTCCGTTCAGTCTTGCTGACAGCGATACCGTCACCACCCTGGCCGCCAGGTTGAACAAGGAGCTCAAGCCGCAGCACAACCGGGTGCCGGCTCACATCGACAACCCCGAGGATCCCTACGACTGGTATCAGGTCAGACGAGGCGATTCGCTCTGGACCATTTCCCGCAAGTTCAATGTCAGTACCGATCAGATCAAGAAATGGAACAGGCTCTCGTCCGATCGGCTGCAACCCGGCCACCGGCTGAAAATGAAGAAGGTCTGAAAAACTGTTTGCCTTAGCGCCCGCCTCGATCACAGGGCTTGCTTTTTCCCCCGCAGGATATATCTTCTTCGCTGGCTGAGCGGGCAAACGGTCGCGGCAGCCGACAGATCGCTAGCGGCGTATGCCGACAGCGCCTCACTCTCTCTACAGTCGACTTCACCCCATGACAACCGCATCTTTTTTGCCCGACAATTATGGACCTGACGTCCATCCTATCCAGTTGGCGGATAAGCAGATCCTCTTGATAGGCACGGCCCACATCTCCCAGGAGTCTGTTGAGCTGGTCGAAAAGGTCATTAGCCAGGAGCGACCGGACCGGGTCTGCATCGAGCTCGACCACAACCGCTATCAGGCCCTGGTGCGCAAGGAGAATTGGCAGGCTCTCGATCTCAGGCAGATCATCCGCAACAAGCAGCTCTCGACCCTCCTGGTCAACCTGCTGATGAGTTCGTTCCAGAAGCGACTGGGCGACCAGCTCGGGGTCAAACCCGGCCAGGAGCTGTTGACCGCCGCCACCACCGCCGACCAGTACGGCATTCCGATCTCGCTCTGTGATCGGGATGTGCGGATTACCCTGCGACGCGCCTGGAAATCCACCTCATTTTTCCGCAAGGGATATCTGCTCTCGACACTTCTGGCCTCTCTCTTCGATGCGGAAAAACTCGATCCCCAGGAACTCGAAGAGATGAAGCGCAAGGATGTCATTTCCGGGCTGATGGAGGAGATGGGCCAATCCTTTCCCGCCCTCAAACGGGTGCTGATCGATGAGCGCGACCTCTATCTCGCTGAAAAAATAAAAGAGGCCGCCGGAGAACGGCTCGTCGCCGTGGTCGGCGCCGGGCATGTGGAAGGAATCAAGGAAGCACTCTTTAAGAACCAGAAAGACCGACTCGACGAGATCAATACCATTCCCCCGGCCTCCAGGGGCTGGAAAATCGTTGGCTGGTCCATCCCGCTCCTGATCATCGCCTCCATCGCCATAATCGGGGTGACCAAGGGTGCGGATGTCGCCGGCTCGAACATCATGTACTGGATTCTGGCCAACGGCATCCCTGCGGCCATCGGCGCCCTGCTGGCCCTGGCCCATCCCTACACCACCATTGGCGCTTTCACCGCCGCGCCGATAACCAGCTTGACCCCCGTCATCGGTGCTGGTTACGTCACCGCATTCATCCAGGTCATGACCGCCCCACCCCTGGTACGGGAATTCGAGTCGGTCAGTGAGGACATCTCGACCTTTACCGGCTGGTGGAAGAATAAACTGCTGCGCGTATTCCTCGTCTTTCTGTTCACCGGGCTCGGCTCGGCGATCGGCACCTGGGTGGGTGGATACGAAATCATGAAAAATCTCTTCCATTGACCAGCACCAGCACCTTCCAACAGACAATGAACCCGCACGAGACCAGCCCCATGAGTGAAGACCACCCAAGCACCACTCCGACGTTGACCAGCCGTCAAAAGAAATACCTGAAAGGTCTGGCCCACGACCTGCATCCCCTTGTCCTGGTCGGCAAGGAAGGCTTGAGCCCAGCTGTAATCGAAACCACCAACCAGGAACTGCTCCATCGGGAACTGATCAAGGTCAAGCTCGGCAAAAACAGTGGCATGGACAAGAACGACGCCGGTATCGCGCTCAGTGCAGCCACCGGCAGCAGCCTCGTCCAGTTGATAGGCAAGACACTGGTACTCTACCGGGCCAACCCGAAAAGAGACAAGAAAGAGCGCATCCGTCTGCCCCACAGCTGACAGAGAATTTTTTCGGTTACTACTGAAAATACAAACACATGCACACGGTGTTCATGGAAATTCAGGCTACCCGTCAAGGGAGATCAGCGGGGTCGCCCGCCCCTGTTCGGCTACCAGCAACTCGATAGTTTCGGCCGCACCGATGGTCGCTCTGGCCGCCGCCATGGCCAGCGCGGCGCGGTTGTTGGTTTCACTGATATGGGCCAGGACCACGGTCTGCAGGTTGCGGTGCAGCAGCTTTTTGAGAAAACAGGCCGCATCCCCATTGGCCAGATGACCGTGTCGGGATCGCACCCGCTGCTTGAGGGGTTCCGGATAGGGGCCGTTTTTCAACATCTCCAGGTTGTGGTTGAACTCGAGAATCAGGGCATGACAGCCACTGAGCCGCAATTCCATCAACTTGCTCACCGAGCCGGTGTCGGTGCAGTAGCCGAGATATTTCCGGCCATTGCCGATCACGAAGCCGACCGGGTCAGCGGTGTCATGGGCCACGGGAAATGAACGGACCTGCAGGTCCTGGATCACCAGCTCTTCACCGGTGACGAATTCGGCAAAACGGTGGGGGGTACCGATCTTGCTGGCCGCCGCTGCAAAGGTCGGGCCATTGGCGTAGAGAGGCACCCGGCAGCGCCGGGAAACCACGCCGACGCCATGGGCATGATCATTATGCTCATGGCTGAGGAGAACAGCGGTGATGTCAGCGAGGCTGCGGCCGATGCTGGCCAGCCTCGCGCCCAGCTCTTTTGCGGAAAAGCCGTTGTCAATCAGGATGCCGGTCCGCCCCTCTTCGATATAGACGGCGTTGCCCTTGCTGCCACTGCCGAGAATGGCAAAGCGCATCTCAGCGCACTCCCGTGTGGCCAAAACCTCCGTCACCTCGTTCGGTACGATCAAGTTCGGCGGTCAGCTGCCAGCTGATGGTTGCCACCGGCGCCAGCACCAGCTGGGCGATACGATCCCCCCGCCGGACCACGAACGGCCGGTTGCCGAGGTTGATCAGGGCGACCTTGACCTCGCCCCGGTAATCGGCATCGATGGTGCCGGGACTGTTGACCACCGTGATACCGTATCTGACAGCCAGGCCGCTTCTCGGCCGCACCTGGATCTCAAAGCCATCGGGAATGGCGACACCAAAGCCGGTGGGAATAAGGGCGATTTCCCCGGCGGCAATGGTTGTCGCCTCTTTTACCGCCGCACAAACATCCATCCCGGCGGAACCAGCTGTCTCATAGGCCGGCAGAACCAGATCCCGGGCCAGCTCCGGGTTCAACCAGCAGATTCCGACCCGCGTTGTTGCTGGTACATCCTGAGCCATCGTCTTTTTCCTTGACCTTACCGGTTACACGATGCCGGCGAACACGGATGCCGGTGACGGGCAACCCGGCCAGCATCCGTTTTATCCGAAACTCATCAGCGCGGAAAACGCTGCTACCGCGCCGAGGAGTTTCATGTTTCGCTGTGGCTGCGGCTACCTGGTCCAGCCATGCTGGTTCTGTCGAAAATATCGCAGAGAATCAGTCGGTGAGTAGCGCCTTCCGGCTGAGGCGGATACGACCACGATTATCCACATCGAGGACCGTTACCTCGATCTCGTCGCCCTCTTTCACCACATCCGAGACCTTGGCGACCCGTTTGCTATCCAGTTCAGAGATGTGCACCAGCCCGTCGGTTCCAGGCAGGATCTCGACAAAGGCCCCGAAATCCTTGATGGTCTTGACAACACCCTTGTAGACCGCACCAATCTCCACCTCGGCGGTGATCTCCTTGACCCGGGCGATCAGTGCATCGCCCAGCGTGCCGTTCAAGGTGAACATCTTCACCAGGCCGCTGTCGTCCACCTCGATCTTGGCATCGAACTCGGCCGACAGCTCCTTGATCACCTTGCCGCCAGGACCGATCAGATCACGGATCTTATCCGGGTTGATCTTGTGGACGAAATACTTGGGCGCATGCTCGGCGACCTCCTCCCGGGCCTTGGCGATACCTTTTGCCATCTCGCCGAGGATATGCATCCGGCCCGCCTTGGCCTGCTCCAGGGCCCGGCCCATGATCTGCCGATCCACCCCGTCGATCTTGATATCCATCTGCAGCGAGGTCACGCCATCACGGGTGCCGACGACCTTGAAGTCCATGTCGCCCAGATGATCTTCGTCACCGAGGATGTCGGAGAGGATGACCACCTTGTCGTTTTCCTTGATCAGGCCCATGGCAATACCGGAAACCGGATTTTTGATCGGCACCCCGGCATCCATCAGCGCCATCGAGCCGCCGCAGACAGTGGCCATGGAAGACGAGCCGTTCGACTCGAGCACCTCGGAAACCACCCGGACCGCATAGGGGAAATCCTCTTCGCTGGGCAGAACCGCCGAGAGTCCACGCATCGCCAGGTTGCCATGACCGATATCACGCCGGGACGGCCCCCGCATCATTCGCGCCTCACCGACGCAATAGGGCGGAAAGTTGTAATGGAGCATAAAGCGCATGGTCTCTTCGCCCAGCAGGGTTTCGACCCGTTGCTGGTCGCGTTCAGATCCCAGGGTGGCGCTGACCAGGGCCTGGGTTTCACCGCGGGTGAAAAGAGCCGACCCGTGGGTCATCGGCAGATAGGCCACCTCGCAGCTGATGGGGCGGATCTGATCGAAGGTTCGCCCATCGATACGGGTCTTTTTTTCGACGATGTTGGCCCGCATCATCTTCTTCTTCAGCCCGGCCAGACATTCGCCGATGGCCCTCGCCTGGTCACCGGTGTCGTCGAGTTGCTGGATGACCTCAGCTTTCAATTGATCGTAACGGTCGTAGCGGGCCATTTTCTCCGTGCAGGAGATGACGCTGGCCATCCCTTCGGCGGCGATCTGCTCGACTTTTGCCAAGAGCTGTTCATCGAGTTGGGGCGGCTCGACCACTCGCTTCTCCTTGCCGTTGGTCCGGCGCAGATCCTCCTGCAGGTCGATGAGCGGCTGCAGATGTTCAAAGGCATAGAAGATACCGGAGAGCACCTCGTCCTCGGTCAACTCGTCACATTTCCCCTCGACCATCACCACCGCGCTCCTGGTACAGGCAACGACGATGTCCATGGTGGAATCTTTGAGTTCCTTGATGGTGGGGTTGAGAATATACCGGCCGTCGACGCAGGCCACCCGGCCCCCGGCCACCGGGCCGTTGAAGGGGATGTCCGACAGGGTGACGGCGCAGGAGGCGCCGGTAAGGGCCAGCACATCGGGGCTGTTCTGCTGGTCGGCGGAGAGCACCGTGGCAATGACCTGGGTTTCACACATGTAGCCCTCGGGAAACAGTGGCCTCAGTGGCCGGTCGATGATCCGGCAGGTCAAGACCTCCTGCTCGCTGGGCCGACCGATCTCCCGGCGAAAATAGTTCCCCGGGATACGACCGACCGAGGCCAGTTTTTCCTGATACTCGATGGTGAGCGGGAAAAAATCCTGATCAGGTCGCCCGCTTTTGGCGCCGACCACGGTGACCAGCACCACGGTTCCACCACAACGAACGACAATTGAGCCTGATGCCTGTTTGGCAATTTTGCCGGTCTCAATGGAAATTGTCTTGCCACTGATTTCGGCCTCTACTTTCGTCAACATATTTTCTCCAATTGTTCAGCATCAGGGCAATGCCACGTACCACCTTTCCAGCTGGATTATCCACCAGCCCCGTATGCTCTTTTTCCGGATTTCCAATAACGATGTAACCGCTCACCCGCACCCGCTGCTCGTCCGATCAGACCGTTTCACCGGGCCAACCCGAGGACAACGGTCTGCTTGAACGAACCTGGAACACGGGGGAACGCTTACATAACGACAATACCCCAGTCTGTCTCCGTTTCGGGACAGTCTGAGGTATTTGATAGCACTACCGTGCGGAAGAAATAACGACAAATCCTGCTGCTCGAACTATTTACGAATACCGAGATCCTGAATAAGCGATCTGTACTTGTTGATATCCTTGTTCTTGAGATAGTCGAGCAGGCTCCGACGCTGGCCGACCAGCTTTAACAGCCCCTGGCGAGAATGGTGATCCTTGGCATGGGTCTTGAAATGCTCGGTCAGATATTTGATCCGGTCGGTAAGCAGGGCGATCTGCACCTCGGATGAGCCGGTATCTGAAGGGTGTGTTTTGAATTTTTCTATGATTTCACTCTTTTTTTCGTTGGTCTGGGCCACGATGTCCTCCTGTGATGCTTCAGGCGATATGCTTAAAAATACACTACATTGGATTGTTACGTCGTCACTTTATCCGGAAGGTAGATAGGTTTCCCGATAAAGGCGTCGACTCGACGGATCGAGCCGGGTTGTGGTCTGGCAGACAGGTGGCGTGTGTCCCGACCGGGTACTCTCCCTGCCGGCAGCACCTGCCGGTCTGCGACAGAACCGACAGGCTGCCGGGACAGCGATGGTCAACTTGACGGTGCGTTCTCCCCACCATGGGGCAGACGACAGCCTCTTTTTTTCAGAGCCTGGACAATAGCCAACTCCTGCGATTATTGCAACAGATTAGCGATTTTCTCCACCGACAACATCGCCGGCAGAATCTCACTCGGATCGTCCATGGTCGGCAGCAGCTCTCCGGGGATGGCGCTCTCCACCGAAAACAGACCGCTGGCCGTCCGCCGCAAATCCTGCAGGTAGGCCCCGCAACCCAGCGCCTCACCGATATCTGCGGCCAAGACCCGGATGTAGGTACCCTTGCTGCAACGAACCTTAAGGCGCAACTGGGGAAAATCGCCCGCCAGCGCGCCGCCATCATCGAGCCGAACCAGCTCCGTCACCTCAACGCGTCGAGGCTCCTTGGTAATCTCAATCCCCTTGCGGGCATAATGGTACAAGGGCTTGCCCTTATGTTTTACCGCCGAATAGGCCGGGGGGCGCTGCCACTGCTCTCCCCGGAACCGAGCCAGACAGGCCTCGATCTCCTCGGCGGTTCTCATCCCGACCACCCGCTCCTCAACGATCTCTCCCTCCGGGTCAAGCGTCGTGGTCTGCCGCCCCAGGCAGAGTGTCGCCAGATACTGTTTCTCTCCTGCCATCAGCGACGATATCATTTTCGTGGCCGGCCGTCCTGCACAGATCACCAGCAGTCCACTGGCAAAGGGATCGAGGGTACCGGCATGCCCTACCTTCTTGATCCCAAGCAGTCGACGCAGCTGCCGGACCATCGTAAACGATGACGGGCCAACCGGCTTGTCTACCAGAAACACTCCCGCGGCAAACCCAGTCACAGCGCCACCATCACTCATCGCCGCCTACCGGCCGGCCAGCAAACGCTGCCGCAACTCGCGCAAGACCAGGTCCCGAACTTCGGCCACGCTGGGGCTTTTGACCCGAAAACCGGCAGCGTTCCGGTGTCCTCCGCCGTGCAGGGCATTGGCCACCTCGGCCACGTCGAGTTCCCCTTTGGCCCGCAGGCTGACCGAAACCATCTCGTTGTCGGTCTGCTTGATAAACACCGCGACCTTCACCGAGCCAAGAGAGCGGGGAAAATCGACAAATCCCTCGATGTCATGGACCGTGGCGCCGCTCTCTTCGATCATCTGCCGGGTCACGTAAATAAAGGCCAGCTGTCCCTCGTCATACACTTTGAGGGTCTGCAGAACCAGCTGCAGCAGATGCATGCGGGCAAGGCTGACATTGTCGTAGAGGTTGCGCGCGGCCTCATCCGGGTGAACCCCGAGCTCGATAAGCTCGGCAACGATATGATGGGTGCGTGGGCTGGTGGCCTCGTAGCGGAACGAACCGGTGTCGGTGCAGATAGCCACATAGAGGTTGACCGCCGCACTGTAGGAGATCTCGGCCTCGAGCGCCCGGGCCAGCTCGAAGATCATCTCGCCGGTCGACGACATATTGAAATCGACCCAACGGTACTCGCCATAATCCTGATGTGACCTGTGATGATCGATTACCAGAAACGGCGAGATCGTCAGCAGTTCATCGAGATACCGACCCAGCCTTCGATCGTCACCCGAGTCCAGGGCGACGACTACCAGGTTGCCGCCAGGCTCGGCGGTGAACTCCCGCACCTTGTCGATATCGGTGACCACCCGGTCCTTGCCGGGCAGGAACTGATAGAGATGATTGACCGGCTCTTCGAAGAAGACCAGCACCTCTTTCCCCAGACCATCGAGGATGTCTGCAAAGCCCAGAGTCGATCCGAGCGCATCCCCGTCAGGGTGCACATGGGTCAACAGCACCACCCGCTCGGCCAGGCGGATGGTTTCAACGACTCGTTCAGGGATTTTCACCTTCACCGCGGCTCTTTCGTTCATTTTCGATTTCCTGGAAAATAGACTCTACCTGCGCCACCTTCTCCACAGTGTCATCATACCTGAACTGCAGATCCGGGGTATAGCGCAAATTCAATGTTCTGGCGATATGCGTGCGCATGAACCCCTTGGCCTTGACCAGCGATCTCTCCACCGCGGCGATATGCCGTGCTCCGCCACGGTTTTCCCGGTCATGACCAAGAGTATAGTAGATACGTGCAATTTTCAGATCATCAGTCACTTCTACCCGCGAAACAGCGACCTCGGCGAGTTTTGGATCACGGGCTGTCTGCAGCAGCAGTACCGCAAGCTCCATGCGGATGGCATCGGCCACCCGCCGGGAGCGTTTTTTTTCCTGTCGGCCGAGGCCGACCGCGTCCAATGTCTGTTTAGGATCCCAGATACTCACGTTTACCAGCTTACTCCAGGGTGGCCTCCACCTCGCGCATCACGAAGGCCTCGAGGTGATCACCAACTTTGATATCGTTAAAATTCTCTACCCCAATACCACACTCGTAACCGGAAGCCACCTCCCTGACATCGTCCTTGAACCGCTTGAGAGAGCTGATCTTGCCGGTGTAGACCACAACGCCGTCCCGCAGCACCCGCACCCCGGCGTTACGCTGGATCTTGCCATCCATCACCCCGCAGCCGGCAATGGTACCGACCTTGGGCACGCTGAAGGTCTCGCGGACCTCGGCGGTGCCGATGACATCCTCCTGGTAGGTGGGCTCGAGCATGCCGACCATGGCCTTGCGGATATCGTCGAGGGCGTGATAGATGACATCGTAGGACCGCACATCGACATTCTCCTTGACCGCCAGTTCCTTGACCTTGACGGTGGGCCGGACATTGAAGCCGATGATGATGGCCTCGGAGGCGGAGGCGAGCAGAATATCCGAATCGGTGATGGTACCGGTGCCCTCGTGCAGCACCCGGACTTTGATATCCTTGGTGGAAAGCTCTTCCGCGGCCTTGGCAAAAGCCTCGAGCGTCCCCTGCACATCGGCCCGCAGCACGACCCGCAACTCTTGTACCTCACCTTCGTTCATCTTCTCGAAGAGCTTATCCAGGGAGATCTTGCTGCCTGCCCCCAACTCGACTTCACGGGCCTTCATCGCCCGGGCCTGGCTGACGTTCTTGGCCATCTTCTCGTCGGTGACCACCACGAACTCGTCTCCTGCCTGCGGCACCCCGGAAAGTCCCTGCACCTCGACCGGTATGGAGGGTCCGGCGGTCTTGATGGCCCGGCCGCGGTCGTCGAGCATGGCCCGAACCTTGCCGCTGTGCAGACCAACCACGAAATTATCGCCGACCTTCAAGGTTCCCTCCTGGATCAGAACCGTGGCGACGGCGCCCCGTCCCTTGTCCAGCTGGGCCTCGACCACCCGTCCCTTGGCGTTGCGGTTTCTGTCGGCCTTCAACTCGAGCATCTCTGCCATAAGTTGGATCGCCTCCATCAACTCGTCAATGCCGATATTCTGCTTGGCCGAGGTTTCACAGTACATGGTCTGGCCGCCCCAGTCCTCCGGGATGAGCCCGAAGTCCGAGAGTTCGCGCTTGACCCGGTCCACATCGGCATTGTCCTTGTCGATCTTGTTGACCGCCACCAGAATCGGGACGTTGGCGGCCTTGGCATGGCTGATGGCCTCCCGGGTCTGGTCCATCACCCCGTCATCGGCGGCAACGACCAGAATGACCAGATCGGTCACCTGGGCGCCGCGGGAGCGCATCTCGGTGAACGCCGCATGGCCCGGGGTGTCGACAAAGGTGACGTTACCGGCACTGGAGCGAACATGGTAGGCGCCGATATGCTGGGTGATACCACCGGCCTCGCCTTCGGCCACATCGGTTTTGCGGATGGCATCGAGGATCGAGGTCTTGCCATGATCGACATGCCCCATGACCGTCACCACCGGCGACCGGGGTTCGGCCACCCCACCCTCCTGCGCCTCTTCCAGCATCTGGATCCCGATCTCTTCGGTAATTCCCTGCTCGACCTCATAGCCGAAATCGGTGGCGATGATCATCGCGGTATCCACGTCCACCGCCTGATTGATGGTCGCCATCACCCCAAGGGCCATGAGCTTGGCAATCACCTCGCTGGCCTTGACCCGCATCCGACTGGCCAACTCGCTGACGCTGATGGTCTCATACACCACGATCCGCCGCTTACTGGCCTTCATCTCCGTTGCGGCCTGCAGCTGCCGGTCTTTCTGCCGGCCCTTCCTGCCGCGCTTGCCGCCACTGCGCTGGTAGTCATCACCAAAGTGGGTATATTTGATATTTTTTCCCTTCTTGGTCGGCTTGCCCGGGCGCTTGCTGCCACGCTCGTCACCAAAGGAATCATCGCCATGCTTGGCACCGCGCTTCTTGCCACGGCCGGCAAAGTCCTCACCTGCCCCCCCGGGCGCAGCGGCTGGCAGATCACCCTCGCTCCGGCCCCTCCGGCCCACGGTTCCCTTGCCAGCCCCACCAGCAGGTTTCTTGCGGCCACGGGCCGGCGACGTCTCCTCCTGCTCCGTCGGCAGATCGATGGTTCCGACAATCCGAGCCATGCCCTTGCGCTCCGGAGGTACGACGGCGCTCTTTGCCGGTTTTTTCTTCTCGCTTCGCTCGGGTTTGGCAAAGGTCGTCGTTTGCGCCGCTTTCTTTCCCTCGCCGACCGCGGTCTTTTCCTCGGCAGTCTCCACCGGGGCGTTCTCCTCGGACTTGGCCTCCGCCGTCTCCTCCCCACGCACCGCAGCCGGCTGCTCCACCGCCTCTTTGCCGGTCGGCGCGCTCACTGGCTCGCTTGCCGCCGCCTCCACAGCCGGTGCCGGATCGGGGTCCGGCTCGGTTGGTTTGGCAACAACCGTCTTCTCAACTCCACGTGGGGCCGACTCGCTGGGTTCCGGCTCTGGCCTGGCCGGCGCGGGGGGGGTTTTCACCCGAGGCCGGTACACGACCTTGGCCTTGTCTTTCTCTGGCGCCGCCGTTTCCACCGCGCTCGGTTCTGCATCCGTCTCGGCGACCGGATCGGCAGTCTCCGCCAACTCCTCCTCATCGATCACCTCGGGGGAGGCCTCCTCCTGGCGGGGGCGACGACGAATCACCGTCGTCGACCGGCGGCGGATCACCGTCGACCCCTGATCACTGCTGATTCTCTTCTCGACCATTTCCGTATCCGAATCCATGAACACTTCCTTGCGGATTCTGGCAGCAGTTTCGTCATCAACCGAGGAACTGTGGCTCTTGATATCATATCCGCGCTCCACCAGTTTTTCGGCTAATGCCTTGCTGCTCATTCCAGCTTCTTTAGCCAGCTCGTAAATCCTCACCCTGCTCATCCTCTGCTCCCGTATGTCCTTCTCACCAAGCAATCCACACTCATGGACTGGAAACGTGCCGCCGCGCTTCCATTCGCTTGAGCTATTATAGAGTATTTATTTATAGGCGAAATGCTCTTTTCCACTTTTTCTTCTGGGCCAGAAACCGACTCAGGCAATGGTCGTCCCGACAGCAGTAGACCCCTCGACCCGAACCACCCTGTCCCTCGTCCCGCCGCGGACCACCGTCCCGCCAGACAAAACGATGCAATGTCGCCTTCTCGGTTTTCCGACCACAGGCCACACAGGTCCGTACCGGCGCCGAGGTCTCTCTCACGCATCCTCCCTCGGCTCGTTGTCGACCGGCGTATCCTCCGGGCCCGGCCCCCGCTCGAGATCGAGCGACTCAGCGGGTTCTTCGGAGACCAGCTTCTCTTGCAAAGGATGCACAGCGGTGTCAGCCGGTTCCTCTGTCTGGCCACTGGCCATCTCCTCGGTGATCTGCACTTTCTCCGCCTGGTCGTCGACCATCTCCTCCTGGTTCTCGCCAGCGTCCGCCTCTTGCGACTCTTGAGGTTCCTCGACGAGAAGCAGCTCGCGCTCTTCCTGACTCATCTGGCTGACAGCCGTCGCCGCCGCCTCGATCAGCCTGGCCGCGGTTTCTTCATCGAGAGAACGAACAAAGGACAGATCGGCAGCCGTTTTGTCTGCCAGGCTGACAACCGAAACGATCCCCTTGGAGAGCAGCTGGTCGGCCAGCGACTCCTCGATACCGGCCAGGGCCAGCAACGACTGATAACCCGGGTCCTGCAGGTTGTTCCAGCGCTGCTCGCTCTTGACGTCGATCCGCCAACCGAGAAGCCGGGAGGCCAGACGCACGTTCTGCCCCTGCCGGCCAATGGCCAGCGAGAGCTGATCATTGGGCACGACCACCAGCATGGTGTTGGCATCCTCATCCACCCGGACCATATTGACATGAGCGGGGGCCAGGGCATTGTACACGTATTTGGCGGGGTCTGGCGACCAGGTCACGATGTCGATACGCTCGCCCTGCAGCTCCTGCACCACATTCTGCACCCTCGACCCCTTCATGCCCACACAGGCGCCCACCGGGTCGACGTCGCTCTCGGTCGAGCTCACGGCAATCTTGGCCCGAAAACCTGGCTCCCGGCTGACACTCATGATCCGGACAATGCCCTCGGCAATCTCCGGCACCTCCATCTGGAACAGCTTGGCTAAAAACTCGTCACAGGTCCTGGAGAGCACCAGCTGAGAGTCCCGGGCAGCCTGCCGCACATCGAGGAGATAGGCCCGGATCCGGTCACCCTGTTTGAAGGAGCGTTTGGGAATCTGCTGGTCTTTGGGCAACACGGCGTCGGTCCGGCCCAGGTTGACGATCATGTTGCCCCGTTCGAACCGCTGGACAATGCCACTGACCACCTCACCCTTGCGGTCCCGGAACATATCGTAGATGACTTCCCGTTCGGCATCCTTCATCTTGTGGATGATGACCTGCTTGGCCGACTGGGCGGCAATACGGCCAAGATCGGTGATATCGGGCATTTTTTCACCGAGTTCGTCACCAAGCTGAACATCGGGGTCCAACTGTTTCGCTTCGGTCAGGGAGATCTCGGTCTGCTCGTCCTCAGCCTCTTCCACCACGCTACGGAACTGAAACACCTCGACCTCGCCGAACTCGTCATTGTAACGAACTTCGATGTCACGCCTGCTGCCCAGCTTTTTCCTGGCGGCCGATTGCACTGCCTCTTCGATAGCCTCAATCAACAGCTGCTTACCAATGCCCCGATCCCTGCTGATCTGATCGATTATGCGTTTAAGCTCCGATACCATTCTTTTGCTCCATGCGTATTGCGTCCCGCTTCTACCTGCATAAGGGCGGCAGTGCCCGGTTTGGATGACATCAATTCATTCTCTGTGTTCAGAGTAACCGTTCACCAGCACCCCATTTTCGCCCGATCAGGCCTCATCGCATAGCCAACTGGAGCTATGAGACCTGCTTGAACGAACCTGGTGCACTGGATGAATGGTTACAGGCCGTGGTAGTGCTCTCTTTTTGTGTATACCGCTCAACGGTTACTGTTCATACGCCCATCATATTGCCAGTCGCGCCTTTCTGATCAGGGCAAATGGCAGCGACACCGTATCGTTGGTGTCGAGCACCAGCTCGACTCCCTCTTCATCTGCTCCAGCGATCCTGCCGACATGTACCATCTGTCCCGCCACGGGTTCACGTAGTTTGACCTTGGCCTTTCTGCCGGCAAAGCGCCTGTAGTCGCCCGCTGTTTTCAGCGGTCGTTCCAGGCCCGGAGACGACACCTCGAGGTGATAGGGGTGATCTATCAGATCCTCCACATCGAGATAGTTGCTGATCTCTCGACTGACATCGGCACAATGATCGACGGTTATGCCTTCTTCGTTGTCGATATACACGCGCAGGACCCAGCCATGGCCTTCCCGGCGAAACTGCACCTCGACCAGCTCCAGGTCCATCGACGGCAGCAGCGCATCGGCAAACTCGGTAATTTTTCCGGTGATAAACTCACTCATCAGCAGGCCACGTTGTTTTTTCCCAACGACCCGGTCAGCGTAAGCGACGCCAGCCGGCCCGGGTGAATCACCCGCCGCCCGGCACATTGCCGGTGCTTCGGACATAAAAAAAAGCGGGCAGAGCCCACTTTCCAAAGCCTTCATGCAGACAGCGACTGAAGGTATGCCAGCGAGTCCGAATGCAAAAGCCAACCTCGCCCTCGCATCCGACCTGAAAGAAGAGCTGGCAACCTGGTTCGAATCGCCATCACCTCTTTCGAGGACTGTTACTAACCATATTTTTTATTGTCTGTCAAGTGTGAAGGATATTTTCTCTCTGATACAAACCTCAGAAAGACCGTCATTTATATCCCCTTTTTGCCGAGGATTCCCCTGCTGGTCATCGTCGTTTTACAATGGAGAGGGAAAATGCCCCGCAACCTGCTCAACGAGATATTTCCGCCCTTAATCTGTCATCGTTTACCCCGACCCGTGTCTTTACTGAAACGAGAGCCACGTAACCGTTCACCAGCACCCCATTTTCGCCCGATCAGGCCTCATCACATAGCCAACTATAGCTATGAGACCTGCTTGAACGAACCTGGCGCACTGGATGAATGGTTACAGACCGTGGTAGTGCTGTCTTTTTGTCTATATATACCGCTGAACGGTTACAGAGCCACAACGAACCATGAAACTCCTCGGCGCGGTAACAGAGTTTTCCGTGCTGACGAGTTCCATATAGATCAGAAGACTGGATGACTGCATGGTGTCGCCAGCGGCGAAGATTTTACAAAATTACAATTGACAAACAGTACACAGCTTTATACAACAACGGTCTATTTGATCCGGTCAGGGCTGTCCTGCCGGTATGTGTTTTCAACCTCCAACATCTGTCCGCTGTCCACCATTTACCAGACATCACCATGTTTTTTTGACATCGGCCCCTGGCATGAACATATCCTGGTGCTCTGCAGGCTTGACGAAGAACGCCAGAGAGTATTCATCTATTCCCGATCCATGACCGAAAAAACCCTCATAATAGCAGAAAAACCCAGTGTCGCCGGGGATCTCGTCAAAGTCCTGCCCGGTAAATTCACCAAATCGAAGACCCATTACGAGAGTGAACGATACATCGTTTCCTACGCCATCGGCCACCTGGTCTCCATCTGCTACCCAGAAGAAATCGACCCGGCCTACCAGAAGTGGGACATGGCCACCCTGCCGATTTTACCTACAGAGTTCCCGTTAAAGGCTCTGGACGGCACCAAAAGTCAGCTCACCGTCTTACAAAAGCTGATCAGACGCAACGATGTCGGCGAGATTATCAACGCCTGCGATGCCGGCCGGGAAGGCGAGCTGATCTTCAAATATATCGTCAAATTCGTCTGGAACACCTCTGTCGCCAAAAAGCGGTTCCGACGACTCTGGCTCCAGTCGATGACCGCTGAGGCGATCAAAAAGGGCTTTGCCAAGCTGCGCGACAATGAGGAGATGGCCTCTCTTGGGGACACCGCCCTCTGCCGGTCCGAATCGGATTGGCTGATCGGCATCAACGCGACCAGGGCCCTCACCGGCTACAACTCCCGTAAAGGCGGTTTTTTTCTCACCTCCTGCGGCAGGGTGCAGACCCCGACCCTGTCGCTTATCGTCCAGTTGGAAAAGGTCCGGCTCGCCTTTGTCCCGGTGCCCTACTCTCTGCTGCTGGCCACCTTCGAGGCCGCGGGCAGCCGCTATACCGGTAAATGGATCGATCCCGACTTCACCAGGGACGAGAGCAACAGCGGCGCCAGAGCCGACCGGATCTGGGACGCGGACAAGGCCCTGGCCATACGCGAGAAATGTACCGGGAAACCGGCCCAGGTCGCAGAGAGCTCCAAGCAGAGCAGCCAGCGGTCGCCGCAACTCTTCGATCTCACCTCGCTGCAGCGCGAGGCCAACTCGCGCTTTGGTTTCTCCGCCAAGAACACCCTGGCCCTGGCCCAGGCCCTGTACGAACGGCACAAGCTCCTCACCTACCCCCGTACCGACAGCCGTTTTCTCCCCGAAGACTATCTGCCCACCGTCAACGGGATCCTCACCAGTCAGACCAGCTGGCAGTACGGCCGGTTCGCCAGGGAGGCGATAGAGAAAAACTACGTCAAGCCTGACAAGAGGATCTTCAACAACGGCAAGGTCTCCGATCACCACGCCATCATTCCGACCAACAATCTGCCCAAAGAACTCTCCGAACCGGAGAGCAAAATATACCAGATGGTGGTGCAGCGCTTTCTCGCGGTCTTCTTTCCCCCGGCACTGTACCTCAACACCAGGCGGCTGTCGGTGGTGGAAGAGGAAACTTTTCTCACCGAAGGCAAAATCCTGCTGCAGCCGGGCTGGAAGGCCATCTACGGGGCAAAAGAGGGGGCCGGCGAAGAGCAGCTGCTCGCGCCAGTGGCCAAGGGCAGTACCGTGCTGTGTGAGAAGATCGACAAGGAGGACAAAGAGACCACGCCACCGCCCCGGTTCAGCGAGGCCACCCTGCTCTCGGCCATGGAAAACTCCGACAAGTACATCGACGACGAGGAACTGGCCGATGCCATGAAAGAGAGGGGCCTCGGCACTCCCGCTACTCGGGCGGCCATCATCGAAAAACTGATCAACGAAAAGTATCTGGTCCGAGAAGGCAAGGAACTCGCCCCGACCGGCAAGGCCTTCGAACTGCTGTCCCTGCTGGAGGCCATGAAGATCGAGGTGCTCGCCTCCCCGGAGATGACCGGTGACTGGGAGTTCAAGCTCAACCAGATCTTACGGGGCCAGCTGACCCGCGAAACCTTCATGCAGGAGATCCGGGATCTGACCAGCCGCATCATCAATCAGATCAAGAATTTCGAGACCGACGAAATCCGGCCCGAAGCCCCGTTCAGCCCGGTCGACGGCGTCCGCTTTTTCAGCACACCGACCGCCTGGGTTTCCGAGGACGAAAAGATCTCCGTCAGAAAAATTCTCGGCGGCCGGCTGATGACAGAGGAGGAAATCGTCCGGCTGCTCCAGGGCGAGACCCTGGGCCCGTTCGGCGATTTCCGTTCCAAGCGGGGCAAGCAGTTCACCGCCTCGGTCCGTCTTGCCGGCAGAAAGGTCGAATTCCTCTTTGCCGACTCCACAGCCGACCTCGATATCGAGGCGATCATGGCAACCCCGCCCCTTGGCCGCTCTCCCGTGGACAACACCAGGGTCTTCGAGACACCGGCCAGTTACATGTCGGAATCGGCCATGAACGGGGACGATAAAAATGGCTTGAAGATCGGCAAACTGATTCTGGCCAGGGAGATCAAGGCCGAGCACATCCGCCAGCTCCTCTCCCACGGCAAGACCGAGCTCATCAAAGGGTTCGTTTCCAAGAAAAAACGGCCGTTCGATGCCTACCTGCTTCTCGATGACAAGGGAAAAATCAGCTTTTCCTTTCCGCCCCGCAAGCAGCGGAAGCCGAAACAACCAGCATGACTGGACCAGGGAGTGTCCATCCAGAAACGGCCTTTTTGCCTGACTCTTCGTTGCTCTCAAGATTTTATCCTCGAAACATCAAACATATGCCTGTGGTAAAATGTATCGAGCGCCTCGATTTTAATATGAAACTCGTCAGCACGGAAAGCTCTGGCACCGCGCCAAGGAGTTTCATCTTTCGTTGTGGCTGAGGCTATCTGGTCCAGCCATGCTGGTAAATGGTCCAGCCATGCTGATAAAAAATCGTGCTTCTGGACAGACACCAGGCAAGAAACACTTTGACAGCTCACAAGGAAAAGGGCACAAAACAGAGAGCTTTATGAAAAAGATCAAAAGAGAATACCGAGATAAAAGCGGCCTGGAGATCGCCCAGGCATGCGCCCGCATCGCCCTGGACACCAAGGCCGAAGACGTGGTGATCCTCGACGTGCGGGGCATGTCCTCCTTCACTGACTACTTCGTGGTGATGAGTGGCCGTTCCACCCGGCATGTACAGGGGCTGGCCGAGATCATCGAAGGGGAATTGCGCTCAAAACGGGTGCGCACCTCCAAGGCGGAGGGGCTGCAGGAGGCGATGTGGGTGCTGCTCGATTTCGACGATGTCGTGGTCCACATCTTCTATCACGACCAGCGCGAATTCTACAACCTGGAAGGCTTATGGCACGATGCGCCCCGCATCCAGCCGGAAGAGGAAGCGTAAGCCACCATTTTGGTCATAGCCATCCGTTGATGGACTCGTAAAAACCCAGATCTACTTCGTTGTAGGTCACAAACGACAATCCGCTGTACCATATGTACTACCAGATTGCCATTTGAGACACTACGCCTCGTATATCAGGGTTTTTCCTGAGTCTATCTCAGCGGAACATTCGACTTTTTACGACGCCATCATCCGTTGATGGACCCGTAAACACTCCGATCTCCTGCGTTACAGCGGAATCGGCCACTGCCAGACGACCACATGTACAGAACTTCGAGTTGACGACTATGCAATATTTCAGCACCAGGGGCGGTATCGCCCACATCCCGTTCACCAAGGCCGTCCTCATGGGGCTGGCCGAAGACGGTGGCCTGCTTCTGCCGCGGACCATCCCCCGCCTGGGTAGCGACACCCTGGCCTCCTGGCAGCAGCTGAGCTATCCGGAGCTGGCCTTTGAGGTGATGTCCCGTTTCATCGACGATATCCCCAAAAGCGACCTCCAGACCCTGATCAACCGCTCCTACGCCGCCTTCTCCCACCCGGAAATAACACCGCTGGTGCACTGTGGCGACATCCACATCCTCGAACTGTTCCATGGCCCGACCCTGGCCTTCAAGGATATCGCCCTCCAGTTTCTCGGGAACCTGTTCGAGTACCTGCTGGTCAGAGACGACGCGGTCCTCAACATTCTCGGGGCGACCTCCGGCGATACCGGCAGCGCCGCCATCTACGGAGTGCGCGGCAAAGAACGGATCAACATCTTCATCCTCCATCCCCACCAGCGGGTAAGCCCGGTGCAGGAGAGGCAGATGACCACCGTTCTCGACGACAATGTCTTCAATATCGCCATCCACGGCTCGTTCGACGACGGTCAGGCCATCGTCAAGAAGATTTTCGGCGATGTGGCGTTCAAAAAACGCTATAACCTGGGGGCGATCAACTCCATCAACTGGGCCCGGGTCCTGGCCCAGGTGGTCTATTACGTCTGGAGCTGGCTGCACATCAGCGCCCACGAAAAGGATTCGACCCTCGACTTCTCGGTGCCGACCGGCAACTTCGGCGATATCTTTGCCGGCTATATCGCCAAGCGGATGCTGCCGGCGGGCGCCATCCGCCGCCTGGTGCTCGCCACCAACGCCAACGATATCCTGAGTCGTTTCGTCAGCTGCGGCGATTACTCGCTGGGGCCGGTCTGCCAGACTTCCAGCCCGTCGATGGATATCCAGTCCGCCTCGAATTTCGAGCGTTATCTCTATTATCTGCTGGACTGTGAAACGGACCGGACCCGAGAGCTGATGCAGACCTTTGCCGAAACCGGCCGACTCGATCTCTCCGCCTATCAGGATCTGATCCGCCGCGATTTCTCCACCATGGCCGTCAGCGAAGAGCAGGTGAATACCACTATCGGGGATTTTTACCAGGAACATGGCTACCTCCTCGACCCCCATACCGCTATCGGGGTCCAGGCCGGGCGCCAGCTCCACAAACAGGGGGTGCCCATGGTCTGTCTGGCCACCGCCCATCCGGCAAAATTCGGCGCCGCGGTACAAAAGGCCACCGGCCACGAACCGGCGCTTCCCGCGCCCTTCGCCGACCTGATGAGCCGGCCGTCCCGCTGCGAGCTAATGGACAGTGACGTCGACGCCATCCGCCACTATCTCGAAGATCATGCCCGCAATGGTTGATCAGCATTTTGCCGATCATGTCAAACGGGTCAGCGAATGTGTCGACGTTCTGCGCACCGCCTTCCCCTTTGTACCGCGCACCGTCATCCAACTCGGTACCGGCCTTGGCGAGCTGGCCAGCCAGATCGATGTCCGACTCGTTCTCCCCTATCGGGACATTCCCCATTTCCCGCTGTCCACCGTCGAGAGCCATCAGGGAAACCTGGTCCTTGGTTACCTCAGCGGCGAGCCCGTGGCTATTCTGCAGGGACGCTGTCACTCTTACGAAGGCTACAGCATCCGGGAGGTGACCTTTGCGATCAGGGTCCTTGCGCTGCTCGGCGCCCGGCTGCTGCTGACGACCAACGGGGCCGGCGGGCTCAATCCGCTCTTTGCCCCGGGCTCGATCATGATCATCCGCGATCACCTGAACTTTTCAGGAGAAAACCCACTGCGCGGTCCTAACGTCGAGGCCTGGGGGCCCCGCTTTCCCGACCTCTCGGCCCCCTATCACCCCGCCCTGATCACCACCGCCCTGGACGCTGCCCAAAGCTGCCGGCTCGATTCGGTGACCAGCGGAGTCTACGTCTGCGTTGCCGGACCCAGCCTGGAGACACCGGCCGAAACCCGCTGGCTGAAAGAGAGCGGCGCCGACGCGGTCGGCATGTCGACGGTGCCTGAAGTCATTGTCGCCAAACATGCCGGGATGGAGGTCCTGGGCCTCTCCGTCATCTCGAACGTCAATGATCCCGACAATTTCCAACCCCTTCTTCTCGCGGACATTATCCGGGTTTCTGCCGAAACGGCCCCGAAACTGAACCGACTGATCAGCGAGATCGTCGGCCGGTTGAAAACCTTCTCCTGTTGAGCCTATCCAGCAGCCAGGAGCACGTCCCCTTTCATCAGCTCAGGTCCCTGTCATGCAACAGCCATCGCTCATCGTCACCGGAAGATACCTGCTGCCGGGTTCGGCCCAGACCGGACTCCTCCACGATCACGGCCTGGCGATCACCGGCGACACCATCACCGCCATCGCTCCCGTCGAAACGCTGCACCGCACCTATCCCGACACCAGCACCCTGCACACCGAACACGGGCTGATCATGGCCGGGCTGATCAACACCCATACCCATGCCGCCATGTCCTGTTTCCGCGGGATTGCCGACGATCTGCCGCTCATGACCTGGCTCAACCAGTACATCTTCCCGGTAGAGCGGAATCTCACCCCGGAAATCGTCTACCACTCCGCCCTGCTCGGTATCGCCGAGATGATCAAGTCCGGCACCACCAGCTTCTGCGACATGTACCTGTTCGCCAAGGAGGTGGCCCGAGCCGCCGAGCAGGCCGGCATCCGGGCCTGGGTGGGGGAGGTGCTCTATGACTTTCCCTCTCCCTGTTATGGTCCGCTTGAAAAGGGCTTCGATTACATCCGCGAAATGCTCGACCACTACCATGACAATCCGCTCGTCACCGTCAGCATTACCCCCCACAGTGTATACACCTGCTCTGCCGAACTGTTACGACGCCTTGGCCGGCTGGCCGCCGACAATGACCGTCTGTACCATATCCATCTCGCCGAAAACCAGCAGGAGGTCGCCACCTGCCAAAAGCGGTACGGGCTTCGCCCTGTCCCCCATCTCGACCGGATGGGACTGCTCGGTCCGAATACCCTGGCAGCCCACTGTGTCGAACTCGAGCCAGACGAAATAGAGCTTCTGGCCAAACGGGGGGTGAAGGTGAGCCACTGTCTCGAGTCGAACATGAAGCTCGCCTCGGGAATCGCGCCGATCGTCGAGTTGCTTGCAGCCGGTACGGTGGTCGCTCTCGGCACCGACGGCAGCGCCTCCAACAACGATGTCGACCTGTTTGCCGAAATGGACAGTGTCGCCAAGGTGCACAAGCTGACCAAGCTGGACCCGACGGTGATGGGAGCGGAAACCACCCTGCACGCCGCCACCCTGGGCGGGGCCACGGCCCTTGGCGTCGAGCGCTGCATCGGCAGCCTGACCGTCGGCAAGAAGGCCGACTGTATCGTGCTAAACCTCGACCAGCCCCATCTTCTTCCCTGTCACAACGTTCCCTCGCAGCTGGTCTATGCGGCCAGGGGCGGCGACGTCCTCCACTCCGTGATCAATGGTCAGCTCGTCATGCATAACCGACAGCTGGTGACAGTCGATGAGAGGCAACTGCTGGTCCAGATGCGACAGCTCGGTGAAACGATCCGGACCATGAGCCGCAAGGGACGGTAACGCGCTTGACTTTCCCTGGAGACTACTCTAAAGTTCCGATGGTCAAATCATCGAGTATTGGCCCTTGGCGGGGATGCTCCTGCTCACCTCGCTCCAATCTCTATCGAGGTATATTTATGTTCGGACTTGGAATGCCAGAACTCATCGTTATCCTGGTCATTATCGTGATAATTTTTGGAGCGGGCAAACTGCCTGAAATCGGCTCGGGAATCGGCAAAGGCATCAAGAATTTCAAGGAAGCGACCCGTCAGGACAAATCCCAGAAGACGATCGACGAAGAAAAACCGGACGACGACAAGACCGCCTGATCCTCTCTTTTCCCTCACCCGGCACAGGAGCATACCATGTTTGGACTCGGCACCCCCGAACTCATTGTCATCCTCGCCATCGCCTTTCTTATCTTCGGCGGCAAGAAGCTGCCCGAACTCGGGCATGGACTTGGCAAGGCGATCTCCTCTTTCAAAAACGGCATCCGTGGCATCGAAGACGAGACCAAGACTCTGGTGGACGATCTTCCTGGGATCAAGGAAGCCGCTGAACTCAAAGAAAAGGTCAACCAGGTCAAAGATCTCGGCAAGATCCTTAAATAGTTCCCAGCCAGAAACGACCTTTTTGCCCTCACGTCCCGTTGTATTCAGAATTCTGCCCTCACCGGGTCGGCGCAGACTCGAGGTAAGCGCCGCTCCTGGGTAAGCGCCGACACCGCCACCGTCACCCGCCTGACACTTTTGTAGCTATTTATGCTATCGGTAAAATATCCCCGACGAATTGATGTTTTCATCAATCGGTAGCGATCAACCCGAACGACAGCCGAATCCGTCCCTGACGTGATTTCTGCCGGCAGTCATTCGCTCACTTGACAGCCGTCGTTGCCGACCCGCGGCGAGACAGAAGAGATAGTCTGTCTTCCTATCGAAAATACAATATAAATATATCAACCCTCTCCGCTCTCAAGAGAGACAGACAACGACTCGCCATCACCTTGTCGCGTCATCGTCACCGTTTGTCCCTGGCCGTCGCCAGCCCATCACCAGGCGCCTTTTTTTCCCTCTCTCCGGTTCTTGCGTTTTCCGCAGCGGGGTTGTGTGACAGATATCTCCTTGGAAAGAGATGATATATTGCAAGAACAGCCGCCACTTTACCCTGTGCCATTTTCCTTGACTTTATTGAATCAGTTTTTTATACATCTAACCAACATGGCTGGACCAGGTAACCTCAGCCACAACAAACGATGAAACTCCCGGTGCGGCAACAGAGCTTTTCGCACTGGCGATTTTCGGATAAATTCCGGAGTTACCGCACCACCTATAGAAGTTTTCATCCGGCAGGACTTCCCACCCCGGCGTGTACCCCGCAAGATGTTTGTATTCCGTCCCCTCCGTGGGCGTTTCCTATCTTTTCACCAGGAGAACACATGTGTCGTTTAGCACTGAAAACAGCCAATGAGCCATTCTCCCCTTACGAGGTTTTAAGGGCGATGGAAGCCATGAAGGAGGGGTATGACGGCTCCGGTCTCGGTATCCTGCTTCGTGGCATGGAATTCGAGGATTTCAAATACAACCCCCGCTTCCCCATTCTCTCCGGCATCGCCCATTCCCGGCGAGCCGAGCAGCGGATGGACGAATACATGGATGACCATGGCTATGAGCTGAAGTATGATCACCGCTTTGCCATGCAGCCGGAAAAAATGGACAAGAAGCTGTGCTTCCGCTATTTTCTCCGGGCCTACCGGATGCCGGCAGAATTCAAGAACCGCTCCGAGGAAGAGCGGGAGGAGGAGATGCTCCGCACCCGCCTCGAACTGCGCCGCATCGGCGAAAAAAACGATGGCGATCTCACCGTCTTCTCCTTCTATCCCGATGTGGCGATGATCAAAGAGGTGGGCTGGCCGATGCAGATCGGCGAGGCCCTCTGCCTGTGGGACGGCCAGATCAAGTCCAGGGTCTGTATGGCCCAGGGTCGGCAGAACACCAACTACGGCATCAACCTCTACGCCTGCCACCCCTTCTTCATCCAGGGCATCGCCACCATGACCAACGGCGAGAATACCGCCTTCGTGCCGATCCGCGACTGGCTACTCGGCAAGAATATCCCGGGATATCTCGGATACCACAGTGATTCAGAAGTGTTCGCCCATATCCTCCATTACACCTTGAAGCAGCTCAGGCTGCCGCTGCAGGCCTACAAACACATCATCACTCCGCTCAGCGCCAAGGAACTCGAGGTCCATCCCCAGGGAGAGTTTCTCAGCGGTCTGCGCAAGGTCTGCCGCAGACTGATTATCGACGGTCCCAACGCGGTTATCGGCACCCTTGCCGACGAGACCTGCATGCTGGTCATGGACCAGAAGAAGCTCAGACCGGCGACGGTCGGCGGCCGGGACGGCGCCTGGGCCATCGCCTCGGAGCTGTGCGGCGTCGACGCCCTGGTCCCCGACCGTGACCCTGCCCTCGATTTTCAGCCCATGCGTGAGCATACCGTCATCATCCCCCCCGAGAGAAAGGAATTAACAATATGGTCCCAGTACGATCAGTTTCCGTTACCCCAAGCAGCCTGACCTATGCCGATCTGCCCTGGATCATCCAGCATCGCGAAGATCGCTGTACCCTCTGCGGCCAGTGCACCGCGGTGTGCCCCAAAGAGGCGATCCAGCTGACCTACCGGCGGGTCAGGGTGCCGAAACTGGACATCTTGAGCAACAAACGAGGCAGCGATTACAAGACCTTTACCGGTATCCGCCAGAAGACCACCATCGCCAACGCCTGTATCGGTTGCGGCATGTGCGCGATGGTATGCCCCAACGAGGCGATCACTCCGGTGGTCAACGACAACGAGAATCGGGCCCTGTTTTTCCGCAACATCAAAGGCGAACCGAACAAGCGTGGCGGCCGCCGCAACTCGCAAGGGGCGACGCTGCTCGACCGGGTGGTGTTTGACCGGATCTCCATGCTCACCGATCCGGCCCTCGACGCCGGCCGGCACGAATTCAACATCACCACCACGCTCGGCAGGGTGCTCTCCCCCGAAGAGTTTCTCGAAAAATCCCTCTCCGGCGAATGGATGCCGCCGACCCGGGAGATCTTTCCTTTCGTGATCGGCTCGATGTCGTTTGGCGCCTTATCGCCCAACATGTGGCTCGGGCTGCTGCAGGGCGTCGCCTACTGTAACGAAGTGCTCGGCCTGCCGGTGGTGATGTGTACCGGCGAGGGCGGCTGCCCGCCCTGGGTGTTGCGCAGCCCCTACCTCAAATATATCATCTTGCAGATCGCCTCCGGCTATTTCGGCTGGGATGAGATCATCCGGGCGATCCCGGAAATGCAGTGCCTGCCCGCGGCCATCGAGATCAAGTACGGCCAGGGGGCGAAGCCGGGCGATGGCGGCCTGCTCATGTGGTACAAGGTCTCAAAACTCATCGCCCGCCTGCGGGGCGTTCCCCAGGGCGTCGACCTGCCGTCGCCGCCGGTGCATCAGACCCTCTACTCCATCGAAGAGAGTGTGATGAAGATGATTCAGACCATGTCGATGGCCTTTGAGAACCAGGTTCCGGTCTATCCAAAGATCTCCGCCTCCACCTCGGCCAAGTCGGTACTGAACAACCTGATCCGCAACCCCTATGCCGCCGGTCTGATGATCGACGGCATCGACGGCGGCACCGGCGCGGCCTACAACGTCTCCATGGACGCCACCGGCCATCCGGTCGCCTCCTGTGTGCGGGAATGCTACCTCGATCTGGCGGCCCAGGGCAAGCAAAACGAGATCCCCATCTTTGCCGCCGGCGGTATCGGCAAGAACGGCAACGTGGCCCAGAACGGCATGGCCCTGATCATGCTCGGTGCCTCGGGGGTCCATATCGGCAAGTATGTGATGCAGGCCGCCGCCGGCTGTCTCGGCAACGAGATGAATCGCTGCAATGTCTGCAATCTCGGAATCTGCCCCAAGGGCATCACCAGCCAGAATTCCAAGCTGTACCGCCGTCTGGACCAGGACAAGGTGGCAGAACGGGTCGCCGAGGTGTTCATGTCGATCAACACCGAAGTGAAGAAAATCATGGCCCCGCTCGGTCGTTCCCAGAGCCTGCCGATTGGCATGTCAGACGCCCTGGGCATCACCGACAAGGCCGCGGCGGAACGGCTGCAGATCAAGTACGTGTGTTAACTGGTGTCTAGTAAGAAACGAGACACCAAGGCGAAAGACCACAGGGCACCATAAGATGATGCCACTGTACTGAGATGAGGAGTGAGCAGTGACGACAACCGTTGTGAAAGGCCTCGACGAACAGGGCCAACGAATCAGGTCCATGGAGTTCGAGAAAATGGTGCGGCAGGCCGCGGCCGAAGCCGACTCCCTGTATCTCGAAACCTATGGTCAGCATAATATCGGTATCCGGCTGCAGCGAGAGGGTGGCCTCGATATCAGGGTCAAGGGCCCGTCGGGTCAGCGACTTGGCTGCATGGGCATGCCGGGGACCACCATCCTCTGCGAAGGGGCGACCTCCGATGATGTGGGCTATCTCAATATCGGCGCGGAGATCACGGTGCTGGGAGACGCCACCAACGGCGCCTGCAACGCCATGGCGGCCGGTAAGGTCTTTATCGCCGGGTCGATCGGCGCCCGCGGCCTGACCATGACCAAATGGAACCCCGATTACCAGAAACCCGAACTCTGGGTGCTGGGCTCCACCGGTGACTCTTTCGCCGAATTCAACTGCGGCGGGATCGCGGTGGTCTGCGGGGTCGCCCCCAAGAGCCCGGAGAATATTCTCGGCTACCGGCCCTGTGTGGGGATGGTGGGCGGTTCCATCTATTTTCGCGGCAAAACCGACGGGTCCTATCATCAGAACAACGCCCGCCTGGCCACACCAGACGATGAGCAGTGGCAGTGGCTTGTTGACAATATTCCTGAATATCTGGAGAAAATAGGTAAATCAGAGCTCCTGCCGACGCTGACCGTTCGTGAAGAATGGCAGATGCTGATCGCCGTCAGCCCCCAGGAGAGAGCCCTGAAATGGTCCGGACCGATGCCCATGGCGGAGTTCCGCATCAATCACTGGAACAAGGCCTTTGGCGGCGACCCGCTCAGCGACCTCGCTCCCGGTCTTGACCGGAGCCCGATACCCGCCATCGTCTCCGGTGAACTGCGCCGCAAGAAGCCCTGGTGGGCCAACAGCGAATCGGCCGCGCCCTGTACCTACTACTGCCCCATCCATATCCCGACCGTCGATCGGCTGCGCCTCATCAGAGAAGGCAAGGCGGACGAGGCCTATGCGATGATCCTCGGTTACACCCCGCTCCCCGCCTCGGTCTGCGGCGCGGTCTGCCCCAATCTCTGCATGGAGAACTGCTCCCGCAGCGGGGTGGACACCCCGATCGACATGCACATCCTGGGGCAGGCCGTCGGCACCATCGAAGCGCCAAAGCCCGCCGCTCCGCTGGGCAGGAAGGTGGCGATCATCGGCGGCGGTCCGGCCGGCATGAACGTGGCCTGGCAGCTGGCGCTGGCCGGGGTCGACAGCCACATCTTCGAGGCCGACGGTCAACTCGGCGGCAAGCTGGCCCAGGTCATTCCCTGGGAGAGATTGCCGCAGGCCATCTGGGATATGGAGATCGCCCGGTTCATGGCCATGCCGAACATCACCGTTTCTCTCAACAGCCCGATGACCAGATCCCGTTTCGCCGAACTGCAGCGAGAGTTCGACTACGTGGTCATCGGTATCGGTACCCACGAGCCGCGTCGCCTGCAGTTCACCGGTCACGAATTGGTCATACCCGCCCTCGATTTCCTCAAATCCGCCAAGGGCGCATCGCCGATAACGGTGGGACGGGAGGTGGTGGTCATCGGCGCGGGCAACGTCGGCTGTGATGTCGCCTGCGAGGCCTATCGACTGGGAGCGGAACGCGTCACTCTGGTCGACATCCAGAAGCCGCTGGCCTTTGGCAAGGAAAAAGAGGCCGCCGAGTCCCTGGGCGCCGAGTTCCGCTGGCCGATCTTCACCAGGGAGGTCACCGAGCAGGGACTGGTCACCAGCGAAGGTGAGCTGATTCCGGCCCAGACGGTCTTCATCTCGATCGGCGACGTGCCGGCCATGGCCTTTCTCCCCGAGAGCGTGGAGACGCTTACCGTCGGCGGCGCTGACTGGATCACCACCAACACCGCCCACGTCACCTCCAACAGCAAGATCCTGGCGGTCGGCGACGTCGAGCGCCCGGGACTCGCCACCAACGCCCTGGGGGCGGGAAAGGAGGCGGCTGAATTCATCATCGCCGAAATACAGGAGAAAGAGTGGAAACCGTTCAGCAAGCCGGTGGTGCTGCAGCAGGCCCTGACCATCAGCCACTATACGCCGACGCCGACCGGAACCAGCGAAACCGACCAGGCCAACCGCTGTCTCTCCTGCGCCTCGTGCCGGGACTGTCATCTCTGCGAGACCATCTGTCCCACCGGGGCCATCAGCCGGGTGGAGTTTACACCAGGAACGGTATCTGGCAACGGCGGTTCGTTCGAGTATGTCTCCGACGATAAAAAATGTATCGCCTGCGGCTTCTGCGCCGATACCTGTCCCTGCGGCATCTGGACCATGAACCCCTATTGACCCGCGGGCAAAAGAACGCGCGCGGCAGGTTCGGCAGAACCGAACAGACGATGGCATCGGGGCAAAACCGTGGACAGCCCGCTCTGACACCCGGTCATCCATCGCCTTCGCCTGCCCGGTAAACGGCCTGGGTAAAGAAGCCTGTCTTCTTTGCCCGGGCCGTCGGTCTTTCTCCCCCCTCCACCCGCCGTCAGCTGTTCCTGCCCCCGTCAAGACAAGGCTCTGTGCGGTTGCATCGGCGTTGACATCCCCTTGCAGGCAGTGGTATACCCAGCACATTCCGCATCCGGCCAAGAGGTCATTTCTCTATTTAAAACAAAAACGCCCCCTCGTAACGTGGTCCATGGCAGATTTACTCAAAAAGATCCTCACAACCATCAACGAGACCCAGAATATCCGCGGCGTGGCCATGCCCATCGGCCTCGAATATCTCCAACTGGTGGTAACCGGCCCACCAGGAGCAGGGAAATCCTACTATATCACCCAGATAGGCGGATGGCCCAATGAGGGGTACATTGACCTGACCAAAAGGGGCTGGTGGCGGGACCAGACCCTTATCTACCGTCCGCGGGAGGTCCACTTCGGCCTGCCCTTTGCCGGGTTCAAGGAGGCGTTGACCGTCTTCGACCGGGAATGGCTGACGGCGGAACCGGCGGCCGTACTCGACCTGACCCGGCTGAAGATCCCTCCCCGCGGCAAGCGATTCTTCCAGACCAACTGGCGAGACAAATATATCTTCGAATTTCTGCTCCCCAGCCCCCGGACCATCTATGAACGGAGGCTGGCCCGGCAGAGTCAGGGCTACTTTCCCATCGACGCCGACCTCAGCGTAGAGCTTGTGGAAAAACAGGTCCTCGCCTACCAGGAGGTCGCCCTGCACATGCACCGGGCGGGGCTGAACGTCTATATCCGCAAGAGCCTCGACGAAAAGCCCATGCGCATTGCCGAAAAGGGTGTAGCCACGGTGCCGCGCTGGACCGTCAGCCATCGGCCACCGCGCCCCAGCCTCAAGACCGTGGCCGGCTGGAGGCATATCCTGGGGCTGAATCGTTCCAACTGGTTCACCATCACCAACGATGTCCAGGAACTGCATGGCACCAATCGCATCGCCCATGACGGCAAGACCTTCGAAATGCTGCTTGCCGACCAGCACCTCTGTTTTCATCCGGAGATTCCGCTTGGGGTCAAGCGCCACGCCATGGAAAAAAACTGGATCATCAACACCCCCCAGGCCTGCTCTACCCTGTCACCCTCGGGCTTTGTCCGCATCAAGGTGGGAGAAACGATCGTCATCGGCACCGCCAACAAGGAGTTCAACACCATTCTCCAGCTCTCCGACAAGGTCGCCAGGCGGCACGTCACCGTCACCAACACCCGGGGTGATCTGACCATCACCCCGGTCGACGAGACCGTCGGGGTCAAACTGGCCAGATTTGACGATCTCGACTACCGGGTGCGGGTCGCTGCCGACCGCTACAAATCCTTTCTCTCTTTGCGAAGGATCTATGGCGGCCCCATCGAGCTGCTGAAAAAAGATGTCGCTCTTGCCAGGATTCGCGAGGTCAATCTGTTGATGAACCACGAGCCGTTGCGCCCCTTGACCACCGAGCGGCAACCGGGTGGCATCATCGAGCTTGAGCCGGAAACCATCCCGGTCATCGTCGGCGACCTGCACGGTCAGGTTGACAATCTCTTGAAAATACTCAGTGAGAACTGTCTCCTCGACTGCCTGCGCTCGAGATCGGTGAACCTGGTTCTGCTCGGTGACGCCGTCCACTCCGAAGAGCTCGATGAAATGGAGAATATGGACAGATCTATCCTGATGATGGATCTGATCTTCGCCCTCAAACTGCACTTTCCCGCCAACTTTTTCTCTCTGCGCGGCAACCACGACAGCTTTGCCAGCGACATCAGCAAAAACGGCATATCCCAGGGGCTGTTGATGCGTGAACGGCTGCTGGCACTGCGCGGCCAGGCCTATGTCGACGAGATGCAGCGCTATTACGACAGGCTCGCCTATATCGTCACTTCGCCCTCCTTTTACGCGGCTCACGCCGGTCCCCCGCGAACCAGGACCTCACTGGAGGAGTTGATTCATCTCGCCGAAAACGAGGAGCTGGCCAAGGAAATCACCCGGACCAGATTGCAGCGGAGCAACTACCCGGGCGGCTACAACAAGAGAGATATCAAACGATTCCGTAAGGCCCTCGGTGTCGCCAAGGGCACCCCGTTCGTGGTCGGTCACACCCCACTCGACCCTTTTGGCTCGGTATGGAAAAATGTCGGTGCCATCAAGAACCACCACATCATCTACAGCGCCCACCTCAAGGGGCCCACCATTTTCCAGCAGATCAACGGTGAATTGATCCCGCTGAGTTATCCGGCCGAGCCGCTCACCCAGCTGATCAACGGCCTTACGGAAAAGCCCGGCAGGCGGTAAGACGGAATGCCCATCAGTTCAGACGGCGTCAGGTTCGAAGGTTTTGCCGGTGAACCGGAGTGCGCCCTGTTCACTCGCAAGACACCACAATCCCGGTCTTCCCGGCGCATCAGCACGAGAGCATATATCCCCCATCTATCACCTGGATCGTCCCGGTCACCTGCGCCGAGGCCGGCGCCGCCAGATAGACCGCCATCGCACCGACCTCGATCGGTTCGCCAAAACGCCTGGCCGGCATCTGTCCTATAATGTAGGCAAACTGATCCTCTGGGATAAATTCCGACAGGTCGGTATGGGTAAAACCAGGGGCGATGGCGTTGACGCGAATATCGTACTTGCCCAGTTCCACCGCCATACAGCGGGTAAAGTGGTTGGCCGCGGCCTTACTGCAGCTGTACGGGCTCATGGGCTGGGTTTTGTTGACAATGAATGCGGCGTTGGAGGTGACATTGATGATCACGCCACCACGCCCCGCATCGCGCATGCGCTTGCCGACCTCGTAGGTCATGTTGACCATGCCGTTGAGATCGGTGTCGATCACCCTGTGCCAGTCACTGAGTTCCTCGTCCATATCCAGCAACTCATTAAAGCAGGTGATTCCAGCGTTATTCACCAGAATATCGATGGTTTCAAAGGCATCACAAACTGCGGCGACAGCATCACGCACGCTCAAGATCTTTGTGACATCACAGGGAAAGCTCTGATATCTCCCGCCATGGGCCGCCAACTCCGCCACGGCTTCGGCCGCCTTTACATGATTCCGACACAAGATGGCGACATTGGCCCCGCACTGGGCCATCGCCGTGGCAATCCCCAGCCCCAGGCCACGGTTTCCTCCTGTTATGACGGCATTTTTACCTGTCAGGTCAAAGGCATTTTGCATACTGGAAATCGGCTGAATCATCTCGACCCTCCCTTTGTTTGATGGACTCGCAAAAATCCTGATCTATGCCGCCCTCGGTCGCAAACGGCACTTTTCTATACCATATGTACCACCAAATTACCGTTTGCGTCGCTACGCCTCGATTGAGAAGAAAATATCTTGTCTGTGGAGAAACATTACCCCGATTTTTCAGACTAGTTCTAGCGTTTACAAGTCCTTCAGGGTACACTAACCAATTTTTCATCTTCTCATAATATTGATGGGCTCGTAACAACCTAAAACCTGCACGTAAGATGGCTCAGTACAAAAGCCTGATATACAAGGCGCAGTGGTGTCGGTCAAGCACAGGCGTACATGTGGTACGCCCGGCAGTGGCCGATCCCGCTGCAACGCAGGAGATCGGGCTTTTTACGACGCCATCAATATTTCGTCTTCGTGAAACGACAGATTTCACCCGCCGGCCGGGACATGAATCAACCAAAGCCCTTTGTGAGGTGCGCGTTTATGCCAATCAGATCCACCAACCCGTTTACGGGCCTGTTCAGGCGTTCTCCCTTCAAGCCCATCCAGGAGCATATGCGGGTGGTCTTCTCCTGCATCTGTCTCATTCCCCCGCTCTTTGACGCTATCTACGCCAAAGATACCGAACAGACTGGAAATATCGCACAGCAGATCGCCGAGCTCGAGTCCGACGCCGATGCGATCAAGGCCACGTTCCGGCTCAGCATGCCGACTTCGCTGCTGATGCCCGTCGACCGTAAGGACCTGCTGGGCCTGATCAGTGACCAGGATCGCATCGCCGATACCGCCGAGGCCATCAGTCAGATCGTCACCTATCGCGACATGGATGTCCCCGAATCCGTGAAAAGCAAACTCGACGAACTGCTGGAAGGCACCATGGAGATCATCTCCGAGGCCAAAAACATGATCGAGGAACTCGATGAGCTGCTGGAAGTCGGCTTCGGTGGACGCGAACTCGAGAAGGTGAGCGGCATGATCGCCGGCGTCAGGCGCAGTGAGCACAATATCGACACCATCCTCCACCAGGCTCGCCGGGCCCTGTTCATGAGCGAAAAGGAACTCGATCCTGTCTCGGTGATGTTCTGGTACGATCTGCTGGAACGGGTTGGCAATATCTCCGATCTGGCCGAAAACATGGCCGACCGGCTCCTTTTGTTCCTGTCGAAATAGTGAAATAGCGGCTTCGCTCGACTGCACCGGTCGTGGCAGGCGAAAACGGGCAATGGTGTAGAAAAAATCAGCCGCCCCGGTTCCTGCCACCCGCATGGCAACGACAACGCAATACGCGCGAACAGTCACGATCCGGCCCCGTCCCTCGTCGTTGCGATGGCAGGGGCCAACACCGGCACCGCCCCTCCGGCACGGGTCGGAAAAGAGAGAAAAATGGAAATTATAGCGACGTATGGGACCGTCATGATCATCATGGCGATGGTGTTTGGTTTGTACATGTGCTGGGGTATCGGCGCCAACGATCTGGCCAACGCCATGGGGACCTCGGTCGGGGCCGGCGCGGTGACCATCAAACAGGCCATCTGCATCGCCATTGTCTTCGAGTTCGCCGGTGCGGTGCTGGCCGGCGGCCACGTCACCACCACCATCAGAAAGGAGATCATTACCCCCACAGGAATTGTCGACAGCCCGGAACTGCTGGTTTATGGCATGCTCTCTTCACTGCTGGCCGCCGCCTGCTGGCTGATGATCGCCTCGGCCAAAGGCTGGCCGGTCTCCACCACCCACTCGATCGTCGGGGCGCTGATCGGTTTCGCCGTGGTCGGTATCGGCCCGGAGGCGGTGCAGTGGAGCAAGGTCGGCAGCATCGTCGCCAGTTGGGTAGTCTCGCCACTGGTCGGCGGCGCCATCTCCTTCATGCTGGTGATGAGCACCAGAAAATTGATCTTCGACAGCGACCAGCCCCTGCGCAGTGCCAAGAGATACGCACCCATGTATATCTTCCTGGTCGGCTTCATCATCTCTCTTGTCACCCTGTTCAAGGGGCTCACTCACCTGAAAATCAATCTCGGTTCAGGCCAGAGTCTGGCGGTGGCTGTCGCTATCGGTCTGTTCACCGCCGCCCTCGGCTGGTATTTCACCCGCAATATCAAGGAAGAACCGGGGGCCAACCGCGACTTTCACTTTGCCAGCGTCGAAAAGGTCTTCACCCCGATGATGCTGTTCACCGCCTGCTCCATGGCCTTTGCCCACGGTTCCAACGATGTGGCCAACGGCATCGGTCCGCTGGCCGCCGTGGTCAGCATCGTCAATACCGGCGGCCAGGTCGCCCAGAGATCGGATCTGCCGATCTGGATTCTGCTGGTGGGCGGCGGCGGTATCGTCCTGGGTCTGCTCACCCTCGGGTACCGGGTGATGCTGACCGTCGGTAAGAAAATCACCGAACTCACCCCCTCCCGCGGGTTCTGTGCCGAACTCGCCGCGGCGATCACCGTGGTCATCGCCTCCCGGACCGGGCTGCCGGTCTCCACCACCCACATTCTGGTGGGGGCGGTGCTCGGGGTAGGCCTGGCCCGGGGCATCGGCGCGCTCGATCTGCGGGTGGTGCTCAATATCGTCATCTCCTGGCTGGTCACCCTGCCCGCCGGAGCGATCATGGCCATGCTCTTTTTCTTCACCTTGAAAGGCATCTTCGGTTAAGGCCCAGGCAGAACCTTCTCAAGGGTGCGGGGGAGGCGCCGGTCACCGGGTGTTCTGGACCCCAACCATGAACTCGTGCCAGATCGGCGCCGCAGTACGACCGCCACTCTCGGTGGCACCAAGGCTCTGATTGCGGTCGTGTCCAACCCACACCCCGGCAAGATAGTTGCCGTTAAAGCCGATGAACCAGGCATCGCGGCTCTCATCGGAGGTACCGGTCTTGCCACCGCTTCTGCCGACCAGCCCTCCCGCCCGTCGCCCGGTCCCCTCGAGAATCACCTCTTCGAGCATCATCCGCATCGCAACGGCGCTGTGGGGTTGCATGATCCGCACCGGCGCGGCCGGCCCAAAGGGGATCTGCCGGCCGTCGACAATCATGGTCTCGATGGTGGTCGGCTGCAGGTATTGGCCATTATTGGCAAAAGGGGTGTAGGCCGCGGTCATCTCCATTAAGGAGACGTCGACGGCGCCAAGAGCCAGCGAGAGATCCGGGGGCATGGTGGCCGAGATGCCCGCGCTTTTGGCCATGGCATGCACCTTCCTTACCCCGACCTTCTGCATCAACCGGACCGTGGCGATATTGTAGGATTGAGCCAGGGCGGTCTCGAGACGGGTGTCGCCATGAGAGGTCCTGCTGTAGTTTTTGGGCTGCCACACCCGGCCCTTGCCGCCGGCAATGGCCAGCGGTGCATCGCTGATCACCGACTGGGCGTTCCAGCCGCTTTCCAACGCTGCCGCATAGACAAAGGGCTTGAAGGCGGAACCCGCCGGCCGTCGGGCCTGGGTGGCCCGGTTGAAGGGGGAGAGAGTATAATCCGCCCCCCCGACGATCGCCCGCACCCTGCCGGTCTTTTGCTCCAGGCAGACCAGAGCTCCCTGCGGCATCTCCTTGAGACCGTCGCCCTGCAGGGCCTGCCTGGCCCGGGTCGCCTTCAAGCCGTTGACCACCGCCTGAGCGGCCTGGCGCTGCAGCTGCTGATCGAGGGCGGTATAGATCCTGGCGCCGGCGTCCTGCAGCGGCCGGCCGATTCTCCCGGCCGCCTCTTTCTTGACCACATCGAGGTAATAGCCGTCGATGGCCTGCACCGCCCTGCGATCGGTTACCAGATGCATTTCGACACCATAGGCCGCCCTGGCCTGCTCGGCGCTGATATAGCCGTCTTCGGCCATCCGATTGAGCACATAGCGCTGTCGCATCTTGGCCAGCTGAAAATTGTTCAGCGGTGAATATCTCGAAGGCGCCTGGGGCAGACCGGCCAGGAGCGCCATCTCGGCCAGATCGAGTTCGGCGGCATTCTTGGCAAAATAGACATGAGCCGCCGCCTCGACGCCATGAGCCCCCTCCCCCAGATAGATCTGATTGAGATAGATATAGAGAATATCCTCCTTGGAAAGGACCGTATCTATTCTCCAGGCCAGAATAGCCTCCTTGAACTTTCTGATATAGGTCTTCTCCGGGCTCAGCAGCAGGGCCCGGGCCACCTGCTGGGTGATGGTGGAGCCGCCCTGGCTCTTGCGGCCGCTTCTGAGATTGGCGAAGGCCGCTCGCAGCACCGAGAACATATCGAGGCCGTGATGGCTGAAAAAGCGACCATCTTCCGCGGCGACAAAGGCGCTTGGCAACAGGGAATGCATCGCTTGAAGCGGAATGACGGTGCGATTTTCCGAGAAAATACGTTCCACCTCCCGGCCATGACGGTCGTAGATCACCGTCGCCTGGGGTGGAGCATAGTTGGCGACACTACTCAGATCGGGGATGGCCAGGTGATGGAGAAACAGCAGCAGACTGCCGAGAAAAACCGTCAGCAGCAGGGAGATGGCAAAGAGAAAACCGATGATGTGCTTCTCGTTACAGGGAGGTTTGCGCGCACGGGTTCCGCAAGGAGATGCCGACGACGACAAACTTTGCTTTTCTTCTGACACAAGTTCATTATGATGGTAATAATTGACAGACGAAATCGAACCGCAACACGGCCAACGGCCAGGTTCGGGCCGGGCTTACCTGGTGTATCGACCGGTTCCGCCTGATAAAAAAAGACTTCAGTATGCGTTCGCCCGCGACAGGCTACACCATGATGTTACCCATCCGGCCATCGCCGTGCAACGCCTAATCCCAACTCCCGATGTCGAGAATCCGCATACTGCCAGAACAGCTCGCCAACCAGATCGCCGCCGGCGAAGTCGTCGAGCGCCCCGCCTCCGTGGTCAAGGAACTGCTGGAGAACAGCCTCGATGCCGGGGCGACCAGAGTCGAGATAGCCGTCGAAGGGGCCGGGACCGGGCTGATCCGCCTCATCGACAACGGTGAAGGGATGGAAGAAGACGATGTCCTGCTCAGTCTCGAGAGGCATGGCACCTCGAAAATCTCAAGCGATGATGACCTCCTGGCGATCTCCACCCTCGGTTTTCGCGGTGAGGCCATCCCCTCTATCGGCGCGGTAGCCAAAATGACCATCACCTCCCGCAGGGCCGAGTCAGAACTCGGCACCAGGGCGGAAATCCACTACGGCAAGCTGATCAAGGTCCACGAGGCGGGCTGTGCGCCGGGCACCATTATCGAGATCAAGAACCTCTTTGGCAACACCCCCGCCAGAAAGAAGTTTCTGCGGACGGCCCGGACCGAGCTCGGCCATATCGACGAAATCGTCCGCAATTACGCCCTGGCCCGGCCCGAGGTCACCTTCATCCTCAGCGTCAATGACAAACAGATCCTGCACCTGGACAGGACCCTCTCCCTTGCCGACCGGCTGGCGAGACTCCTGAACTCTGCGGGCCGGTTCATCACCATCGAGTCCTCCGCCGGTGGCAGCCATGGCCGGCAGCTGCATGGTCTTTTCGTGCCACCGGAGAGGCTGATGACCGGTCCGGCCCGGCTTCGCCTCTTTGTCAACGGCCGGGCGGTCAAGGACCGGCTGATGATGCACGGGGTGATCGAGGGACTGCGCGGCTTTCTGATGAAGGGCAGGAATCCGGCCGGATTTCTCCACCTGAGCCTGCCGCCGGCGGAGGTCGACGTCAATGTCCATCCGGCCAAACAGGAGGTGCGTTTCCGCAACAGCCGCGATATCCATTTTTTCATCAGCGATACCGTGGCCAGGGCCATGGCCAGAGAGCAGCGGGTTCTGCAATCGACCATGTTCGGGCGCAGCCTTCAACCGGAGACAACCCCCATTCCCCCAGACCATGACCGTACCGACCCGGGCGACCACCAGCCCCGACCGGCGGCTGCAGAGACCACCGGCACCAACGGTTCTCCAGCGCCAAGAGAGGCGGAAGGGCCGCAAGCCAGGGTGATGCCGGCCCTCGCGATCCCTGGGGAAAAGCTGAGGACCGCCATTGGCCCAGGCCAATCGCAACGGTTGGCCGAGAGCTTCTACGAGCCGGCGCCACCCCGCCGCCGGCAGGAGAAAGACCATGAGCCCGGTCAGCACAAGGTGAGCGGGGCAAGCGCTCCCCCGCAACTGATGGAGCCTTTCTGGCGCACCGCCGAGCCCAGCCGGCCTCAGGCCGATGACCTTCCGGCCGAGGCCGAGGTCAGTCCCCGACAGAGCAGTCTGCTGTCGCCACCGGTCAGCGGCCACGGTCTGGAGGTCATCGGTCAATTTGCCGATCTCTACATCTTCTGCCGCAACCACCACAACCAACTGCTGGTCATCGATCAGCATGCCGCCCATGAGCGGCTGCTGTTCGAAGAGCTGCGCCATCACTACCTGGGAGCGACCATCCCCCGACAGAACCTGCTGTTCCCGGAGACCGTCGATCTCACCGTCTTTCAGGCCCGGCTGGTCGAGCAGCACGACCACGAGCTCGACCAGCTGGGTTTTTCCCTGCGCGAGTTCGGCGGCACCTCCTATCTCATCTCCGCCATCCCCGCCCTGGCCGGCAACTTGAGCCCGACCAGGCTCCTCACCGATGTCCTCGAACAGTTCGGTGGCGACAACGACCGTCGCCAGCGCGGCGACATCATCGACACCATCCTGGCCACCATGGCCTGCAAGGCGGCGGTCAAGGGTGGCACCGCCCTGACGGTGGCGGAAATCGATGCGCTGCTGGTGAAAATGGCCAAAGCCGACCTCTTCTCTCACTGCCCCCATGGCCGGCCGGTGGTGAAAATCTTCAGCCAGAAAGAGCTACAGAAATGGTTTCATCGCCTGTAGTCGCCAGACGGCGCCCCCTCACCCGCGGGCACCTGCTGGTTGTCCTCCTGCTGCTCGTCCTTCCCGGCTGCGCCAAACACCCGGTCAGCAGAACGATGGAGGTGACGGCCTACTGCGGCTGCTCGAGCTGCTGCAGCTGGGAGCGGGGCAGCTGGAAATACCTGAAGCTGAACTTCTGGAACCGTTACGTCAGCGCCGGGCCGCAGGCCGGTCAACCCTACAGCGGACTCACCGCCAGCGGTAGCAAACCGCGCGAGCCACAGCCGGGCCTGTTTTCCCAGGACACTCTGAGCAGACCGTGGATGATCCCTCTGCGCGTCTGGCCTTGGACCATCCTGCCCGAAGACGGCACCATCGCCGCCGATACCCGCTACTACCCGTTCGGCACCCGGATGTATGTTCCCGACTGGGGCTGGGGCACCGTCGAGGATCGCGGTGGCGCCATCAAGGGACGAAACAGGATAGATCTCTATTTCGACTCCCACCAGCAGGCGCTCCACTGGGGTCGACGCAAGGTCGCGGTACGGATTGAATACCAGTAAGGGACATCGTCACGGCAATCGGCGATAACCGGTCATACTGACCTCATCTACCTCTTATTTTCTTGACATCATGCAACATATAACCATTATCGGCGGTGGCCTGGCCGGCTGCGAGGCCGCCTGGCAGGGGCTGCAGCGGGGCTGCTCCGTCACCCTCTACGAAATGAAACCGCACACCTTCAGCCCGGCCCATCGATCTGCCGAGCTGGCCGAGCTGGTCTGCAGCAACTCCCTGCGTTCGCGCGAGGTGGAGTCGGCGGTCGGTTTGTTGAAAGAAGAGATGCGCCGCTGCAATTCACTGATCATCGACGCCGCCCTCAGCTGCCAGGTCCCGGCCGGCAAGGCCCTGGCGGTGGACCGGGATCGATTCGCCAGCCATATCACCGCAACCCTGATGCGGCACCCGCGGTTTCGACTCATCCGCCAGGAGGTCCATGAACTGCTGGGGCCAGGCGACGGGCCGATCATCCTGGCGACCGGTCCGTTGACCTCGGATGCCCTGGCCGACGCCCTGACCCGTCTCACCGGTCGGGAGCGGCTGGCCTTTTACGATGCGATTGCCCCGATCGTCAGCGCCGGTTCACTCGACCACCAGATCGTCTACCGCAAGTCGCGATACGACGACGGCCCGGGCGACTATCTCAACTGCCCGATGGACCGCCACTGTTATCAGCACTTTATCAGCGAACTGGCGGCTGGTGACTGCGTTCCCCTGCAGACCTTTGAAGATCCCAAGTACTTTGAAGGTTGTCTGCCGGTGGAGGTCATCTGTTCCCGGGGCGAGGACACCCTCCGCTTCGGGCCGATGAAGCCGGTCGGCCTGCCTGACCCCCGTACCGGTCTGGATCCCTATGCCGTGGTGCAGCTCCGCATGGAGAACCGCGAAGGGACGACCTACAACATGGTGGGATTCCAGACAAAACTCACCTACAGTGAACAGCGGCGAATCTTCCGGCTGATCCCCGGCCTGGAACAGGCGGAATTCGTTCGTCTCGGCTCCATCCATCGCAACACCTTCGTCTGCGCCCCGGAGGTGCTGCGGCCGACACTGGAGATGCGACAGCGACCGGATATCCTGCTGGCCGGCCAGCTCTCCGGAGTGGAAGGGTATGTCGAATCGGCGGCCATGGGCCTTTTGGCGGGCATCAACGGAGCGAGAAAATGCCGGGGCAAGAGCCCGGTGATCCCGCCCGCCACCACCGCTCTCGGGGCCCTGGTACGCCATCTCAGCGACAGCGAACCGCAACATTTCCAGCCCTCCAACGTCAACTTCGGCCTCTTTCCGGCCTGGGAGAAGAAGGTGCCCAAACGGCTGCGGGGCAAAAAACGGGCCGAAACGGCCCTGGCAGCCCTGGCTGACTGGCAGCGACAGCAAGAACTTGTCTGATGGGCGACGGGGCGAAGTCTTCAGGCAGCCACCCGGGTCGGCAGACGGAGGAGGTAGATCGACACGGCAATGCCGATTGCCGCTAACAGCAACTTGACCCAGAACGGGGTGGTGAACACGACGATGGAACCGACAAGACTCAACCAGAGCAGGCTAAGCGCCTTTATTTTCGCCTGACGGGGAATGCCCTGACCATCGGAAAACTCCCGGATGATCGGTCCCAGCCGGGGATGATTAAGCAGGCGGCGATGGAAGGTGTCGGAGCTCCGGCCGAAACAGGCCGCCGCCAGCAATACCAGGGGAACGGTCGGCAGCACCGGCAAAAAGATTCCGACCACCGCGGCGCCAAGACTGACGCATCCTGCCGTGATCAGGGCCCAGCGCACCAGCCGATTTTTGCTCTTTCCAGCCATGCCACCCACGCCTGTTACCAAGACGCCTCCCCCTGCGCAGGTTCATCGACATCCTGTTCCACGAACCCCCAGAAGGGATAATCGAGCAGATAGCTGGCGACGGCTCCGGGACGATGCTCCCGGGAGGCGACCACCCAGAGCGTTGCCCGCCGGCGCGAAATCTCGCCCGGGTGCGTGGCCCCAGCTTCTGGATAGAGCACCATGGCGTTGTCCGCGCTGTATTCGATATCACCCGAGCCCTTGAAGACCCCCAGGTGCGGTTTCTCGGAATAGCTCTGGTCCGTGCCGCGCGACAGCTCGGAAATGACCAGAAACGAGACCTGCAGTTCGTCGCGGATCGACTCCAACTGGCGCAGCCAGGCATCGATACCGGTGCGTCGTTCAGTAAAATTCTTAAACGGCAACTTGTGCAGGCTGTCGATCACCACCACCGCATAGTCACGTACCGTCTCATGGCGGAGAAAATCGATATGCCGGCGCATCAGCTCGGCGGTGAGTTGACGATCGTTGACCACCCGCAGGGTCTTCAACATCCGGGCAATGGCCTCACAGGACTGGTCAAAGCGCTGCCGCTCCTGCCCGCTCAGCTCACCGGCCGTCAGCCTGGAGACCGCAAGACGGCTGAGACGACTGAGTATCCGCTGATAGATCTGCTGTCGACCGTTTTCAAAATCATAGTACAGCACCGGCATCCCGGCCAGGGCCATCTGCGAGGCCACCTGGATGGCAAAGGCCGATTTTCCAACCTTGGGAGCGCCACCGATCACGTTGATGCCGTGCAAACCGTCAAGGGCGGCATCGAGACGGGGAAATCCGGTCGCAATGCTGGTATAGGGCCCCTGCCCCCGGTCGACGAGTCGCCTGCGAAACTGCTGGTACTCCCGCTGCGGGCTGGCAAAGGGGGAAAAGGCCTTCGATCGGCGGATCATCTCCGCTATCGCCTGGCGGAAGTCGCCCCCTTTCTGCCGGGCCAACTCGGCCAGTGAATGATTGCGAGGGGTCCCCGCAGCCCATTCGAGCAGCCGCACCTTGTAACCAAGCCGCGCCGCCAGCTGACGGGCCGCCATATTCGCTTCGGGGTTGTGGCAGGTGAGCAGAAAGATGGTCCTGATTGCCTGAAAACGAGTAAGATCGAGATGTTCAAACACCTGATGATGCGGCACGGCGACCCCAGGGTAGCCCTGCTGCCGCAGTGCCAGCAGACTATCCTCTCCTTCGCAGAGAAAGAGCGCCCCGTCGGTGCAGCGCTCGATATCCTGGACATTGAAGAGCATGAAGGGGTCGGTGAAAAACCGGTCGTCGCCGTGCCAGAACGTGTCCTCCGGCCGTTCAGGGAAGACGCAGCGCAAGGCGTAACAGTTGCCGTCATCCTGGACATAGGGATAGGTTATGTACCGGCCGTTATAGCCTATCTGCAGCTCCGCCAGCACCTCGGGGCCGACGGTCATCCGCTCGAAGTGGCCGATGATCTCTGCCGGCAGGCGGTCATGAAAGGTGCGCATCTCCCCATTCTGATTGGTAATGGGATAGTCGATAAACTGCTGCGCCTGTTGTCTGTCGGGGTCATAGCCCGGAACGTCCGCCTGCTCAAGGCCGGCAAGAAGGGCGTACCAGAGCGGAAATCCTCCGGGAACACAGCGGCTGGTACAGCGGAAATAGCCGTGAAAAGAGGTGCCGGGGTTGATAATCACCACCAGTCTGCCACAGGAGCTTCGCCCTTTGCCCAGACAGAATGGACAGGGGGCGATGAGCCCCCCCTTTTCGCTTTTGCTGGCGGCGAGATGATCGAGGTAAAACCGGGTTACCGCGTCCGCTGGCGCCATGGTCGTCATCTGGTTCACAGTGGTTCCTCAGCACTCCAGGGACAAAACACCGGCCGTGCTCCTGTCAGCGGCACAGTTCAAGCTGCTCGACTGCGCGTTCTATGGTGCTCTGGTCATGGATCGTGTCAAAGGCGACATGGATCGCATAGCCGTTTTCCTCTTCTCTGGTGTGCGAGAAGCGCACTGCCGCCACCACTCCGGTAAAGTCGATAGTGTTCGGCGAATCACCATCTTCCGCCAGGGCAATCCCGAGCTTTCTGCCCAACAGCAGATGGACATTCTCCCGGCTGGAGGCATCTATGGTAAAGGCAAGACCACCACGGGAAATATCGATAAGTCGGCCCCGGGTGAGGAGGTCTTCCTCGCCTGTAGAGGCAAAAGAAATCGTCAGGGGATGCGGCGGGGTGGTGTAGCGGTGATAACGACGGCGATCGTAGCCCTGTCGACTGAAGAGATGCTCGTCATCGGCTGCCTGCCGGTTGCAGAAGTCGTGCAGTTTTCGGGTAAGATCGGGGTAGGTCAGCTGCCAGGCCTTGACCTTGTCGAAATCGAGGAAGCCAATCTCGACCTGGCCCAGGGCCGCGACCGAAAACGTCCAGAGCGAGGCGTCAAGGAAGGAACCGGTGCCGAGTATCTGGCCCCCCTCCCGAGTGCCGGCGAGAACCTCTCGGGTCTTGTCCCGGTAGAACAGTTTGACCCTGCCGGAATCGATAAAGATCAGGTTCTCCTGTACGGCGCCCTTTTTCACGATCAGTTCGTCGTTGCGATACCGGCGATGCCGCAGGGCATAATAGAAGACGCCAAACTCCTCGGTGGTCATCTGATCGAAGAGATCGGCCCAGGTTCCGAAGTGATTGCTGTCCACCGCACAGAGCCGTTCTTCCTCGATGATCTCTGTCGCTCTGATGATATCGTTCAAGGCCTGGGGATCGATCTCGATCAGCCATTGGCGCAACCGCTTTGCCTCGGTGAAATGCCCAAGCTGCGCCATCTGGCGTATCAAGCCGAGAAGATGGACCCTGGCCACCACCGTGTCGCCCTGCTCCACCAGATCGTGAATCGTCTTTTCCAGCGCCAGCCCGGTTATCCGTTTCCGCTCCTCTTTGCCGGCCATCGCCGGTCGGCGCCGCTCCGGCGAACCGCCGTCAGCCCGTCCCATTCCGGCCTTCTTCTGCAATTGCCGTTTATGCTGCTCGGCCTCCTGGGACTGCCTGATCGCCTCCTGGGCCACCTCCCAGACTCGAGAAGCAATCTTGCGGCAGGCCCAGTCTCCCTTCTTGCCGAGAAAATTCCGCAACACCCTCTCGGCATCGCTTACGGGGCAACGGGCGAGGGCCTGGCAGACATTGACCAGCAGAACATCTCTGAACTCGTCGGAGTAGAACTGGTGCTCCTTAAGCACCTGCCCCAGCCTGTCGGCGACCTGGCTGTCGCAGAACGGCAGCAGGGCGCGAACGACCTGCAGCTTCATTATCTCTCCACAGTCGTTGAGGGCCCTCAACAAAACCTCTTTCCGTTCGTCGCCACTCAACTTGTACAGACAGACGAAGGCCTCCCTCTGTACCCGCAGATCATCGTGCTGCAGATACGGGTAGACGAGATCCAGACAGTTTCCTTCGCCAGTTTCACCGAGTAATTTCAGCAGATTCCGTTTACCGTACCAGGGCATCGGCTCCGAGAACTTGTCGAGCAGGATCGAGGTTTGCAACTGCTCGCCAGAGGTCAGCAGCTCGACGATCTTCATTCTGTCCCTGGCCTCTTTGGCCCGAACCAGGCTATCCAAGAGAAAACGGGTGATTATCGGCCCCTGGAGAAGGAGTCGGCGACTGCAGAGTTCATCGCCCGGGTTTTTCAGACACTGCTGCAGCAACTGCCCGATGATTTCCCGATCGATTCCCCTGGCCTGGGTTTTGCCGACAATGGCTCGAATCGCCACCGGTCGAACAATGGCCTCGGTCCGTATCTGATGAAAGATACTGAGGATCTTGTCACCGACATCAAACTCCTGTCGCCGCCAGGACTCGGCCATTACGCCGTGCAGCACCGCACAGACCTTTTCGTAGGTCGCATCGCCGTCCTCTGCGCTCCTCAGCCAGTCAAAGAGGGGCTGATGGATGAGCGTCAGCAGCTCATGATGTTTGCCATCGTTGAGATTTTCTCCTACCTGGGCCAGACAGTCGATCAGCTGCCGCCTGCCCCTGCCGTCCCCAGCCTGGCAGTGAGCCAGGATCCTGGTGAGGATGACCCGAATCTCCCGGTCCATATGTTCCGCCGCCATCTTTTCGAGCACCCGGGGCAAAGAGAGGGTGATTTCCTCTCGTTGCAGCACCTCGTCATTGCCCTGCAGCAAGGCCTTTATCGCCGCCTCGATCCGCCGGGCCCGCCGAGCCTTCTCGCCGTCGGCAAGGATGGTCCTGGCCTTTTCCTGACCAAGAAACTGTTTTCCCCGGGGGGAGGCAACCAGTCGGGCCAGCGCCTCGCTGACGAACCGCAGCTGCCCGGAGCTTTCATCCTGGTCGGTGGCGGCCTGCAGCCGGGCAGCACTCTGGCGCAGTTCGCTTACCACCTGACCGAAAAATTCCAGTGGCAACCTGCGTTCGAGGCTGCGGCACAGCCCGAGACCGAAACTGCCCTGCAAATCCTGACTGAGCAGGAAGGCCATCTCTGTCACATCGAATCGTTCCATCACCAACCTGACCGTCTCGGCAATGACCTCCAGGCTCTGCTCGGCACCAATCACCCTGTCACAGCTCTGCACCACCTGCTGCAGTTGCGGCGATCGACTGAAAATACCTTTTTGCACCATCCCGTCCACCACCCCCTGTAGCGTCACGATCACGATCGGCGCCCCAGCAGCCGGCGTATGAAAAATCTCCATCAGCTCGGAGATGACCGCCATGCGTCGCTCACGACCAAGCAGGACATCGATGAATTCGCGGCGGATCAGAGCAGCGGGCCCTGCAGCGGTGACGGCGGACCGCCTGCCGCCCTGTTGCCCCCTCTCTTCTTGCGGGTCGACGTCGGTAAAACAGTTTTCAAGACCCAGGCGAGCGATATAGGCCCGACCGCCACCCTCCTGGCTGATCTGGTCGAGGCGGGCACTGAACAGTTCGATGATTCTCTTGAAACGAAGGCGATCGAGACCCGGGGCGATACGAAACCTCGTTTTTCCCAGCAGATGCAACTGCCGAAAGACAATGAGGTTGGAGATAGACTGGACAACCTGGGGGTCAAGCCGCTCACCACAGAGTTCCTGCTCGTCACCCCGCAGGGCAAAGGAGAACGGTCCGTATTGACGCAGATAGGTTTTAACGCTCTTGTAGCCTCGCTCGATCGCCTTGGCTGTCTGTGGCGCATTGACCGGGTAGAAGCGGATTGTCACCACGGTATTGTTCAAGGTCTTCAGGGTGGCAAGACGCTCTTGCTCTTGCATTGCCTCTGTCATGTACAGGCTCCTGCTTTAAGGACATACGCTGATACTGATCAACATTCACACAAGTGATGGCATCGTAAAAGGTCGAATGTTCCGCCGAGATGGTCTCGGGAAAAACTTTGATATACGAGGCGTAGCGTCTCAAACGGCAATTTGGTAGTACATATGGTACAACGAAGTACCGTTTGTGACCGAAGGCGAAGTAGATCGAAGTTTTTACGAGTCCATCAACATGCACACTATTGCCTGCCACAGCCCGTTGAGACGTTGAATTACTGGGGCTGGAAAGACCCTGTGCAGACGACCTCACCCTCACTCTCACCCCCACACCATTCTGGCTGTACCAGAAAAAATGGTACTGAATTTTTTGCGAAATTCCAAGATATCGCCACTATATTTCACATTTACCACACCGTGGCAGCGGTCTTGCCATCGCTTTGACCGTCGACCGGCATCACCACCCCCTGGCTCTCGAGCACAGCCAGCACCTCGACCAGCGGCAGCCCCACCACATTGGAATAGGAGCCGGTGATACCTTCGACCAGAAAACTGCCTTTGCCCTGGATGCCATAGCCACCAGCCTTGTCCCACGATTCACCCTCGCTGACGTAAGCCCTGGCGGTCGTCTCGCTAAAGGGAGCGAAACGGACCGAGGTGGTGACCGAACCGACGATTTCCACCGCTTCATGTCGGCAGGCAATACAGAATCCGGACCTGACCAGGTGGGTCCGGCCGGCCAGCGACATCAGCATATCGACCGCCTCGGCAAAGGTGGCTGGCTTGCCGAGAAGGGTCTCCCCCAGGCAGACCGTGGTATCGGCGGCCAGGACATAGGAGTCGGCAAAGCGATCTGCCGCCGTCAGCCCCTTGGTCCTGGCCATTCGCTCGACATACCGTTGCGGCCTTTCATTTGGCCGCGGGGTTTCGTCGATCTCCTGGGCAAACACCGAGAAGACGATGCCGAGATCCTCGAGAAAACCCTTTCTCCGTGGCGAGCCGGAGGCCAGCACCAGCGGCTTTGGTGTACGATAAATCATGGGATACAGTCAGTTGGCAGGAAACCAAAATTGATGGCGTCGTAAAAAATCGGATGTTGCACCAAGATGAGCTCAGAAAAAACTTTGATATACGAGGCGTAGTGTCTCAAACGGCAATTTGGTAGTACATATGGTACAGAGAATTGCCGTTTGAGATCTACAACGAAGTAGATCGGAGTTTTTACGAGTCCATCAAAATTGGGGCGCGATATTACAACTTCTGAGACGTGACATCACACTAGCCACGAATCGCATAACCGCCATCGACGGTAATGACCTGACCCTGGATCATGGTTGCCAGATCACTGCATAAAAACAGGGCGATATTGGCTACGTCATCCGGGGTGGTCAACCGACCCAGCGGCGTTCTGGCCAGGGCCGTCTCCAGGATCTGCTCGCGATTGGGAAAATGTTTGAGGGCATCGGTATCGACCGCTCCGGCACTGATGGTATTGACCATGATGCCCTGCGGCCCCAACTCGACGGCCAGGTGGCGGACCAACGACTCCAGTGCCGCCTTCGAGGCGCCCACCGTGGTATAGTTTTCGATGGCCCTGACCGAGCCCAGACTGGAGATGGCCATCACCCGGCTGCCGGACTGCATGAGCCGCACCCCGTGCTGCACCAGGGACAACAGGGCGCGGGCGTTGATATCCATGGCCCAGTTCCAGTGACGTTCGGTCAGTTCCATGGCGGGTTTCAATACTCCGGAAGCCGCGTTGGAGACCAGGAAATCCAGCCGACCGAACCTGTTTTCAAGCTGACTGAACATCTCCTTGACATCCGCTTCCCGGGCAACGTTGGCCTTGACCACCAGACAGCTGGTTCCCGCTTTCTCCACCAGAGCCGCGGTCTCTTCGGCATCCCGCTTGTGGCGAACATAATTCACTACCACATCGGCGCCGCACTCGGCGAGACGACTGGCGACAGCTCGGCCAATATTCCTTGAACCGCCTGTAATAAGAGCAACTTTTCCACGTAAATTCAACATATCATCCTTTTTTTGTTTCATAGTTCGTCGCGACTCGAGGTACCTGGTCCAACCAGGCTGGTTTATCCGGAACGCGCCGGCAAGAAGTACCTGACCCACACCGGAGAGTTGTATTGGTCGCTGCCACTCGGGGTACCTGCTCCAGCCATGCTGGTGAGGGTGAACCGGTCAAACCCCAACGGCAGAAGCCGGACACTCAGCAGCATCACTCGACATCCGGATGGTGCCGGTACTGCCAGGGGCACCCCATTCCAGCATATTCACCCCGACAAGGCAAGCCTGAATCGACGCACAGCACTCTTTACCAACCTGAGTGGCTGAAAACGAACAGGGTTGAGACAGTCACAGGCCACAAAACCCGCACCATGAAACTGGTCCGGCCTGGCCAGTGGGTAGTCGATCATCGCCGAGACACTGCCCGGATGCCGCAGGTCATGAGCGACACGCCATAACGGACTCCTCTCCTGTGCCAACTCCAGCAGGTCGAGAACCGCGGTATCCATCGCCACCGGACAACGGGACATGCCGACACAGCCGAGCCACAACGGCTTTCCCGCCAGCGGCCCCGATATATGCATGACCTCTATACCGTCGACGAGCGAGAGACTGGGCGGCAGGAGATCCGGCAAGGCGTGGAGCAGGCGGGCGAATTCGTCATGGGAGCCGCCCCGGGTCATATGCAGCAGAGCCTTGCGCATGCCGACCACGGTACCAAAAAAATTCTTCACCGCACAGGTCACGAACATCTGATTGTGCGCCTTCAACTTCGGCAGACTGAGCAACAGGTCACACTCCAGCGCCTCGGCGGCGATCCCCACCTGAACGCCTCCGGCAATGGTCCGTAAAACCGGAGTTTTCAGCGTCACCGCCTCCACCGGCAGATCGGCCACGGCCTCGGTCATGCCGTGCCGTGCCATCACCGAGGCCGTGGTGCCAAAGGCAGGTGAGTCGCCGATTTTCACCCGGGCTCCCCGGTCATGGAGCATCAGCGCCACTTCCCGAACAAAGAGGGGATTGGTGCAGGCCAGTGCCGGTCCACGACTGCTGATGAGGTTTGGTTTCAGCAGCACGACCTGACCATGGAGCGAATCCGGCAAGGCAACAGCAGAGCACAGTGTCTGGAGAAGATCCTGCAGATGGTCAGCCGAATACTCCTGGCAGCGGGCCAACGCGACAGAGGGTGGCAGAGAACTCCTCATGGTGGATCGATGTAATGGATAGCGACAGCTTCCCGGTCACGCTGACGAAGACTCCGGGAGACATGCGGAAAAGATGAAGAGGTTACCGAAAATAAGAAAAACCGACCGGGCGATGGCGCCGGGTCGGTTTTTCTCAGGAGAAAAGAGAGAAGAGATAAAAGCATAATAAGCATTGCATTCTTCATGCCAGCAGAGAATGTTTTACGATTGTCATAATTTTTTGTTTTATTATACAAACTTACACAACAGATCTTCATACAGATTGATTGGCATCGCGGTAATGCGCATACAATTTTTTGTACAAACGACGATGGCCCGGTATAAAATATCGCTCATCGCCCAAATTCAACCACCTGGGCGTCATGTTTTTTTTACCCGGGGAGTAAACCAGGCGATAAAGGCGAGACAGTGGGTCAGCGAGAGGCCGGGTCCTGGCTGCAATCACCAGTGAAAATCTCCGCTTCGCCCCCTATTTGCCAAGCAGATCGTTGACCACCTCTGCCGCTCTCACCATCTGGGCATCCTCCATATAAAAATGAGGGGCCAGGCGCAGGACCCCGGTCGGCCCGGTCAGTATCACTCCCCGCTGTCGCAGTGCCGCCAGCATCTGTTGAGGTTGAACCTGTTCCGCCACTTTCAGCATGACGATCCCCGACCGATGGCGCTGCGGATGAACCAGAGGGGTGATCCTGTCACTGTCCAGATGGGCTAAAAAGAGCTCCTGCAGGCGTATCACCTCGTCTCTGATGCCTTCCATGGTGTTTGGCAGAAACAGCTCCACCACAGACGAGTGCAGCGCCGCGACATGGTCCCAGCCGCCGGTGGAGAACTCGAACAGCCGCCCGTCTTCCTGGGGGGCCCAGCTGTGGTCGAGATAGTCGAACTGGTGCTGCATCATGCCCGGACCGGTGAGAACCGGCTGGATTTTCGACCTCAGCTCCCGGCTGGTATACATCACTCCAGCCCCAAGAGGCCCCATCAGCCACTTCCAGCCGGAGCAGGCCAGGGCCGCGATGTTATACTGTTCGGGGTAAACCGGCAGACAACCGAGGCTCTGGGCGCAATCGACTATCAGATCGATGTTCCTGGCCCGGCAAAACATGCCAAGATCCTCGAGATCGGCCGCAAAGCCACTGGCGAACTGCACGTGGCTGATGGCAACCACCCTGGTGCGTTCGGTCACCCGTCGTTCCAACTCCTCCATCGACCAGCCGCGGAGCGAACCGGGGCCGCTACCGTCACCGACATCGGGGAGCAGCACCAGTTCGACGCCACGCCGCTCCTGCACCACCCAGGGGTAGTGATTACTCGGATATTCATGCACGTAGCTGATCACCTGATCTCCGGGTTGAAAGGGATATCCGTTCGCCAGCATGGACATCGCGGTCGCGGTGTTCTGGACATACGATATGTTTTCTCCGTCTGTTTTCAGCAGCGCGCCAAAGGCCCCGCGGAATCCTGGCAGCAGATGGTCATATTCAGGCAACGCCGTCACCCCGCCAGCCGCCATGGCCCGGGTAAAGGAGATCATCGCCGTTGCCGCCCCACTAAAGAGTGGTGAAACGGCACAGTGACCCAGAAAGATGTCATCTACAGTACAGGTGAACCAGGTCGTACATTTGTCGAGCATAGTCATCTCCTTGCGTATGCGGTGCCGCGGCCCGTTCATCGGTGCGATCACCACGAACCGACGGGGGTCCATTTGCTGAAACAACTGGTAGTTTCAATATATTATCCTACAATGTCCCATATTTCCTTGGCCAAAATCTCTGTTTTCTGCTTTACTTTATATAAATAGGTATCATTTGCAGGTAGTGCCTCTTCAGCCTCAAGCAGAACCCGAGCACGACACCTCGATCGGTAAAGGAGAGCGGATGAAACGAGCACCGGATATCATCGAACTGGCGACGACTCCGACCCTGGCCAGCCTGCTGGCGGAGCGCGTCCGACGCAGCCCGGATCATATCGCCTATCGCTATTACGACAAAAGCACCAGGAACTGGCGTGCACTCAGTTGGCGAGAGGCAGCGATGCGGGTGGAACTCTGGCGCTCAGCGCTGATGGCGGAGGATCTTCACGCGGGCGACAGGGTCGCCCTGATGCTGCCCAACGGCCCCGACTGGCTCAGTTTCGATCTCGCCGCCCACCAGCTGGGCCTGATCGTCGTTCCCCTCTACCTCAACGACCGCCCGGACAATGTAGCTTACATTCTCGAGGATACCCAGGCCAAGGTTTTTCTCCTGCCCGGGGGGCACCTCTGGCAACAGTTTCATAAAATTATAAGCAAAATCGATCACCTGCAACGAATCGTCACCACAGATCTCTGCCAGGAGACCGAAGATGACCGCCTGGTCTGCCTCCTCGACTGGCTACCCGCGAAACCACGGCCCGCTCCATCCTTGGCGGTCAAAGACCATGACACCGCCACCATCGTCTACACCTCGGGTACCACCGGCCCCCCGAAAGGGGTCATGCTCAGTCATCACAATATCCTGACAAACGCCGCCCATTGCCTCGGCTGCGTGGATATCTTCACCGACGACCTGTTTCTCTCGTTTTTACCGCTCTCGCATATGCTGGAGCGAACCGTCGGCTACTACCTGCCGATAATGGCCGGGGCGACGGTGGCCTTTTCCCGCTCCATCCCCGAACTGGGCGACGATTTGCGCCAGATCAGACCGACAATCATGGTGGCCGTCCCCAGGATCTTCGAACGTATCCACAACGCCCTGCAAGAAGAGGTCGAGGCCGCCGGACCTTTCGCGCGGCAGATTTTCACTACGGCGGTGGCAATCGGCTGGCAACATTTCGAATACCGGCAGAGACGGGCCCGATGGCGGCCGTCCTTTCTGATCAAGCCGCTGCTGGATCGTCTTGTCGGCAAAAAAGTTCTTGCCCGGCTCGGCGGCAGGCTGCGGATCGTCGTCAGCGGCGGCGCCAGCCTCTCACCCGACCTGGCCAGGGTGTTCATCGGTCTCGGCCTGCCCATCTATCAGGGCTATGGGCTCACCGAGACCAGCCCGGTGGTCAGCGTCAACCGCCCAGAGAACAACGATCCCCGCGGCGTGGGTCTGCCGTTGACCGAGGTCGAAGTCACCATCGGCGACCAGAACGAACTGCTGGTCCGCGGCCCCTGTGTGATGCAGGGCTACTGGAACCGGGAGATGGCCACCCGCCAGGTCATCGACCGCGACGGCTGGCTGCACACCGGCGACCAGGCAACCCTTGTCGAGGGCCATATCCGCATCACCGGCCGCTTAAAGGAGATCATTGTTCTCAGCAACGGAGAAAAGGTCTCGCCCGGTGACATGGAACAGGCCATTGCCAGCGACCCACTGTTCGAACAGATCCTGGTCGTTGGCGAGGGCAAGCCCTGCCTGGCACTGCTGGCGGTGTTGTCCAGGCCGCGCTGGGAGATATTTGCCGGCGAACTGGGGGTTTCGCCAGAGGCGGTGTCCCTCAAAAGGCATGTGGTGCAGGCGGCGATCCTCAGTCGGGTGGAACAGCAGATACACGACATGCCCGGCTACGCCTTCATCAAGATTGCGGTGCTGACCCTTGAGCCCTGGACCGTGGAAAATGGCCTGCTGACCCCGACCTTGAAGGTGCGCCGCGAAAAGGTGCAAAGCCACCTGCAACAGGAAATCGATCAGCTCTTCCGCAGCTGATCCCCGATGGTCATCCAGCCGATTCAGCGGTACCACGGAACATCAACGGTTGCCGGACGGTAACCTGAAAATGAAATCGCCAACCAGGCGATGGACCTGATCGGCGCCCGGCCCATTGACAATGACATGGCGGTCGAGCCCCAGGACCACGAGCTCTCGCCTTCTCGCCCCAAGCAGATCGAACACCTTGCGCCCGCTCTTGGCCGAGACGATCGGGTCGCGGTCGGCCTGAATCACCAGGGTCGGCACCGCCAGTTCGGGCAACTGTCTCTCCACCTTCTCCAGCAGTCTGCCAACCTCCTGGATAGCGACATACGGGTTACGCCGGTAGTTGATGTGCGGATTCTCCGAAGTGAATTGGCAGAAGGGCTCATGATCCGTGCCGCGAATTTTCTTGGTCAGCCGGTTCCAGACATCGATGGCCGGCATGAAGTTGGTGGAAAAGTCATGCAGTCTCAACGCCGGGTTGATCGCCACCACCCCCGCTGTCCGGGGGATTCGACCTGCGACCTCAAAAGCCAGAGCGGCGCCGACCGAGACCCCACAGAGCACGACCCGCCGGCAGATGGTGGCCAAGAGCGCCCAGCCATTTTCCACCGCCTCAAGCCACTCCGCATATCTCCTGGTGGCCAGATCCACCGCCGAGGTGCCGTGCCCGGGAAGTCGCGGAGCGTACACCCACATGCCCCGCCGCCGCAGGTACCGCCCCAGGCTCCGGACCTCCTCGGGAACGGCCAGATAACTGTGTATCAGCACGACCCCGGTGCTGCGCCGCAACGCCGGCAGCAGAAACGGCTCGCCATATGCCCTCTTCCGTACCCCCTCGCCGTGGCCGTACCTCTGGCAATCCCGGTGGTAGTCCTCTCGCCCCCGTTTCGCCAGGTAACGTGCCACGTTGAACCGCAGCAGCGACCTCGGCTGCAGGGCCACTCCTGTCAACTTCCTCTTCACCGTCTTGAGCGGCATGACCTCGTTGGCCATTATCTCGATCGGGTTGTCGATTCGACCCCGATGAAAGACCAGGGGGGCAAAGAGCCTCGCCCGATCGAGCCGCATCCCCGAGCCGTCGCGAAACAGCACCTTCTTCTCCAAGGCCAGCTGCACGAAGTCGGCGAACGCGTGGCAGCGATCATCGGTGAGCAGATGCACCTGGTTTTCCGCCAGCGACCTGTGAAGAAACAGGTCGGCGGCATCGCAGGCGCCAATCCGGCAGGCGGCCAGAAAGACCCGTCGCTTGAGTTCGATATCCTCTATCCTCCGCCAGGGGTACAACCGCAGGAGAAAGGCGAAAAGATGCTCATGATTCACCGTCGTCATCGCATAGATATCGGTCATATACCGCTGCATGATCGTTTCGGCCTGCTCCTTGAGAGCCGCTTTCAAGGTCGGTGACATCAGAAAACCCGTGGCCTCCTGGAGCGCCAGCTGCCGCTCGACCTCTCCGCTCCGCAGATAGGGCGCGACATGGATCGCCGCACCGAAGCGGATGTCGATATCGGCGCCAGAGAGCAGCATCGTGCCCTCGGTCATGATCTCCTCCACCATCCGCTCGGAAAGTCCCTTGACCATCTTGGTCGCCAGCACCGACAGCACATTCTCCCGGGCCCTGATCGGATAGTAGGTGACATTGACCGGGACGATGCAGGTAGAGCGCCCCTGTACCGGCTCGATGCCGTCGAGCTCGAGAAAATCGAGCATGCCGTCGGCCCGTTGGCCGCCCTGCCGTCCCGTATGCAGGAGATAGCGGCGGAACAACTCGCTGCGCAGGGCGAGCGAGGCCGCTCCGGTATGCGGTTTGCGCGGTCCCTCGGGGGTGGAGACCATGAACTGACCGCGCTGGACGATCTGCTTGGTCTTCATCATGGTCCCCTCGGGAAAGATAATCCAGTTGGCCTCGCCGGTCAGCAGGCTGCGGACGATCAGTTCGTCTCGCCTGGGATCGGCGGTGGAAATGACACCCACCATCTGAAAGAAGTTACCCAGGCCGCCCTGAAACAGACTGGAATGGGCCAGGGACCAGACCGGCTTGCTGGTCTGGGTGTAGATGTGATACGGCAGCAGCAGGGTTTCCAGGCGGGTAAAGTGGTTGATGACGAAAATTGTCGGCTCGTCGGGAAGCTGGTCGGCGCCATGCAGCGTCACCTCGACTCTGGAGAGCGCAGCCAGGGTTTTGATGGCCAGACCGGTCGTCAGATAAGCCGATTTATTCATACAGTCACCACACTCCCTGGACTCTGACCGAAAACCGCACGCCCTGACCTGCCGACCTTTCACACGTTTGCTTCAGGCTCCGCCCCCCTCTGTTCTGCTGTAGTGTAGCGGATTTTCGCTGGTATCACAACCGGCTATGCCCTCCCAGCAAAGCTGGACCAGATAGCCTCAGCCACAACGAAGCATGAAAATCGTCGCCTCGGTAAAGGACTTTTTCGTACTGACGATTTTCGGATAAAGATCCCCAAACCACGTCGAACCAGAGGCCAGAGCCGATCGGCGCGACAGGCCACCCAGCGCCAGATCACGGTCGACCAGGAGGTGGGCGACAACAGCGCCCTGCCAGAGGAAGGCCAGTTGCTTTTCCAGCCACATCCTCCTATAGTGAAAGAGAACCGCCCAGAAAATCCGGAAAAACTATCATTTGCAGAGAGGTGCACCATGGCGCTCAATCTCTCCTACACCCCGCCTGACTTCGACCAGGACAGGCTGCGTAACGCCCCGCCGGCCAACCTCGAGCCGGCCCCCGCCGATGGCATCGCTCCGCAGAACTATCACGCGACCTCCAATTTCCCCGAATATGTCAAGCTGGAAACCGGCGAGTGGATCCTGGCCCGGCAGGGACGGATGGACGCCGTTCTGGTGGTGGCCGACCACCATGTCGATGTCGTCGAGGCGAGAAACCTGAAAAAGGACGATCCGGTGGTCACCGGCCGCACCGAAAATGGCGAGCAGGGCATTTTTGTCCATAACGACTGTTTTGTCGAAAAGAACGCGACCAAAGACAAGTTCACCTTTCGCGCCCGCGGCACCCGGGAGACCCCCTTTTCCTACTCGTACGACAACCTCTACGAGATCTTGAAGCATGATCGGGACCATGGCCACATCGTCTGGGTTCTCGGCCCGGCGGTCGCCTTCGACAAGGACAGTCGCAACGCCATGCAGGGCCTGATCGAGAGCGGGTTCTGCCATGCGCTCCTGGCCGGCAACGCCCTGGCCACCCACGATCTGGAGGCGGCCCGTTTCGAGACGGGGCTGGGCCAGGACATCTACAGCCAGAAGCTGCAGCCGCTGGGCCATTACAACCATCTCGACATTCTCAACGAGGTCCGTCGTGCCGGCTCGATCAAGGCCGCCTTGCAGACCCTGTCAATCGCCGACGGCATCGTCTTTGCCTGCGACAAACATGAAGTCCCGCTGGTTCTGGCCGGCTCTATCCGCGACGACGGGCCGCTGCCGGAGGTGATCGGTGACGTCTACCAGGCCCAGGACCGCATGCGGGACCATGCCCGCAGGGCGACCACCGTGATCACCATGGCCACCCAACTGCACTCCATCGCCTTTGGCAACATGACCCCGAGCTACAGGGTGGAGGATGACGGCACCATTCGCCCGGTCTATTTCTATATTGTCGACATGTCGGAATTCTCGGCCGACAAGCTGGCCAACCGCGGCTCGGCCCAGGCCCAGGCCATCCTCACCAACGTCCAGGACTTTATCGTCAACCTCTGGAATCACCTCTCGGCAAAGGGTACAGGCGGCAGCTCATGCAGCAAAAGGAAAAGATCCGCATAATCGGCATCCCCATGGATCTCGGCCAGAACCAGCGCGGGGTCGACATGGGACCGAGCGCCATTCGCTACGCCGGTCTGTCCACCACCCTGCAAGGCCTGGGTCACAGGGTCTTCGATAGTGGCGACATTGCCATTCCCGGTCATTACAGCTTAAAAGATACCAGCCTCAAGGAGCGACTGCCCCCCATCGAGAGGGCCTGTCTCGCGGCCTATGCACTTGGCAGACAGGCGGTGGAGAATGGCGAGATCCCCATCTTTCTCGGTGGCGATCATTCGGCCTCCATCGGCACGGTGGGCGGGGTGACCCACCGGGAACCGGCCGGGCTGATCTGGGCGGATGCCCACGGTGACTTCAACACTCCAGAAACCTCGACCAGCGGCAACGTCCATGGGATGGCCCTGGCCACCCTGCTCGGCCGCGGCCCGGAACAACTGGTCCAGGTGGGCCGGGCGGAGCGCAAGCTCGATAGCGATCAGGTGGTGATCATCGGGGTGCGCGATCTGGATCCGGCAGAGAAGATCATGGTGAAAAACTCCGGCTGTACCATCTTCACCATGCGCGATATCGACGAACTCGGTATCCACACGGTCCTGCAGAGAGCCCTGACCGCCCTGCAGCGCTTCCCCCGTCTTCATCTCAGCTTCGATATGGACGTGATGGATCCGCTGGAGGTACCCGGGGTCGGCACCCCCAGCCACGGTGGACTGACCTACCGGGAAGGCCAACTGCTGATGGAGATAATCGCCGACAGCAACAGACTGTGCTCCGTCGACATCATGGAGATCAATCCAATCCTCGATATCGGCAATCGCTCGGCCCAGCTGGCCGTCTCTCTGGCCGCCTCCCTGTTTGGCAAAGCGATCCTGTAGCTCGTCTTCACTGGGCCCTCGGGAGAGCGGCTCAAGCCACCTCGCTCTTTGTTGTTTTTTCCGGAAAAGTGTCTGTTTTTCCGGAAAAAAAGCGGGGCTTCGCCGCTCGTTTGCTCATCCTGACAACCACTTCACCCAGCCCGGTCGCTCTCTTTCACCAGTTTTTGCCTGAAGTCGAAAAAAACCAGCTTTTTATCACCGACACGCTTGTTATTTACCGTTCGTTGCAGCATACTTGGGATAGTCATTTTGACTACCAACCATAGCCAAGATGACGAGTCAAGGAATCTGTTGGCATATGCTTGTCAGGCAGCAGGCTGTTCTGCATCTTTTTTTTACGAGAACGATCAATGAACGAACGACCAGGCACCCGCTCCATCCGGTGCGGCAACAAAAAACTTTTCATTTTCGCCATCTGCACCTTCGGTTTCCTCAGCCAGCACCTGGCCCATGGTGCCGGTTTCCAGATCCCCAACCAGTCACTCAAGGCCATCGGCAGCGCCGGGGCCAACATCGCCTACACTCCCGGCCCGGATGCGGCCTATTACAACCCGGCCAATCTCAGCTTGCTCGACGACCGCTGGGCGCTCGAGACCAGCCTGACCACCCTGTGGTTGCCGAAAATCGACTATCGGGACAACCGCAGTTCAGCACTCGACGGCTCCTCGGATTTGGAACTGTTTTTCCTGCCGCAGATCCACCTCGCCTCAAGAGATTACCACAACTTCCGCTTCGGCTTCTCCCTGACCTCCCCGTACGGACTGGCCAAGAACTGGGATCAGCCATTTCCCCGGGCCTTCGCCGGGAAATTTTCCCTGTTCGTGACCGAGGCCAACCCGAGCGTCTCCTACAAAGTATCCGACCACTTCAGTGTCGCCGCCGGGGTCCGAGGGGTCTATGCCAAGGGCAAGGTGAAAAATTTCGTCGACAATCCACCCATTGCGGAGATCTCCCCGTTGACCGATGTCGATCGTGACCTGGAGGCCAATGACGTCGCCTACGGCTACAACCTGGCAGCCACCTACCGGCCGACAGCCGACTGGCGAATCGCCACCACCTATCGCTCCAAGATCGACCTTCATCTCAAGGGTAGCGGTGATCTCGCCGCCATGTTCGGCCCGTTTCCCTACGACAGCTACAGCGGTTCGGCCAACCTCGATATTACCCTGCCGGCGGTCTTTGCCATCGCGGTGGCCCGCACCTTCGGTCCCCTCACCCTGGAGGCCGCCTGGAACCGCACCTTCTGGTCGGATCTCAACCGCCTCGACTTCGATTACGGCCGCCCCGTCGGTCCGGCGCTTGCGACCTTCGACCAACCGGTTGAAAAAGACTGGAAGGATAGCAACTCGTACCGTTTCGGTCTCACCTACCAGTGGTCGCCACAGCTGACCAGCACCCTGGGTTTTGCCATCGAAAAAACACCGGTACCGGAACGGACCCTGAATTTCGAGATGCCCGACTCCGATGCCTATATGTATGGCCTGGGACTCCAGTATGCAGTGCAGGAATCATTGAAACTCGGAGTTTCCTATATGTATTACTACACGACCTCACGAGATGTCTCCAGCGATTCGACCGGTATTGACGGAACCTTCGACAAGGGAGACGCCCACGCCATCACCGTCGGCGCCATAGCGAGCTTTTAACAAACCTCTATCCCCCTAGCCAAGACTACCATGACGAGAGCCACCACCATGAACATGATGACCGAACAGCCGAATTTGGACACATTGTTGGAAAAACTTCTGCCTTTCGCCACGATCCACTCTTTCCCGGCAGGTGCGATGATCATGTCGCCCGAAGATCAACAGCCGGCGTTCTACTACGTGATCAAAGGCGGCGTGGAGGTGAGTTACATCAGTCAGAGCGACACCCGGATCACTGTCGCCATGATTGGCGAAAAGGAGTTCTTTGGCGAAATCGGTTTTTTCGACGGCAAATCGAGGATGCGGGACATCCAGGCCGTAGGCCCGGTGGAAGTGGCGATCTTCGATGCCAAGACCATGGGTTTTCTGCGCCGGGAAGTACCGGCCCTGTACACGGATCTCATCATCTTCACCACCCAGGCAATCTGCCACAAGTTCCGGCGTATCGCCAACGAAGGGGAACCGGTGGCCAGTTACGCTGAACAGCTCTCCACCAAGCATACCAGCTACTATGCCGGCTCCCGCCCCCTGCCCCCCTCCCTCCTGCACTCCGAAGGCTGGCGTTTCACCAGCGGCAGAGTGGAGAGCTTCAAGGCCCTGTTGTTCGATCTCTCGCACCGGTTACAGAAAAACGAGGCGGAAGGGGTCGAAGACCACGAAGCGGAACAGCAGTGCTTCAAGCTGATGGCGGAACTGAGCGCCTCGCTGACCGATTTTCAGACCGCCATGACCGGCAGCAGCAACGAAGAGATCATGTGGGGCTATGTGTTCAAGGAGATCTACCCCTACCTGATGCGCAGCAAATTTGTCGAGCGAGCCTACTATAAACCCAAAGGGTATGCCGGCGACTTCCTGATGATGGAGCACATCTACACCAACGTCGCCAAGGGTGACGGACGGCTCGGAGAAATCGTCGACAAGTTCTGTCTGCAACGACCCGGCTCTCTCGCCATCCGCGGCAGAAGAAAGCTGATGAGAGACCAGCTGGCCAGAATCAGCGAGGAAAACGCCCGGCAGGGAAAAAAGACCCGGATCATGAACCTGGCCTGCGGCCCCAGCCGGGAACTGTTCGATTTTCTGGCCGATTGCCCATACACCGAACTGATCGAGGCCCTCTGCATCGATATCGACCCGGAAGCGCTGCAGTACACCAACCGTCACGTCAACATCTTTCCTCACAAGGCCTCGATACGGCTGATGAGCGAGAACGTGATCAAGTGGGCGCTGGGCCGAGTGACCCATCAACTGGGCAAGCTCGACATCATCTACTCCGCCGGTCTCTGCGACTACCTCGATCCCCGGCTGTTCCGCGCCCTGGTCAAGCAATGCCACAATCACCTCAAGCCCGGCGGAACCGTTTTACTCGGCAACTTCCAGTCCTATCAGGACTCCCTCTTCCTCGACAAGCTGCTCAAATGGGAGCTGATCTACCGCAACGGTGACGATCTGCGCGAACTGTTTGCCGATACACCTTTTGGCACCTCGATCGAGGTGATTGCCGAAGAGAGTGGAGTCAATCTCTTTGCCCTGGCCCGCAAAGAGTAGAAGGATGAATGCGGATCCGGAATACAGCCGATCCCGACCAGATAGTGCCCATCCAGAAACGATTATTTTTATCCAGACGCCTCGTGGTGGTGGATTTCCTTTTTCGGAGGGAAGGCCGAGCCCGCCGATAACGACTCGATGTCGTGGTAGAATTTCTCCTCCACCCGATTTGATGGAAAATATCTTGTTTCTGGATAGACATTGATGGACCCGTAAAAACCTAAAACCTGCACGTAAGATGGCTAAGTACAAAAGCCTGATATACAAGGCGCAGTGGTGTCGGCCAAGCACAGACGTACATGTGGTACGTCGAGCATTGGCCGATCCCGCTGCAACGCAGGAGATCGGGCTTTTTACGACGCCATCAGACATTAACCAGCGGTATTGACCGTACTGACGGCGAGCGATCATGGCTCAACAACAAAAAACAACGAGTTTTTTCGTCGAACAGATCAATACGCTTTTCTATCAGCGAACCCTTCTCTGTATCTGGCTGGCCGTGGTGTTCTTCCCGCTTTTCTCGGTGCTCGATTACGTCTATTGTCGCGAATTTTTCAGTCGTTTTCTCATCTATCGGCTGGCCTACGTGGTCGTGCTGCTCTCTTTTATCAACATACTCAAGCAGGAACAATTCAAACGATTCGCTCCCCTGCTGCTCTATGTCGGCATGCTGCTGGGAGTCCTCGTCCTGTCGGTGATGACCGTGCATCTGGGCGGATTCTCGTCGGGATATTATGTCGGCATCCTGCTCATCATCATCGGCACCCTGGCCGCCCTGCCGGTCACCGCCATCAACGCCATCCTCTACGGGTCGTCGATGTACGGCCTCTACATGATCACGGTGCTGCTGGGAAGAGGTATCCCCGACCAGATCCAGACCGATTATGCCCTGGGCAACACCTTTTTCTTTCTGACCGCCATAGGCATTGCGGCCATCCAGTGTTACGACGACCTCGGCACCTTCCACAAACAGCTGCGGGCGATGGACAACATCCAGAAGAGCCGCGCCAAACTCGTCACCGACACCGATCGCCTGGAAGAGACCATCCAGCAGCGACTCGATGAACTCCAGGAGAGTAAACTGAAGTACCAGGATCTCTACGACAACATCATGGATATGGTGGTTCTGGTGGACCGTGAGGGATTCATTCATCAGTTCAACAGTAACTGCGCTGCCACCTTCAATCTGGATAAAGACAACATTGCAGCAAAAAACATCAAGGATCTTCTCGGTAACGGCCGGGATCAGAGCGACTGGTTTGGCGAGATAGCCGAACAGCTCAGCCGCGACATCCCGGTTCAGGGGTTGCAGGTCAACCATATCGACGGCTCCGCCAGGCCTCTCGAGATCGAGCTGAACGCCTCGAAGCTGGAGATGGAGCACACCATGTATTTCCAACTTGTCCTCCGCGACATTTCGGAAACTAAAAGTATCGAGCGCAATCTGATCGAAGAGGAAGAACGGCTGGCCAAATCCCGTCAGGCCACCATTTTCGGCCTGGCTCGGCTGGCGGAATGCCGGGATGACGATACCGGTCAGCACCTCTTTCACATGCGGGGCTACACCCGCATTCTTACCGAAGAACTCGCCCGCTCTCCAGAGTACGGCCCGGAGATCTCCGAGCAGTTTATCGAGGAAATCGGCCTCTCCTCGGTTCTGCACGACATCGGCAAGGTGGGTATCCCCGATGCGATACTCTTGAAGCCGGGTAAACTGACCCGAGACGAATTTGCCCAGATGAAACGGCATACGATCTTTGGCGCCAATATCTTGGAGGTAGCCAATCAATTCCAGGAAAGTTCCTCTTTCCTGCAGCTGGGCCAGCAGATCGCTCGCTCACACCACGAACGATGGGATGGCGAAGGCTATCCCGATGGTCTGCAGGCCACTCAGATTCCTCTGGCCGCACGGATCATCGCCCTTGCCGACGTCTACGACGCGCTGACCTCGAAAAGGGTCTATAAGATGCCGTTTAGCCATGAAGAGAGCCGGGCCATCATCATCAGCGAGAGTGGCGGCCAGTTCGATCCCCACGTCGTCAACGCCTTTTTGCGGCGGGAAAACGATTTCAAGGAGACCAGAATACAGCAGCTGCTGGGAACCAGACACGGTGAGGGAACGACATGGGAAGCGGCATGAAGAGCTACCGGGAAGAGGTCCTGGAACTGCATCACCACCGGGTCTATTACATCCTTCTGAGCGGGATAATCATCATGATGCTCTTTTCCTGTCTGGATTACATCATGATCCCGGAAATGTTTTACGATTTCTTTTTCTTCAGACTGATCGGTGCCGCCTTCGGTCTGATCTTTGTCTATCTCAACTATCGCGACACCAGTAAACGTTACGCCTTTTTCACAGGATTATCCGGCTTTATCTCCATCAGTCTGGTGATGCTCTGTCTGATATACTTCATGGGCAGTGTCAGCTCGCGGTACTATGTCGGTCTGCTGATCACCCTGACCATCTATGTCGCTTTTGCCCCCATAACGGCCTACCAGACCCTCAGCATCGGCATGGTGCTGGCCATGCTCTATGCGGTAACCGTCATCTTTACCCCGACCACCAACACGACCGCCATCCTGGAGCTGTTTGTCAACCTGTTCTATCTGATCAGCATGGTCTTCATCCTCGCGACCCAGAGCTGGGCCGACACCAGGGCACGGCGACGGGAATACCTCTTGCGGGTCGAGGAAAACCGGGTCACCGACAAGCTCTCCCAGCAGGCAGAGATGCTCGAACAGGAGGTGGCAAAACGCTCCCGAGAACAACTGGAGAGCGAGGCTCGCTACCGTCTGCTGTTCAACCAGATAGCCGACGACATCGCCCTGATATCGCCAAATGGCGATCTGCTGCAGGCCAATGCCAACTTCAACACCCACTTCGTCACGGTCGACGGCAACGGTTCTCCGCCATCCCCCGCCCCGTTGTCGCTCACCGCCATTGTCCCGCCGACCGAACGAATCGCCGTCGACTACCAGCTGAAATCCATGGTCGATTCAGGCAAACCCATTCGCAACTATCCCATACAGCTGATCAGAAAGGATGGGACCTATGCCGAGACCGAGGTGAGCGCCAGCCTGCTGCAGCGGGATCGGAATATCATCGGTATCATCCTGCTCATTCGTGATATTTCCACCCGAAAGGAAATGGAACAGAAGCTGCGTACCTCGCTGCGGATCCGCAAGCAGACGGAGACCTCGGCGATTCTGGCCCTGGCCAAGCTCTCGGAAATCAGGGACACCACCTCGAACAATCATCTGGAACGAATCCGGGAATATTGCCGTGTTCTGGCCATGGAGCTCTCGAAAAACCCGGATATGCGACCATTCATGAGTCCAGATTTTATCGAGGATATCTACCATGCCTCGATTCTGCACGATATCGGCAAGGTCGCCCTGCCAGACGAGCTTGACCAGAAGTTGGCCGACGACCCCAGACAGCAGGAGGAGCTGATCCGCCGGCATACCAACGCCGGCGGCGAGGTCATCAAAAAGATGCAAGAGGATTCAGAAGGCAGCAGCTTTCTCGATATGGCGAAACATATTGTTTACTTCCATCATGAGCAATGGGACGGCAAGGGGTTGCCTCATGGCCTCAAGCAACGAGAGACCCCCCTCTCCGCCCGGATCATGGCCTTAGCCGACAGCTATGAGGAGATCACGACCGCCTCCACCGATACCGGAAAAATGCATGAGAAGGCCATCTGTTATCTTTCCCAGCAGGCCGGAAAGAAGTTCGACCCGCTGATTGTCGAGGCCTTTCTCACCAGACAGCGTGATTTCAAGGCCATTGCAGAAAAATTTCTGACCTGACGACGACCACGGCGATTCTCAGCTGAACCCGTAGAGGGCGGGGAAGAAGATGAGAGAGAGGAGCACCAGCATCTGCATGGTGATAAACGGCACAACCCCCCGATAGATATCCACGGTACTGACCTCGGGCGGACTGACCCCCTTGAGATAGAACAGCGAGAACCCAAAAGGCGGGGTTAAAAACGAGGTCTGCAGGTTCATGGCGATGAGGATGGCGAACCAGAGCGGATTCAGGCCGATGATATCGGCGATCGGCAGCAGGATCGGCACGACGATATAGGAGATCTCGATAAAATCGATGAAGAATCCCAGCAGCATGACAGAGAGCATCGCCAACAGCAGAAATGTCCATTTCTGGCCCGGCAGGTTGGTCAACGCCTCTTCGACGATAAAGTCTGCGCCACTGTAGATGAAGACCATGGAGAAGGCGGTAGCACCAATCAGAATGGCAAAGACCATGGCGGTGACTCTGACGGTTTCCAGGGCCGACTCTTCGACGATCTGCCAGCGCAGCCGCCGGTACATGGCTGCCAGGATCATCGCGCCGACACAGCCGACCGCCGCCGACTCGGTCGGGGTGGCGACACCGGCGAAAATCGACCCCAGGACCATGACGATCAGGATGAGCGGTGGCAGAATGGCCAGCAGCGCCTGCCGGATCGTGGCCATCCTGGTTTCATCCCGCTGGGGCAGCGGCGGCGCCACCTCCTTGTCGAGCAGTGAGATCACCAGGATATAGACGATATAGCAGCCGACCAGCACCAAGCCAGGCGCCATCGCCGCCTGAAACAGGTCGCCGACCGGCTGCTGGAACACGTCGCCGAGAATGATGAGGACGATGGACGGCGGGATGATCTGCCCCAGGGTCCCCGAAGCGCAGATGGTGCCGGAGGCCAGCCGCTTCGAATAGCCGTACTTGAGCATCACCGGCAGGGAGATGACCCCCATCGCCACCACCGAGGCTCCAACCACCCCGGTCGAAGCCGCCAGCAGCGCCCCGACCAGTACGGTACTTACCGCCACCCCGCCCCGCACCCTGCCGAACAGGGTGCCCATCGCCTCCAGCAGCCGTTCGGCCAGATTCGATTTCTGCAGAATGATACCCATGAAGATAAAGAGGGGCACCGCCATCAGAATGGTGTTGTTCATGATGGCGTAGATCCGAAACGGCATCATCGAAAACATCTGCAAAAACTCCGCTGTCACCCCAGCCACCGTGGGATCGGGCAGCAGTTCGACCAGCGCCGCGAGCAGACCGAAAAAGATCGCCACCGAGCCGAAGGTGAAGGCCACGGGATAGCCGATGGCCAGCATGGCCAGGGCGGCCAGAAACATGACTATGCCGACCATGATGCCCGCTCCTCCACGGTGGTCTTGCCAGTGGCCTCTTGGGCCCTTGACCGGCGAAGCAGATTGATGTTTTTCACGACATAGCCAGGAACGACAAGGATGAGCAGACCGAAGGCCAGCGGGATCATCGCCTTGATCAGCCAGCGATACGGCAGGCCACCCGGGTCCTCGGATATCTCGCCAACCTCCCAGGCATCTCTTACAAACTCGAACGAACCGAAAAATATCAGAGAGGCCAGTGGCAGCAGAAACAGCAGGGTGCCGACGATATTGATGATCGCTCTGGTCTTTTCCGAGAAACGATCATAGAGAAAGTCGACCCGTACATGAGCCTCATCCAGCAAGGCCACCGAGATGCCAAAGAGGATGATGATCGAAAAGAGATGCCACTCCATCTCCTGCATGCCCACGGAACTGTTGTGGAAGGTGTAGCGCATAATCACATCGTAAAAGACATTGCAGGTCATCAAGACCAGCACCAGCGACAGTATTCTGCCCAGCAATCTGTTCAACCGGCCATAAAACCGTTCTACCGCGTCCCACATCGTCTCACTCCCGCTCATCCTCGCACCTGCCAGCCGGACGTTCCACCGGCCGCAGCCGTCATTGCCTGTCTTCACCCGCCCCGGACAAGCCAGCGGGCGAGGCCCCCGATGAGCATCCGGCAGCAAAAAGCCGTCCACCCTCGCGAAACGGGAAAGGACGGCTTGTGCTCTCGATAACCGGAAACTCCTGGCTCCTCGCCCCTATTCCTCGACCTCTTCCGTCGTCTTGATGTAGAGGTATTCGGACATCCTGGTCCACTCCCTGGCCTTGGCCATGTAGGCCTTCTGGTTGTCGTAGATTTCCTTGAAGAGGGGATTCTCAGCCGCGTAACCGGCCATCACCTCGTCGGTGGCCTGCTTCATCGCCTTCAAGACTGCAGGCGGGAAGGTCATGATCTTGATCTCCGGGTGCTCCGCCTTGATCTGGGCCCAGGCCTCGGCATTGGCATTGAAATTTTCGGCGGTCAAATCGGCGGTCACCGCCTTGATGGCCGTCGTCAATATGGTCTGGTATTCCGGGGAGAGTTTGGCAAAGGCCCTTTTATTGATCAGAAACTGCATCTCCGAGGCCGGCTCGTGCCACCCGGTATAATAGTATGGCGCGATCTTGTGGAACCCCATCTTGATATCCATGCCCGGGCCAACCCATTCGAGGGCATCGATGGTGCCGCGATCGAGCGAGGTATAGAGTTCGCCAGGAGCGATATTGGTCACGGCTACCCCCAGTTTGGCGAACACCTCGCCGGCAAGGCCGGGAATGCGCATCTTCAGCCCCTTGAGATCGTCGAGCGAGGTGATCTCCTTGCGGAACCAGCCGCCCATCTGCACCCCGGTGTTGCCGCCGGGATAGGACAGGACATCGAACCGGTCATAGAGTTTCTGCTGCAGGGCCTGCCCCCCGCCGTAGTAGAACCAGGCGTACTGTTCGTCACTGTTCATGCCAAAGGGCGCGGTGGTAAAGAATACCGAGGCGACATCCTTGCCTTTCCAGTAGTACGAGGCGGAATGTCCCATCTCGAACTGACCGCCCTTCACCATGTCGAGAATGCCAAGCGGGGCCTTGTTTTTTTCGGCTCCTTCGACCCTGATCTGAAAATTGCCACCGGTCATCTTGCTGACCATATCCGCCAGCATCGGCGCGGTATCGGCCAGCGGGGTCAAGGTACTGCTCCAGGTCATAGCGAGTTTCCACCGCACCTTTTCCGCGGCGAATCCAGGTGAAACGACCAGCATACTGGTCGCCAAAGCAATTGCAATATTGAAAAAACACCTCATGCACCCCTCCCCTTTTCACTCTTGAATGGCATCCAACCGCGGCCCCAATCGAAACAGCCGGCAAGCAGCGTTTTCCGTACTGACGAGTTTCGGATAAACCCATGGCAAACAAGGCCTATATCTAATACGCCAGATTCTTTTGTGCAATATCTGAAACCGGCTTGCCCTGAAGCATAGTCAGTATTTCGTAATCGTTCACCGGTGATACCGGGAATGTTCCATAACCCGGATCTGTAAACGTTTATCCAGTACTCCAGATTCGTTCAAGCGGACCGTTGCCCAAAAGTTTGCTCTGCGAGGAGGCCTGATCGGACGAAAATGGGGTGCTGGTGAATGTTTACAGTATTTCCGCGAACCCATCATAGAGGCGGTGCTCATGCAGGCTCAAGGGCTAAAGAGTGCCCATCCAGAAACGAGATATTTTGGCCTAAATCGAGGCGTGAGAGAAATTTCACACAGGCATATATTTGATATTCCGAGGATAAAATTTCGAGCACAACAAAGAGTTTATATGAAACTCGTCAGTACGGAAAACGCTGTCACCGCGCCAAGGAGTTTCATGTTTCGTTGCGGCTGAGGTTATCTGGTCCAGCCATGCTGGTTTATATGAAACTCGCCAGTGCGGAACGCTCTGTCACCGCGCCGAGGAGTTTCATGGTTCGTTGTGGCTGAGGCTATCTGGTCCAGCCATGCTGGTTAGGACAAAAGAGCCGCTCCTGGACGGACACTTAGGGCCTGTTCGCCAATAACTTGGTCAAAATTGCGCTCAGATTTGGGTCAGCCTTGGCAGTGACGACCAGCGCAAAACCACAGGCGTAGCAGAGCTACGTCGAGGATTTTGCGCTTGAGCCGCTGCCAAAGATGGCGTGAAGATGAGAGGCAGGATGTTCAAGTTGTTTGCTGACAGGCCCTAAAGAAGGAAATGAAGACTATCTCCGACGGAAATAGTCCTGCACGTAATAGATATGACCGTGCATCGCCCCGCTGGCCTTTTGCGGCTCCCGATCACGGATGGCGGCGAACACCTGCTGATGGTGTTCGAGCATATCGCGCAATGCCTTGGGATCTTCATACATATGGCTTAGACTCTTCTTGATGCCGAGAAAGAGAAAGTCGTAGAAATTTCGCATCAGATGAATCAGTACCGGATTCTTGCTGGCAAAGGCCACCGCCATATGGAAGGCGGCATCCGCCTCGGTGGTTATCCGATCGGTGGTGGCCCGATCCTCGGCCATCTCTTCCAAGGCCTTGGTCATCGACATGATATCGCTTTCCGTGGCCCGCTGGGCCGCCAGCGCCGCGGCATTGGCCTCGAGCCCCATGCGCACCTCCAAAAGGTCGTCGAGCGTCGCATCTTCGGTGGCCATCACCGCCGCCAGCGGGTTGCCTTTTCTGTTGTCTGGGGAGCTGACGAACGTTCCCTGCCCCTGGCGATGCTCCAGTAAGCCCATGGTCACCAGCTTGTTGATGGCGTTGCGCACCGAGGTCCGGCTGACAGCCATCGAGACAGCCAGCTCACGTTCGGGTAGAATCTGTTGGCCAGGCTTGAATTCACCCTTGTATATGAGTTCCCGTATCTGCTCAAAAACCTGATCAGAAATCCGTTTCGGCCGAATGGGTTTCAGTTTCATAACACCTTCATCGTTTCAATATTTTCGTTCTTCCCGCCGTGGCCGGAGGGGCTTGCGCCAGGTCAGAGACGACAGCGGAGAAAAACGATCAGCCACCGCGGCCTCGGTGAGGTCGCAGTACCTCGGCTTCCTGGCTCATCCTGACACCATATTACCACGCTGTAAGCATGATGGCGTCGTAAAAAGCCCGATCTCCTGCGTTGCAGCGGGATCGGCCACTGCTCGGCGTACCACATGTACGCCTGTGCTTGACCGACACCACTGCGCCTTGTATATCAGGCTTTTGTACTTAGCCATCTTACATGCAGGTTTTAGGTTTTTACGAGTCCATCAAACATGGTGATACTCTGATACTCTTTTCTGCCTGACGGCAATCACAATCCCAACGCTTACGTCGCCCCGGCTCTATCGCGCCACCCACTATGCCGTACAACCCTGGGAATTGCAACCGCCAACACTGGCGAAAGGCCCCAGGTGGCAATGCGGGAAAATAATGCTCGACTTTGATCAATATCCCATTATTGTGTGCCAAGCCAGTCATTTCAGTCAGACCCGCAACATCACACCACCAGACAACCCGGCCGGCCCCGCACGAGAGTTTTTCAGGCGCCGGTCAACCGCCAGATCGCATTATGCTGACACACCTTTTCTATCCTCAGACAATCGTCCTTATCGGTGCCTCGAGAAAAGAGGGCAAGGTTGGCCACGACATCCTCGCCAATCTCGTTGCCGGGGGCTATGGCGGGACAATTGTCCCCATCAACCCGGCCGGCGGCGAAATTTTAGGACGTACAGTGCTCGTCAGCCTCGATGATTTCCCCGACCCTGTCGACCTCGCGCTTATCGCCGTGCCGCGCACCGAGGTGATCCGGGCCAGTCGGGACGCCCTGCAGAAGGGGGCCAGAGCCATCGCCGTGATCACCGCGGGTTTCAAGGAAAGTGGTCGTGACGGCGCCCTGCTGGAGCAGGAGCTGGCCGATCTCTGCCGCCGCAACGGTGCACGACTGCTCGGTCCCAACTGCCTGGGGCTGCTCAACACCGGCCACAACCTCAACGGCTCGTTCGCCGGCTCGATGCCCAAGACCGGCAGCATCGCGGTCTTTTCCCAGTCAGGTGCCCTCTGCACCTCGATTCTCGAGATGGCAAGAGGCCGCAATCTCGGGCTCTCCAAACTGGTCAGTATCGGCAACAAGGCGGATATCACCGAGAACGACCTGTTGGAATATTTCGGTAACGACCCAGACACCGATGTCGTTCTCGGCTACCTCGAGAATATCGTCGCCGGCGACACGTTCATCAGAAACGCCACCGAGGCCGCCAGCAAGAAACCGGTGATCATTCTCAAATCCGGCACTACCCAGACCGGTCGACGGGCCGCCGCCAGCCATACCGGGGTAATGACAGGGGCCGATACCGCCTATGCCGCAGCCTTCAAACGGGCCGGAGTCATCCGCGCCGACACCTTCGAGGCGCTGTTCGACTATGCCACCGCCCTGTCGATGCAGCCGCTGCCATCGGGCAACAGGGTGCTGGTCATCACCAACGCCGGCGGACCCGGCACCATGGCCGCGGACGCCATCGAACGGGCGGGGCTGCAGGTTGCCGAACTGGCCACCAACACCGCCGCCTCTCTTCGGGAGCGGCTGCCAGCCGTCGCCGCCACCGCCAACCCCATCGACGTGCTGGGCGACGCCCCGCCACAACGATATGGCGAGGCCGTCGCCACCGCCCAGGCCGATCCGGCGGTGGACGGGATCATCATCATTCTCACCCCCCAGGTGATGACCGACCCGGCGGAAACGGCCCGCACCATCGCTCGGACCATCGACGGCACCAAACCGGTGCTGGCCTGCTTCATGGGCGAAGGCGAGGCGATGACCGGTTGCGCCGAACTCGCGGGCGCCGGCCTGCCCAACTTCCCCTCGCCCGAACGGGCGGTGGCCGCGCTGAAGGCGATGCACGATTACGCGATGTGGAGGGCTCGCCCCCCGAGAGTCGTCACCCATTTCCGGGTCAATCGGCGCCGGGTCGATCATATCATCACCAGAAGCAGGGCCAACAACATCGTCACCCTCAACGAGGTCAAAACCAAAAAGATCCTCGATGCCTACGGGTTCAGCATCCCCATCGGCCGGCTGGTTTCCTCGCGGGCCGAAGCGATCGAACACGCCCGTCATATCGGTTTCCCGCTGGCGATGAAGATCGTCTCCGCCGACATCGTCCACAAGGTGGAGACCGGCGGGGTACGACTCAATCTCACCAGCCTCCAGCAGGTGCGGGACAGCTACGACCTGATGATGCTGCGTATCGGTCAGCGGGCGCCCGAGGCCCGAATCGACGGGGTGTACCTCGAGCATATGGGCGACCCGGGCAAGGAGACCATCCTCGGCATGACCCGGGATCCGCAGTTCGGGCCGATGCTGATGTTCGGTTTAGGCGGCATCTTCATCGAGGTCTTGCAAGACGTCACCTTCCATCTGGCGCCGATCACCCACGAGGAGGCGATCCAGATGCTCCGCTCCACCCGTTCCTCCGCCCTGCTCGAAGATAGAAGGGGCCGGCGGGGAGTCGATATCGACGCCATCGCCACCGGCCTGCAACGGATCAGCCAGCTCACCACCGATTTCCCCCAGATCAGCGAAATGGAGATCAACCCCTTTATCGTCGGTGAGTTCGGCACCGAACCGATGGTGGCGGATGGCCGGATCACCCTGGCGCCGCTGCCGAAAAGAACCAAGAGCTATCTCCCCAAAGGGTACGACAATGCGAGGTGACAGCAACTGGCAGGACCAGTACCGTCCGATGATCAGCACCGCCAAAAAGGCGCTGCGTAAAGTACGCTCCGGCCAGCGGGTCTTCATCGGCACCGGCTGCGGCGAGCCGACCGTTTTGGTCGAGGCGCTGGCGGCCCGGGCCAACGAGATCGCCGATGTCGAGATCCTCCAGCTCTTCACCAAGGGCGACGCCTCGTATGCCAGACGGCAATTCGCCGATACGTTCCGGCTCAACTCCTTTTTCATCGGCCAGAACGTCCGGCCGATGATCCAGGAAGGGCTCGGCAGCTACACCCCGATGCTGCTCGCCAATATCCCCCACCTGTTCAACACCGGCCAGCTGCCCATCGACGTCGCCCTTATCCAGGTGAGCCCACCTAACGAGCAGGGCATGGTCAGCCTCGGTATTTCGGTGGATATCGTCAAGAGCGCCATCGAGAACGCCTCGCTGATCATTGCCCAGGTCAATCCGCAGATGCCGCGGACCATGGGTGACAGCCTGGTGGATATCTATGATCTCGACCTCCTGGTGCCCGCCGACCTGCCGCTCTTAGAGCGCGAACCCGACCCGGTCCACCCCATCAGTCGGGAGATCGGCCGGCGGGTGGCCACCCTCATTCCGGATGGGGCGACCATCGAGTTCGGCATCGGCCGTATCGACGGCTACGGCCGCATCCCCCATGCCACCATCGAGTTTCTCGGCGACAAGAAGGATCTGGCCATCCACTCGGAGATGATCACCGACACCATCCTCGAGTTGGTCGCCTCCGGGGCGGTGACCGGGGCCAGAAAATCAAGTGACAGGGGGCGCATCGTCACCAGCTTCTGTATCGGTACCAGAAAACTCTACGAGGCGATCGACAACAACCCGCTGTTCTGCTTCCGGCCCACCGAATATGTCAACGACAGCGAGGTCATCAGCCGTCAGACCCGGATGGTGGCCATCAACTCGGCCCGGGAGATCGATCTCACCGGCCAGGTGGCGGCCGATTCCCAGCAGGGCCAGCTCTACTCCGGGATCGGCGGCCTGATCGACTTCAACCGCGGCGCGGCCGGCAGTCGGGGTGGTCTGGCCATCATCACCCTGCCCTCCACCGATCTGACCGGAGAGCGCTCCAACATCGTTGTCGACCTCAGCAAGGGCTCGGGGGTGGTGGTCAGCCGGGGAGAGGTCTCCTATGTGGTCACCGAATACGGGGTGGCCTATCTCTATGGCAGATCGATTCAGGAACGGGTGATGGCGCTCATCACCATTGCCCATCCGAACTTTCGCAAACAGCTGCTCAGCGAGGCGATCGACGCCCACTACCTGCGACCGGAGCTGACGGAGGTGGGCGACAAGTTGTCGCTGCTTCCTGACGAAACCATGCAGGCCAGCATGCTGTTGCCTGACGGCACCGAGATCCAGCTGCGGGCCGTCAAGCCCACCGACGAGGCCAACATGCGCAACCTGATGTACAACCTGTCGAAAGAAACGGTCTATTATCGGTTCAAGAGCCGACAGCTGACCTTTTCGCCACGACAGATCCAGGATTTCGTCTATGTCGACCACCGCCAGGAGGTCACCGTGGTCGCCACCATTCCCGAGGCCTACGGCGAAAACATCATCGGGGTCGGACGGTATTTCCTGCATGAAAACAGCAACCGGGCGGAGGTCGCCTTCGTCGTCCGCGACACCTGGCAGAACAAGGGCATAGGCTCGTTCATCTATCACCACCTGGCAACCCTCGCCGCCCGCAACGGCATCAGTGGTTTTATCGCCAGAGTCCTGCGGGAGAACCAGCGGATGCAGACCATCTTCCATCACTCGGGCCATCAGGTCACCACCAGTCTCGAACAGGGTGTCTACAGTTTTGTCATAGATTTTTAAAGGTTTTCCCGGGTCAGCCAGAGGCCGTCACTGACAATGGGAATCTTTTCCCTTTCTCTTTTCGATATTTTTTTCTATCATGCGTGGTTCCGGCACAGCCCTGCACCAGGGCTCGTCAGCTCCCGAATTATCCCAGTACACCCGTACCCGTAAGCACAGAGGACCATCGTTATGGCGCGATCGATAGAAATTTACGACACCACCTTAAGAGACGGCACCCAGGCCGAAAGTTTCAACATCTCCGCCGATGACAAGGTGCGGATCAGCCGCGCCCTGGATGCGCTGGGTGTCGACTTTATCGAAGGCGGCTGGCCCGGCGCCAACCCCGTTTCGGTCGAATATTTCCAGAAGATGCGCGGGGTCAAGCTCAATCACGCCAAGCTGGCGGCGTTTGGCTCCACCCGCCATTTCAAGAATCCGCCCCAAGAAGACCCCAACCTCATCAGCCTGCTCGATACCGGGGTACCGGTCATCACCATCTTCGGCAAGAGTTGGGACATCCACGTCACCGACGCCTTAAACATCGGCCTTGAGGACAACCTGCAGATTATCCAGGATTCCCTCGCCTTTCTGCGCCCCCGCATCGACCATCTCATCTATGACGCCGAACATTTTTTCGACGGCTTCAAGCACAACAGAGACTATGCCCTGGCAACCCTGATCAAGGCGGCGGAGGGCGGCGCCGAGACCATCGTGCTCTGCGATACCAACGGCGGGACCCTGCCCCAGGAGATCGGCACCGTCCTCCAGCAGGTCAAAGAGCACCTCACCGCCCACGGCCATCGACTGAAGATCGGCATCCACTCCCACAACGACTCCGAGGCGGCGGTGGCCAACACCCTCCTGGCCGTTGACAGCGGCGCCGACCAGATACAGGGCACCATCAACGGTTTTGGCGAGCGTTGCGGTAACGCCAACCTCACCTCGATCATCCCGGCCGTCATCTTCAAGATGGGGCTCTCCTGCAAGGTCCAGGAGAATATCGACAAGCTCTACACCACCTCGCGGCTGGTCAACGAGCTGGCCAACCTGCCCAACAACCGCTACCAACCCTATGTCGGTGAGTCGGCCTTCGCTCACAAGGGCGGCATCCATGTCAGTGCGGTCCAGCGCAACCCCTTCACCTACGAGCATATCGACCCGGACAAGGTCGGCAACATCCGCCGCATCCTCATCTCCGATCAGGCCGGTCGCGCCAACATCCTGCACAAGGCCAAGCGCTGGGGTTTAAAGATCGGTCCTAACGATCCGGTGCTTTCCACCATCATCAGCGAACTGAAAGATCTGGAAAATCGAGGATTTTCCTTCGAAGGCGCCGAGGCGAGCTTTGAAATTCTGATGCGCCGGGCACTCGGGCTGCAACGCAACTACTTCAAGTTCGAGACCTTCCGGGTGATGAACCATAAGTACCGGATGGACAAACCTCCACTCACCGAGGCGACCATCCGGCTCTTTGTCGGCGGCGACGAGGTGCACACCGCGGCCCTGGGCGACGGCCCGGTCAACGCCCTCGACAGGGCCATCCGCAAGGCGCTGGTCCGTTTCTACCCCTGCCTCGAAGAGATGGAACTGTCCGACTACAAGGTGCGGGTCCTCTCCGGCGAGCGCGGCACCCAGGCCAAGGTCAGGGTACTGGTGGAAAGTCGGGACAAACGCTGCAGCTGGTCCACCGTCGGCGTCTCCGTCAACATCATCGAGGCCAGCTGGCAGGCCCTGGTCGACAGCATCAACTTCAAACTGATGAAGTCGGAGGCCGACAACGGCGAGGAGCTCTGATCGCCCGAAAAAAGGACCGGCAGTCAGCGGCCCGGGTACCAGAACACTGTTACATCCAGAAGCTTAACGATGATGGTGAAGATTTTCCTCATCGTCTTTTCCGTTTCCAGCTGGATTCTTACCGGCCTCTATGGTATCTTCCGCTGGTTTAACACTGTTACTGCATACCTGTTCGGCGAGAATGAAACACTGTTTAGGTGATACTCTCGTAAAAAGTCGAAGGTTCCGCCGAGATGGGCTCAGGAAAAACGTTGATATACGAGGCGCAGTTTCTCAAACGGCAATTTGGTCGTACCTAGGGTACAGCGAAGTGTCGTAACCGAGGGCGAAGTAGATCGGAGTTTCCACGAGTCCGGCAAACTTTACTCAAGACCTGCTAAACGCTCACTTTTCACCAGGTGCAGAGCCGCCCACTCCGCCCGGTCTCTTCTGCCGGCAAC
>JBKEBZ010000050.1:0-11512 GCA_047973425.1 Desulfopila sp.
CGCGGCGCGAAGATGAAGAAGAAGCTGGAGATTGACCCGCTGCACGCCGACACGGTGCGGATGATCTTCCGCCTGACGCTGGAAGGCGACGGTATGTCCGGTCCAATGGGCGTCAAGGTCATCGTCAATCACCTGAACGGCAATCGCATCTTCACCCGCAATGGCGGCCGCTGGGGCATCGGCCAGCTTCACCGCGTGCTTACGCGCCGCACCTATATCGGCGAGCATCAGTTCAACAAGCGATCCCAAAAGGTGAGGTGAAGCCGGAGAAGGAGGTCGTTACCGTCCCTGTGCCGCCGCTGACCGACCGCGAGACATTCGACGCCGTGCAAAGCCGCCTGCGGGCCAACAACCCGAAGGTCACGCCGCCGCGCGTGGTCAGCGGCCCGAATCTGCTGACCGGCATCTGCTCTTGTGGCAACTGCGGGGGCGCGATGACGCTGCGCACCGGCAAGAGCGGTCGCTACCGCTATTACGCCTGCTCGATCCGCGCACGGCAGGGGGCGACTGGCTGCAAGGGTTGCGCCATCCCGATGGACAAGCTCGACAAGATGGTGGTAAACCATATCGAGGAGCGGCTACTTGATCCCGAACGGATCGAGGACGTTCTGGCATCGCTTCTGGACCGCAGACCGGAGGGTGTTGAGCGACGCAGCCAGCACATCTCTGAGCTGAACCAGCGTGTGGCAGAGGCCGACATGCGCCTCAAGCGGCTCCACAACGCCATCGAATCCGGCTCGCTCGACCCATCCGAGTCCGCTCTGGGCGAGCGCATCGCGGGTCTCACGGCACTGCGCGAACCGACGCCACGCGCATCGAAGCCATGCTGCCAAGTTCCACCCATCAGCGCCTCACCGGGAACGCCGTGCGAGAACTGACAACTGAAGCACGCCGCAGATTACGGCTCGGAAAGGGCGGCTATCGGCGGGAATATGTCCGGGCTTTCGCTCAGCGTGTCGAGGTTGCGGACGACGCAGTCTACATCAAGGGCAACAAAAACAACCCTGCTGCGGGCACTGGTGGCGACACAAGGAGGGAAATCGGCGGCAACCGGCGTTCCCGGTTTTATACCAAAGTGGCGGAGAAGCAGGGATTCGAACCCTGGGTGGAGTCACCCCCACAACGGTTTTCGAGACCGTCCCGTTCAGCCGCTCCGGCACTTCTCCGTCGGCACATAGATACAGGCTTGGTCAAATAATTTCAATACAGAAGCGGCAAAAAACGCATTTTATCATCTTCTCCGTAACGGTTCTTCGGGTCTTGAGCGGAGTGGGCACTTCTCTCCGAACTGTAACCGTCCGGTGTTCCAGGTTCGTATACGCAGACTGTTGTGAGCAAGTTGGCTCGGTGAAACGGTCTGATTGGCCGAAAAGAGGGTGCTGTGAACGGTTATCCCTCTCCTGTCCCGCCTGCCGCGGTGGCATGCTTTCATGCGATATTGGTGGCTATATTGATCATCACGCAATAAAACTGACTAAAAAGTATTGAATACGTAAAAAACACGTTTACCGATTGACAGTGTCGTTTGTTTGCCGTAATTTCATTTTTGTAGCATCGAAGTTGGCCGAGAGGGTTGTCGACAGGAGGTGCAGTCGGTGCGTGAGAGGCTTGGCATAGCGGGGAAATGGCTCTCGAGGAGGCTGTCATGTATATTGATGAAATGAATCTGGCCATCATACGCCATCTGCAGGATGGGCGGGTTCCGTTCAAGAAGATTGCCGACGATCTGGCGGTTTCCGAGGGGACGGTGCGCAGTCGAGTACGAAAGTTGACTGACGAGGGCGTGCTCGATATTGCCGGACTGGTCGATCCGGAGGTGATTCCCGACCTGGGGGTGGTGATGGTAGGCGTCAAGGTCAAGGATATGGATCTGGTGAAGAAAGGCGAGGAATTCAGCAGACTCAAAGGGGTGACCTCGGTCTGCGTCGTCACAGGCAGGTACGACCTGATCCTCACCGTTCTCCTAACCAAGGAGTTCACCATGCTCCGTTTTTACACCGAGGAGGTTTCGACTATCGACAGGGTGCAGTCGGTGGAGAGCTTTGTCGTCTACAAGAGCTTCAATCTCAAGCTGCCGATGCCGCTGATCTAACCAGCATGGCTGGACCAGAAAGCCTCAGCCACAACGAACCATGAAACCTCCCGGCACGGTAACAGATGCAACCGCACTGATGAGTTTCATATAAACCAGCATGGCTGGACCAGGAAGCCTCAGCCACAACGAACCATGAAACCCCTCGGCGCGGTAACAGAGCTTTTCGTGCTGAAGATTTTCGGATAAAACAAGCAACAGATCTGGGTCGTACCCATACCCATTGCAGGAGGGCCGGAGAACGGTTACAGGTGTGTGATGGGTGGCTGTGCAGTGTGTTTCGTCTTGGCAATCTCGCCGGAGTTTTCCACAAAAGGCAATTATTCGGACAAGGGGTTCAAATCGGAATTGCGGAACCGACAATTTTCTTGATAATGAGGATATCTCTATGGAAGAATTGAAACGAACACCACTGTATTCCTGGCATGTCGGCCATGGCGCCAACATGGCGCCTTTTGGTCAGTATGAGATGCCGCTCTGGTATAATGCCGGCGTCAAGGCTGAACATCTGGCCGTCCTTACCGGGGCCGGAGTTTTCGACACCAGCCACATGGCCGTGGTTACCGTTACCGGCGCGAGGGCGCGTGAGCTGCTGCAGTACTGTTTCAGCAAGGATCTCGATTCGTGTATTGGCGTAAAAAACGGGCCGTTGACCATCGGCCGCTGTGTCTATGGGGTTTTTCTCAATCCCGACGGTACCCTGCTCGACGACGCCATTGTCTATCAATTGGCCGAAAGCGGCTATATGGTGGTGGTGAACGCCGGTATGGGCGCACCGGTAACCGGGCGGCTCATCGAGCATAATGGTGACTTTCAGGCAACGGTGACCGACCGCACCGATCGGGTCGGCAAGATGGATGTGCAGGGCCCGGCGGCCGCGAAGATACTGCGGAAGCTGCTGGTCGACCCGGACAGGGTACTGACGAAGATGGCCTATTTTTCGTTCAAGGGCGGTTTTGAAGACGTTGAGGCAGCTGTGCCGGTCGCCCTCGTTGATGGCACGGCGATCCTGCTGTCACGGACCGGGTACACCGGTGAATTCGGTTTTGAACTGTTCATGGCCAAAGAGGACCTGCAGAGTGTCTGGCAGCAGGTGATCGCCGCCGGCGAGGAGGCTGCGGTGCTGCCCTGTGGCCTGGCCGCCCGCGATTCGCTCAGGGCCGGAGCCGTGCTGCCTCTCTCGCACCAGGATATCGGGCCCTGGCTTTTTGCCGCCAATCCCTGGAGTTTCGCCTTGCCGTGGCGCGATGATCAGACAGGTTTTCGCAAGGAATTTATCGGCAGCGCCGCGGTCGTCGCTCCCGCCGCGGTCCTGCATACCTTGCCCTTTGCCGGATATGACCCACGGAAGATCGCTGCCGCTGACGACACCTTCGTTACCGATATGACCGGGCGGAAGATCGGTCGGATTCTGACCTGTGCGACAGATATGGGGATCGGCCGGGTGGACGGGGAGATCTGTTCGATCGCCAGTTCGCCCGCTGATGGCTGTCCTGCCGATTTTGTTCCCAAGGGTTTGAGTTGTGGTTTTGTGTTGCTGGAAGAAGCTCTTGCCCCCGGCACTGAGGTTATTCTCACCGATGGCAAAAAAAAGAGGATAACGGTTGAGATCAGGGCTGACGTGCGTCCTGCGAGAACGGCACGCAGGCCGATGGCCGAGATGTTGTAAAACCCATAAGGAGATTAGCCATGAAAGAGTTGAACGAATTGAACCTGCCTGCAAATTACCGTTACAGCGAAGACCATGAGTGGGCCAAAATTGTCGGCAGCACCATTCGAATCGGGGTGAGCGATTATGCCCAGGACCAGTTGGGAGACATTGTCTATGTCGAGTTTCCCGAGGTGGGCGACAGCTTTGAAAAGGGTGAAGAGTTTGGCTCGCTCGAGTCGGTCAAGGCGGTGTCCGAGCTCTATATGCCCATGAGCGGTGAGATTGTGGCGATCAACGAGGACCTGACCGATTCGCCGGAACTCATCAATGAAGATCCCTATGCCAACTGGATCGTCGAGATAAAGCCCGCCGACAAGAGCGAGTTCGAAGAGCTCTTGGAGGCTGAAGAGTATCAGGAAATGCTCGAAGGATGAAACTATGCGCTATTTGCCCCATACCAAGGAAGAAATAGCCGAGATGCTGGCTGTAGTCGGTAAGAGCGGTCTCGACGAGCTCTTCTCCACTATCCCGGCCGATTGCCGCATGACCGGCGAAATGGAGTTGCCGCAAGCGATGACCGAGTGGGAACTCAACGAGCATATGGGCCGTATCGGGGCCCAGATGGGAGTGACCCCCTGCCATAAGGTGCTGGTGGGCGCGGGCAGCTATCATCACTTTGTGCCGGAATCGATTCGCGCTCTGGCCTCTCGCTCGGAGTTCCTGACCGCCTATACACCCTATCAGCCGGAGATGGCCCAGGGTACCCTCCAGGGAATTTATGAATACCAGACCCTGACGGCCCGTCTTCTGGGGATGGATGTGGCCAATGCCTCCATCTACGACGGCGCCTCGGCTCTGGCCGAAGCGCTGTTGATGGGGCTGCGGGTCAAAAAGAAACGGAACAAGGTCGCGGTGTCCAAGGGGGTCCATCCCCATCACCGTCAGGTGGTGCGCACCTATCTGCAGGCCACCGATTTCGAACTGGTCGAAATCCCCTTAGGCGAAGATGGCCGGACCGACCTGCGCGGGCTGGCCGAAAATGACGAGCTGGCGGCAGTGGCCATCCAGTCGCCCAACTTCTTCGGGGTCATCGAGGATCTGATGCGGGCCGGTGAGAGTATTCATGAGGCCGGGGCCCTCTTCGTCGTCTCGTTTACCGAGCCGCTCGCCTATGGGCTGGTGAAGAGTCCGGGCGAGTGTGGAGCGGACATCGCCTGCGGCGATGGCCAGAGTTTCGGGTTATCCCGCTCGTTTGGCGGCCCGGGGCTCGGAATGTTTGCCTGCCAGAACAGTTTTTCCCGCAACATGCCGGGACGACTGGTAGGCCAGACGGTGGACAGAGACGGCCAGCGCGGCTTCGTGTTGACGCTTTCCACCCGGGAGCAGCATATTCGCCGGGAAAAGGCGACCTCGAACATCTGCTCCAACCAGGGCATCTGCGCGATGATTGCCGGCATGCATATGGCCTCTCTCGGCGGAACTGGCCTGCGGGAGCTGGCTCAGCTCAACTATTCCAAGGCGGAGTATTGCAAGGAGCAGTTGCAGCAGGCGGGGGGGGAGATCGTCTTTGCCGCCCCGACCTTCAACGAGTTCGTGGTACGGTTTTCCAGGGATATCGAACCGGCGCGGAAAAAACTCTTTGCCGAGGGGATTGTGGCCGGCCTCGGTATCGGTAAATATTATCCGCAGCTAAAAGACTGTTATCTCTTCTGTACCACGGAGACAGTGAGCAGAGCAGATATCGACAAGGTCGTGCAGGAGGTGGCGAAATGACAACAGCACCCGGAGCATCCGGTCTTATCATGAACGAGCCGCTCCTCTGGGAGAAGGGCAAGAAAGGCAGGAAGGGGATGTCCATCCCGGCAGCCGATGTCGAGTTGGTGACCCCTGCAGCCGAACTGGTCGGGGCAGGGCCGGATTTCCCCGATCTGAGCGAGATGGACGTGGTGAGACATTATACCCGACTATCTCAATGGAATTTCGGGGTGGATACCGGCATGTATCCGCTTGGTTCCTGCACCATGAAATACAATCCCAAGATCAACGAAAAACAGGTGGCGACGCCGGCCATTGCCGAGGCCCACCCGATGCTCGACGACGAGTACGTCCAGGGCACGTTGCGGATCATGTATGAGCTGCAGCAGTATCTGGCAAACATTACCGGCATGGCCGAGGCCACCCTGCAGCCCTCGGCCGGGGCCCAGGGCGAGTTGACCGGGATGCTGATCTTCAGCGCCTACCACAAGAGCAAGGGCTCGAAGCGAACCAAGATCCTCATCCCCGATACCGCCCATGGCACCAACCCGGCATCGGCTGCTCTCTGCGGCTTCAAACCGGTACCGGTGCCCTCCAACGCACAGGGCATCCTCGATGTCGAGGTGGTGGCCTCCCTGATGGATGAGGAGACCGCCGGTATCATGGTGACCAATCCCAACACCCTCGGCCTGTTCGAGGCGAATATCTGCGCCGTGGCCGAGGTGGTGCATGCCAAGGACGGTCTGGTCTATGGCGATGGCGCCAATATGAATGCCATCATGGGTATGGTCGATATCAGCAAGTGCGGGGTGGATGTCATGCATCTCAACCTGCACAAGACCTTCTCGACCCCTCATGGCGGCGGTGGACCAGGGGCTGGCCCGGTCTGCGTGGTGGAGCGACTGGCTCGATTTCTGCCCAATCCCCGGGTGAAGAAAGATGGTTCGCTCTACCGTCTGGACTGGAGCAACCCGGAATCCATCGGCCGGGTTCACGCCTATCATGGCAACTACGGAGTGCTGGTCAGGGCCTACAGCTATATCCTCAGCATGGGGGCGGCCAATCTGAAAAAGGCCAGTCAGCTGGCGGTGTTGAACGCGAACTATATCAAGGAGAAGCTCAAGGGCGATCTGTATCTGCCCTACGATCTGCCCTGTATGCATGAGTGCGTGTTCTCCGACGAGAAGCAGCATGACCTGAAGGTCTCGACCCTCGATATCGCCAAGCGGCTGATCGACTACGGGTATCACCCGCCGACGGTCTATTTTCCGCTGGTGGTTGCCGGGGCGATCATGATCGAGCCCACCGAGACCGAGTGCAAGGACGATATCGATCAGTTCATCGCCACCCTGCAGCAGATCCTGGTCGAGGCCAGGGAGGAGCCCCAACTGCTCCACGACGCCCCGGTGATTGCCAAGCGCAAGCGGCTCGATGAGACCCTTGCCGCCCGCAAGCCCTGTCTCTGTGGCTAGACCGGATGCCCCGGTGCGTGCGAGCCTGTGCAGCCTGGGGCTTGTCGACTACCAGGCTGCCTATCGGCTGCAGACCGAGCTGGTGGCACGGCGGCGCTGGCAGGGACCCGGCAGCGATATCGTTCTGGTCGTCGAGCATCCCGCGGTCTATACCCTTGGCCGGCGTGGCGGCCGGGAGTTTCTTCGGGTCTCCGAAGAATTTCTCGGCAAAAGAGATATCCCGGTCGTTCCCATAGAGCGGGGTGGGGTGATCACCTATCATGGGCCGGGACAGCTGGTCGTCTATCCCATCATCCATCTTAAACAGGCCGGGATCTCGGTTGCCGAATATGTGGCGTTGCTGGAGGAGCTGATGATCCGGCTGGCTGCCGATGTCGGGGTGCGGGCGGGCCGCGACGACCGTAACCATGGGGTCTGGGTGGCCGACAACAAGCTCGGCTCGATCGGTATCGCCATTCGGCACGGCGTGAGCTTTCATGGCCTGGCCCTCAATGTCAATCTCGATCTCGAGCCGTTTGGCTGGATCAACCCCTGCGGCCTCACCGGGGTGAGCATGACCTCGCTGGCGGTCGAGGCCGGCCGGGATGTCACGCTGGCCGAGGTGACGGCAGGTTTGCGGGGCCATTTTGAGCAGCTTTTCTGTCTCACTCTTGACGAACTTTTCTCCGGAGAGCTTCTCCTGGAGATGCGCGAGGTACATCACTGATGGCTGGATGCAAGCACGGCAATCACGGCGATATCAAGGTCGGCAAACCCCGCTGGCTGCGGCGCAGTCTGCCCAGTGGTCCGGAATACGAGAAGATGCGGCAGCTGATCAAACGAAGTCAGCTCAACACGGTCTGCCAGGAGGCGCAGTGTCCCAACCAGTTTGAATGCTATTCCCAGGGGACAGCCACCTTCATGATTCTCGGTGATCGCTGTACCCGCAACTGCCGTTTCTGCGCGGTAGGGCATAAGCCGCAAGGCCCGCCGGATCGTGACGAACCCGAACGGGTGGCGGAGGCGGTGGCAACCCTTGCCCTCCGCTACGCTGTCATTACCTCGGTGACCAGGGACGATCTCGCCGATGGCGGCGCCGCACTTTTCGCCGCAACCATCAGGGCCGTGCGCAGGCGGCGGCCCAAGACCCTGATCGAGGTGCTGATTCCTGATCTGCAGGGCGACTGGCAGGCCCTGGCCACCATTGTCGAGGCCGGCCCGGATGTGCTCAATCACAATGTCGAGACGGTGGCTTCCCTCTACGGCAGGGTCAGGCCGGAGGCGGTGTACCGACGGTCGCTGGAACTGCTGGCTGAGAGCAAACGGAAGAATCCTCGGCTGCCGACCAAGTCGGGGATTATGCTGGGTCTTGGCGAGAGCCGCCAGGAACTGGTACGGACCTGGGACGATCTGCTCTCCGTCGGTTGCGATATCTTGACCCTTGGCCAGTATCTGCAGCCGTCGAGCGGCCATCTGCCGGTGGTGCGGTTTGTCGAACCGGCCGAATTTGCCGAACTGGAGCGGCTGGCCCAGGCTCGGGGCTTTGCCGGGGTGGCCGCCGGCCCCTTTGTCCGCAGTTCCTACCAGGCGGAGAGCTTGTACCAGAAGGTCCGCACCGAACAGCAGGAGTCAGGTGGCTGACCGCGGGGAGCGGCCCGTTGCGGACAGCGGTGCCAGAGGGCGCCGCCGGCTCGCCGGTGGACAGGTCTGCTCCCTGTTTTCGGGCCGTTGATCAACGAACATGCACATTGTATCACGCGACAATAAACGGGTTAAGGGGCTGGTAAAGCTGCATCTCCCGAAATATCGGCGTCAGCGGAGAGAATATCTCGTTTACGGCAGAACCCTCTGCGCCGAGGCGCTGGCGGCAGGGGTGGTGACGACCTTGATCTTCGTCGCTGATGACCAGTATCGAGCCGCCGATTTCCCGGACAAACTGCTGGTGAGTCCGCAGGTGATGCGGGTCCTTGCCGATAACGCCAACGTGGAGATCTGCGCGGTCTGCCGGCTGGAGGAGCGACCGTTCGTGTCGGGGAGCCATGTGGTGGTGCTCGATACCGTTCAGGATCCCGGTAACCTGGGGACCATTCTACGGAGCGCCAGGGCCTTCGGGCTGACCAATATATTCTTGAGTGAAAACTGTGTCGACCCCTACAGTATCAAGGTGTTGCGGGCGGCCCAGGGCGCACATTTCAGCCAGTCTCTTCGTATCGGCAGTCTCGAAGCCTACCTGCACGCCTCAGCCAATTCCCTGGTGACCACCTTTGTCGACGAGCCGACGAGCTTCAGCCCGACCCCGGACGTGGCCTATGACATCGTTTTTGGCAACGAGGGCCGTGGCATCAGAGCGTCGCTGAAGGAGAGTCGCCGGCAGAACATCAGGCTGGAGATCGACTTCGAATCGCTCAATGTCGCCGTTGCCGCCTCGATTATCCTCTATACCACCTTTCGTCCCATCAGCGGCTGAGGTTGGCGAGCAGCTGCGACCAGAAAGGTGGGTAGGGCGCGGTGAGATCCAGCAGTTCTTTGCGGACGGGGTGGGGAACGCGGCAGTTGCGGGAGTGCAGGGCTATGCCATCGTGTACTGGGCAGAGCGTCGTGGCTCCGTATCTCCTGTCGCCGATCACCGGGTGACCGATTGCGGCCATCTGGGCCCGGATCTGGTGATAGCGACCGGTGCCCAACTCGATCCGCACCAGGCTCAGCCGGCCATTGCGGTCAAGGACGGTGTAGGCCAGGGTCGCCAGGCGGCTGCCTTCTGTCGGGCTGGCGCTGACTGCGGCAAAATGGCTGCGGTGGCTGAGATAGTGGCTCAGCTGGTGGGGCGTAGCCATTGGCCCGGGGATGTGGCCTTCCACCAGGGCGTGATAGATCTTGGTGATCCGTTGGTCGCGCATGGCGGCGTTCAGACGGGAGAGCGCCTTGTCGGTTCGGGCGAAGATCACCAGGCCGCTGACCTGCCTGTCGATACGATGCACGCTGTGGAGAAACACCCGGCCCGGTTTGTTGTAAACCACTTTCAGGTAGCCTTTGGCCATCTCTTCGAGGCTGTCGCGCCTGTCGGCGGGGACAGGCTGGGTCAAGAGCCCGGCGGCCTTGTTGACGACCAGCAGGTGGTTGTCTTCGTAGAGAATATTTTTTCCGGTAAGAGTGGCCATCATGGCGTGGCCAGCCACCTGGCCCAACTGCCGTTGGGCAGGGAATAGGTCGAACCCTCGCCTAGGAGAAACATCTCGCCTGACTCGATGGTACCGCCCCTGTCGGCCAGCAGCTGGCTCAACAGATTTTCCATGACGGTGGGGGTGAAACCATTGGTGTGGCAGGAAAAAAGCACAAACAGCGGGGTGTCGTTCAAGAGGCTTCGGCAGAGTTCGAGGGTGGTGAGGATATCCCGCTCTATCTTGAAAATCTCGCCCCGTTTGCCGCGGCCAAAAGAGGGCGGGTCGAGGATGATTCCATCGTAGCGGTCTCCCCGCCGCCGTTGTCGTTGCAGAAACTTTACGGCATCGTCCACCAGCCATCTGATCGGTGCTCCGGTCAGACCGTTTAAGGCACTGTTTTCCCGGGCCCAGTCGACCATGCCTTTTGCGGCATCGAGATGACAGACCGTGGCTCCTTCCAGGGCTGTGGCCATGGTGGACCCCCCGGAGTAGGCAAAGAGGTTCAATACCGATATCGGCCGGCTGAAGCGGTGGCGGGTACCTCTTAAGATGTTGCGTAACCACTGCCAGTTGGCCGCCTGTTCGGGGAATATGCCAAGATGGCCGAAGTCGGTACTAGAGAGCTTGAAGGTCATACCACTCACCTCGACCTGCCACTGTTTGGGGAGCGACTGACGGTTGCTCCAGCTATTGCCCTTTTCCCGGTCAAACGAGGCGGTAGCCCCTGCCCAGATCTCGGGCGGCAGCTGCTTTTTCCAGACGGCCTGGGCCGCTGGCCGGCTGAGGATGACATTGCCAAATGACTCGAGTTTTTCGCCCTCGCCGCTGTCTAAAAGGAGATATCCCCTGTCTTTCATTTCACTGTGATCCATGTGGCACGCCGAGCATTGGCCGATCCCGCTGCAACGCAGGAGATCGGACTTTTGTACTTAGGGCCTGTCAGCAAATAACTTGAACATCTTGCATCTCATCTTCGCGCCATCTTTGACAGCGGCTCAATCGCAAAATCCTCGACGTAGCTCTGCTAGGCCTGTGGTTTTGCGCTGGTCGCCACAGCCAAATCTGACCCAAATCTGAGCGCAATTTTGTCCAAGTTATTTGCGAACAGGCCCTAAGCCATCAATCCTAGCAAGGGGAAAAAAGCATTGCAATGTCTTTTCACCATCCTTTCATGCCCTGGATGGTGGTGTAAGAACGGTGATCGGTAAGGTGGCCAAAAGTTCGGGTAAAATCGTTTGATATATGGTAGAAGCCCAACGTGCCCGTTGCTGTTACCTCGTGTCCGTCCAGAAACAAGAATTTTTTGTCTAAATCGAGGCGCTCGATAAATTTTACCACAGGCATATGTTTGATGGACCCGTAAAAACCTCAAGCGTGCATACAAGATGGCTAAGTACAAAAG
>JBKEBZ010000087.1:0-1546 GCA_047973425.1 Desulfopila sp.
ATCGACCGGGGAAAGGGAAGCCCTGGAGCTGCGCGATGGCGACAAGAGCCGCTACCTCGGCAAAGGGGTGCTTAAAGCGGTCGAGCATGTCAATGAAGTGATTGCCGCCGAGCTGATCGGCTGGGAAGCCAGCGACCAGGTCGGGATCGACAAAAAGCTGCTCGAACTCGACGGTACCGATTTCAAATCCAAGTTGGGAGCCAACGCTCTGCTCGGCGTCTCCATGGCCTGCGCCAAAGCCGCCGCCGAAGACGCCGGGTTGCCCCTTTACCAGTACATTGGTGGGGCCAACGCCAAGGAACTGCCCCTGCCGATGATGAATATTCTCAACGGTGGCGAACATGCCGACAACAACGTCGATATTCAGGAGTTCATGATCATGCCAGCCGGAGCCAGCAGCTTCAAAGAAGCGCTGCGCATGGGCGCCGAGATTTTCCACAGCCTCAAAAAGGTTCTCTCCGCCAAAGGCTGCAACACTGCCGTTGGTGATGAAGGTGGTTTCGCTCCCGACCTGAAGAGTAATGAGGAAGCCCTGCAGGTCATCATGGAAGCGATCAAGGCCGCTGGCTACAAGCCGGGCGAAGATATCCTGCTGGCTCTTGATGTCGCCTCTTCCGAGCTCTACAAGGACGGCAAATATATTCTCGAAAACGAAGCCCAGCGCGAAAAGACCGCTGCCGACATGGTCGCCCTCTATGAGGATCTGGTCAGCCGCTACCCCATCATCTCCATTGAGGATGGCATGGCCGAAAATGACTGGGACGGCTGGAAGCTGATGACTGAGAAGCTCGGTGATAAAATCCAGATCGTCGGAGACGACCTCTTCGTCACCAATACCAAAATCCTCAAAGAAGGCATCGATAAGGGAATCGCCAACTCGATTCTGATCAAGGTCAACCAGATCGGCACCCTGACTGAAACCCTGGAAGCCATCGAAATGGCCAAGCGGGCGGGCTATACAGCGGTTGTCTCCCACCGCAGCGGTGAAACCGAAGACACCACCATTGCCGACCTGGCGGTGGCGACCAATGCCGGACAGATCAAAACCGGGTCTTTGTGCCGCAGTGACCGGGTCTGCAAATACAACCAGCTGCTGCGCATCGAAGACGAACTCGATTCCACCGCCGTGTTCAACGGCAAGGAGGTGTTCTACAATCTGCGTTAACGATCGAAGGCTCTGTCAAACCTGACAGTCCCCTGACAGCACAATAAAAAAGACGGAAGCCCGTGTTCCGTCTTTTTTATTGTTTATCGCGCACTGTGAATGCCATGCGCTTTGAGCCTGAAGCCCTTAAACAAAACGGATGAGAGACCTTTGACTGGAGCGCCCCCTTGCCAACGCAATACCCCGGCAATCTCATCCTCCCCTGTTGCGGCTAAATCCTATTCGGTATAAAGCCGAAAGCTACGTCCTTCTCTCGTTCTTTTGATCTCACCAGCGTCAGCCATCTTTTTCAGGACTTTCTGGAGATGTTTCGTGTCGCCAGCAACCTGAGCGTACAGTTCAGTTTGTTTGATTCCGGGAGTTTTTCTGACCAGTTGCAGC
>JBKEBZ010000084.1:0-38358 GCA_047973425.1 Desulfopila sp.
CATTTTTGTTAGACGATTAAAAACCTAAAACCTGCACGTAAGATGGCTAAGTACAAAACCCTGATATACAAGGCGCAGTGGTGGCGGCCAAGCACAGACGTACATGAGGTACGTCGAGCAGTGGCCGATCCCGCTGCAACGCAGGAGATCGGGCTTTTTACGACGCCATCAAAATTGAGTAACCGGCGACATGCTCTTGCCAAGTGACTCCGGTAGAACGGTTACAAAATCGACGAGTTCGAATAAACGATGGGAGGGGGGAATGGGTAGCCGCCGGCCAGCCGCTCACCGGCGATGCGGTAAGCGGCTGGGCGGCGGAAAAAAAGGGGGGGAGACGGTCGTCGCCGGCCAACTTCCGGGCGAATTGTCAGAGTTCCATCACCTCTTTGGCCGAAAATTCCACGACCTCGCCGTGATGGGTCAGCCCGACCCAGGCGCCCCGCTCGTCCACGGCCTTGACCAGACATTCGACCTGGGAGCCATCGACCAGATTGATCACGCATTCGCCCAACTGGTCGAGAGTGAACACCATTTGAAAAGCTCGTTCCCTGGCGAGTTGCTGGAACTTTCTGGTACCCTCCTCCAGTTGCAGCACCTGCCCATGCACTTCGGGGTCCAGTTCGGCGATGGAGCCTTTCAGCTCCTCGACCCGTCCCTTCATCCGGGCGATCTCGCCGATGACCCGCTCCATCTCCTTTCTGTCGTCGTCGGCAACGGACATCAGGATGTTCCGGTGCAGTTCGATATCCCTTTCGATAAAGTGAATTTTCTGCAGGACCTGTTCAACCTTGTGTTCAGCTTTGCTTCTCATCGTTCGTTCTTTTTCTCCTGTGTTCCTTCATGGGGCCAGCCCCTCTGCAATGCCCTCTTTATCCCTGTCCGCTGCCATCAGCCAGCCGGCGGCCCCCCCCTCACTCATAATAGGTTTTGCCCCGGAGCCGCCAGATAAGGCCAAGTACCAAGATAACCACTATCCCGACGACAACCATCAGCGGATACCGATACAGGGGAGCGAGGTGGGTCAGCTGGTCATACATCTTCAGGCAGAAAACACCCAGCACCACCGCCGCCAGAAATGTCGCCAGATAATAGATAGAATGAGGTCTGCCGAATTTCTTTTTGGTGTAATCACGAAAATAAAAGATATTTTCCAGCCAGATCGCGTGCCGGACCTTCTCCTGCAGCCGCTCATCGATATGTTTGCGCAGATAGAGGATCATATAGATGAGACAGCCGAAGAAGCCACCAAGACACAGGGTCACCGCATCCATCAGCACCATATCGGCCGAACCGGTCAGCATCGTCAATTCTCCTCCCGCAAGAGAAACGCCTCTCCCCGGTCTCCTCGCTCGCAGCCCAGCGGAGACCCGCTGGGCGGGGCAATCATTGATGGCGTCGTAAAAAGGTCGATCTCCTGCGTTGCAGCGGGATCGGCCACTGCTCGGCGTACCACATGTACGCCTGTGCTTGGCCGACACCACTGCGCCTTGTATATCGACCTTTTATACTTAGCCATCCTGCATGCACGCTTGAGGTTTTTACGAGTCCATCAATCACTGCTCCACCGCGACCGGGATGCCCCAGATCTCCTCGGAATACTCTCTGATCGTCCGATCGGTGGAGAACTTGCCCATCTTGGCAACGTTGAGTATCGCCATCCTCGCCCAGTTGTCCTGATCGAGAAAGGCCTCGCTCACCCGGTGCTGGCACGCGATATAGGATTCGAGGTCGAGCATCAGCAGGTACGGATCATGCGGGTCGAGCAGGCTGTCGACCAGGGGCCGGAACAGATTCTTGTCGCCGCGGGCGAACGAACCGTTTTCAAGACTTTCGATTACATCATGAATCTCCCTGTTCCGCTCACAGATCTCAAGCGGGGTCCGGCTGGGGTTCAGCCGTTCGTATTCGGCCTCTTCGGCGGTCATGCCGAACAGAAAGAAATTCTCCTCGCCCACCTCGTCCCGAATCTCGATATTGGCGCCATCCAGGGTGCCGATGGTCAGGGCGCCGTTGAGCGAGAACTTCATGTTGCCGGTACCGGAGGCCTCGGTGCCGGCGGTGGAAATCTGCTCGGACAGATCCGCCCCCGGCATGATGATCTCGGCCTGCGAGACGTTGTAGTTGGGGAGAAAGACGATCTTCAACCGGTTGTTGATTCGCGGGTCGTTGTTGATCACCTCGGCCAGGGAGTTGATCAGCTTGATGACCAACTTGGCCCGCCAGTAGCTCGGCGCCGCCTTGCCGGCGAAAATGGCGGTACGGGCCGGGATCTCCGCCTCGGGATGGTGGAGGATGTAGTGGTAGAGAGCGATCAGATGCAAAGCGTTGAGCAACTGTCGCTTGTACTCGTGGATCCGCTTGACCTGGACGTCGAACATCGAATCGGGATGAACCCTCACCCCCGTCTCCTGGAAGATGTACTCCGCCAGCCGGACTTTGTTGTCTCTTTTTACCTCCTGCCACCGCTTGCGAAACGATTTCTTGTCAGCGAGCGGGACAAGTTTTACCAGCTCGTCGAGGTTGGTGATCCAGGCAAAACCGAGGTTGCTGCTGATCAGATCGGAGAGCTCGGGATTGGCCAGAAGCAGCCAGCGTCGTGGGGTGATGCCGTTGGTCTTCGAATTGAACTTGCCAGGATAGAACTTGTTGAAATCATGAAATAACCGATTCTTCAACAATTCGGTATGCAGGGCGGCGACCCCGTTCACCGAGTGGCTGCCGATAATGGCCAGATGGGCCATCCGGATCTTTTTGCCGCCCTCCTCCTCGATGATCGAGAGTTTACGCAGCTTGTTGCTGTCGTTGGGATAGGCCTGAGCCACCGACTTGAGGAAACGGTGGTTGATTTCATAGATAATCTGCAGATGCCTCGGCAACACCTTGTCCATCAGCTCCACCGACCACTTCTCCAGGGCCTCGGGCATCAGGGTATGGTTGGTGTAGGCAAAGGTCTTGACCGTGATATGCCAGGCCTTCTCCCAGCCGATTCCTTCGATATCGAGCAGAAGCCGCATCAGCTCGGGGATGGCGATTGCAGGGTGGGTGTCGTTAAGCTGCACCGCCACATGGTCGGCAAATTCATCGAAGCTCTTGTTGTTCTTCTTGTAGCGCCGCATGATGTCCTGAAAGGTCGCCGCCACGAAAAAGTACTGCTGCTTGAGCCGCAGCTCCTGGCCGGCCAGATTGTGGTCCGGGGGATAGAGCACCTTCGAGATCGTCTCGGAGCTGACCTTTGACTGCACCGCGGCAATATAGTTGCCCTGCCCGAAATACCTGAGATCGAGTTCGCGCGAGGCCCGGGCCGCCCACAGCCGCATGTTGATCACGTGATCGTTGCGATAGCCGGGGATCAGCATGTCACAGGCCATGGCCACCACATCGTCGGTATTGACCCATTTGGCCCGATAGTTGCCCTGTTCGTCCTGGTAAGTGGTGACATTGCCGTAAAACTGCACCGAAAAGGCGGGCAGACGCCGATCGAAGGCCCAGGCGGTGCCGTAACGCAGCCAGTTGTCGGGGGCCTCCACCTGGTTGCCGTCGACCAACTGCTGGTAGAACAGTCCATACTCATAACGGATGCCATAGCCGTAGGCCGGAATCTTCAGGGTGGCGATCGAGTCCATGAAACAGGCGGCCAGACGACCGAGGCCGCCGTTACCAAGGCCAGCGTCCTCCTCCTCGTTACAGATCTCGTCAAGGCTGTAGCCGAGGTCGGCCACGGCCTTTTTCACCTCGTCCATCAGCCCGACGTTGATGATGCTGTTTTTCAGCGACCGGCCGATCAAAAACTCCAGAGAGAGGTAGTAGACCCGTTTCTTCCGTTGCGCATAGAAGGTTTTCTGGGTGGCGATCCATTTCTCCACCAGCATGTCGCGGATGGTATAGGAGAGTGCCTTGGAAATGTCACCGGCGCCGGACCGCTCTGGGTCCCGGCCCTGAAAGCTCATCAGGTGCTGGATGATGTTTTCTCGTATCGTTTCGGAATCACTGTTAAAACTTAAAGAAGAGCTTGGTCCGTCACTGCGCACTGGCTTGGAAACCACTTTTTTTTGCACCTTCATTTTACATCTCCCACGGGCCCGGCCCGTTCACATTGTATTGAAACCCGTCCCGCACGCCCTTTAACCCCACAAGCTGCAGGCAGACAAGGCCATTGCCGACAGGGCAGGTCGGATACATGACTATGGTTTTCACCATGCCCTGTTTGTCGACCGTTGCCAAGTCTTGCGCCTTTTTTTAACGAATTTTTATCGCATGTCCCACATAAGGGTATGCACTGGCCGACAAATCTGTCATACTCCTGGCTCCCGGAAAGGCATGCCGCCGTCATGCCAACGACCCGGGACGAGGCGCCATCCAGACAATGATCAAGGCCATCATCTTTTAACTGGTGGCTGTCCAGAACGTCGTGGCTGAGGCTACCTGGTCCAGCCATGCTGGTTAGGAAAAAAAGCTGTTTCTGGATGAACACGAATCGAGCCGACAGGCCTTTAGGGAGGTACATATCATGGAGCATAGGCAAAAGCAACCTTACCTGATATTTGTCATTATTTTCCTTGCCGGCTTCGTCGCGGGGGCCGTCTTCGCGGTCTACAAGCTCGGAGTCGGCGAGGGACAGCAGCCGGTGGCCCAGGTCGACCAGACCAGCGCCGCGATCACCAATCTCGAGGCCACGGTCACCGCCAACCCCGAAGATTACCAGTCGTGGATACACCTCGGCCATCTCTATTTCGATACCAACCAGTACCAGAAGGCCATCGCCGCCTATACCAACTCACTGAAATACCATCCCGGCGACGCCAACCTGCTGACCGACCTCGGGGTGATGTACCGCCGAACCGGTCAGCCGGAGAAGGCCATCGAGATGTTCGAGAAGGCCAAGGCCATGGATCCCAGTCACCAGCCCTCCCGGTTCAACGAGGGTATCGTCCGCTTCTACGACCTCAAGGACACCGCCGGCGCTCTTGCCTGCTGGGAGGATCTGCTTACTGTTAACCCAGATGCGGCCACCGCCGACGGCCAGAAGGTCAAAGACCTGGTCGAACAGATAAAGGCCGGCACCTTGAAGAATTGAGGCCTCCCGGCGAAGAAGCCCGAAAGGACAGCCACGTGCTGTACCCGCCCCACGGCACAATACGTGCTCATAGCGATGACGGGACCCAGAGCCATCCCGCCCTTGAGTTTGAAGGAGAGTTATCACCATGAAGCTTGAAACCCTTGCCATTCACGCCGGACAGACGGTCGACCAGGACACCCTTTCCCGAGCGGTTCCGATCTACCGGACCAGTTCCTATCTGTTCAAATCCACCGAGCACGCGGCCAACCTCTTCTCGTTGAAAGAGCTGGGCAATATCTACACCAGGCTCGGCAACCCGACCCAGGAGGTGCTCGAACAGCGGATGAGTCAGCTCGAAGGCGGAGCGGCCGCCGTGGCGCTCTCTTCGGGAACCTCGGCCATTTTCTATACGGTCATCAATATCTGCCAGTGCGGCGACGAGGTCGTCGCCGCCAACAACCTCTACGGCGGCACCTTCTGCCAGTTCGATTCGATTCTGCCCCAGCTGGGCATAACGGTGAAGATGGTCGATCCCACCGACCCGGAAAATTTCACCCGGGCCATAACCGATAAAACCCGGCTGATCTTCTGCGAGACCCTCGGCAACCCCGCCCTGAACATGACCGACATCAAAGCCATTGCCGATATCGCCCACCGGGCCCACCTGCCGCTGGCGGTCGATTCCACCTTCACTCCGCCAAGCCTGTTCCGGCCCATCGAACACGGCGCGGACCTGGTCATCCATTCCCTGACCAAATGGCTCGGCGGGCACGGTACCGGCCTGGGCGGCATCGTCATCGATGCCGGCACCTTCGACTGGACCGAGCCGAAATTCACTCTCTACAACCAACCGGACAGCTCCTACCATGGCCTGCGCTTCGCCCACGACCTGGGTGAATTGAACCCCGTCGCCTTCGCCCTCAGGATGCGGCTGGTACCGCTTCGCAACCTCGGCGCCTGTATCAGCCCCGACAACTGCTGGCTGTTTTTGCAGGGGCTGGAGACCCTGGCCCTGCGGATGGAGCGGCACTCGGCCAACGGCCTGGCCGTCGCCCGTCACCTCGCAGGCCATCCTGCGGTCGAATGGGTCAACTATCCCGGCCTGCCCGCCTCACCTGGGCACGACAACGCCTTGCGCTACCTGCCAAACGGCTTCGGTGGCATGGTGGCCTTCGGAATCCGGGGTGGCCGCGGTGCCGGGCAGACCTTTATCGAGAGCCTGCGGCTGTTCTCCCACCTGGCCAACGTCGGCGACGCCAAATCGCTGGCCATCCATCCGGCGACCACCACCCACTCCCAGCTTACCGACGAACAGTTGCAGGAAAGCGGTATCAGCGACGGGTTGATCCGGCTCTCGATCGGCATCGAGCACATCGACGACATCATCGCCGATCTCGACCACGCCATCGGTTGCGCCCGGAACACAAGGTAAGCGGGGCAAGGAAACGGCTGCATGTCCAGGACACTCCCCGCGTCACCCGCGCCCGATACCCCTTCATCCTTGCCCGCCGGTTCGGTGGGCAAGGTGAAAAAGCGGCAGATCACCTTCGCCGGGCCACCCGATGAGCTGCTGCTGGAAGGCGGCGCCCGCCTCGGGCCGATCACCATCGCCTACGAGACCTACGGCACCCTCTCGCCGGCAAAAGACAACGCTGTGCTGATCGCCCATGCCTTTTCCGGCGACGCCCATGTGGCCGGATATTACACCAGCGAAATACGCAGCGAAAAACCCGGCTGGTGGGATTTCATGATCGGCCCGGGCAAGAGCATCGACACCGACAGATATTTTGTCATCTGCTCCAACATCCTGGGCAGTTGCATGGGCTCCACCGGCCCGGGCTCGATCAACCCGGAAACCGGCGAGGCCTACGGCATGCATTTTCCGATGGTCACCATCGGCGATATGGTCAGGGCCCAGAAGAGGCTGATCGAGCACCTGGGTATCGCCCGGCTCCATGCGGTGATCGGCGGCTCGGTGGGCGGCATGCAGGTGCTGGAATGGTGCGTCCGCTATCCGCACATGCTCCGCTCGGCCATCCCCATCGCCACCACCATGCGCCACTCGGCCCTGGCGATCGCCTTCAACGAGATCGCCCGCCAGGCGATCATGGCCGATCCCAACTGGCGCCACGGAGACTATTACGGGGGCGGCAAACCGGATCTGGGGCTGGCGGTGGCCCGGATGATCGGCCATGTCACCTACCTCTCCGACGAGGCGATGCGCCGCAAGTTCGGCCGCCAACTCCAGGACAAAGACGACTTCTCCTACGATTTCGGGGTCGATTTCCAGGTGGAGAGCTATCTTCGCCACCAGGGCTTGAAATTCGTCAGCCGCTTCGATGCCAACTCGCTCCTCTATATCACCAAGGCCGCCGACTATTTCGACCTGCACGAGCAGATCACCACCCCGGCCTGCAGCGAGCGTCTCAGCCGTCTGCAACTGAAATTTCTCGTTGTCTCCTACAGTTCCGACTGGCTCTACCCGACCTACCAGGCCAGGGAACTGGTCCAGGCCTTAAAACAGAGCGGCCAGAACGTGAGTTTCTGCGAAATCGAAGCCGACTGCGGCCACGACGCCTTCCTCATCCCAGACAGGCGTCTGGCCGATCTCATCGAGGGGTTTCTGCATGGCGTTGCCACCGACTGAAGCGATACGATTCGACCAGCAGGTGATCACCGACTGGATCGAACCGGGCAGCCGGGTTCTCGACCTCGGCTGCGGCAAAGGAGACCTGCTCTTCTGGCTTACAGCCAACAAGCAGGTCAGGGGCACCGGCATCGAGCTGAACAAGGAGAGGGCCGCCCACTGTATCGCCCGGGGCCTCAGCGTGCTCCAGGGCGATTTGAGCAGGGAGGTCGACGACTACCCCGACAAGAGTTTCGACTACGTCATCCTGAGCCAGACCCTCCAGCAGATCTACGAGCCGGCCCGGCTACTCTATTCGCTGTCGCGGATCGGCCGGCAGGTGATCGTCAGTTTTCCCAATTTCAGCCACTATTCCATCCGCTTGCAGCTCTTTTTTTTCGGCTGCGCCCCCAAAAACGATCAACTCCCCTACTCCTGGTACGATACCCCGAATATCAGGGTGATAACCCTGGCCGACTTCCAGCGGTTCGCCCGGGATGTCGGCTATACCATCGTCAGGGAAATTGCCATTAACACCAACAGTGCCAATAGTAGAGGGAGTGTCGTCCGTTTCCTGCCAAACCTGCGGGCAACTTACGGAATCTACATTATCGAAAAGACCTCTTGACCCGCGTTGAGCAGATCAGGCAGCTCAAGGATCAGCCACGTCAACCCTTACCGTCCGCGATACCGTCATGCCGATACAAACACAAATAGGCCCGGTGGTCGACTCCCTGTCAAAGATCTGCGAACACAGCCAGCAGACAGCCAATGGCCGCAAGCACGACAAGGTGCCGGCAGTGGTCAAACGGCTGCTCTGCTCCTGGCAGGCCAAGGAATGCTACGAGCACATCAGCCCGGTCGCCATCCCCTCCCATGCCCAGACCATCGACATCGTCAACCAGGCCCGCCGCATCCTCTTTCCCGGCTATTTCACCACCACCAAGCTGCACGCCTCCAACCTGGAGTATTACATCGGCAAGGAAACCACCGATCTCTACGAGAAGCTCTCGGAGCAGATCACCATGGCCATCCGCCACGACTGCCGCCGGCACGGCCAGCCCTGGAGCCACTGCGAGGAACAGGGGCACCGGGCCGCCCTGGACTTCATCGAGGCCTTGCCCGGTGTGGCCTCGCTTTTAGCCCACGATATCCGCGCCACCCTCGACGGCGATCCGGCAACCGACAACCCCGACGAGGTCATTTTCAGCTACCCGGGTCTTCTGGCCATCTCGATCTTCCGGGTGGCCCATGTCCTTTACCGGCTGAAAGTTCCCATCATTCCGCGGATCATGACCGAATATGCCCACAGTCTGACCGGGATCGACGTCCACCCCGGGGCCACCATCGGGCCGGGCTTGTTCATCGACCATGGCACCGGGGTGGTGATCGGCGAAACGGCAGTGATCGGCAAAAACGTCCGGATCTATCAGGGCGTCACCCTGGGGGCGCTGTCCCTGCCCCGCGACGCAGGCGAGAAGCTCCGCCATACCCGGCGGCATCCGACCATCGAGGACGACGTGATCATCTACGCCAATACCACCATCCTCGGGGGTGATACCGTAATCGGCACCGGTTCGGTGATCGGCGGCAATATCTGGCTGACCGAGAGCGTCGCCCCGGGGACCCGGGTCCTGCTCAAGCGGCCGGAACTCATCTATTCCCATTCGTTATAACGGGGAGTTACCTCTACCAACAACAGGCCGATACCCGGTCACCAGCAGAAGGAAGAACCCATGGCCAGCCAACTCGCAGATACCATCGGCAACACCCCACTCATCACTCTGGACAATTTCGGCGCCGGATGCGGAGGAATTCTCCTCGGCAAACAGGAATCCCGCAACCCGCTCGGCAGCGTCAAATGCCGGATTGCGGTGGCGATGATCGCCGCGGCCGAAGAGAGCGGCGCGATCACCGCCGACACCACGGTCATCGAGCCCACCAGCGGCAACACCGGTGTGGGCCTGGCCTTTGTCTGCGCCAGCAAAAAGATCAGGCTGATCCTCACCATGCCGGAATCGATGAGTATCGAGCGGCAGAAGCTCCTCAGGCATCTCGGGGCGGAGCTGGTCCTGACCCCGGCCGCCCAGGGCATGAAGGGGGCCATCGAGGCCGCCCGGGACCTGCTGGTGAAAATCCCCGATGCCTTCATGCCGGACCAGTTCGCCAACCCCGCCAACCCCGAGATTCACCGGCGGACCACCGCCGAGGAGATCTGGCGCAATAGCGAGGGCAAGATCGATTTCCTCGTCGCCGGGGTCGGTACCGGCGGCACCATCACCGGCTGCTCCGAGGTCTTGAAACGATACAATCCGGCGATGCGGAGCGTGGCGGTGGAGCCCGCCGACTCACCGGTCCTCTCCGGCGGTACGCCAGGCCCCCACAAGATCCAGGGGATCGGCGCCGGTTTCGTCCCGGCGGTCCTCAACCGCGAGGTCATCGACGAGGTCGCAACTGTCGGCGGCGACGAATCCTTTGCCGCCGCCAGGGAACTCGCCCGGACAGAGGGCGTCCTCTGCGGCATCTCCAGCGGGGCGGCCGCCCATGTCGCCAGAGAAATCGCCCGCCAGCCGGGTAATCGCGGCAAGGTCATTGTCGTCATTCTCCCGGACACCGGCGAACGTTATCTCAGCACCCCGCTGTTCGAGGATAACTGACGTCAGGAACAACCAGAGGTGGCAAGGACAGCGAAAGTGGTGTACTTTTTAGTTTTTGTGCCCGGCACGAGCAGCTCACCGACTCAAAGAGGTGATGGAGGTAGGAACCATCGAGACACGACACCTGCAGATATTCACCGCAGTCTACACCAGCCGCAGCTTCACCAAGGCCGCGGAATCGCTCCATACCAGTCAACCGACCATCAGCGAGCATATCCGCAACCTCGAGATGCGGCTCAACTGCCAGCTGTTCGACCGACTGGGACGAAGCATCCTGCCCACCCAGGAGGCGGAACTCCTCTACCCGCGGGCCCGGGCTATCCTGGAAGATTTGCGCAAGCTCGAAGACGATCTGGCGATGGCCGGCCGGACCGTGGCCGGAGAGCTGATCATCGGCGCCTCGACCATACCCGGGGCCTATATCCTGCCAGCGATCGCCGCGGCCTTCAAACACCAGCATCCGGCGATCTCCTTTGAGATACGCATCGAGGACTCGGCCCGGGTGGTCGCCGCCATGCTTGCCAACGAGCTGCTGCTCGGCATCGTCGGGGCCAAGACGGTGGCCCGGAACATCGAGTATATCCCGTTTACCGACGATGAGCTGATCCTGGTCTGCGCCGGAGAAAACCCCATGCCGCGGACGATCGCCCTCGAAACGCTGCGGGAGCTGCCGTTTATCCTCAGGGAAAACGGCTCCGGCACCCGCAAGAGCACCGAAACGTTCCTGGGTCGCAAGAAAATCGATATCGACCAGCTGCAGGTCGTCGCCATCCTGGGCTCGAGCACCGCGGCCAAGGAGGCGGTAAAGGCCGATCTGGGGGTCTCCATCATCTCCCGTCATGCGGTCAGTGACGAACTCGCTGCCGGCACCGTCAGGGAGATCGAGATCCATGACCTGCAGATGAGCCGGCTGCTCTATATCGCCGTTGCCGCCAAGCGGACCCTGCCGCACCACTACCAGATCTTTCTCGATTACCTAAAAGACGGTGATCGTAGCGCCACGGCTCGCACCAGGTAAAACGGGAGCAGGACGGTAACATCGCCCACGCTCCGGCAGCCGGAATCTGAGGCCGCGGCCGGGGACAGGTCCCGGGTCATTCGAGCCGCGGCTGCCCTCCGGTCGTTCTGCTATTGAGGCGAATGAGGGTCATCGGCCCGACCAGACCATCGACCTGAATCCCTTCGGCAAGCTGGAAGGTCTTGACATCCTGGAGCAGCTCGCCACCATACACCTCGGGTTCACCGAATCCGTCCTGCCGCCCGTAAAGACGGGCCAGCGCCTGGGCCAGCCAGCGTACGACCGCCCCCCGGTCGCCGGGAACGATCACCCGGGAGTAGCCAGGCGGGGGCTGCCACAGCAGAGTGAATTCACCCTGCCATTGACGGTTCAGGAGGTCGATGGCCACCTGCCAGCGGTCAGTGCCTTTTGCCAGCACGACCGTCTCCTCCCTGATCGCGATCAGGACGGCAAAGACGTCGTTGCCCTCCAGGTCCACAAGACGGAGAATCGCCGGCCGGTTCAGCCGCCGCAGATAGCCAAAACTGCCCTTTTCCGTCTGCAAATACAGTCCGTTTTTACGGGCAAAGACCGGCGGCGACAGCCTCTCACCGGACTGGTAGTCCATCTGCCAGCAGCGAAACAGGGTCTGGTAGACCTGCTCCATGCCCGGCTCGGCGCCGAGCGCCTTGAGCCAGGCAAGAGGCTCTTCGGCCTGTTGCAGCCTTTCTTTCGTCCGGTCACCAGCCGGATCGGCCTCGCCGCCGGCCGGTTGCCGGGCGGCATTGGCAGCGCGTACCGTGCTCATCACCTCGTTGATCGTCGAATTCCCCTCCACCTTCGCCGCATCCTCGAGCGGCCCTGCTGGTGACAGCGACTCGTCCTGCTCCTGCGGGTGGGCCACCAGTTCCATCTTCGCGACTTCAGCCTGAGACTGTACCTCTTGTAGTGTCTCCTGCCCGCCTGCCGCCGGTTGCCTCGCCTCGGTCGCGATGGTGGGCAAGCCATCGATCTGATGAAAATCCCTCTCCGGCACAAACCAGGTCCCCAGCAGGGTGGCAGCCAGTACGGCCAGGCCGATCACGACCGCCCTGGGCCAAGAGAACCGGTTCGGCAAGGCTCCCATCACCTCCAGGGCCGCCATCTTCATCAGGGATGGACTGACCATATCCCGACCCTGGGCATAGGCCCCGAGCAGGGCCCTGGAGCAGAGGATATTGATCAGCCGCGGCACCCCGTGACTGAAGGTATGGAGCAGCGGCACCACCGCAGGGGGAAAGATCTGGCCCCGGCTGCCGGCAACCGCCAGACGATGCTCGAGGTATTTTCCCACCTCCGCCCTGGGCAGGGGCAGAAGGTGATAGCGGGCGGTCACCCGCTGGGCAAGCTGGCGCATCTCCGGCCGAGCGAGCATCTCGAGCAGTTCCGGCTGGCCCAGCAGAATGATCTGCAGCAGTTTGCAGGTGTTGGTCTCCAGATTGGTCAACAGACGGAGCTGCTCGAGCACGTCCCGCCGCAGATTCTGGGCCTCATCGATGATGATGACCACCGATCGCCCGCGCCCGTGGGCCGCGAGCAGAGAGGCGTTGAGCCGATCGATCAGCAGCTTGACGCTCATCCCCCGCTCGGGATAGGCGATCTGCAACTCATCGCAGATCGAGGCCAGCAACTCGAGCACCGACATCTTGGGATTCCACAGCAGCACGACATCGGTATCTTCGGGAAGCTGTTGCAAGAGACAGCGACAGATCGTGGTCTTGCCGGTGCCGACCTCGCCGGTCAACAGCACGAAACCACCCGAGTTCCGTATCCCATAGAGGAGATGGGCCAGAGCCTCGCGATGCTGGTCGCTCAGATAGAGAAAACGGGGATCCGGACTGATGGAAAATGGATCGCTGGCAAAGCCAAAATAATCCAGATACATGGTCGTACTCTACAGCAGAGTTTCTGGGAAAAACCAGATGTGCCTGACAAAAACTTTCCTCTGACGTCGACTTGCAATTCTCGGCTCGACATGTAATAGTTCGACAATTATTCTCATGATTCGGCCACTGTTGCCCAATCTACAGCATAGAAAACATGGTATCGATGAAAAAAAACGGACTGTACATCCAGCTGATCAGCATTCACGGACGTATTCGTTCCTCGTCCCTTGAACTCGGTCGCGACGCCGACACCGGCGGTCAGACAAAATATGTGGTCGAACTGGCCAAGGCCCTCGCCCGCCACGAGGATGTCGGTCAGGTCGACCTGGTCACCCGGCTGATCGTCGACAAGCGGGTAGCCAGCGACTACGGCCAGCAGATCGAAGCAATCGCCGACAACGCCCGGATCGTCCGCATCCAGTGCGGCGGCCGGAAATATCTTCGCAAGGAACTGCTCTGGCCGCATCTGGAAGAGTTTATCGACAGGTCGATCAAGTTTATCAACTCCCAGGGGCGGATTCCCGATATCTTTCATGGTCACTACGCTGACGCCGGCTATGTGGCCATGCAGCTCGCCGCCGCCTTCGACACCCCCTTTTTTTTCACCGGCCACTCGATGGGCAGGAACAAACTGGCCAAACTGCTCGGTGACGGGATGAAAAAGCGCGAAATCGACCGGCAGTACAAGATCGACACCCGTATCAAAACCGAGGAACGGATCATCGCCAAGGCCGACATGATCATCACCTCCACCCAGCAGGAGATCGAAAAACAGTACGGGCTGTACGCCAACGGCGAACAGGCCAGGTATACCGTGATTCCGCCCGGGATCGATCTCGACACCTTCTACCCCTACTACGATTCGCAGTTTGACCTCAACCTGATGACCGAGGAGGAAAAGCAGGTCAAACTCACCATCCGCAACGAGCTGGACCGGTTCTGGAGCAAACCCGGCAAGCCCTTCATCCTGGCCCTGTGCCGGCCGGACAAACGCAAGAACATTACCGGTTTGATCGAGGCCTACGGCACCGACAAGGAACTCCAGGCCCTGGCCAACCTGGCCATCTTCGCCGGTATCCGCCAGGATATCAATGCGATGGAAGAGAACGAAAAGTCGGTGCTCACCGACATGCTGCTGCAGATGGACCGTCACGACCTCTACGGCAAGCTGGCCATCCCCAAAAAGCATGACTTCTCCACCGAGGTGCCGGCCCTGTACCGGATGTGCGCCGAGAGCCGGGGGGTGTTCGTCAACCCGGCCCTGGTGGAACCATTCGGACTCACCCTCATCGAGGCCTCGGCCAGCGGTCTGCCGATCGTCGCCACCAACGATGGCGGGCCGGTGGATATCGTCAGAAACTGCGATAACGGTCTGGTGGTCGATGCCCGTTCAACCGGACAGATCGACGAGGCCATTCGCCAGATCCTGATCGATCCCGCCCTGTGGGAGAGGTTTTCCAACAACGGCATCAACGGCATCCGCAGCCACTACAGCTGGAACGCCCACTGCGCCAAGACCCTGGCGCGCTATCGCGCCGCCCTGCCGGAATATCATGACAACGACGGCCAGCAAGAGACCGGGGCCAGGCAGGCGGGCCGGCCATCTTTTGGCAAGCGGCTCACGGGGATAGAGAAGCTGCTGATTACCGATATCGACAACACCCTGATAGGCGACGACGCCAGCCTGGCCCAGCTCCTGACCCTGCTCAACGAGCACCGCCAGCAGATCGCCTGGGGGGTCGCCACCGGCCGCAGCCTCGAACTGACCTTTGAGGCCATGACCGAATATAACATCCCCATCCCCGATATCCTCATCTGCTCGGTGGGGACCGAACTCTACTATGGTCCGGATCTGCGGATGGACAGGGGCTGGCAACAGCATATCGCCAACCACTGGAAACCGGAGCGGATCAAGGAGTGTCTGGCCGTCTACCCCTGGCTGGTCTTCCAGGAGGCAGAGGGGCAGCGCGGCCACAAGATCAGCTATTACCTGGAAAACAAGGACCACAGGCTGGAGACGATCAAGTCAACCCTCGAAGAACACCGGCTCCGCTGCCAGGTGATCTACTCCCATGACCAGTTTCTCGATATTCTGCCCTATCGGGCCTCCAAAGGGAGGGCAGTCAGCTATCTCCTCTACAAGTATGGCTTTGCCCCACGCCATGTCATGGTGGCGGGCGACTCCGGCAACGACATCGACATGCTGAGCGGCAGGACGAGAGGGCTGATCGTCGGCAACCACTCGAAAGACCTCAAACCCATCAAGGGCTCGCCCCGGACCTATTTCGCCACCGGCGAGTATGCCGCGGGCATTATCGAAGGGCTCCACCATTTCGGTTTGATGTAGAGGTGCGGCGCGCCCGGAAAACCAGCAGCGAAGGGCCTTTTATGGCACAGATTATCGCTCCATCGCCTCGGCTCGGGGCCGGTACTGCAGATGGTAGAGCATCTCCAGATAGCGCGAGGCGCCCTGGCGCTCGAGATTGGTGGCAAATTTCCAGAAGCCATAGACACAGGTCAGAGACAGCAGTCTCCTGGCATAGAGCTGCCAGGTGTAGCGCTGCTGCACCCGGACCATCCCGCCTGAGGATATCCGCTGCCAGTAGGTCGCATCTGCCTGGCAACGGTTGAAGAAATCCAGGAGAACCCTCGAAGCCTCCTGGCCATGGTTGGGGTCGATATGAAAGCCGGAACGGCCATCCTCGATGATCTCCAGCGGCCCGCCATAGCGGGTGGCGAAGGTGGGCAGCCCGGAGGCCATGGCCTCGATCACCGTCAGGCCGAAGGCCTCGAAATAGGCGGGCTGGACGAAGACTCCGCCGCGATCGGCGATACAGCGGTACAGCTCGCCGGAGAGCCGTTTATCCAGCCGCATGCCCAGCCAGCGGACCTCGTTGTCCAGACCATAGGTGTCGAACAGTTCATGCATCCGCTGCACCTGATGCCGCTCCTCCTCGTCACCGGAACGTTCGGAGTTGACGGTGCCGCCGACAATCACCAGGCTGGTCTTGCCGCGCAGTTCCTCATTGGTCGCATACCACTCCACCAACCCGGTGAGATTCTTGATCCGATCGAGTCGGGCCATGGAAAAGAGCAGCGGCTTGTCTTCTCTCGTCAGTACCCCCCGGCAATCGGGCTGGGCGCCGCCATAGAGCAGCTCCCGGATCTGGTCGTGAAATTCGCTAAAGCGCCGGTCGCGCTCGGCATAAGAGAAGTAGACCTCCTCATCGGCCCCCGGTGAGACGATGTTGAATTTGGGGTCGAACACGTCAATCCCCTGCAGGACCCGCTGCAGCCCAGGCATGGTGAAGGAAGAATAGCTCTCGTACTGTCCGACCACATCGGCCGAACCGGCGATTTCCTGGAAGGTGGAGGTGATGATGAAATCGGCCGAATTCATCGCGATCATATCGGCGGTGAACTGGCAGGAAAAGTGGTACTGCTCCTCCATGGTCTGCCAGTAGAGGGCGGAATAGAGGTATTTCGTCTTCTCCAGGGCATGGGCGATGGTGCAGTTGGTCACCCCCATCTTTCTCGACATCAGGTACGAGACCAGGTTGCCATCGGAATAGTTACCGATAATCAGATCGGGTCGGCGACCAAGGACCGCCATGACCTCATCGCCGGCCTCTTCGGCAAAGCGTTCGAGATACGGCCAGACCTGAAACCGGGAAAGCCAGTGCGGCAGCACTTCGCCACTGGCCCGCCGGAAGGGAACCCGGACGATCTCCACATTCTCCGAGCCCTTGACATGCTCTCTGGCCTGATTGCAGCTGGTATCGCCCGCCTCGGGTATCAAACGGGTGACGATGAGAATGCGCGGGGTGATGTCGAGCCCCTGATCGTAGATGCGCTTTTGCATCTCCTTTTCAAGCGCCCGCACCTGATCGAGGATATAGACGATCTGACCGCCGGTGTCAGGTCGGCCGAGCACGTTTTCCTGACCAAAATAGCCATGGGGAGAGAGCACGACGATGTTGAAGATCATCGGCACCCCAGAGATGAACCGTTCAAGGTTCTGGTAATCGGGTGCTTCGAGTAGATTGGCCAGCCGGCTGAACCCCTGGCCGATCGACTCCCTGGTGCGGCCCCAACCCGGCTCGAACCCCAGCAGCCGCAGTTCACCGGCCATATCCTGCCACTGGCTGTCCTCGGTCTGTGTTTCGAGATATTCCAACCCTTCACTGAGCGCTCTCTGCAGGGCCGGTACGTCGCCGACCCTGTCGTTGATCATAAAGGGCAGGTTGCCATAGCCGTGCAGACGGAGAAAGGAGAAGACCAGTTCCCGGCCACCGACCGGTTCCCGGGACAATCGGCCAGTGCAGATCCGATTGAGAAACTCCACTCCGTTACCGATCGATCGGATCTGACTCAGCTTGGCGACATCCCGGCCAAAGGGGCCGAGATCAAATTCCAGCACCGGCTGCTGCACATGATTCTGCACCAGTTTTTCCTTAAAGGCCAGAAACTCGGCCACCCCCACCTCGGTCAACACACCCTCGGCGTAGCTGTAGGTCAGGTAATGCCACTGCGCCACCTTCGGGCGGATGGCCAGAATGATCCGCTCTGCGTCAATCGCGGCCTCCTGGGCTCTGGCCAACCCCTGCCCGAGAGGCGAGTCCAGGAGTTGGGGCTGGCCGGATTCCTCGACAAAGCGCTGGAACTCGTCCCACAGCTCACTTTTCAGTAACAGATTCCTGCCACTGTCACGATAGCGCGCAAACAGCGCCGTCATCGTCTGTCTGTTGATGTCAAAATAGTCGTAGATCGCTTCCTGCACAGTCTCCTCACTTGGTTTTACCCGCAAAGGCATTGGATTTACAGCAGAGATATGTCGAATGGCACCTCTGCCTGGCGACAGAGGGCTGATGGCTGGTCAGGGGGCGGAACAGGTGCAGCACCGATGATGGCGTTGCGCGAAACGGTAAACGTTCACCAGCACCCCATTTTCGTCCGATCAGGCCTCCTCACAGAGCAAACTCTTGGGCAACGGCCCGCTTGAACGAATCTGGAGTACTGGATAAACGTTTACAGATCCAGGTTACGGAACATTCCCGGTATCACCAGTGAACGATTACCGCGAAACGAACCGTGCTGCCGGAACTCGTCCGCCCGCAAATTGACAGATACCGTTTAGCCGAAACTCGTCAGTACGGAAAGCCCTGTTACCGTGCCAAGGAGTTTCATCGTTTGTTGTGGCTGAGGTTCTCTGGTCCAGCCATGCTGGTTAAACGATACCAAACGGTACCCCATTGGCAAAGCGTTTTCCCAAAACATTCGGCCCGTCTGCACTGCGGATTTCAGTTCTGACAGACCCGATACACCTCTTCGATGCTGGTTTTGCCGGCAAGTATCTTCATCGCCCCATCGTTGCGCAGGCTGACCATGCCGCCTTCTCTGATGGCAAACTGCTTGATCGCGTTGGCATCGGCCGTCTGCATGACCAGGCTCTTCAGGCCCCTGGACATCACCAGCAACTCGAAGATGCCGGCTCGACCGCGATATCCGGTATGATGGCACTTGGCGCAGCCGGTCCCCTGGTAGATCTGCCCACCGCCGATGGCTTCCGGTCCGAGTCCTACCTTCCGCAACTCTTCGACGGTCGGCACATAGGGTTTTTTACAGTTGTCGCAGAGAATCCGCACCAACCGCTGGGCCAGCACCGCATTGATGGAAGAGGCGATCAGAAAGGGCTCGACCCCCATATCCCGTAGGCGGGTGATGGCGCTGGCCGAATCGTTGGTATGCAGAGTCGAGAAGACCAGATGGCCAGTCAAGGCCGACTGGATGGCGATCTCGGCGGTTTCCGGATCACGGATCTCGCCAACCAGGATCACATCGGGGTCCTGGCGGACGATGGAGCGCAGGCCGGAAGCAAAGGTGAGATGGATCTTGGGGTTGACCTGCATCTGGCCGATGCCGCTGATCCGGTACTCGATCGGATCTTCGACGGTGATGATATTGATGTCGGTGCTGTTGATCGAGGTGAGGGCCGCATAGAGGGTTGTGGTCTTGCCCGAGCCGGTCGGCCCGGTCACCAGCACGATCCCGTTGGAGGCCTTGATCTGCTGGGCGAAGATCGCCAGCCGGTCGGCCGGCATGCCGAGATCGGCAAGCGAGATCAGCACCGACGATTTATCGAGAAGACGGAGCACCACCCGTTCGCCGAAGGCGGTGGGCAGGGTCGACACCCGGACATCGATCTCGCGGTTGCCCACCTTCAGCTCGATCCGACCGTCCTGGGGCAGGCGCTTTTCGGCAATGTCGAGTTTGGCCATGATCTTGACCCGCGACACCAGGGTCGACTGCACATGCTTGGGGGGGCTGAACATATCATAGAGGATACCGTCGAGCCGCTGCCGGATCTTCAGACTGTTCTGGTACGGCTCGATATGGATGTCCGATGCACCATCGCGTACCGCCTGGGAAAACATGAAGTTGACCAGACGGATGACCGGTGAATCGCTGGTATCGTCGAGCAGGTCACCGACCTCCTCCATCTCACTGAAGAGGCGCTCGGGATCCTCTTCATCGATATCCTGCATCACCTCTTCCGCGGTATCCTGGGTCATGTCGTAGGCATAGTTGATCACGCTGACAATGGCCTGCGCGGTGCACAGCACCGGCCGGGCGCTGGTCATCCCCAGGGCGCGCCGCAGATCGTCGAGTGGCTGAAACTGGGTGGGATCGTTGATGGCGATGAAGGCGTCGTCGGCCGTAACGATGGGGACCATCCGGTATTTTTTCAAGAAGCCGATCCCGACTCGGCCGGTGAAATCGGTATGGATCTCTGCCGGTAACTGCAGGGCGACCTCCATCTGGAACTGTCTGGCCAACACCTTCAGTACATCGACCTCATCGAGTTCCTTGTGTTTGATCAGCAACTCGCCGATGCGCTCGCCACCGACCTTAGCCTGTATCACCCGCTCGATCACCTCGGTCGACAGGGTGCCACTCTCGTGTAAAATATCGCCGAATTTCTTCATGTACAGCCGTGTTCCTCCCCCAGACAGCCTCGGGCCAGGCACCGCCACGACCAGGTCCTGGCCGGCGTCACTTTCAGCCGAGACCACCGGTCAGTTGGCCTTTTTCATCTTCATCTGCAATCGTTCGATATTTTCCCGGGCGATCTGGACCAACGAAAGCCCCTCCTTGCTCGGCTCGGTGGCCTGTACCGCCGTCGCCTCGGTGCCGGTAGCGATGACCCGCTGGTAGTAGGCGATGGCCTGCTGGGAATTTCCTTCGCGCTCGGCGACGACCCCGATATTGAGCAAGGTGTACGGATTGGCCGGATCGTTCTGCAAGGCCTCTTCGAAGTATTGCCGGGCCTCCTGGTTCTTGTTTTCCACCAGCTTGGCATAGCCTCTCTGGGTCAGGATCTGGGCGTGCTCCGGTGATACCGGCCGCTCGAACATCGCCTTTGACTGCGGCATGACCTGGGTAATGGTGTCCTGCTTGCCCAGGGTCACCCCGGAGATGTTGGCGGGATTACGCATGATCCGCGGGGTGATGAAGATGAACATGTTGGTCTTGACATTGTTGTTCGACTCCGAGCGGAACAGCGCGCCGAGCACCGGAATATCACCGAGCAAGGGGACTTTGGTCTCACCATGAACGGTATCTTCGCCAATAATGCCGCCAAGGACCACGGTATCCTGGTCATTGACGATCACCGTGGTATCCGCGGTCCGCCTGAAGGTGGTGGGCCTGAATTCCTCGCTGGTGCTTTTCAGTTTGACGATCTCGGTCTGGATCTCCAGCCGCATCGAATCGGCCTGGTTGATATGCGGGGTGATGGTCAGCTTGGTGGCCACATCACGATACTCGTACTGGGTGTAGTCCTGATCCGAGGCGTTGGTATTCTGGCTGGTGATGTAGGGGACGTTCTCGCCGACGCTGATCTCGGCCTTCTTGTTGTCGGTGGTGAGGATCTGCGGGGTGGAGATGATATTGATGTCCGAATCACCTTTATAGGCCCGCAGCACCGCCTTGATGTCGGGGAAGGTCAGATCACCGATCTTGATCCCCTGCTTCAAGACCCCCAGGGCGAAACCATTTTCGTTCCCTGAAGCGGCAGTGTTAAAGCTGGTAAAGGCCCCGCCGTCACTCATCCCGGAGACCGAGCCGCTCCAGGACCACTCCACCCCGACATCGAACTGCTTGGTGGCGTTGACCTCGAGGATCAGGGCCTCGAGATAGACCATCTGCCGGGGGATGTCGAGCTTCTGGATCACATTTTTGATGATGTCATACTCTTCCCGACTGGCGGTGATGATCAGCGAGTTGGTCTCCTCATCGGCGGTGATCTTCACCTCCTTGGAGATGGCCGGGGCCTTGCCGTTGTCACCGGCAGGCTGGTCGCCAGAGGGCAGGGCCGTCAACACCTTGGCCATTTCCGCCGCGGTGGCGTTCTGCAGGTAATAGACCTGGATATTGCCCTCACCCCGCTCCACCTGACGGTCGAGCCGGGAGACCAGCTGGCGGACCCGCTGCATATCCTGCGATTCCGCCAGGATCACCAGGGCGTTGGCCCGCTCGTACGGCACCACCTTCACCGCCGAGGTGTTGGTCACCCGCCGGTTGACCACCGCGCTTTTCTGGTAGATCGAGCCGATAATCTTGGCCAGCGAATCGGCCGAGGCGTAGTGCAGGTCGATGACCGCGACCTCTTCGTTGGAATATTCCACATCGAGGGTGTGGATGATCTCGAGCAGTCGCTGGATGTTGGACTGGGTTTCAGTCAGGATCAACATGCCGGACTGGGGGTGGGAGATGATCACCGAACTCCTGGAGACGAGTGGGGTCAGCACCTTCTTCATCTCATCGGGGGTGCTGTACTTCAGGGGGACCAGCTGGGTCACCACCCGGTCTTCCGGCCGGCTGCTGCCATTTTTCAAGGTCTCGACATTGGCCGATCTCGCCGCTGCCGCGGGGATGATCTTGATCACCGATCCCGAGGCCACGGTGGTGAAACCGTTGACCTCCAGCACCGACTCGAAGACCCGGTAGGCCTCCTCGTCGGAAATCTTCGTCGGCGACAGGATCGTCACATTGCCCTGGACCGCTTTGTCGATAACGAAGTTTTTGCCGGTAAGCTCACTTATATACTTGATAAAAAGGCGGATATCCACATTGTCGAAATCAATGGTGACCTGCCTGGTGCCAGCGGCTCTGCTCTCTTCGGCGCCAGCGTGGTCGGTAAAGCCTGAGAGAAACATCACCAGAAGTGCAATGATTAGAAGTTGAGGTACTCGCCGACTGCCCATGAAACCTTCCTCGTGTTGTCCTGAAAATTCCTGTTTTGCCGTTTTCTGTCTATTGCCGCTCGTCTGGCAGCTGCGGGTCGTCGAATTCGGCAGCGCCCTGCCCATTATCGAGCCCTTCCAGAGCCGCCGGCTCCTGACTGTCACGTTCGACCTGCTCCAGGGCGTTTGACTCGACCAGCTCAGGATGGTCGCTTTCTTCCGGCAGCTCAGCGATGGGCGCCTCCATCGGCGCGATCTGCAGGTCCTGATCGATCGCCGTCCTCGGCCGCACGACCCGGCGTAGTGGCTGCACCAGCCTGGCCCTGACCGCCGGCCCGGTGCCATCAGCCGGCCCGACCACCCTGGATCGCTCTGCGGCGCTGGCGGGGGAGACGACCTGCCTGGCCGTTGGCGACACCCCTCTCCTGCCGTACTCCGCAGCCTCGCTCATATCGAGCTTTTCATCTCTGCCATCGAGGGTGAGGATGACCACCCCGCGCTGGATCTCCTTGAGCACCGCCCCCTGGACCACATCGCCGTGTCGGTACATCTCCTGCTTCCGGTCGCGCTTGTTGAGAATGAAGGCCCGTCGTTCTTCCGCCTTATCGCCATTCACCGTACCCATCAGCACGATCTCAAGAGAGGTCGGCTCCAGATCTTCAGCGGTCTGGCCGGAGTTCGCCGGCGATGCGCCCTCGGCCGCCGGCTGACCGAAGAGGTTGCGTTCGGTGATGATTGCCGGATCAGGCACTCGAACCCTCCCCGTCTCCCTATCACCCTCCTGAATCGCGGCCGGCGTCGCCTCTGCCGTCACCTCGTCCTGCTGCAGCGCCGGGTCGAGCCAGTACCGTTCCACCCCCAGGTAGAACAGCTCGACCCCGAACACACAGCCGAGGGTAATGAGCAGAAAAGGAAAGAATCTCGAAAAACGTTTAGCCATGGAGTTTATTGATCTCTACCAAAACGAAAACGAGGGTTGCCGATGTCACCGTCGAGCTGAAATGGCAGATCGTCCTGTCTGAATTGTTTCTGCAGCTGTCGCAGCATCCTCAGGCCCCGGGGATTGCCGCTGGCAAAGGTCGGCTGCAGGGCCATATTGCCATGTACCTGTAAGGACCAGGCCTCGAACGGGCCGGCAGGCCGCACCTCGCCGGCGAAATCGGCCCGCAGGGCCGGACCCTGCAGGATGCCGTCGCTGACCCGCACCACCCCACCGTCACAGACCAGCCCGAACCGCAGCTGGTCAACCTCGATCTGGGTAAGTGACAGTATCCTCTGCCGCAGGGGCAATCCGCCGCGATCAATCGTCACCGTTCCCTGGACATCACTCTGCAGAGACGGGGCAAGGGCAATGAGGCCTCGGCCGGAAAAGTCCAGAAAGCCGCGCAACTGCCGCCCGGACCCGCTCACCAGCAACGGCGAGCGGTCAAGCGCGACCCGGCTCAGTTCGATGGCGTCGACACGCAGGGCGCCGGCAAGCGGCGCCCAGGTCATCGTCGCGGTGAGCGTGCCGCCGTAAACCTGCCCCTGCATCGTGTACGTTCGGCCAAAACCGGTGAGAACCGGCACAACCGATGCGTTCTCCACCAGGGCTATCTCCTCGCCGCCGTTTTGCCGGACGATCCGCACGGTATCGACCAGCAGCCTGAACGGAAATCCATAGCTGCAGGTCCCCGGCTCCACCACCACCCCGGGCAGAACGGTAGCGATACGCCTTTCGAGATACCGCTCCGCCGTGTCGGCCGGAAAACGCCAAATCAGCAGAATCACCGTCAACACCAGGCCGTACCCCAGACCGCCGAGCCAGGAAAACCGCGCCTCCCCCCTATGCCTCGCGCTCATCCGGCCTCCACCAGGGTCACATATTGTAAAATGACATCCAGCTGTCCCTCGACCCGGGCATTGACCTGTACCGACATCCGCCGCACAGCGACGACATTGGCCTCGGATTCCGTCAATTGCAGAAATTCCACCAGTCGAGCCAGGGAAATACCCTCGAGTTTCATCTCGACGATGGATTCGTCGAGACCATCCCCCTCCCCGGAGAGCAGCGATGGCTTCATGTATTTGATCAGCGCCTTGACCTCGGCCTTTTCCGCCTGCTGATCCAGGAAGGTAAAGAGGGTGAAACCGGGAGCGCGCTCGCCGACATGCACCTTGATATCGCCTTCCTCGACCCGCAGCTGTTCATACTGGCGCTTGAGTCTGACAATTTCGGCAAACTCCGTTTTTCTGGTCTCGATGGATTGTATGACACGCTTTCGGGCCAGGAGATAGGGAGAGACGATGAACTGGTAAAGCAGGAGAACGACCACGACCAGCCCGCCACCGAGCACGATCAGCCGTTCCCGTTGACTCAGGGTGTCCAGACCCAGACGCGATCGCCAGGTCTCCAGCAGTTTTTTCAGTGTGCCAAGCTCCATTGGTATTTACCTGAACTCCAGTTTCAGTTCAAAACGTATTTCACCGCCCTGGGGCGCGAGGTTGGCCGAGTTGATCGTCACCGCCCGAAAGAGATCCGACTTCTCCAGCTCTCGCTTCACATTGTCGACGGTTTGAAAATTGTCGGTTTCGCCGGTAATCCGCACCTCCTCCTGATCGGCGACCAGTCTGGTGATCCGTATGGTCAGGTTCCCGGTGATCCGCGTCGACAACTCGGCGAGCAGATCGAGCTTGGTCCTGTTGTGCCGATCCCTGCCACTTTGCAGAGAGAGGCCCTGGGCCTGATTGATCTGCACCTGCAGTTGCTGCACCGGATTGACGACCCGGGTCACCTCGGGCAGGGCCGCATGGAAAACCGCCAGGATCTGGCTCTGCAACGCATCCCGCCGCTTGGCCAGATCGCTGTACTCCCACCAGCAAAAGGCCACGACCACCACCGCCACCCCCAGCAGGGAAATGGCGGCCGATTTCGCCATCCGGCCCAGATACTTCAGTGACGGCTGCTTTTTGAATTCGCCCTTGCGAAAGTTGAAAATCGGCCGGCACCGCCGGTTCCAGAGGGCCAGGGCCAGGGCCCGGTTCATATAGGCCGGATTCCAGGGCAGGCCGGCGCCCGGCTCGATTCGCAGTAGCGGCTGGCCAGCGATATTGCAGGCCCGCAGATCGAGGGCCAGCCCCTTGTCTAAAATCTCGAACACCGCCGGATACATGCCGACCACCCCATTGACATAGCAGGGAACATCTTCCTCCAGCAACGAGGACCCGCCAATGGAGATAAGGGTCTGCTCAACGAACTGGACCAGTTTTCTGCCAACCTCGGAGATGCGCCCCGGGGCAGTGACCACCACCCCGGCATCGGGTAGTGACAGGGAAAAACCGGCGATGGCCTCGGCGTCGACGACAGAGGATCGGACCAGGGCAATGACACCGTCTCTGACCAGCACCAGGGTGCTTTCCCTTACCACCGTATCCAGCAGGACAAAGGTTTTACCGGCACCCACCATGGAGAGTAGCACCGCGGCCATCTCCACCCCCGATACCCCGATAATGGCCGGATCCAGCCCGGCCAGGGCCAACTGGTCAATCGTTTCGGCAATATGTCGTTTTTCGATCAGGGCGCTGACGATCTCGGCGCCCTCTTCCCCTGCGCCCGCCTGGAGGAAATCAAACTGGTGCAACGCCATGTCGTAAAAGGTGAGTTCTTCGAGTTCAAGTGGCAGGATTTTTTCAATCTTTGCAGGATCGGCAAAGGGAAGCTGCAGATTTCTGTAGGAAAATATCGTCCCGCCAAGCGATACCCGGCACTCCTCCCACCGTCTCTCCCTGGCCCGGACCTTGGTGGTCAGCACCTCGGCAAGCGTCATGTCCTGCAGGCTGGCCACGCCATAGCTGGTCACGGCCAGCGCTTTCTGATCCTGCTCGAGCACCAGCCAGGAGACAGTTTTTTCATACAGATCGATCGCCAGAAGGTTTTCCACCACTCACTCCACAACCTTATCCAGTATTTCCAAGTTATTCTCGTTATCTCGCTTGACCACCACCGTCACCGTCCTGACGAACTCCTCACGCTTGCCTGACGATTGCAGCCGAAAATAAAAACTTCTGGTGGAGAGAATCGTCGGCGGCAGATCGATATCACCGGGCCAGGCCGCGATGTCTCTATACCAGCCGGGGTCGGCCAGCCTGTCGATATGGGCAGAGTCGCGGCGGTATTCATCGATGGTAAGCGCCAGATCCTCGGTCATCAGCGGATGCAGGGCCTGGAGCACCGCGACGGGCGCGGTATTGATATTGATATGGCCATCCTCGCCGTACACCGTGAGAAAGTCGGCAAGCCCGGGCCGCCCAGCCTCGCCATACAACAGTGCGGGGCTGATGCCCTTGACCAGCAGCAGTTCCTCGATACTCTCCACCGGCCCATTCCGACAGCTGTACGGGGGATTGAGTGAGAGGTAGTAACTGTCCTCGGCGCCATAGTCAGATTCCCGGTCATCACTGTCGAGCCAATCGGTCAAGGCGTCAACGATCTCCTGGGCCTGCTGCTCGTCGACCACCCCAAAATTCCCCAGGAGCAGCAGTCTTTTCAGAATATCACGATATTGAATGGTGACAACGACATTGCCCTCTTCCCCCTCCCTGATCAGGCTGTTGACCTGCAGCTGCCCGGACAGATCGATCATCTGCAGCTGCAGGGTCGCATCGGGGAACAGAGAGGCCAACTCGCTCTGGTCGGGTGCGGCCCAGCTCTCCTGCAGATCGTCCTGGCTGCCGGCCGCACCGTCCGCCTCCAGCAGGGCCTGGCCAATGGTCACGCCCGACAGGGCAACGGCTTGCAACCGCTGCCCCTCGAGCAGCATCACCGAGCCGGAATACTGGTTTCGGGCCGTCCTGTTGAACTGGACCGTCACCGCGATAAGCAGGCTCACCACCATGATGGTAATCAACAGAGCCATACCTCGGGAATCGCGGCATTGGCGAAGGTGGGCCAACCGCATCACGGGCCCCCTTCCTCGCCGGTCACCGCGGCCGCCATCACCGGCAAGGCCACGGCGGTGCGAAAGAGCGTGCCGGAATCGGCATCGGCCGCATCGCCGTCGGCAAAACGGATCTCCAACCTGACCAGAACCGGCAGCCTCGCGGCGTCGGCACCGCCTGCGGCGTCGGCGCCGCCACTCTCCCAGCTCTCCACCTCCTGGCCATCGGCGGTGACATAGGTGATTTTCAACTCCCTGAGGTCCCTGCCCAAAAGATCGCCATGGTCGGTATCGTCATCGTTTATCTCAGATTGCCGAGGAGTTATCGGTTCATCTTTACGGTAGAGATCGAAGCGACCGGCATCGGTTTCGACCGTGGTGTAGTTCAACACCGCCCGCTTCAGTGGCGGCTCACTGCGATGCAAAACCACATGGGCCAGGGAAACGCAGGACAACGTGTCGGCTCTCATCCCATCGATTTCACCGCGGGTTCCCAGCAGAAAGCTGTCCTGGCCAGTCGACAGTGACTCCAGATCCGCACTCATCCTCTCGAAAATGACCCGGGCGGCAGAGATGGTCGCCATCTGCCGCCGGGAGGCGTCGACCGTCGCGAATGTGGCCCGATAGGCCCCATATACCGCCGAAACCACCACCGCAAAGATGCTGATGGCAATGAGCACCTCGAGCAGAGTGAAGCCATCGCGCCCTCTCCACCCGGTCGGTCGACGATTCACGGCTGCCTCTTTGAACCATACAGGGTCACCACCGTGGAATACTCCTGCTCCTGCCAGCCAACCGTCAGGTCGAGACGCTGGAGTGGTCGTTCCAGCTCAACGAGCCCCTCCGCTGCAAAGATATCGGCATTCTGCACCTCGGCCCTCCAGGTATACCCTGGAAAATCTCTGCCGAAATCACCCCTGTCGCTGGTGAATTCGATCAATCCCGTCTGATATTCGGCGATCTTTTCCTGGGCGAGGAACGCGGCGGTCACATTGAATTTCATCTCGATAGCCAGAGACAGAGACTGAGACTGCAGACCGAGAAGGCTGGTCAGCGCGATAGCCAGGATGGCAATGGCCACCAGCACCTCGAGCAGGGTAAAGCCGTTTGCCGCCGACGAGATCTTCGCCACGCCCTGGCCCTTTACCCGGCCGCGATGACCGGTACCGTCACCGCGGTTCATAGTCGCCGTCATGCACTTCGATCTCCGGCAGAAAAGCGAAGGCGACCAGACTCAGACCATTTCCCCGGGAATCTTCGAGTCCAATGACGGTCTGGTCCATGTACCCCCGGCCGCTCACCCATACCTCGACCACACCGTCTCGAGTCCTTCCCGCTCGCTTTTGCCACACCTCGCGTATCTTTACCTCCTCGGGCAGTTGCCAGAGATTCTCGACCTGCGGGTTACGGTCGGTCTCACCGCCACCCTCTTCCCGTTCAACCCACAACCGGTTTTCGTCCAGGTCGAAATGGAGCAGATACGGCTGCTGTCCGCTTATCGCCTTCTGCCGCACATCGTTGATGGCGCCAATCATCTTCCGCGCCGCCGACCGCAACGGATCATCGACGATGGCGTTACGCAAGGCCGGTACGCTGACCACGAGCAGTATGCCGAGCAGAACCAGAACGACAAGCATCTCCAGCAGGGTAAACCCCCGCCGGCCCGCCAGACCCCTTCCGGGCCTGCTCCCAGGGCAGACACAAACCATACCGTACGGTCCGATGCTATTCAAGCTCCCAGCTGTTCACATCCGCGCCATCGCCTTCGCCGCCGGCCTCGCCATCTGCGCCATAGGAACTCAGGTCGAACTCGGTCTGTTCATGCACCCCGGGACTGAGATAAATGAAGTCGTAGCCCCAGGGGTCCTTGGGAACCGAGTTGTGATCGAGATAGCCGCCATCACGCCACTTGGGCGGCAGCTTACCGGTGACAGGAGGCTCCACCAGGGCCTGCAGCCCCTGTTCGGTGGTCGGATACACCCCGTTGTCGAGCTTATACAGTTTCAAGGCCGTCTCCAGGCCCTGAATCTGCAATGCCGCCTTGGTTCGTCGGGCCTCTTCGGGATGGCCCATGATCTTCGGGCCGATATACCCGGCCAGAATCCCGATGATCACCAGTACCACAAGTAACTCTATCAGTGTAAAGCCTTTTTCACCACTGCTATATATCCGTTTCATCGTATCTTTTTGTTTTTTATCCAAAAATCGTCAGCACGGAAAACGTTTTTACCGCGCCAGGAAGTTACCTTGTGCCCATCCAGAAACTATCTCGTTTCTGGATGAACACTACCTTGCTCGTTGCCACCGCCTCTTTGGCCTCCATCCGACTTCAGCCCACCATCTGGTTCATCTCGAAAATCGGCAGGAGAATGGAGAGCACGATAAAGCCGACGGCACCGCCCATACAGACAATCATAATCGGTTCGATAAGAGCGGTCATGCCGAGAATCGCCGTTTCCACCTCACGGTCGTAGGCCGACGAGACCTTCTCCAGCATTTTCTCGAGGCTGCCGCTCTGCTCACCGATGGAGATCATCTGGACGAACATCGGCGGGAACCACGGCGACCGGGCCAGGGCCGTGGTCATACTTTTTCCCCTCTCGACATCTTCCATCGCCTCATCGACCACCCGGGCGACCTGCACATTGTCGATCAGATTGCGTACGATCTGCATCGAGGGCAACAGACCGACGCTGCTGTTGAGCAGGCTGCCCAAAGTAGAGGCAAATCTGGCCAGCAGAATTTTCCGCACCACCGGACCGGTCATCGGCATCTTCAGTTTCAGCAGATCCCAGACATTGCGCCCCACCTGCAGGCTGACCAGATATCTCAGACCGAAAACACCCCCCGCCAGCAGCAGACAGAGCAGCCACCAGAAACGCTGGACGAAGCCGCTGAAGTCGATGAGTAACCGGGTCGGCCACGGCAGGACCTTGCCCATCTCGACAAAGACCTGGGTGATATTGGGCACCACGTAGCTGATTAGAATAAAGAGGATCGCCGTACCGATGATCGCCATGAACACCGGGTAGACCAGGGCAGCCCGCAGCCGCCCCTTTAAGAGTTGCTGCTTCTCGCCGATATCCGCTAACCGCTCGAGCACCAGATCCAGCGAGCCCGAGGCCTCCGCCGCCCTGACCATATTGACATAGACGTTGGAGAAAAGTCTGGGATAATCGCTCAAGGCCCGAGTCAAGGTCTCGCCCTCGTTGACCTTGCCCCTGATCTGGGCAATCACTCGCTTCAAGGCGGGATTGGCTGTCTGCTCCATCAAGGACGACAGGGCCTGGACCAGGGGGATGCCGGCACCGAGCAAGGTGGCCAACTGGCGGGTAATGAGATGAATTTCCTCTTCGTGTATTCGCTCGAAAAAACCGATGTCACTGCCTTTTTTCGCAAACGTCCGTGAGCGCCCCTTGCTCAGTCTGATCGATACCGGGTAGTGTCCCGCCGAGCGCAGCTTTCCCATGGCCTGAGCGGCGCTTTCGGCATCCATAAGACCCTTGCGCTGCTTGCCCGCACTGTCGAGCACCTTGTATTCGAATATGGGCATCGCCTTGTGCTCACCGTGTCATGTCTCTGCAACCCGCCGCTGCAAAAAGCTCTCTTACCGGGCTCGGATCCGCCTCTCACATTAAAAAGATGCGGCGAGATTTGGCAATTGATTATAGCAGTTTTCTTCTTCAAGAAGAGTTTTGTAACAGAATCGAAACTGTTTCCATGCACATTTCTGACAATGGCCGGCCGCTGCCGCCGCAGTGGCAGCGAACGCCTCGCGAGAGAGCCGCAACCTCAGTCCACCGGCTGTACTCTACACTATTTTGCCAGCCGCACCATCGCAAAGTGGTTGGCCGGCACTTTGACCAATGGTCTTTGGGGACAGATGAAAACCAGGCGCTGGCGGTGCGCAAGCCGGACAGAGCCCCCGGCAACCGATCAGGCGAAGAGCCTTTTCGCAACGTCTGCGACATGGGCTCCTTGGAACCGGGCGATTGCCAGTTCATTTTCGGTCGGTCTGCGGGTGCCATCACTGCCGGCAAGCGTGCTCGCCCCATAGGGTGTTCCTCCTGTAACTTCGGTCATGTTCGACAGTTCCTGACAGGAATAAGGCACCCCCACAACGATCATGCCATGATGGAACAGGGTGGTCTGGAACGAGGTGATGGTCGTCTCCTGTCCACCATGCTGGGTACCTGTCGAGATGAATACACTTCCCACCTTGCCAATCAATCCGCCGTTGGCCCAAAGGCCCCCGGTCTGATCGAGAAAGTTGCGCATCTGCCCGCACATATTACCAAAGCGTGTTGGCGCGCCAAAGATGATGGCATCATACTCGCCAAGTTCGTTCGGCGTCGCCACCGGTGCCTCCTGATCGAGTTTGGCACCGGCCTTTCTTGCCACATCTTCTGGCATCAACTCCGGCACACGCTTGACTGTCACCGTGGTGCCTTCAAGGCTACGGGCACCTTTTGCCACCTCGTGCGCCATGGTCTCGACATGACCGTACATGCTGTAGTATAAAATGAGAATCTTCGCCATGTTGGTATCTCCTTTGAGTGAGAGTTGTCTGGATGATGTCTGTATGCACTTGTCTACCAGGCCGTTGTACGGCGCCGCAAACCCCTCTGACAACCATCGTGTAATCGCTTCACAAAGCTGTCATCTGGGATAATCGTAACCATTCACCTGGAAATGGGTACTGGTGAAGAAACTTTTCCACAGGAGAAAAACCATGAACAATCGTTTCGTCTCTCCTCTGCAATCCCTGTTCGATTTATCCAGTTTTACGTTGGCGGTACCGCCCGTCGTTCCGGCACACGCCGCTCCTGATACCGTCGAGGTCGAGGGTGGCCGGGTCAAAGGTGTTCATAAGGATGGCCTTGCCATTTTCAAGGGGATTCCGTTCGCCGCCCCGCCAACAGGTGATTTACGCTGGCAGGCTCCTCGGCCGGTCACGAGCTGGGAGGGGGTCTTGCAGGCCGATCACTTTGGCCCCGCCTGCCCGCAGATCGTGTTCCCGGACATCGCAAGCCTGCAGAACAGTGTGGGGGAGCAAGCTGAGGACTGTCTCTATCTCAATGTCTGGACTCCAGTCGCAAGCCGGAAAGAGAAGCTGCCGGTCATGGTCTGGATCCATGGCGGCGGCTTCGCCATAGGAGCGCCAAGCATCGCCAATTATGATGGCAAAAATATTGCCGCCAAGGGTGTTGTTTTCGTCAGCGTCGCCTACCGACTCGGCGCGCTCGGCTTTCTGGCACATCCGGAATTAAGTGCGGAAAATGAGCTCGGCGTGTCGGGCAACTACGGGTTGCTCGATCAGATCGCCGGGTTGCAATGGGTGCAGCGCAACATCGCCGCCTTTGGCGGGGATCCGGGCAACGTCACGGTCTTCGGGGAGTCTGCCGGGGCGATTTCGGTGAGCATACTCTGTGCCTCGCCCCTGGCACGAGGTCTTTTCCACAGGGCGATAAGCCAGAGCGGCGGCAACTTCGGCCCGGTCAAAAAGCAGAGGGGCAGCGGTATCCAGAACCTGAAAGGCGCAGAGCGGCAGGGTGTTGCCTTTGCCGGAAGAATGGGGGCAACATCGATTGCGGAGTTACGTAAGATATCGCCCGAACGTTTCTTACAGGATACGGAAACCGCTCAGATAGGTGGCTTCTGGCCAATCTGTGATGGCTGTCTGATCCCTGGCGACCAGTACAAGCTCTATAAAAAGGGCAAATACAACGATGTCGATGTGATTATCGGCACCAACGCCGATGAGGGGGCGCTGTTTGTAGAGACCATCACCGCAGCGCGGTATAAGGCGTTCCTGACCAAACAGTTTGGATTTTTTGCCAGAAAGGCGGAAAAGCTCTACCCGGCCACCACCGATACGATCGCACTCCAGTCGGCCCGTAACATTTTCCGTGATACCGCCTTTGCCTGGCCAGCATGGACCTGGGCCAGGCTGCAGGAGAAGACGGGCACCGCCAATGTCTATCTTTACTCCTTCACCCAGAGACAGCCCGAGAGAAAACGTGGCGAATCCCTGCCAGCAGCCAGCCATGCCGACGACATCAACTATGTCTTTGGCCATGTTCAAGAGAATTTTAATTTTGCCTATACCGATGAGGACAGACAACTCTCTGCGGTCATGATGGACTACTGGGTCAACTTTGCCAAAACCGGCACCCCCAATGCGACAGGACTGCCCGAATGGCCGAAATTTCATGGCGGCAAAAAAGATGTTCTCCATCTCCAGGGACCAGTCCCCTCTCCTGGCCCTGTCGCCAATATCGCTCAACTGAAATTCATGGACACCTGTTTCCGCTGGCTGCGAATACCCTGGCTGCCAACAACCAGGCAACCGCGATGACCGGGCGACGGGACCAGATGGCGGACGGGTCAGATCTGCCGGCGAGCAGGAGGCGACGAATCAGACCTTTCCCGGCTTCGATCTGGAGATCCTGGCTTCGTCAAAGGAGGCCATTTCACCCATCAGCCGGCAGGCTGTTTCCGCCAGATCGATCGTCAGGGCCGCACCGGTCCCCTCCCCCAGGCGCATCGACAGATCAACGATCGGCTCCAACGCCATATGACCGAGCGCAGCGGCCTGGGCTCGTTCTGCCGATTGATGACCGGCGATCAGATAGTCGCCAATGGCCGGGTTGATCAGATAGGCGAGCAATCCGGCCGCGGTGGAAATCACCCCGTCGAGCACCACGGCGCAACCCTGCGAGGCTGCCGCCAGTGTCGCACCGGCAATTCCGGCCAGCTCAAACCCACCGATAGCGGTTAAGATCCCCAGCCCGTCGCCTCTGTCCAGCCGGTGAAATGCGAGAATTTTCTTAATCACTTCGGCTTTGTGTTTCAGGCCTTCGTCATCGACTCCGCTTCCCCTGCCGGTGGCCGCGGCCACCGAGATCCCGGTGACCGCAGCGATAATGGCCGACGCCGAGGTGGTATTGCCGACCCCCATCTCTCCCAGCCCAAGAATCTGCAGCGGCGTCTCCCCCGCCTCGGTCAGGGTGAAAAAGGCCCGCATGCCGTTTTCCAGGCCCTGAAGCGCCTGCTCCCGGGTCATGGCCGGCTCGATGGCCATATTGCAGGTTCCAGGCGCGACCTTGGCTAAAATCAGGTCCGGGTGTGGCGTAAAGTCTCTCTTTACCCCCATATCGACAATTCTCGTCTCGATCGCGTAGCGCCGGCAGAAGACATTGATCGCCGCTCCGCCGTGAAGATACTTATCGACCAGCTGCCCGGTCACCTCGGCCGGGTAGGCGGACACTCCCTCTTCGACAACGCCGTGATCGGCGGCAAAAACCAGCAGCCCCTTGCGCCCGATCTCAGGGTTCAGGGTCCGCTGGATCCGGCACATGCTGATCGCCAGAGGTTCCAGCTTGCCGAGCGAGCCGAGTGGCTTGGCCTTGTCATCCATCTTGGCTGTCGCTTCCGCGGCACAATCATCATCGACAGGCCGGATGGCGCCGATCACCTGCTGACAGAGACTGTCAGCAGGAAACGCCGCAACCGTTTCTGCTGAATCCGGCTGCGGACCGCTACCAGCTTCGATGCTGACCGTCCGTTCTCCACCGCTGAAATCAAGGATATATTTCAGCCGCTTGCCGGAGAGAACCTCAGGCATCAGTTCCGGAGCACGCTCGGGGGCAACAATCTCCTCGATCAGTCGCGACAATGCATCCGTCTGCGCGAGCAAAAAGGGAACGGCCCGCTCCATGTCGGACTTTTTCATGCCGTAGGCGCCGGAAACCGTTACCTCCTTGTAATGGAGCAGGTTGATCAGGTTGGTTTCGAGGGTTTCGTTCTTACCGATGCCCGAGAAAAAGGAGAGGTGTCCCCCCTTGTCGACCTTGGTGATCGCCTGGCTAAAGGCGATAGAGTCAGGGCAGGTGTTGATCACCAGGTCAAACAGACACTGGTTGGTTTCCTTGCGGCAGATGAGTTTTTCGGCCGCAAGAAGAGCTGCGATCCGGCGGATCTTGGCCTGGTTTTTTTCGAGGATCAGCGGCTCAAGACCCAGCGTCCGAGCGTAAAGAGCCGCAAGCAGTCCCATGGTCCCGCCACCGTAGATCAACAACTTTTTTCCTGCCGAGATCGGCAGCTTGTCAAAAGCGTTGATCAGGCAACCTACCGGTTCGGCGAAGCAGGCGACATAGGGATCGAGCCGCTCGGGTACGGCGATCAGACTGTTTGCGGGGACCAGCGCCTGGTGGGCAAAACCACCGTCGTGATGAAAACCGGTAATCTGCATGTCAGCGCAGAGGTTCTCCTTGCCGGCCAGGCAATAGGAGCAGCTGCCGCAGCTGGAGCCGGGCCAGACCAGGCAGCGCCTGCCGTCAGCCGCCCGGACAATCATCTCGTGGCCGAGCACCCGCGGGAGAACCAGATCGCGATGCCCCTGTTGCCACATCTTGGCATCGGTGCGGCAGATGGCGCAGGCCAGCACCGCGACCCGCACCTGTCCACAAGCCGCTTGGGGCAGCGGCTTGTGGGGTTGAACCACCAGCTGCTTCAACCCGGTCAGCTGCATGCGGATCATGCCAGCTCCTCTTCAGTGAGAACCAGCTTTTTGATAGACGGCGCGGAAAAGCCCTGTTGACAGGCCTTACGTTCCAGATCCTTGACCCGCCCCAGCTGGGCCAGGGGAAAAACCGAGGCCTTGTCCAGACCGACCAGCTCAAACCGCTCATTGCTGGTTCTCAGGTATCGCTCGCCACATCTGATGATCAACAACTCAACGCTCATGACCGACTCCTGCGGTTTATCCGAAACTCATCAGCACGGAAAACGCTGTTACCGCGCCGAGGAGTTTCATCTTTCGTTGTGGCTGAGGTTCCCTGGTCCAGCCATGCTGGTGAGGGTAAAAGAGCCGTTTCTGGAAGGGCACTGGCTAGCTTCAGACCAGGGCATGAAGTTTGGCCAGTCCCTGTTCCGGATTGCTGTTCTGGGCCTGGACCCAACGCTCCAGGGTTGCAAACGCCTTGCCCGATTCGAGCAGAATGGCTGCGTTGTGCACCCCCTGCTCGAGGGTTTCCGTCTTGCCGGCGGCGAGAAAGATCAGGGCGGCGTTGAGCAACACGGCATTTTTTCGGGCACCCTCCTCGCGGTTGGCCATCAACCTGGCAAAGCGTTTGGCCTCCGACGTCACATCGGCGCCGGGTCTCAGGGCATCGGCTACCGAAACGGCCAGGCCAAGTTTCTTCGGATCGATACGGAACTGGTCAATGCTTCTGGCTCCCGTCGCATCCTGGCTGATCCGGGCACAATGGGTGGTGCCACAGACAGAAGCCTCATCCATCCCCAGACCACTGCCGGCTTCACCATGGAGGATGACGGCACTCGTATAGCCGACTTCACGCATCACCTCGGCCACCGGCATGATCATCTCCCTGGCGTAAACACCCCTGACCCCGATCGTCGGCAACGCCGGGTTGGCCAGCGAGGCGGCAATATTCAGGGTAGAACCGAAAAAGATCTGGGAGAGAACCCGTCCCAGAGCGTTGGGATGAATCCGCGGGCTCATGCCATTGAACAGGCCGAGGCCAGCCGTTTCAATACTCTGCGCGACGGTCTCGGCACTGCACTCGACATCGACCCCCAGCGCTTCCGCCATATCGACGGTGCCACAGACGGACGTAAGGGCTCGCGCACCGTGCCGGGCCATCGGCACCTCCCCGGCCGCGGCGATAATCGAGGCGCCGGTACTGATATTGAAGGTCTTGAAACTGTCCATGCCGGTGCCGGAATTCTCGGCGACAGGCAGTGCGATGGAAACTTTGTTGGTATCCAGCTGGTAGATCGCCTCCCAGGCCCCGGCAACCTCCTGGGCGGTTTCACCCTTGGCCGTCAGGGCGGACAGGAAAGCCCCCTGCTGCAATTCGCTGGTACCATTGCCGAGGATGGTCAAAAAGGCGTCGTAGGCCTCTGCCCGGGACAGGTTGTCGTGGTTTATAAGACGGGTGATGAGCGCACCAAAGGCGCGGTTCTTTGCAAGCGACATGGAATCCTCCTGATACAGGTGTATACAGGAAAGGTTCCAGCGAGCTTCCTTGCGATCTGTTACCTGGGCAGGCTTTCCGGCTGATGGATCATCCTCGGACCTGCGCCTTCCCCAGCAAAGATGAGTGGCATAATGCAGGCCGTCGTCCCCATTCACGGCAATGGCTGGTATGCAACGGATTTTCACCGTTTTTCCTCTTACCCCGCCCTGTTCGACCTTGACGAATAAAGGCAGGCACCCCGGTCGATGTCAAAGATAAAAAAGCGTTTTTTTTTTGTCAATAACAACCTCAAAGGAAAGAGCAGGTACAGCAGATAGGACAGATGAGGGACAACCGGTCACCAGTGTCATAGCTGGTTCGCCAGGCCCGTTCCAATCCACGCCCCTGCGTGAGGGGCGACCACCAGCTTTCGAGCATAAGGCACAACAGAGTTCTGTTTCGATCCACGCCCCTACGTGAGGGGCGACGATACCATCCTCGATATCGGCGCCATCCATCAATCGTTTCAATCCACGCCCCTGCGTGAGGGGCGACGAAAGAATAGCATATCCAACAGAGTGAGACTTATTGTTTCAATCCACGCCCCTGCGTGAGGGGCGACCTTGCCAATCGTTATTACGAGCTACCAGGCTTTTGTTTCAATCCACGCCCCTGCGTGAGGGGCGACATAACCTGCTTTTGCGTATGTGCTTTCAATTACGTGTTTCAATCCACGCCCCTGCGTGAGGGGCGACGTGACGGGGAAAGCGCTGTTATCCTGGCCGATGAGGTTTCAATCCACGCCCCTGCGTGAGGGGCGACTTACCAAAGGAATTGTATGCGGAGGCTGCATCTGTTTCAATCCACGCCCCAGCGGGAGGGGCGACGGCCATACGATGATAGCAACTGGACACTAATCAAAGTTTCAAGACACGCCCCAGCGTGAGGGGCGA
>JBKEBZ010000148.1:0-26645 GCA_047973425.1 Desulfopila sp.
CGCCATCCCGGACAGGATTGTCGAGGGTGACGGTATAGGTGACGGTGTGGTTGCCATCTTCACTGATGGAGTCGGGCCCGACGGTCAGACTGGCAGTTGTCGGATCGTTATCGTCGGTAATCTGGACCACGGCAGGTGTGGGATTGATGACGATGGACTCGAAAGCGCCGCCGGTTCCGGTCTGCGTGGCGCCGGTGATGGTGACGCTGCTGGAATCCGGATCGATATAGACATCGTCAGTGCCGGTAAAGGTATAGTCGACGCTACCGCTGCTGCCGCTGGTGATGGTAACGGTCTGGCCGTTGGAGAGGGTAACGGTGACCGGGGCATCGCCATCCCGGACAGGATTGTCGAGGGTGACGGTATAGGTGACGGTATGATTGCCATTCTCGCTGATGGAGTCGGGCCCGACGGTCAGACTGACATTTGTCGGATCTATGGTGTCGACAACAGTTACATTGGCGGTACCGCTACTCTCCACCTGGGTAAAATTGCCGCCGCTGGTTCCCTCTATACCGATGGCGTAGACCTGGCCATCGACATAGGGATCGTCTCCTGGGATGATAAAACCGTTTGAGGTTCCGGTGGTCGCGCCGACCGGAATGGTGATGATCGCGCCATTGGTCAGGGTGAGGACCAATGGGGTGCCGGTCACGGCCTGGTCGATGGTCGCGACAACTGTGGCCATGCCGCTCCCCTCCGTGGCGCTGATATCACTCAGGGTGACTGTGGCTGCTGCAGGCGAAGTCGTTCCACCACCGCCTGGCGTTTCCGTTCCACCATCGGTTGGGGTTTCTGTCCCGCCACCGCCAGGAGGTATCGGCGGATTCGGAGTGACAGCAGTCGTATCGGTGCCGTCTGCGCTCTCCGGGTTGAGGCCATAGGTCTGTTCGTCGAGAAAGTTGAAGGTGATTCCCCTGGTTTCGGCGCCGGAATCCGGGGTGATTTGCATCTGATCGGGCTCGAAGATGACAATATGGCGATCACCACCAGCAGGAGTGACACCGCCTCCGGCACCGGGGCCGGCAGCAGGAGCGGGCAGGTCTGTGGTCGGGTCGAAATTCTCGTTATCCACCAGAGCGGCCTGGATATCCTCGACTGACAACGCCCCCGCCCCCTGGTGGTCTGGCATCGCTGCGGAATAGACATCATCGTCAATCGCCACATCCGTCATCCGGCCAAGGGTGAGTTGGGCTGGATTGTCGTTAAAGCCGATGGAGACGCTGCCATCCGGGCCGGTGACAATATGCTCGTTGGCGTAAATAACGCTGTTTGGGCCTAAAATCCGCTCCACCCCACTTGCGGAAACAGCTTTTACCGTTCCATGAATGATAAGAACCTTGCCGACGGGAACTGAAGTATAGGATGCCATGAGAGTACCTCCTGCAAAAGAAATTTGATGTCGATGCAGGAAAAATAGGCCGATTCCAGCCAATCTGCCATTGTACCTTGGTACTAGTGGCCTGTTTTTTCTCCTTTTGGACGATCGTGCTGTCGTGTAGGGATCATGGATCTCGCGGCAAGAGTTTCGCTCGAAGTGGTTTTTCCTGGCAGACGGGGAGAAGGTTCAGCGGAACGGAGAGCGGAGTGATGCGTTCAGCAGAGAGGTGTCATTGTTTGTTGTCCCCTTTTTTCAGGGCAGCGCGCTTGATATGTTCTTTGACAACCAGCGGTTGCAAAAGTTCCCCTTCAGTATGAGATTCGAGGAATTTTGCAAATTTCTTCTTTATCTTTGGCAGCTTGTAGAGACGTCCGTAGACATTCTTCCGGGTGCTCTTCGCCAGGCTCGAGGGGTCGAAATAGCCCTTGGCGTTGTCGACACTGAGCACGAAGGGGGGCTTGCCGAGACGGACCAGGATACTGCTCATCAGCAATGCGCCGGTGCGGTGGTTCCCTTCGGCAAACAGCTGCGGCCAGCTCACCTGCAGTATGTAGACCCCGGCCGCCTGTTTCCAGGGGGAATCTTCACGATGTCTATCGGCCCAGTCACGCAGGTGGCTGATGGAAAATTCCTGCTGCTGATAAAACCGGTCGGTGGTGCTTTTGATGTGTTCGGAAAAATCCCGGCGCTTCTCCGGCATGGTGCCGCAGAGGACGATATGGTTAAGCTCCAGGAAATGGTGGAGCCCCTTTCTTTGCAGCAGATCGATATCTTTTTCGAGCAGGGTGTTGAGATACTGGTAGCCGGCCAGCATGTTGCAGACGATATCATCCCGCATCGGCTCCCGATGCATATCCAGCCCCTCGTTGATCCGATCGAAATTCTTTTGAACAGCGAGAAGATATTGCTCTACTTTTTTGATATCTATCAAGAAATTACTTCTCATACCATCTCGGTTGCCGGTGGCGGCGTGGAACCGGTTCCCTGTCGCTCAGCTGCTCTGCAGGGCGTGTGACCTGTGAGGCGAGGGTTCGTTCGCCCTCTTGTATCTTTGCCAACGCTGCCTGGGCAAACTGTTGCCCTTCATTGAGACCCCGTCGACGAATCGCTTCAGCCGCTCTCCCCTGCACCGTATCCGCAGAGGGGCGAGAGAGCAAGAGCCAGGTAGAGGTGGTGATCGGATCGGAGCTCTGCCCTTTGGGGTCGGGCAGAAAGAGGCGCAGGTTGGTCGGTAAACTGGCTACGTTGTTCGCCAGAGTCGATGGCGCCAGAGGAGCGGCTCACCGTGGTCGCCGGCTCAGGAAAACTCGCCGTGGAGATATTCCTGGGTAAGTTTTTCCTGCGGATTGTTGAACAGTTCCATGGTCTTGTTTATCTCCACCAGGTAGCCGGTCCTGCCGCCATGGGAAATATCGACGGCAAAAAAGGCCGTTTGATCGGCGACGCGCTGGGCCTGCTGCATGTTATGGGTGACGATGGCCACGGTAAACCGTTTTTTGAGATCGATCATCAGCTCCTCTATCTGCCGGGTGGCGATCGGATCGAGAGCGGAGCAGGGCTCGTCCATCAGCAGAACCTGAGGTTCCGTGGCAATGGCCCGGGCTATGCAGAGACGCTGCTGCTGACCGCCGGAGAGCGACAGACCGTTGTTTTTGAGTTTGTCCTTGACCTCGTCCCAGATAGCGGCGCCACGCAGGGCCTTTTCCACCTTTTCGTCCATGTTCCCCTTGAAACGGTTGAGGCGCAGGCCGAAGGCCACGTTCTCGTAGATCGACATGGAAAAAGGATTGGGCTGCTGGAAAACCATGCCGATGTTGCGGCGCACCGACACCGGATCGACCTTTTTGTCATAGATGTCGATACCGTGAAAATGCACCTTGCCGTGAAAGCGGAAGCCATGGATCAGGTCGTTCATCCGGTTGATGCTCTTTAAGACCGTGCTCTTGCCACAGCCTGACGGGCCGATAAATCCCGTTATTTCGTTTTTTAAGATCGGTACGTTACTGTCACGGACCGCCAGGAAGTCCCCGTAGAAAATCTGCTCGGCCTGGCAGTCGAGGACGACCTCGGCAGCACTGGCGTCGGTGGATAAGCGCTTTGGCTCGGCGGTTTTGAGGGTGGGTTCCATCAACATTCTTCGCTCCTTTATGGGTCAGTATATCGAAAACTCTTTTACCGGGCCCTGGGGTTCATTGCCTGTTGTGGCAGAGGACCTTGGCCCAGCCCTGCTGGCTATATCTTCTTGCCGGCGCCAATGGCGCGACTGATGATGTTGAGGACAAAAACCATCAGTACCAGAACCAGGGAGGCGGCCCAGGCCAGTTCGATCTGGTTTTCAAACGGCATCCCGGAATAGTTGTAGATCAGTACAGCCAGTGAGGCAGTGGGCTGCTGGGCTTTCAACCAGTAATCGCTGAACAGGGCGGTGAACAGCAGGGGCGCGGTTTCCCCGGAGGCCCTGGCCACGGCCAGAACCACCCCGGTAATGATCCCCGGCATGGCGACCGGCAGAGTCACCTTGAGCATGGCCTGGGCCGGGGTGCAGCCGATGCCGACAGCTGCCTCCTTCATTGCCTGCGGCACCATTTTGATCGCCTCCTCGGCCGTGAGCAGGACGACAGGAACCATCAGCAGAGCCAGGGCGACGCCGCCGGCCCAGGCCGAGTAGGTGCCGGTGGTCCGGACAACGATGACATAGGCAAAGACGCCGGCCAGAATCGAGGGCAGACCGGTCATCACCTTGGCGCAGAACCGGGCGATAGTGGAAATCTTGCTGTCTGGCCCCAGTTCCGCCAGAAAGATCGCGGCAAGTATGCCAAAAGGAACGCTGAGCAGCGCGGCGATTCCCACCATGAACAGGGTGCCGACGATGGCGTTGCCGAAACCGCCGCCCATCTCGAAGGCCGTGGGTGGCAGCGAGTAAAAGACTTCCAGCGATAATCGCCTGCCACCGCGATAGATCAGCATGGGGAGTACGGAAAAGAGGGGAATGCAGGCGGTGATCGCGGCGGCCACGGTGATCGTGCTGAGGATGATCGATTTGAGGGCCCGGGGCTCGAACGGCTGTCGCTCGAGTCTGGGCAGATGCAGCTCGGTGCCCGCGGTTTGCACAGGTTTCATTTTTTTACTCCTGAACCGGTCAAGGTGATGATGGCGGTGCCGGCGATGTTGACCAAAAGGGTAATGAGAAGCAGGATGCAGGCCGCATACATCAGAACCGACACCTCGTGCTGTCCGGCTTCCGGAAAGTTCAAGGCGAGGAGGGCGGCGAGGGTATTGGCCGGAGCGAAAACCGAGAGGCTTATCTCGTTGGAGTTGCCGACCAGCATGGCCAGGGCCATGGTTTCGCCGAGGGCCCGGCCAAGGCCGAGTACCAGGGCGCCGAAAATACCGCCGGATGCGGTCGGCAGCATGACCCGGAGGATGGCCTCCCAGCGGGTGGTTCCCATGCCGAAGGCGGCCTCCTTGGTCTTGTGGGGAATGGCGCGAAAGGCGTCCTGGGAGATCGCGGCCACGGTCGGCAGAATCATGATCGACAGCACCAGAGCCGCGGGAAACATGCCGGGTCCACTGAGGCTGGTGGAAAAGAAGGGTAGCCAGCTGAAGTGGCTGTGCAGGAAATCGGCCACCGGCCTGATCAGTGGAATGAGCACGAAGATGCCCCACAGGCCGTAGACGACGCTTGGAATGGCGGCCAGCAGCTCGATGATGTTTTTCAGCACCAGGGCGATCGTCTTGGGCAGAAAGTCCTGGGTGAGAAAGATGGCGATGGTCACCCCGAAGAATCCGCCGAGAACCAGGGCCAGCAGAGAACTGTACAGGGTTCCCCAGATTTCAGGCAAGATCCCGAACATGCCGGCATTGACGTCCCAGGTCGTCGAGGTGAGGAAATGGAGACCGTAATACCGGATGGATGGCCAGGCGGTGCTGCTGATTTTGAACACGATGGCGGTGAGCAGCAGTACCATGCCCCAGGTGAAGGCATAGGTCAGGTGCCTGAAGGCCTTGTTCACCAGAATATCCAGTTTCGAAGGTGGCCGGGAGAGGGTATTGGCCTGGTGAAAATCTGACGTCGTATAGTCCATTGTCGCTGGCTCCAAGATGCCGGTTCCCCGGCCTACCCCGGAAATTCGGGTGAACGGCGCGGGGAACCGGGTGTTCGCTTGGTGAGAGTGCTGTTTCGCTTTATCCGAAAATCGTCAGTACGAAAAAGTCCTTTACCGGGGCGACGATTTTCATGGTTTGTTGTGGCTGCGGTACCTGGTCCAGCCCTGCTGGTTATATGCAATTCGCCAGTACGGAAAGCTCTGTTACCGTGTCCAGGATTTTCATGCTTCGTTGTTGCTGAGGCTCTCTGGCCCAGCCCTGCTGGTTACTGGATGTTTGCCGATGCGGTGCGGACTCTTTCGACGACATTGGCGGGCAGGGGGATATATCCGGCCTTGTCGGCGATCTTCTGTCCCTCGTCGAGGCAATAAGCAACCATCTTGCGGAGGATCTCGGCCTTGGCGCTGTCGGTATATTTCTTGTAGAACATCATCCAGGTGTAGGTGGCGATCGGATAGGAACCGTCCCCATCGGGGTCGGTGACCCAGACGATCATATCCTCGGGCAGTACGGCGTTGGCCAGGGCGGCCTGGCCGCCTTCGAGGCCGGGGGCGACATATTTCCCGGCCTTGTTCTCGAGGCTGACCATGGGCTGGTTGGTCATCTTGGCATAGCCGTACTCGATGTAACCGATGGCGCCTGGAGTCTGCTTGATGGTGGCGGTGACGCCATCATTTTTCGGGGCCTTGATGAGTTTGATCGCCGCAGGCCAGTTGACGGTCTTACCAAAGCCGGGGGCCTTGGCGAATTCGGGTGAGATGGCGCTCAGGTGCTGGGTAAAGACGTAGCTGGTGCCGGAGCTGTCGGCTCTCGCGACCACGGTGATCTCTTCATCGGGCATGGTGAGGCCGGGGTTGGCGGCGACGATGGCGGGATCGTTCCATTTCTTGACCGTGCCAAGAAAGATGCCGGTGTAGGCGGCCCGGCTCAGTTTGAGGTTGTCGATACCCTCGAGGTTGTAGGCGAGAACGACCTCGCCGGCGGTCATGGGCAGCAGCTGGACGCCCTCGGGCACCTGGGCGATCTGCTTCTCGTCCATGGCGGCGTCGCTGGCGGCGAAATCGACGGTGTGGTCGATGAAGTCACGGATACCGCCGCCGGAGCCCTTGGCCTGGTAGTTGACCTGGACGCCGGGGTTGGCCCGGCTGAACTCCTTGAACCAGGTGGTGTAGATTGGCGCCGGGAAGCTGGCACCGGAGCCGACGATGTCGGTTTCGGCCATGGCCGAGGCGGCGAAGAGACCGCAGACGGAACAGAGCAGCGTTGCTTGGACTATCTTTTGTAACTTCATGATCTTCTCCTTGGTTGTCTGGTGCGGATTGCCTGGCGCGGCCGGTACACGCACCGGAGCGCCAGAAAAATGATGGCAATAGATATAGGCCGCTCTGTTTAGGGAGAAGTTCGTTTTGTGTTAGAATTGTCTTGGCCGGAGGGAAAACGCCTCTGTGGGAGCTGTGATGTGAGAGCGCCTGGGAAGAGAAGACAATCAGAGAAGGGAAGCTGGCGAAATACCTGGCCGTTGCCAATCAGGTCGAAGGCAACGGCCAGGCGATGAAGAACGTGGCTCTTTGGACGGTCTTATTGCCTTGGTTTGTTAAGAACCGGCAAGACCGATGGTTCCGGCGGGACAGGTGGTACGTCGGCCATTTCTGCCGCCTTGGTTACCCAGCCGCCACCCATGGCCTTATACAGATTGACCATGGATTGAAAGAGATCCCCATGGGTCTGGGTGTAGTCCAACTGGGCGCTGAACAGGCTGCGCTCCGCGTCCAGTACCGACAGGTAATCGGTGTAGCCGTTATCATAGCGCATTCGGGCAATATCCAGATATCGCTGCAATGAATCGACCTGGCGCTTCTGGGCGGCCAGCTGCAGGCGGGTTTCCTGCTGACTTGACAACGCGTCGTCGACTTCGGCAAAGGCGTTCTGGATCGTCTGACGATAGCTGATCAGGGTCTGCTGCTGGATCGCCTCGGCCTCCTGAACGGTACCGGCGATCTTGCCGGCGGTAAAGATCGGCACGGTAATCGGGGCATCGACATTCCAGATAGTCGAATCGCCCTTGAACAGGTTGCTGAGACTGCCGCTGGCAAGGCCCAGACCACCGGTTAGGGAGATCGTCGGGAAGTAGAGGGCCTTGGCTACACCAATCTGGGCGTTGGCTGCGATCAACTGTTGCTCGGCCAGGCGAATATCCGGGCGCCGCTCCAGCAGATCCGAGGGCAGGCCGGCAACGACGGCGGGCAGGCCCAGCGCATCGATACTCTTGCCCCGGGGGATCGGTCCGGGATTACGGCCGAGCAGGAGGGACAGGGCGTTTTCCTGTATGGCTATCGCCTTTCTCAACCGGGGCAGTCTGGCTACCGCTTCGTCGTAAAGCGAGCGACTCTGGCTCAGTTCGAGATCGGAGATGATACCGTTGGCGTACCTCTCCTGGAACAGACGGTAGGAATCGCCACGGCTCTTGACCGTGTTTTCACTGATCTGCAGTTGCTGATCGAGAACCCGCAGATTGATGTATGAATTGGCGATATTGCTGACCAGGGTGAGAATCACCGACTGCCGCCCCTCGGCGCTGGCGATGATCTGCGCCCTCGCCGCCTCGGTACTGCGACGGATACGACCCCAGAAATCGAGTTCCCAGGAGGCATTGAGCGCCAGGGAATAGGTGTCGGTGGTGATCTCGTAGCCGGGGGCCGGTCTGTTGTCGCTTGTTTCGGTGATCCGTGCCCGAGTGTATTCGGCGCCGCCGCCGATTTGCGGGTACAGATCCGCCCGGGTATAGCCGAATCGGCCGAGATACTCATCGATGCGGGCGGTGGCGATCATCAGGTCCTTGTTGTTCTGCAGGGCCGTAATGATCATGTCGCTTAAGACCTGATCGTCAAATTGCTGCCACCAGTCGGTGGCCGCGAGGTTTTCCGCCTCCTGTGTTTCGACCCGCCAGGCATTCGGTGTATCGATGGCAGGTCGTTGGTAATCCGGGCCGACAGTACAACCAGCCAGCAAACAAAGCAGCACGAGAGCCGCCAACCTCTTACTCTTCATGATTTCTTCCTTGCTTTCAGTCTTTATCTGAAATTTCAGCAGCCTGTTGTGGCTGGTGGCGCTCACCCCGTAACTTTTCGACAACAAAAAAGCAGACCGGAATGAGAATGATCCCGATCAGACTCGCCGCGGTCATCCCACCGATGACCGCGTTGCCCATGATCCGTCGGGAAACGGCTCCGGCTCCGGTGGCGATAGCCAGGGGGACGCAGCCGAGAATGAAGGCGAAAGAGGTCATGAGAATGGGGCGCAGCCGCAGTTTGGCCCCGGCCAGGGTGGCCTCGAGCAGCGGTCGTCCCTTTTCATATTCCATCTTGGCGAACTCGACAATGAGGATGGCGTTCTTGGCCGACAGACCAATGAGCATCACCAGGCCGATCTGGGCATAGACGTTATTGTCGAGTTTGAGCGCCAGCAGGGCTCCAAAGGCGCCGGCCACCGCGATCGGCGTGCAGAGCAGCACCGAAAAGGGTAGAGCCCAGCTCTCATAGAGGGCGGCCAGGATGAGAAAGACGCACAGCAGGGAGAAACCGAAGATCACCAGCGGCGAAACACCCTCGCTGGCCAGATATTCCTGGTAGCTCATGCCCATGTAGTCATAGCCCATGTCAGAGGGCATGGTCTCGGCAAAGACCTCTTCCAGGGCCTGCATGGCCTGGCCGGAGCTGTAACCGGGGGCCGCGGCCGCATTGATCTGCGCCGAGCGATAGAGATTGTAGCGCATGGTGAATTCCGGACCGATGATACTGCGCGACGAGGTCAGGGCCGAGAGGGGCACCGTCTTGCCGTCCTGGTTGCGCACATAGAACTGGCCGATATTGTCAATATCGGTGCGGAACTCGCCCTCGGCCTGGACATAGACCTGCCACTGTCGACCGAACTTGTTGAAGTAGTTGACAAAACCGCTGCCGAGGAAACTCTTCAACGTCTGGTAGACATCGGCGATGTTCACGCCCTGCTTGAGAACCTTGACCTGATCGACATCGATATAGAGCTGGGGCACTACCGGTCGAAATGTGGTCGAGACTCCGATCAGCTCGGGCCGTTTCCGGGCCGCTTCGACAAACGCGTTGGTATTGGTGGCCAGGTAGTCGATATCCTTGCCGGCCCGATCCTCGAGGATGAAGGTGACCCCGCCCGAGGTACCGATACCGGGAATGGCCGGAGGCGGCACGGCGTAGGCCAGGCAGCCGGGGATGCTGGCCAGTTTCCGGTTGATCGCATCCTTGATGGCGCCAAACTGCAAATCCGGTTCCTTGCGTTTGGCCCACTCCTCCAGGGTGACGAAGAAGGAGACGCTGTAGGTGGTGGAGACGTTGGCGATCAGGCTATAGCCGGTGACCGAGGTGACATACTTCACTCCCGGCACACTCATGATCAGTTTTTCCGCCTGAGTGGTCAGTTCGGCGGCCCGCTGGGTCGAGGCGGCGTCGGGCAGTTCGAGTCCGGCGAAGAGGTACCCCTGATCCTCTTCCGGCAGGAAGCCTGCAGGCAGGGATTTGCCGAAAAGACCACCCAGAACGGCGATGCCCACCAAAAGGAGGATACTGACAACGCTCTTATGCACCGCCAGCCGGCACACCCCGACATAGCCGTCGGTGGCCCGGCCAAAGGCCTTGTTGAACAGGTCGTAGAACTTCTGCAGCGGCCCGCGGCCCTCGGTCTTCTTCTTGAGGAACAGGGAGCAGAGCGCCGGTGACAGGGTCAGGGCGTTGAAGGCGGAGATGATCACCGACAGGGCGATCGTCACCGCGAACTGCTGATACAGCCGGCCGGTGATGCCGGGAATGAAGGCGGTGGGAATAAAGACCGCCGCCAGGATGACCGCGATGGCGATAACCGGGCCGGTGACCTCTTCCATCGCCTTCAAGGTCGCCTCCTTGGGCGCCAGCCCCTCTTCGATATGGTGTTCCACCGCCTCCACCACGACGATGGCGTCGTCGACCACCAGGCCGATGGCCAGTACCAGGCCGAACAGCGACAGGGTGTTGATGGAAAAACCGAGCAGCGGGAAGAACATGAAGGTACCGACCAGCGACACCGGTACGGCCAGGAGCGGAATGAGGGTGGCCCGCCAACCCTGGAGAAAGATGAAGACCACGATAACCACCAGTCCCAGCGCCTCATAGAGGGTGGTGACGATCTCTTTCATGCCCTCGGTAACAGCCTCGGTGGTGTCGAGGCTGACCACGTAATCGAGATCTGGCGGGAAGCCTTTCTTGATCTCCTGCATCAGCTCCCGGGCCTGTCTGGCGGCCTGAACCGCGTTGGAGCCCGGTATTTGGTAGAGGGCAATGGCCGCACTCGGCTTGCCGTTGATCTTGCCGGCATAGTCGTACGACTGGGCGCCAAGCTCGATTCTGGCCACATCCTTCATCCGGACGATGGAGCCGTCTGCGTTGGCGCGCAGCACCATGTTGCCAAATTGCTCTTCGGTCTCCAGACGTCCCTGGGCCCTGACCGCATAGGCGAACTCCTGACCGGCCGGTATCGGTTCGCCGCCGATCTTTCCGGCCGGGTTGACGGTGTTCTGGGTCTGGATGACCTTGACGATCTCCGGTACGGTGATGTTCAGCTTGGCCAGCTGGTCCGGCTGTACCCACAGACGCATGGCGTACTGGCCGGCGCCGAAAACGGTGACGCTGGCAATGCCTCTGATCCGGGTCATCTGGTCGTTGATGTTGATATAGCAGTAGTTGGCCAGGAACACACTGTCATAGGTATTGTTGGGGGAGAACAGCGAGAAGATGATCAGGGGCGAGGCCAGGGATTTCTGCACCGTCACCCCGAAATTGCGGACATCGGCTGGCAATTGCGACTCGGCCTGGCCCTCACGCATCTGGGCCAGCAGCTGGTCGGTGTTGGAATCGGTCTTGACGTCGAAGTTGACCTTCAGGGTTGTGGTGCCGTTGTTGGCGTTGATCGAGTACATGTAGTTCATGTCGTCAACACCTGACATCTGCTGTTCGATCGGGGTGGCGACCGCCTGCTCGAGGGTCAGGGCGTCGGCACCGGTGTAGGTGGTGGAGATCTGGATCTCCGGTGGAACAATGTTGGGGAACTGGGCCGTTGGCAGACTGAACATGGCCACCAGACCGACGAGGACCATGAGGATAGAGATGACCATGGCCACGATGGGGCGATTGATAAAAAATTTGGCCATGGAGCTACCTCTTCTCTGTCGTCTCTGGCGTTGTCGAGTTGTCCGACTGGGGAGAATCCTTCTCTTCGACGAAGGGTTTCGGGTCGACCGTCATGCCGTCGCGCACCTTCTGGTGGCCTTCGACCACCACATTGTCGTCGGGCTGGAGCCCCTTGGTGATGATCCAGTCACTGCCGATACGGTCGCCGACCTCGACATGGTTGATCTTGATTGTATTGTCTTTTCCCACCGTGGCGATCATGTACTGTCCCTGCACCTCGCTGACCGCCCGCTGCTTGACCAGGAGGGCCCCCTTGGCGACCCGGATGGTGGCCCGCACCCGGCCATACTGCCCGGGGCGCAGCAGGTTGTCGCTGTTGGGGAAGAAGGCGGCCATCTTCATCGTGCCGGTGGTTGGATCGACCTGGCGGTCGAGAATCTCCAGATGGCCCTTGTGCGGGTAGACCGTGCCGTCGGTGAGAATGAGCTCCAGCGACAGGTTGTCCATGGTCACGCCGGCCTCGGCGGCCTTCAGATACTCTCGTTCGCTGATGTTGATGTAGACCTTGATCGGATCGAGGGTGGAGACCACGGTCAGATCTCCGACGCTGGCAGGACCCACCAGGTCGCCCAGCTGGGCCTTGGCGATGCCGGCAATGCCGTCAATGGGAGAGGTGATGCTGGTAAAACCGAGATTCAGCTGGGCCTCCTCCACCGCGGCCTTGGCCGCCTCGACGGCCGCGCGGGTGGAAAGTTCCTGGCCGATGGCATCGTCGAGATCTCTCTGGCTCACTGCATTCTTCTTGGCCAGAGGCTCGACCCGCCGCAGGTTCGACGCCGCGTTCCAGTGGTTGGCCTCCTGCTGGGTGAGGTCGGCCTTGGCCCGGTTGAGCGCCGCGGTAAATGGCCGTGGATCGATCTGGAACAGCAGCTGCTTCTTGTGGACCAGATCACCTTCCTGGTACTTCTGTTCGATCAGATAGCCCGTGACCTGTGCCCGGATGGTGGCGTTGACGTAGCCATCGAGCACACCGATCCAGTCATGCTGGATCGGCACATCCCGCTGCATCACCGGCGCAGTGAGGACTTCCAGAGGTTTTTGCTGGGCCGTCTTCTGCTCTTCCTTGTTACAGCCATACAGTGGCAAGAGCAGCAAGAACAAAGTGATCACGGCCAACCTGGTCCATGCCTGACGCGTGAACGTAACATTGCAGGCAGGGTAATACGTCATTCCCATTGGTATCTCCCGATGAATTTCTCCCGTTGCGTGACTGCATAGCCGACAAAGCCGAAATATCCAGCCCTGGATTTACCCTTTTTCTCCGTCAGCAGAGCCCCCGTGCCGACGGCTGGCCAGACCTGTCAATCCGGCCATCATTCTCTAGTTCTAAACAAAAAAGCTGGGTTTTAGCAAGTGTACAATTGCAATCAATTAAGGGCAGTTGGAATTTCCCCGCAGCCGGCGGCAGGGGAAGAATCACTCGCTTGGTCAGGTTGCCGATGGCCACTTTACTCGGAGAACGAGCCGTGGCGGCAGCCATCCTGGCGTTGGCGAGGACGGGCCCTGTCGCCCTCGTTCACTTCGGGGCTAAAAGAGATTGCCAGGCGCGGCAGTGAGCAAGTCGTTGCCCTGTTTCGGGGAATGCCTGTTGTGTCGAAATCGTCCAGCGGAACAGAGCGCTGCTGACAGGTGGTGATAAAGGGGGGGCTTCTCCCGGCCCTGGTCAGGCCGGGGCCGGGAGAAGGAGTGAGCGGAAAGTGCTGGTTGCGGGATTGTCTGTCGAGGCAGCCCGGCCGACCAGCATAGCTGGAGTAGAGAGCCTCAGCGACAACGACGACAGCGCTACGCTGTCATGTAAGTCCCCGGGCTCGGTACAGCATCTTTCGCTCCGGGGCGTTCCGGATACAATATGATCCTGCACTGCTCGCTTAAAAGGCCGGCGGATAGCCCTTGTCAAGCGAGACACAGGTATTCTTTAAGTTGGTATAGTAGTCAAGGGCGACCCGGTGCACTTCGCGGCCAAGGCCCGACTTCTTGTAGCCGCCAAAGGATCCGCCCGAGCAGGCGTTGAGATAGTCGTTAACCCAGACCAATCCAGCCTGAAGCGCTCTGGAAACCCGCATTATCCTGCCGATATCGTTGGTCCAGATGCCGGCGGCCAGGCCATAGCTGGAGTCGTTGGCCATGGCGATGACCTCATTCTCGTCGGTAAACTTAATAACGACCAGGACCGGACCAAAGATCTCCTCCTGGGCAATACGCATATCGTTGGTGACATCGGCGAAAATTGTCGGTTCAATAAAAAAGCCGTTATCGTATTCCGGCCCAGTCAACCGTTTGCCGCCGCAGACCAGGGTCGCGCCCTCCTTGACGCCTGTCTCGATGTGGGCGAGGATCTTCTGCATCTGTGTTTCCTCGGTGATCGGCCCCATCTGCACCCCTTCGACCATGGGATCACCAACCTTGACCGCCTCGAACTTCTGCTTCAGCGTTGCCAGGAAGTCATCGTGAATACTCTCGTGCAAAAAGAGACGGGAGCCGGCTACGCAGATCTCGCCGGCGGAACTGAGAATCCCCATGCAGGCGAACATCTCGGCCTTGTTGATGGTCGCGTCGGGAAAGACGATATTGGCCGACTTGCCACCGAGTTCCAGGGTGGCGGGAACGACATGCTCACCGGCGATTCGACCGATCCCCTTGCCGGTCTCGGTGGAGCCGGTAAAGGAGATCTTGGCGATTTTGGGATGATGGACCAGGCGGTCACCGACGGTGCTTCCCGGGCCGGTGACGACATTGAGCACACCTGGCGGCAACACCTCCTGACACAGGCGGCAGATCTCCAGAATGGCCAGAGGTGCCGCCGATGCCGGTTTGAGGACGATGGTGTTGCCCCCGGCCAAGGCTGGTGCGACCTTCCAGGACAGCAGCATCGACGGAGCGTTCCAGGGGATGATCATGGCGCAGACGCCAAGAGGTTCACGGGACATCAGCGAAAAGCTGTTGTTGTCGTGCTGGACGTAGATATCCTCGTGTGCTTCAATGACCCCGGCAAAGTAATGGAACTGACTGACAACGTTGGCTAAATGGATTTTTGCCTCTCCATATGTCTTGCCGGTATCCATGGTCTCGACCTTGGCGATATGGTCGAGATGCTGTTCGATGATGTCGGCGATTTTGTTCAGGATCCTGGCCCGTTCGGCCTTGGTCGATTTTCCCCAGGTGAGCCCGGCCTTTTCGGCACAGTCTATCGCCTTGTCGACATCTTCGTTCCCGCCACTTGCGACCTGGGCCAGAACCTTGCCGTTGGCGGGGTTGATGACATTCATATATTCACCTGTCACCGGGGCGACAAATTTTCCATTGATGAGCACTCCATATTCATTACGTATTTCGGCCATTGTCTGTTCCTTATTGTTTTTTTGTAACAGCGGTGGGGTCATCGGTGAAGCGACGGGCTTGGCCCGGTTGGTCAATACGCCAGTTCGAGAAGTTTTCTGACATCTTCCTTCTTTGGCTGCTTCGGATTGAACTGCAGGGTCGCTTCAAGCATGGAATCCTCGACGAGATCGTTCAATGCCGTCTCCGGTACATTGAGACCCCGCAGGGTCTTGATACCAATCTTCGCTGAAAGCTCCTTGATCTTGTCGACGGCCAGGGTGGCAGCCTCTTCATCGCTTTTGCCGGCAACGTCGACGCCAAGCGCCCTGGCGATCTCCCTGGTCCTCTCCGGAACCGCATCGGCATTATAGGCGACAACATAGGGCAGCATGGCGGCATTGGCGTCGCCATGGGCAAGACCACAGCGCGCACTGAGAGGATGGGCGATGGTGTGGACCAGACCGAGATCGGCGTTGCCGAAGGCGATTCCGGCATGGAGACAGGCGAGCATCATATTGGTCCGGGCCTCTGTGTTGTGCCCGTTTTTGACCGCTTCTGCAAGGTTTGCGGCTATCAACTCAATCGCCTTGAGTGAATGAACTTCCGTTGCGGGCGAGACGTTGACCGAGGTGTAGGATTCGATGGCATGGGTCAGTGCATCCATGCCGGTGGCGGCGGTAATCGAAGGCGGCAGATCCATGGTCAGCAGGGGGTCGATCAGAGCATGGGTTGCCCCGACGTGCTGACCCAGGATGACAATTTTCTTCTTCTTTTGGGTGTCGCTGATAACGGTTACCGCGGTCACCTCGCTCGATGTCCCGGCGGTGGTTGGTATGGCGATAAGGGGTTTTACCGGGTTTTTGACCTGATTGGGACCGGCATACTGAAATATCGGCGACGGATTGGTGAGGAGAATGTTCACCGCTTTGGCGCAGTCCATCGCGCTGCCGCCACCGATGGCTACCAGGGCATCGACCTTTTCTCTTTTACCGATTTCAGCAGCTGCCTCGACAACCTCGCTCGGTGGATTGGCAAGGACACCATCGTACTCAATGACTGTAATACCAGCCTTTTTGATGAGTTCTACGAGGCCATCGACGAGACCGGCATTTTTTACCCCCTTGTCGTAAATGCAGAAGACCTTCTTGGCCCCCAGTGCAGTCAGCAATGGGCCAACCTGCTTTGAACTGTTGTCTCCAAATTGAACATAAGCTGGAACGCCAAACCTGAAATCCATAGTGGTTCCTCCTGTGGTGTTTTTGACCCGCGGGGTTAGCGACGGGCCCTGTTATCGACAGCTCGCCTGGTTTTCTCATGAACGTTGTGTGCATGTGTTTGCGTGTTAGGTATAAACGCGACATCTGGCAAGAAAGAGCGAGGCACCAAATGTACATGGTGTTCACCGAAGGTCCGTTCAGGCAACGCCATTTTCTTTGATCGTTTGCGGATGAACAGAGCCTGCTCTGGTCTGGTTCATCGGCAAGAACGTCGAGCCTGACGTCGCATGAATCGATGAGAAATCCGGAGCAAACCAGGGACTGTCCCTGGTTTGAGTGTCATCAAGGGAAGCTGCTCCGGCAACCGTCTGTATATATTGCTTTGGTTTGAATCATATTAGCACATTGCGTACCAGGTGCCTGACAGCGGGACGGATCCCGGGAAACAGCGCTGGCCAGAGGAAGGGAGACGGCGGTGTGGAGAGAGTAATATGCTGGTATCGTTGTGAAATGTGAGGAAACAGCCGAGGGGTGGCGCCGTGGCTGCGACGTCGATGCGGTTCTTGTCGAAGCCAATGTTTTCCACGATGGCCATCGCCTTGCTGTAAAAATCCTTTACAGCAAGGCGATGGGGTGGGGGGAACAGATCTTTGGCAGAGGATTTTTCGAGCCAGAAAACGTAGTCTGGCAGGCCAATGTGGCCAAGACAGCAGGGGAATCCGGCATCGTTCTGAGGTTATGTAAAAAAAATTTACATAGCACCCTGTTGTAAGGGAACTTTACAGTTTTGTCAGGATGCTGTTTTTCCGTACTTTCTTATAGAGCGTCGGTCTGCTGATGCCCAGTTTTTCAGCGGCCTTGGAGATATTGCCTCCCTCTTCTTGCAGAATCGATTCGATCACCAATCGTTCCACTTTGGAAAGAATGCCATCACGACCTTCGACGTTCTTGAGTTCATTGATATATGAAGCCACCAGCTCTTCTGTCCTGCTCTTTTCGTAATCGGTTACGATCCTTTTGGGCAGGGTGTCGATGGTCAGGGCGTGCCGGTTTCCCAGCAGCAACATGGCACGTTCGATTGTGTTACGCAGTTCGCGTATATTACCCCGCCAGTCATAGCAGCGCAGGGCGGCGATGAATTCGTCTTCGACCGTGATGGCGGTGGTGTCGAACTGTTTTGAGAAGATGGCGACGAAGTAGTCGACGATGAGCGGGATATCTTCCTTTCTCTGGTTGAGCGGTGGAATGCTGAGGGTGATGGTGCTGATACGGTAGTACAGATCTTCCCGGAAGTTGCCGGCTTCGGCCTCCTTGAGCAAATCTTTTTTGCTGGCCGAGATGATTCTGATGTCGATCGGGGTCTCCTTGACGGAACCCACTCTGGTGATCTTACTGTTTGCCAGCGCCCGCAACAACTTGATCTGCACGTTCTGGGGCATGCTTTCCACCTCATCGAGGAACAATGTTCCGCCCGATGCCGCCTCCAGCTTGCCGATCTTGCCGCCCCTGAGCGCTCCGGTAAAGGCCCCGGGTTCATAACCAAAGAGCTCCGACTCGATCAGTTCAGACGAGATGGCCCCGCAGTTGATCGCCACAAAGGGTTTGTCCCGGCGCAGACTGGCATTGTGGATTCCCTGGGCGAACAGTTCCTTGCCGGTACCGCTTTCACCGAACACCAGCACCGCCGAGGGGGATCTGGCGATATGTTCGGCCAGTTCTTTCAATTCGACAATCTTTGCCGTTTCACCGACAATATCCGCCAGGGTACTGAGCGGAGCGATCCCTTTATAGGCTGAACGCAGAATCTTGTCGATGTCTTCGAGCACGATCAGCTGGCCGTTGATCTGCCTGTTTGGCTCGCCGATGTTTTTGATCGAGGCCAGCAGTCGTCTGGCTGAGCCACCAAGATCCAGTACAACCTCCTTCTGCTCGACGTCCGACTCCCCGGAGGAGGTCTTGATCTGGGCGATGATATTTTTCAGTAAGGCAAGAATCTCCTGCCGCCCCATGGTTTTTTCCAACTGGAGCAGGGGGGCGATTTTGCGGTTGTAGGTTTCTACCTCGCCCGCGGCATTGCACCAGATCACTCCTTGGGGCAGGTATTCAATCATCTTGTTCAAGGCGGAATTGACAATCGTCATCTGGCCGAGAATGCTGTTGATTGTCAGATGATTGTCGAGGATTCTGGCGATGCTGGTAGCCAGCGCCAGGGTTTCCACGGTCTGCAGGGCGCTGTGGCTGGAGAGGTTGATCGCCCCGTCGATTCTGCCGGCAAGATCGTGCACGGGTGCGGCCGAACAGTTGACAGTGTGCAGCGACTGTTTGAAATGCTCTGGGCCCGTCAGCTGAATCGGCCGACCTTCGGTCAGGGCGAGGATGACCGAATTGGTGCCGATTTTTTCTTCTGAGACATCTCTGAATACGATGTTCCTGTTTTTGCTGAAGCCACCATCCTGGCGGTAGAAACGTTGGGGAAAGGCGAGGATGGCTCGGAGTTGTGCCTGTCGATCAAAGATCTCGAAGGTCAGGTCCATCTCGATGGCGATATCTTGAATCGCCGTAATGATCTCCTTGTACGGTTGGAGATGGTCCAGGCTGCAGCGAGCGATAATTTCATCGTCAGTCAACAGGTTTTCTTCATCGATGACATAAGGATCCACCCCGAGTTCCAGGCTCCTTTGCCATGACGCGCTGACACAGGGGCGCACGATGGCGGAATCCACCGGTTGCCGCTGGGACATCTTCAGCCACTCTGTTCGAATCTTTTCCGTATCGACGGTGCGCATAGTGGAAACCGGGTGTAGGGGAGAGTCGTCTCACCGCATCCCCGATGCTGGAGGGGGCGGCACAGTGAGAAGCATGGAAAGGGATATCCTCCGGAGGCAAAAGGTACGGCGAGTGAAGTGCCTTTGCAGTGCCCTATCTGGTCTGTCGGTCGTAACCCGGATTTCACATGCATACTGTGCGCATCTGTTTATGTTTCAGTATGGACAAGACCTCGCGCAGGAAGGAGCGAGGCGGCCAATGAATATACAGTGTTCATGAGAAATGCGGGGTAGAGCAGGGCTCGCTTTCTTACCGGCAAGTTTATCCGAAAATCGCCGACAAGGAGTCGTTGGCACTTCCTCGGGATTTTCATGGTTTGTTGTGGCTGCGGTACCTGGTCCAGCCATGCTGGTTTATATGAAACTCGCCAGTGCGGAACGCTCTGTTGCCGCGCCGAGGAAGTTTCATGGTTCGTTGTGGCTGAGACTCTATGGTCCAGCCATGCTGGTTTATATGAAACTCGCCAGTGCGGAACACTCTGTTGCCGCGCCGAGGAAGTTTCATGCTTCGTTGTGGCTGAGGCTATCTGGTCCAGCCATGCTGGTTGGCAGGGGCGAAGAGAACAGCGTAGCGACCGTGAAGAGAACAGGATGATAAGGATTGATGGCGTCGTAAAAAGGTCGATCTCCTGCGTTGCAGCGGGATCGGCCACTGCTCGGCGTACCACATGTACGCCTGTGCTTAGCCGACACCACTGCGCCTTGTATATCGACCTTTTATACTTAGCCATCCTGCATGCACGCTTGAGGTTTTTACCAGCCCATCAAGGATTACTGGCCGCAGTCAAGGTGCGATACGCGCCTGCCGCGTACTGCAACAGTCTGTTTGGTTTCGTTTTTTGTCGGTTTTCGCGATGGGGACAGCGCGGGGCGAACAGCTTCTGCTGTGGCGGAGACTGTCCGCCCCGGTCACGGTTCGCCAGGCCTTATGCCTTCATATCCATGGCGATGTCACCCAGACCCCGGTCGATATCGGTGGTGATGCCGGAGATGACCTTCTGGTGGCCATCCTTTTCGATGGTCAGGGTATACGAGTGGTCATCCTCCAGGCCCTTGAGCCAGAAGTCGCCGAAGTTGTTGGTGGTCTCGGTGAACTTCCTGCCGTTTTCCTCATCTTTGAGTGTACAGGTTGCGCCGATGATCACCTCTTTATCCGTTGGTTCATAGAGCGTGCCGGCAATGAATTTCTGTGGCAGGCCCTGGTAATAGACCCGGGACTTGGTGCCTCTTTCCGGCCGGTAGGGCTCCGCCTTGGCGATGAAATCGGCAAAATCCTCTTCATCGCCGAACTGCAGCGCCTCGGTCGGGCACTGGTCGACACAGCGCGGGACCGACCATTCTTCAGGATCGCTGTCGCGCAGATGGCTGCAAGCCGTGCACTTCTGCGCCAGGTTGAGCTGCTCGTTAAAGAAGATCGCATCGTGCGGGCAGGTGTCCTGGCAGAGTTTGCAGCCTATGCATTTGTCAGGATCGATGATGACCATGCCATCATCGCGCTTGTAGATCGCCTTTGCCTTGCAACCCTCGATACACGGCGCATCGTCACAGTGATGACAGAGGTTGGGAACATAGGAGACCCGGACATGGGGCACATGGCCGTGGACCTGTTCCGTTATGCCCAGCCAGAATTGGCCGGTGTCGGGCTGGGGTCTGGCGTAGGGAAACCAGTCATTGCCGACATGTTCGTCTTTACAGGCGATCTGGCAGCAGTAGCAGCCATTGCATCGTGAGAGATCTATGGTGAATACTTTCATTACTTCCTCCCTTCGTCGGTTATCCAGGCATCGACGCGCACTCCTGCCGCTGGATCATATTTTCTGGCAAAGGCCTCTGGAAACTCTCGTCGCCATTTGTCCATCTCCTCACCGCTCACCTTCTGCACCTCCACCAGGTAGCCGCCGCCGATCTGGCCCACGCAGTTTTCACTGGTGACGGCACCCGGGGTGATGGTGTTGATGGCACCACCCCGTTCGATTTCGCCGGTCTTGATCGGATCGTGCCGGGCGCCGTGATCGATGTAGGTCACGCCGGGGCGAAGCCGCTCGGTGACATAGGCGCCGGCTAAGACGATACCCCGTTCGTTGTAGATCTTGACGATGTCGCCATTCTTGATGCCGCGCTTCTCCGCTTCGCTTGGATGCAGCCAGCACGGCTCGTATTTGTAGCCGTCCGGGCCGGTGACCTTCATGGTCGGGGTCTCCCGGGTCCAGGTGATGTCGTCGCATTGGGCGTGCACCCGCCAGCGGCCGTGGTTGGACATGATCAGCAGCGGGAACATCTGGGCCCGGTGGCTGGACAGCCGCTCGTCATGGTTATGGCTCTTTTCGACCCAGCGGGGAATCGGGCCGCGCTCCTTGTCGTGGGGGAAGTTCTGGGCCAGGGCCTCGGAATAAAATTCCAGCTTGCCCGAGGGGGTGGTGAGTCTGTTTTTTTCCGGATCGTTGTAAAAGTCACGGAAGCCGGGGGTGTCTTCCTCCCAGTCCTTGGCGGTGGAGTAAATCCAGTACTTCTTCTCCCACAGCTCTTCCCAGGAGACCAGCTTCTCTCCGCCCATATAACCCCAGATGGCCTTCTGCAGGTCGGCGGTCGTCTTGCCTTCGGTCATCATCTCGACCATGCCGTCGAACTTCTTGGCCACCTCCCGAACGCACTCCGCGTCGCTCTTGGATTCGCCCACCGGCTCGATGGCCTTTTCGGCGATCATGATATTGGGCTGCATCGTCCCCTGGCGGATGTTGGTCAGAACGTCGTCCACCTCCATGTAGGTGTTGGCGGGCAGGACAATGTCGGCGTAGACGCAGTCGTTCTCGAACCAGGGATGCTGGGCGACGAAACACTCGATCTGCGGACTGCGCATGGCGACCTCGGTCTGGTTGCCGTAGTTCCAGCAGGTGATGCGGCAGGGGCTGTCCGACCAGATCATATGGATCGGCGAGCCCTGTTTCTCTGGCTCGATCGGGTAGGTGTACTCGACGAACTGGTCGTGGACCAGAGCGTTCTGGGCGCCGGTGCCACGGAAGGTGATCGGCTCGTCGGTCAGAAAGCAGTTCTGGATCAGGGTCTTGGGAATGACCTGATTCTGCCAGGCGGTAACCGAACTCAGCACCGGCAGGGCCAGCTGTTCCTCGATCTCGGGGTTCCAGAAGAAGGTGCCGCCGAGGCCTTCTGCCCGGGGCAGGCCGAAATAGGTCCATTGGTGCTGGTGCACGCCCGGTCCTCCCAGACCCTGCATGCCGAGAAGGATGCACTCGAGCCGGGCGGGTTCGTGCGAGAACGGTCCGCGGATGAAACCGCCGCCGAAATAGTGGGCGATCGAGGTGGTTTTGTCGGCGAATTCACGGGCCAGGGCCTTGATGGTCCAGACCGGCACTCCGCATTTCGGTGAGGCCCATTCGGGGGTTTTGGGCACGTTGTCTTCCCGGCCCAGGACATAGTCCGCTATCTTGTCCATGCCCACCGTATGGGTTTCGACGTATTTCTTGTCATAGGTGCCCTCGGTCAGCCACATGTAGATGATCGCCAGCTGCAGGGCGGCATCGGTGTTCGGCAGGATCGGGATCCACTTGTCGGCGTGAATGGCCGCACCGTAGTTGCAGTCCGGGCAGATGTACACCTGCTTGATGCCGACATCGGAGAGGTAGTAGCAGAGCCGGCTGGCGAACTGGCCGACGAAGCCCCATGGGGTGGTCTCCGGGTCGCAACCCCAGAACAGCACCATATCGGCATGCTCGACGGTGTCCTTGACGATATTGGCGGCCGGGTACATGATGCCCTGGGCTCCCTGGCCCCAGACATGTTTGGCGCCCCAGTACCAGCCTTCCCAGCTGTCGGGATTGCGGACCTGGAGGGTGAAGCCACCAAGATATTCGAGCAGAACCCCGGGGTGACCATGGGGGGTGTTGATGGTCTTGCATTCACCGTGTCCGTCGCCCTGCATCAGGATGGCGTTGTAGCCGTAGGTCTCGTGCACCCGTCTGATCTCGCTGGAGATGAGTTCGGCCGCCTCGTCCCAGGAGATGCGGACGAACTTGCTCTTTCCTCGATTCTGCGGGTTGCGTTCGCCGTTGGGGTCCCAGTCTACCCGTTTCATCGGATAGGGCACCCGGTTGGGTGAGTAGACCCTTTTTTTATAGGCCAGGGAGAAGGGGCCTGGCAGTGATTTCCAGGTCGGTTCGATGGTCTTGCCATTACGTTCCATCTTCCACTGGCGGACGTCTTCCTTGTTATACTTCCACCCATATCGCATCGGTCGGACCCGGACGATCTTGCCATTTTTGACATCGACCATGCCTTCAGCGCCGCCACCGAAGTAACCGCCGAGCCCAAGCGACCTTAGGACGGTTTTATCCTTGATTCTAACTGGTTTCATGACTTGGCTTCTCCTTGAAGTTAGTGCCCATCCAGAAACGGCCTTTTTTGCCTAACTCTTCGTTACTCTCAAAATTTTATCCTCGGAATATCAAATATATGCCTGCGGTAAAATTTATCGAGCGCCTCGATTGAGATAAAAAAATCCTGTTTCTGGACGAACACAAGTTAAGGTTCGTCGTCCGACAAGACTCCCGGAAAGGCAGCTTGCTGGAGGGTTCAGACCGAAGAGAGACGGCTGTCGGAAAAACAGATGCTCACCGTGCTTTTGCGGCAGCACCTGCACCTTGCCCGAACAGTTGCCCGAGATATCCTCCGTATTCTATCTCCTGACCGCAGGAGCCGGGTCTGGCGAGGCCGCTCATCCAGTTGGCCAGCGCGAAAAGAAACGGGGTTTCGAGATGTTATTATACAATATTCGAGCAGACTTTTCAGCGTTTACATAGTAACATGAAGAATATTGTATTACATATTGCATGTTATTGATGCGTTGTCAAGTGGAATGGTGAGGCCGCTGCAGAAGGGGGCGAGGCCGGGGAAACGGGACGGTAATCAGCAGGGGGAGATCTGGTGTATTCCACGCCGGGGAAGGAGGCAGGATGAAAGTTGTCTGCTGGAGTGTTTCCGCAAATCGCCATCGTGGATGAGTGGCCAGCAGCCGAGCTTTTCATTGTTCGTCGTGGCTGGTGGCTCGGTGAAGCGGTTTGCTCGGACGAGCATGGGGGCTGGTGAACGATGAGGTGAAAATCATGATTGACGCTGCCGTTGTTGCATGTAAAGTTGCATTGAGTCCGGTTCGGCAAGCTGCCAGGTATTGACAGTTGACACCTTTTGCAAACATCTGTAAGCTAAGTGACTGAAGAGAATTGGATATTTCTTATAGAGACGCTCCAGTGCGGCAAGACTGTCGTCCTGGAGCCCGGAGTTTCATTACTGGTTGTGATTGAGGCCTTGTGGTCCAGCCATGCTGGGTTTATCTGCAACCCGCTGGCAGAAAATATGATGAGAGGAACTGGTTGAAGAAGCCGGTATAGACCCTAACCAAAATGTCTGTGTATTTGGCAGAGTAGGCGTTGAAGAGAAGATGAACTCGAAGCGAAACAAGAATCTTACCCTGAGAGTGTACCGGGAGATCATCAAGTTGATGCTCAATTACGAGATCGTTCCCGGTCAGCGTCTGGTCTTTGTCGATCTGGCCAAGCAGTTGCAGGTCAGCAGGACCCCCGTCAACAATGCCCTGGGTATTCTGGCCCAGGAGGGATATCTGGACTTTGTGCCCAATCAGGGATATTCCGTGCACCGTATGACGCAGAAAGAGGCCGAGGAACTCTACGCCCTGCGGGAGGTGCTCGAGGTCGGTTTTATCGGTAAGGCGATCCGCAACATGACCGAGAAGAGCCTGCAGCGGGTCGAAGAGAAAAAAAATGCCTACGAGGAGGCGATCTCCAACAGGGTGACCCGGAAGATGTTTATTCTCGACACCGAATTCCATCTGGCGATCATGGAAATGGTGGAGAACGAGGCGTTGAATCGCAGCTATCGAGACATCTGCCAGAAGATCTTTCTCCGCTTCCGCACCGAAGACCTGGTGCGCAAGCGTCTCGAGGACATAAAAATCGAGCACAGCGAGATGCTTGAAGCCATCCGCACCAGAGATGTCGAACTGGCCAAGGAGCGGGTCCGGATCCATCATCGCAACTCCCGCAGTTCGCTGTTCCCCATAATCTTCCCGAATGCGGCCTGAGAAGACCACGAATCGCCACGCCATCTTCCCGCCGAACTGCGGTTATTGGCGACCGGTACAGTCGATTGCCGGTAAAGTTTTCGTTGCAGTAGAAATGCGACATCTCGCAAGAAAGAGAACGGCGCCAATAGACCCCATGTTCACCAGAGATCGGTTCAAACGATCGAGTGGTAGACGATTTGCTACACGGGCTCGTCGGGGCTGAGTCTGATGTTATATTTCGCGGCCTTCTTATAGAGGAGGGTGCGATGGATTCCCAGCATCCTGGCGGCGTTGGCCTTGTGGTAGCCGGTTTTTTCCAGGGCGTGGCGGATCGCCTCGCGCTCGGCCCTGATCTGCACTTCTTTTAAGGTGCCGGCGCCTGGATTGGTGTCGACACTCCTGCGCTCATGGAGGTAGAAGGGGAGGTCGCCTGCCCTGATGATCTCTCCACCGGTTTTGGCCAGAGTCTGTTCGATGACGTTGGAGAGTTCCCGGGTGTTGCCTTTCCAGTTGCAGTGCTGAAAGATCCGTTCGACACTTCTCGCCAGCCGGGCCTTCTTCAAGCCGTTATTGACCGTGATCTGCCGCATCAGGTGATGGGCCAGGGGCAGAATGTCTTCCCGGCGCTCTCTGAGCGGCGGGATTGTGAGAGAGATGACATTGAGCCGGTAGTAGAGGTCGCGTCTGAACTGCCCCTTTGCCATCATCTCTTCGAGGTTACGGTTGGTGGCGGCAATGACCCTGAAATCAGGGCGGATCAGCCTGGTTCCGCCGACCCGTTCGAATTCCTTTTCTTCGAGGACCCGTAGCAGCTTTGGCTGCATCTGCAGCGGCAATTCGCCGATTTCATCGAGAAAAATAGAGCCGTTGTGGGCTATTTCAAATTTTCCCGGTTTGCCTGAACCGAGAGCGCCGGTAAAGGCCCCTTTTTCATAGCCGAAGAGTTCTGTCTCGATCAGTTCATTGGGGATGGCGGCGCAGTTGATGCGGACAAAGGGATAGATTTTTCGGGGACTGCCATGGTGAATTGCCTGGGCAAACAGCTCCTTGCCCGTGCCGCTCTCGCCGGTGATGAGGACCGGGAGGCTGTTGGCTGTGGCCTGCAGGGCCTCCTTCTTGAGGGCGAGGATGATATCGCTGACCCCGACGATGCTCTCGAAGGTGTAGCGGGTCGAGCGGATATCGATGAGCTCCTTTTCATAGAGGCGAATCTTTGATTCGAGTAGCTGCAGTTTATCGGCGAGTTTTTTACAGGAGTTTCGGAGATAATTAGCGCGGCGGGCCGCCAGGCCGCCTGGAATAAGGATTTAGGCAGCGGGCCCTTGTAAGACCCCACTCTCGTCAATGTGGTAGCCAAAGGCCGATAGGACTTCGCTCTGGGTCTTATTCGGTGTTTCCAGTTGGCGCTCAGGCGTCCGGCTCCCTTTTCTGACACTCAGGACATAATGCAGC
>JBKEBZ010000113.1:0-52096 GCA_047973425.1 Desulfopila sp.
AATCAGTCGGCTTAAGGGGGCATTCTCAAACCAGATCCGATAGCGCCCGTCGCTTGCGCGGACCGAGTAGAGCGTCACCCAAGGGGTTGATTCAGAAGACGGAAAAATCGTACGCTAATGGTTTACTGAGGCTGGCACTCAGTGATACAGAGAAGGGATGGACACACCGAGGTTTTCGTCTGACTTGATCTCGAATGTTGAATGGAAGAGAATACTGAGCATGACGGTCAGAGACGACCACCTCAGTCTTCGCTGAGCGTGCTGCGCCAGATAGATTGGGCTTGTGTTTGGTTTTGAGCGAAACACGCCTCATGATGCATTACGCAAATATCAAGCCAATAGTCCGGAGGTTATTTTGTGTCGAATCCTTGATAGCCGGCGGTAAGGTTCGGTATTTTGGTGAAGTGGCTCTGTCTGCAGGTGAATCCCTCCTCGGTCAATGATTCACCGGTAAACCGTGAGGTCAAGATGAAGGAGACTCTGCGTGTATATGAGAAAGTATGCATCGGATATAACGGGGGGCGTCGTATCGGGGGACGTTCAAGAATGGAACACCAGACGGAGTTCTGGTGTGATAAATTTTTTGTATAATCGAGATGTTGTGTCTACATCCAGAGAAAACGGCCAACTGTTCAAAAACAGAACAGATGACTGCTCCAAGTGCGATGCCGGACAAACGCTGATAGACTCGTAAAAACTCCGATCTCCTTTGCCCTCGGTCACAAACGGCACTTCACTGTACTCTATGTACTACCAAATTGCCATTTGAGACACTATGCCTCGTCTATCAAGGTTTTTTCTGAGCCCATCTCGGCGGAACCTTCGACTTTTTGCGAGAGTATCAAGCTCAATTAATGGCGAATAACTCCGCTATGCTATCTGCTCGCCTGAAATTGGCAGCAGCACCAGAAGTCGCGGCATGGGGACCGACCAGGGCGGCATGCCAACCGGCCTTCAGGGCGCCTTGCACATCCTCTGTGGGGCTGTCGCCCACATGGAGAAGGTCTGTCGCCGCCACCCGGATGTGTGCTTGAACAAGGCTGAAGATCTGTCTTGACGGTTTCTCGGCGCCCAGTTCGGAAGAGACAAAGATCTTCTCGAAAAATTTGCCAATGGACAGGCCCTGGAAGATTGCATGAAGCCGTTCGTCATTGTTGGACAGCACGAAAAGACGCAGGTCTGCTGTCTTCAGCCGTGACAGGGTCTCTTCGACACCGGGCAGAATTGACCAACGCTTCGGGTTGGCAAATTCGTGCCAGAGCGTCGTAAAGATTATCTCAAAATCATTGCTGCGGATCATGTCGTGAAGGACGCTGGCGACGATACTGCGCCAGCTGTCCTGGTTCAGGAGCGCATCGGGATGGTCATTTTTAAACTGTTTGAACGCCACGATAAAGTTGTTCTCCAGCAAATCTGGCTTGATATCGTAACCGAATTTACGCAGTTCTCCGGTATAAATTTCACCGACGGAGGGGGAGGGAACGATAAGTGTGCCGACCGCATCGAACGTGATTGCCCGGATGTTCTCGGCGAAAGTGTATTTCCTGTTTTGATGTGGCATTCTGCTGCCTCTCTGCAGGTGTTGTGTTCGAAATTGTATCCGCGAAGTACGATGGACTCGTAAGAATCGCAAACATGTAGTGAAGATGGCTCAGTACAAACGCTCGATATACAAGGTGCAGTGGGGTTAGTCAAGATGAGGTATGCATATGGTACGCCAAGCGGTGGCTGATCCCGCTGCAACGCAAGAGAGTGGACGTTTTACGAATCCATCAAAGAGAGGCAGTGTTCACAAAAGGCCAGTTCAGGCGAGGGCCATCTGCTCTGGTGTTTTGCCAATCCGAACAGCGCGTACTTTCGCTCATCGTCAAAAACTTCGAACCTGAGGCCGCCTCAACTCAACCGATGAGAAGACCGGACTTGATTGCACCGAAAGATCTCATTTCTGGATAAGCGCGAACGCATGGAATTTTTTTTTCGTTGACATCGTGGTGGTTATCTTCTAATAAAATAGGAATTCCTAACACATTGTGTTGGTGATACTGCTTTTTGCGAGGCTGTATCCGAAACCCAGCCAGCAGAGCAAGCCCTCTTTTGGGGTTCGCAGTTTGAGTTTCTTGTGTATGTAATAATGCACGCAAATAATGTTTGCAGCTCTCTGGGGTACCGGATACTGTATCGTGCTGTTGCTTCCTCGCGTCCTCGGCAATGGCCGCAGTCCATGGGGCGTTAATGTTTGCCAAAACCTGGAGAAAGGTGACGAAAAGAGTGTAGAAAAAACCGCAGGCAAGGGAACATGGGTTGCAGCGGTCAGACAGTGTTTTGCTACAGTACCAGGCCGGTGATGCGAGATTGCTGGCAGGCCGTGGGGGTAGCCGGTAACCGCCCTGTGATAGAAAAACAGCAAAACCTCTGCGGAGACGGGCGTCAGGCGAACACGACCAGAATTTTTTATTTGATTTGGTATGTAGTGTTGCATGCAGTTGAGCTTTGGTATGGCGAAAACGGCGGGGCGTATCCAGGTATCTCTGACATACGAGCTTGGCCTCACCTGAATACATGACGGAATTATCCCGGAAAGCTGGAGGCCTCGAATCTCTGAACCAGCGCCAGGCGCACATTTGAGGAAAACCTGTCTGCGCGCAAAAGCTGAGCCGAGGCCAGTGGGGTTGCCTACATCTGGTCGAAACGAGAGAAACGTGTATAGGAAACTCGCCAGCGGGGAGGGATCTGCAACGGCGCTGAAGAGTTTAATGAACACCACGAAGAGTGGGGAGAAAAGAGCCGTTTATGGATGGACACTCGGTAACAATACGGAAGATATCTGGAGGATTCTACAGATGACAGAAGGGAGACATCAGGAAATTTTTGCCACTTCGGATAACATTCGTTCCGATAAACATCCGCTCGCCGAATACCGCTACATTGGTAAACGGAATGTCCGTCGTAATGATGGTTACGAGAAGGCGAGCGGCCATGCCATCTATACGATGGACGTGAATCTGCCCGGCATGCTGCATATGCGTTTTCTCACCTCCCCCTATCCCCATGCCGCCATTGTCAAGATGGACACCCGGCAGGCCGAGGCTCTCCCCGGCGTTCGAGCCGTTCTCCGCTACGATGACCCGGAGTTGCCGGCAGAAGAGCAGGTGTACGGTCATCCGCCCTGTTATCGGCCGGTACTCGCTCAGGTGGCTCATTTCGAGGGCGAAGAGGTTGGCGCCGCGGTCGCAGCCGATACCGAGGCGATTGCCGAGGAGGCCCTGCGTCTTATCGATATCGAGTGGGAACAACGGGAATTCATTCTCGATCCGGTCGATGGAGCGAAGCCTGACGCCATTCTGACCAACCCGGAAGAGTATCCTGGTGGCAACCATTTTAACGAGGGGTTTCTCGATGTCGACGAACATGGTGATATCGAAAAGGGCATGGCGGAGGCGGATATCACCCTGGACTTTACCCTGCACCGCTCGGTGAACACCTGGATCGGGCCCGAGCGGCCCTGCGGGGTGTTCCGCTGGAACGGTCAGTACCCTGAGGTGTGGGTCAAACAGCAGCGGCCGCAGCTGTGCAAGAAACTCATTGCCAACTGGTTCGGCGGGATTCCCATGAACAAGATCACCATTCACGCCCTGTACCAGGGGGCCAGTTTCGGGGGCTGGAGCCAGGTACCCTGGAATATGGGCGGGCACTACTGTGCTGCGCTGGTGGCGAAGCGACTCGGCAAGCCGGTCAAATGGTCCTTCTCCAGAAGGGAGGATTTTCATGGTGGTCAGTCGGATTGTGGCACCTACACCTACAGGGTCGGCGTCAAAAACGACGGTACCATCACCGCGGTGGAGGCCACCACCATCCAGGCCAACATGTTGATTCCCGTTTTCGGGGTCGCCAAGCATGTTATCGAAAACACCAATATCGAAAATGTGTATGGCAAGACGATCGACATCTGGGTCAACAAGGGCGTCAACGTCCCCACCCGTTGTGAGCAGAACCCCAACTGCTACACCATGTCGTATGTCTTCAACCGGGTGGCCGATGCGCTGAACATCGATCCGACGGAACTCGCCATCAAACATGACGGAGCCGAAGGGCATGATATGGCCTGGCTCGATGAGCGGAAGGCCGAGATGGGGTTTGCGGTGCGCGACAGTCTGCGTGAATGCCTGGCAAAGGGCAAGGCGGCCATCGATTGGGATGGTAAATACCATGCCCCGGCGACCAGGAAGCTGGCCAATGGCCGGATGCACGGGATGAGTTTTGTCTGGACCCATGAGTGGGAGGATTCTGCCGGCTCCGCCGAAATGGGTATCCGGCTGGAGCCCGAGGATGGCACCGCCACTATTTTCAGCATAAAGGCGGATGTCGGAGTCAACTCCGAAACCGCCTTTTGCCAGACCGCGGCGGATGAGATCGGTCTGCGGGTCGAAGACGTTTTCTACAAGAACCAGGTGGACGCCGGGTTCTATGCGATGACCCCGGATTCCTCCACCTCCACCACGATCAATGTCTTCGCGGTACGTAACGCGGCCAGAAAACTCAAGCGTGAGATCCTCTTTGCCGCCACCCGGCCAAGCGGTCACACCCAGCGTGGCGCCTTCCCTGCCGCTTTTCTGGGGGTAACGCCAGAAGAGCTCGATATCAAAGACAGTGTCATTTTCGTTAGGGCCGATCCCTCGCGCAGGCTGTCGGTAAAGGAGTTTGTCCGTCCCATGGGCATCGAGGGACCGTCCTGCTACTCTCCGGAAATGGGGGAGGGGGCTGAACGGTGCAATTTTACCGTGCCGCTCTTTGCCCATGGCTGGGCGGTACAGCAGGGCGCCTATGCCAACTGCCGGCTGCGTCTGGCCCGACAGGCCCATTTCATGGAAGTCGAGGTCGATACCGAGACCGGCGAGGTCTTTGTCACCAGGGTGGTCAACGTCAATGACGTCGGCAAGGTCATCAGTTGGGAGGGCTGCGAGGGACAGCAGTATGGCGGGTCCTATATGGGGGCTGGCCGCGGCCTGTTTGAAGAGGTGATCCACGACCCGGTCACGGGGGTGATGCTCAACGGCAACCTGCTCGATTACAAGTTTGCGACCTTCAACGATGTCGGTCCGATAGATACGCTTCTCGTCGAGACGGGATTGGGCTACGGGCCCTACGGCGCCCTGGGGATAGGCGAGGACGTCGCCACCGTTGTGCCGGCCCTGGTCGGCCCAGCGGTGCAGAATGCCATCGGGGTCTGGATCGACGTCATGCCGCTTACCCCGGACGTGGTGCTAAAGGCCCTGGGGAAGGGTTGAGATGATCATCCATGTCCGTGGCGCCCTGATGTTCCACCAGTTGCTGGGCGATCAGCAGCCGGTGCACCTGGAGGTGCCGGAGGGGGCGACCATTGTCGAGGTTCTGCAACTGCTGGCAGGGACCTCGGGGGCATCGTTTGGGCGGCTGGTCTTTGAAGCGGGCACGGACGACAAGGTAAAAAGCGGCATCAGTTTCGTGGTCAATGGCTTTTCGCACTGGAATCTTGCCGGACAGCTGAACCATCGGCTGACCGAAGGAGACGAGCTGCTGCTGCCGATGCTGACAGGTGGTTGAGGGACTGGGGAAACGCGACAAAATGCGAGGTGGTTGCCTTCCTGGTGGTGACCTCCGATCACAGGCGAGATGCAAGGTGGGGCGATGAACGGAAACGCGGCGGAAGATCTTCTCCTTTTACAGGGCATTTACAAGAACTTTGGCGGTCTGCACGTGCTGCAAGACCTCAACCTGCGTATTGGCCGGGCCGAGATCGTCGGTCTTATCGGTCCCAACGGCGCCGGCAAATCCACCACCTTCAATATCATCACCTCGTTCTACAGCCCCAGCCAGGGTTCGGTGCTGTTCGACGGGGAAGACATAACCGGCCTTGGGCCGCATACGGTCTGCCATCGGGGGATTGCCAGAACCTTTCAGCTGGTCAAGACCTTTTTGAAAATGACGGTTCTGGAGAATGTCACCGTCGGCGCGGTCTTCGGTCAGGGAGGGCGGGGGGGGGACAAAAAGAAGGATGCGCTCCAGGCGCTGGCCATGGTAGGGCTTGCCGGTAAAAAAGATACCCTGGTGGCCCATCTCACCCTGTCGGACCGTCGCCTGTTGGAGATCGCCATGGCCCTGGCCTCCAGGCCCTCGCTCATTCTGCTCGACGAACCCATGGCTGGCCTCAATACCGCCGAGATCATCAATCTGCTGACCGTCATTCAACACGCCCGCGACGAGCGCAGGCTCTCGGTTCTGTGGATAGAGCACAAGGTCGATGCGGTACTCGACTTCTGCGAACGGGTGATGGTCCTGGACTATGGCAGTCTGATCGCCGATGGCACCCCGGACGAGGTCGCCAGCAACCCTCAAGTGATAGAGGCCTATCTTGGAGAAGCAGCTGCTTGACATACACGGAATCGACGTCTATTACGGCGACGTTCAGGCCCTCGACGAGATCTCCATTGCGGTGCCAAAGGGCGCGATCGTTGCCCTGGTCGGGGCGAACGGGGCGGGAAAATCGACCCTTTTACAGGCCATTGCCGGGCTCAACAGACCAACGAGGGGCGAGATTGTCTTCAACGGTCAGACCATTGGCGCCTCGTCTCCGGAAACCGTGGTCAATATGGGTATCGCTTTTGTGCCGGAGGGCCGGGGGCTGTTTGCCAATCTGACCGTGATGGAGAACCTGCTGCTGGGGGCCTACCCGGCGCGAGCCCGGGCTCACAGCAAAGAGTCGCTGGCCCGGGCCTTCGACCTTTTCCCGGTCCTCAGTGACCGGACCAACCAGAAAGCCGGTTCGCTGAGCGGCGGTGAACAGCAGATGCTTGCCATCGGCAGGGCGCTGATGGCCATGCCCGATCTACTCATGCTGGACGAACCGTCGCTTGGTCTCAGCCCGCTGGTGGTAAAGGAGATTTTCGCCCTGATCGCGACGCTCAACGAACAGCAGACGACAATCCTGCTGGTGGAACAGAATATCCATCAGGCGCTGAGGATTGCCGACAGGGCCTATGTCCTGAAGACGGGGCGGATCGTGATGGCGGGGGGAGGGCAGGAACTCCTTGTCAATCCAGAGGTGCAGAAAGCCTATATCGGCGAGAGATGGAGTAAGAGATGCTAAGCTATCTGAGTGGAGAACTTGTCATCCAGCTGCTGATCAACGGGATCCTTTTCGGGACCCTGTATGGGATTGCCGCCATCGGCCTGAGCCTGATCTTCGGTACCATGCGCATCATCTTCCTGGCTCAGGGCACCACCATTGTGCTCTTTGCCTATTGCGGCTACTGGCTCTTTACCCTGCTGGGCATCGACCCGTACCTCGCCCTGCTCATCGTTATCCCGATTGCCCTTGTCGCCGGCACGCTCATTTACCAGACCCTTTTCCGGCAGGCCGCCGCTCTTGAGGATAAAAATGTTTCCCTGCTCATCGCGGTCGGCCTGATGTTTCTCATCGAGAACCTGATGCTGGTGCTCTGGACGGCCAACCCGCGTTCGGTGGTGACCGGCTATACCGAACTGGTGTTGAGGCCGTTTGGCATCTCGATCCCGTTCACCCGGCTCATCGCCCTGCTCATGGCGGTGGTTTCCGCTGGCCTGGTGACCCTTTTTCTGAAAAAGACCTTGATGGGGATCGCGGTACGGGCCGCCTCTGAAAACATGGTCTATGCCCGACTGGTCGGTGTCAATCCGCATCGGGTGAATTCGGTCGCCTTTGCCATCGGCATCGGTCTGGCCGCGGTCGCTGGAATCGGGGTGGTGCAGATCCTGCCCTTCGATCCGTTTTTTGGTTTTGTCTTCGCCTTGAAAGCTCTTATCGCTCTTGCCCTCGGCGGAATCGGCAATGTCTACGGGGCGCTGCTTGGCGGTATTCTTCTGGGGGTGATCGAGAGTGGCGCCAGTTTCTTTATCAGCGGCGGCTGGTCCGATGCCATCAGCTTCGGCGTATTTCTTCTGGTCCTGATGTTTCGGCCGGAAGGTCTCTTCGTACGATCTATCCAAAAGGCCTAATCATGAAGAGGACTCCACTGATCACCGCGATCATCGCGGTTGTTGCCTTCGCCGTCGTGCCGGAATTCGTCGACGTCGAGCGCTCGTATTTCGTCTATTACCTCTTTCTCACCTTCATTTACGTGGTCCTCTCCCAGGGCTGGAATGTGGTGGCCGGCTATGCCGGACAGGTGAGTATGGGCCAGCATGCCTTTTTCGGGCTCGGGGCCTATACCACCGGCATTATCTGGCTCAACGACCTGACCCATACCGGCTACTATTTCGATCCGGTGGTCATGCTGCTCAGCGGTGTCGTGCCGGTGCTGGTGGCGGTGGTGGTCGGCATCCCGCTGCTGTCGAGACTTCGCGGCGACTACTTTACCCTCGGCACCCTGGGGGTTGGTGAGATCGTCAGGGTCTTCTTCGTCAAGGGCGGCGAATTCACCGGCGCCCAGGATGGGCTGCATCTGCCGTCCCGGGTGTATGCGTCGATGTCGCCGTATTACTACACCAGCCTCATCCTGGCGGTTGCGGCGACGCTTGGCGTCTATCTGTTGACCCGTTCGAATATCGGACTTGCCCTGCGGGCGATCAACGAGGACGATACCTCGGCCGCCTCGCATGGGGTCAATATCCTCAGATTCAAGATCCTCGCCTTCGCTATCGGGGCGTTTTTCGCCGGGGTGGGCGGCAGCCTCTACGGTATCTACCTCTTCCATATCAATCCGGATTCGGTTCTCAATCTGAACTGGTCGCTCTATCCGATTCTGATGTGCGTCATCGGTGGGAACGGCACCATCTTCGGCCCGGTGATCGGCGCCTTTTTCATGACGGCGGTGTTTCTCGTCACCGAGATGTACTTTCCCGAGATTCACCCGATCCTGGCCGGTGGCCTGATTGTGCTGGTGATGCGGTTCATGCCTTCCGGTCTGATCGGTCTTGCCGACAGGCTCGGCGGATCTGAAGGGTTGTTGAAGAATATCCGGTTGTTCCAGCCGGATGCCAGGTGGAAGCGGTCGTAAACGACCATGGAGAACGTATCAACACAGGGAGCGACATGAAAAACAAGATCAGCGTGCAGTGGGTCGTGGTGGCATCTCTCGTTTGTATTTATCTCTTTGCCAGCGGAGGTGCCGTGTCTGCCAGGGAACGGAGTGAAATACGGGTGGGAGCCCATGTCTCCATGACCGGTATGAACGCCATGACCGGCGCGGAAGAAAAATGGGCCTACGAGACGGCTGTCGCCGACATTAATGCCCGGGGTGGTGTCTATGTCAAGGAACTCGACAAAAAGCTGCCGATACGGCTCATTTTGATGGATGACAAGAGCGTCGCCGACCAGGGCGCGGCGGCCATGGAACGGCTGATCAAGCTCGAGAACATCGATTTTGCCTTAAACGGCAATGTCACGCCCATCTCCATCGCGGCGGCCACGGTCTGCGAGAAATACCATGTATTGATGCTCCATGTCTGCACCTGGCTCGATTTTCTCGAGAAGGAAAAGTTCAATTATTCAGCGGGGATGTTCACAAGCACCACCGAAGCGGCCCGCACCCCGTTTTTGATCTGGGAGTCGCTGGACGCCGCCAAGCGCCCCAAACATCCGGCGCTGATGGTCGAGGACAATCGCGACGGTCAGGCCTTTGGCGACGGTTTTCGCCATCTTGCCAAGGAATACGGGGTCGAATTCGTCGTTGACGACCCCTATACCCCGGGCTCGAAGGATTTCTCCTCGTATATCCTCAAATTCAAGGCGGCAAAGGTCGACGCCCTGCTCTGGCTCGGCTCGCCGACCGACGGCATAACCCTGCTGCGGCAGATGAAGGAGGCCCAGTTACATATTCCCTATATCCATGGCTACAAGGGGTTCTGGCCGACCGAGTTCGTCAACGCCATGGGCGAAGATGCCAACTATATCATCCATGACGGTTTCTGGTCCGAGAAAAACGGTGAGCCCGGTTCAGCCGAGCTTGGCCAGCGCTATCGCGAGGCATTCGGTCACGATGCCGTGAGTCTTGGCCTCTACTATGCCAGTCCCCAGGTTCTGGCCATGGCCATCGAGCGGGCCGGCTCGCTCGATTCGACCAAGGTCCGTGATGCCGTTTTCAACGGTGAATTCGACGGCACGGTGATGGGCGATATCAAATATGACGACAAGGGTCTGGCCTTCAAACCGCTCATCGCCCTGCAGTGGTGGCACAAGGAGCGTATTCCGATTTACCCGCCGGTGCCGGGCGTCTCCGTTTTCAGAATGCCCGGAGACCAGTGAGGGCCGGCTGGTTCCTGGGAGCGGATGAGCGGATATAAAAAAACGGCGCAACGGGTGCTGGCACAACAGAAGAATCCATCACCAGGACCGTCTGTGCATGTGGTACGCAGGCGGGGTGCAGAGAACGAGTGATGATCGTAGGTGACCACAACCTCTCCAATGTAAACAGGTGGAAGAAACATGGAAGCAATAACGGGTACAATCGACGGGCGGGAATTCAGTGGCACTCCGGGAATGACTATCCTCGAAGTCGCCAGACAGTTGGATATCGAGATACCGACCCTGTGCAACAGGGATGATTTGAAACCATCCGGCAACTGCAGAATCTGTGTGGTGGAACTGGAAGGGCAAGACAAGCTGGTCGGGTCCTGTCATACGCCGATCAGCGCCGGAATGCGGGTTCTCACTCACTCGCACAAGGTCGTCGAGGCCCGCAAGGTCATTGTCGAACTGATATTGACCTCCCATACCGGGCCGTGCATGTCGGACATGGCGGCGCGCGAGTGCAGCGTCCATCGGCTCGCTGCGGATATCGAGGCGGGGGCCCCGAGGTTCCAGGTCAAAGAGCCGAGGTTCTACCCGGTGGAGATGCTCAGTCCCTATGTTCGTCGTGATATGTCTCGCTGTATTCTCTGTCGAAACTGTGTCCGCGCCTGTAACGAGATTGCCGGCCAGAATGTGTTGAGCATGGCCTACCGCGGATTTTCCTCCAAGGTTGTGGTCGATTGCGACAAACCGCTGAACAAGGAGGTGTGCAAGGACTGCGGTATCTGTGTCAGCTACTGCCCGACCAGTGCCCTGATGTTTCCCGATGGCACCAAAGGCGATGCGCCCCGGCTCGAGCCGCTTGCCAAGGGGCCCTATCGGCAGGACCAGGTACATGGCAAGCAGGCCGAACTGCTGACCATGCTCATCAGCGAGAAACGCGACAATGGTCAAATTACCCCGGATGCCATCGAGCACATTGCCTCGTCGGTCGATCTCAGTGTCGGCGATGTCTATGGTGTCGCCAATTTCTATGCCTTTCTGGGCACCAGAACCAGCGGCAAAAATGTGATCAGGATCTGTAAGAGCCTGCCGTGCTACATGCAGCATGCCCAGCTCATTATCGACAGTGTCCGGGAAACGCTCGGCATCAAGCCGGGGGAGACCACCAGCGATGGCAAGTTCTCTTTCGAGTTGACCAACTGTGTCGGCGCCTGCGATCAGGCCCCGGCGATGTTGATCAATGACGATCTCTACGGCAACCTGACCGCCGAGAAGATTTCCTCGATCCTGAAATCCTTTTAACCAGCATGGCTGGACCAGGTAGCCTCAGCCATGACGAACTATGAAACGACGGGCGCGGTAACAGAGCTTTCCGTGCTGACGAGTTGTGGATAACCCAGCATGGCTGGACCAGGTAGCCTCAGCCATCACGAACTATGAAACGACGGGCGCGGTAACAGAGCTTTCCGTGCTGACGAGTTGTGGATAACCCAGCGTGGCTGGACCAGGTAGCCTCAGCCATGACGAACTATGAAACGACGGGCGCGGTAACAGAGCTTTCCGTGTTGACGAGTTGTGGATAACCCAGCATGGCTGGACCAGGTAGCCTCAGCCATAACGAACTATGAAACGACGGGCGCGGTAACAGAGTTTTCCGCGCTGACGAGTTTCGGATAAAACGGAGAATATGCCGTGAGTGAAACACGAATTGTACTCAAGAACTGTGGAGAGATCGATCCTGCCGATATCGAGACCTATCTGCAACGAGACGGTTTCAAGGCTCTGCAAAAGGTTCGCGACACCATGCGTCCGGAAGAGGTCGTGGCCCAGATCAAGGCCTCTGGCTTAAGAGGCCGCGGTGGAGCGGGTTTTCCCTGCGGGGCGAAGTGGGAGATCGCCTCCGCCAGCACCGCCGGCGACAGGTACCTCATCTGCAACGCCGATGAAGGCGAAATGGGCACCTTCAAGGACCGTTATCTGTTGGAGCACGATCCCTTCTCCCTCATCGAGGGCATCGCCATCGCCGCCTACGCCATTGGGGCAAGACAGGCCTATATCTATCTGCGAGGCGAATACCGTTATCTGGTAAAGACCGTTGTCAGCGCCATTGACCAGGCGAAGGCGAAAGGTCTGCTGGAGGGATTGACCATTACCCTCCAGGAGGGGGCCGGGGCCTATATCTGTGGCGAGGAGACCGCGCTGATGAATTCGCTGGAAGGCAAACGGGGCGAGGCGCGTTTCAAACCGCCATTTCCGCCGGTGAGCGGGTTGTTCGCCAAGCCGACCATCATCAACAACGTCGAGACCCTGGCGGTTGTACCGCAGATTCTACAGCACGGGGCCGAGTGGTTCGCCGCGATCGGCACCGCGGCCAGTAAGGGGACCAAGCTCTTTTCGGTGAGCGGCGATGTGGCGCGGCCCGGGGTCTACGAGATGGCCATGGGCGCGACCTTGCGCGAGCTGGTGGAAGAGCTGGCGGGGGCAGGCGATATCAAGATGATCCAGGTGGGCGGGGCGGCGGGTCGACTGCTGCCGGCGACTGAGCTGGACACCCCGCTGGCCTTTGAGACCATACTCGGCGCCGGCGCGGTCACGGTCTTTGACAGCAGTCGTGATATCTTTACCATTCTCTACCATACCATCGACTTTCTCGCCGAGGAGTCCTGCGGTTTCTGTACCCCCTGCCGGGAGGGGTCGGAGGTGATGCTGGAGATTGTCGGCAGACTGAAAAATGGTGACGGGATCGCCAAGGATGTGGAGGTGCTCGAGGACCTGGCCAAAACCATGGCGGTGGCCTCGATGTGCGGGTTGGGGCAGGGGGCGGCTGTGCCGGTTCTCGACAGCCTGAACTTCTTCCGCCCCGACTATCACAACCGGATCAAACAGTCACTCTATATAAAAAGCCTGATGAGCTAGCCGAGGTTATGAAGGAGGAATAAAAGGTGAAAAAAAACGCGTATATATGCCCATACTGTAAAGAGGCATACGATGTTCTCGATGATCTGAAGTCGCATATGCTGAATGCTCATACGACCGAGCCGATGGCCAGGCCCGAGGGCGAGATTCTCTTGACGATCAATCGGGAAAAATACAGGATCAAGGTCGAGCCGGAGTGGACCTTGTACTACGTGGTCCATGATCTCCTGGGTCTGACCGGCGTCAAACTCTTCTGTGACCGCGGGGCCTGTGGCTCCTGTACCGTGATCATGAACGGCAGAACGGTGCTCTCCTGCATGACCCTGGCTATCGAGTGCGACGGGGCACAGATCCAGACGGCGGAAGGCATCGCCAATGACAACCACCCCCTGGTGGAAAAATATGTCGAACACCACGCGATGCAGTGCGGGTACTGCACCCCTGGCTTTCTGGTCACCTCCAAGGCGCTGCTCGACAGAAACCCCAACCCGGCGGCTGCCGATGTGCAGCAGGCCCTGGCAGGCAATCTCTGCCGCTGCGGTACCTATCCGCAGCACACCAAGGCGGTACTGGAAACGGCGGAGATCCTTGCGAAACAGCGTAAGGAGGCCGGGAAATGACCTTTGTAAAGAAGATGATGTTTGCCGAGATGCCGAACAACCCCATGGAGTGTGACCGGTATCTCCGCCAGGAGTACAGTTTTCTTGGCAAACGCGGGCAGCGGCGACTCGATGGCCTGCGCAAGGCTTCGGGCACCGCGACCTATACCCGGGATATCAGCCTGCCGGGCATGCTCTACCAGCGGCTCTACACCTCGCCTTATCCCAACGCCAGGATTGTCCGGATGGACAGTTCGCGGGCCGAGTCGCTGGTCGGGGTGCGGGCGGTTCTGCGCTACGATGATCCGGAAATAGCCAACCGGCGCATTCCCACCCTGCATGGCGGCGAGGAGGATATCCTCGCCCAGTACTGCTACTTTCAGGGCCAGCAGATGGGCTGCGCCGTGGTCGCCGATAACGAAGATATCGCCAACGAGGCCCTGCAACTCCTCGATATCGAATGGGAGGAGCGGCCGTTTTATCTCGAGCCGAAAGCGGCCCTGGCCGAGGGTGCCCAGCCGGTCCGGCCGGAATGGTTTCCCGATGGCAACAAGGTGCCGATCTTCTTCGGTCTGCCCGATACCTTCAGCCACGGTGACGTCGAACAGGGCTTTCGAGAGGCCGACAGGGTGATCGAGTTCAGCGCCCGCCGTCGCTACCATGGCTGTCCCGACGTCGAGATGGTCAGCGGGATCACCAAATGGGAAGGGGATGCGGTCGAGCTCTGGCTGCACCACCAGCACCCCTACGAGCACAAGTGGGTCATGAACCAGTGGTTTAATGTGCCGATGAGCAAGGTGAAGATCAACGCCCCCTATAACGGCGGGATGTTTGGCGGCTGGAACTGGATCGATTACGGGATGGTGCCCCAGTATATCTGTGCGCTCATGGCCAAACGTCTCAACCGGCCGGTCAAGTGGCTGTTCAACAGGCGTGATGAGTTCACCTTTGGCTCGCTCGACGCGATGGAGAGCGAGTTCAAGGTCGGTTTCAAGAATGACGGGACCATCACCGCGGTCAAGATGAAGAGCTATTTCGAAAATCTCTCCTACGAGCCGGCGCTGCACTTTCTCGAGAACACCAAGATCCCCAATCTGGAGTCGGAGAGTGTCATCGTTCGGGTCAACAAGGGGCCGACCATGGCCATCCGCTGCGAGCAGTTGCCGCCGGCCTTCAGCCTGATTCACGTCTTCAACCATGTCGCGGCAGAACTGGAAATGGACCCGACCGAGCTGGCGGTGATCAATGACGGCGCCGACGGTCAGGATATCGAGTTCCTCAACGAGTACAAGAGAACCCACGGCTTTCCCGAGATAGACAGTCTCAAGGAATGCATCGCCAGAGGCAAGAAGGCCATCGGCTGGGACGAGAAGTACCATCCGCCGGCCAGCAGGAAGCTGCCGGACGGGCGGATGCACGGGCTCGGCTTCATCTGGGATCACGAGTGGGATGACAACCGCGGCTGCGGCGCGGCGGCTCTGATGATTCAGCAGGACGGTACGGTCAACGTCATCACCCTCCGTTCCGATATCGGCCTCAACGCCGAAGGGACCTATTGCGCGGTGATCGCGGACGAGCTCGGTATGAAGTATGAGGACGTCTTCCTGCGCCAGCAGGACGATACCCATCTGCCGCTGATGACCCCAGACGGTTCGTGCAACCTGACCACCAACGCCTACGTGATGAAAAAGCTGGCCAAACGGGCCAAGGAGCAACTGCTCGAGCTGGCCTGCACCACGGTGGATGTGATCGAGCGTGAGACGCCTCCCGCCTTTCCGGGCTGCACCCCGCTCGATCTCGAGGTGAAAGACAGCGTGATCTTTGAAAAGGCCAATCCGGCCAACTGCAAGACGGTACGCGAGGTGGTTCGCGACGTCCATGGCAGCTTCATCAACAAACACCCCTACGGGGCGATCCAGAACACCACCCATGATCCGATTTATGCCTGGGCGTACCATCGCCAGGGTCGGCTCGGTAAGGAAGAGGGACGGCAGCGGCTGTGCCGGCAGGCGCATTTCTGCGAGGTGGCGGTGGATACCGAGACCGGCGAAGTCGAGGTCTTGAAGGTCGTCAACGTCAACGATGTCGGCAAGGCCCTGACCCCGGAGTGTGTCGAAGGGCAGATGTATGGCGGTACCTACATGGGCATCGGCCGGAACCGCAGTGAAGAGTTTATCTGGGATCCGGCCACCGGCGTGCTGCTCAACGGCAACCTCATCGATTATAAGTTCGCGTCGTTCGGGGATGTCGGTCCGATCGATACCGTTATCGTCGAAAGCGGCATGGGCCTTGGCGCCTACGGTACCGTCGGCATCGGTGAGGACGTCGGCAACGATATCACCTTCGTGATGCATGGCGCGGTCTACAACGCGATTGGCAAGTGGGTCGATGACGGGCCCATTACCCCAGACAAGATTTTAAAAGCCCTGAACAAGGCGTAGTTTTTCGGTTGAGAGGGAGTACATATATGAAAAAGTTTGCACATCTGAGTCCGAAGACCATGGATGAAGCGGTCGGTTTTTTGAGCAGCTACGGCGAAAAAGCCCAGGTCATAGCCGGCGGTACCGATCTGCTGGGAGTGATGAAGGACGAGATCCTGCCCCGCTATCCAGAGGCACTCGTCAATCTCAAGTCAATCGAAGGTCTGGACTTCATCGAGGCCGAGAGCGGCGGTCTGCGGATCGGCGCCTTGACCAGGCTCGACGATATCGCCAGCAGCGAGGTCGTCAGGGAACGGTACGCGGCCCTGGCCGAGGCCGCCCTGCGCTGTGCCTCGCCGCATATCCGTGCAATGGGAACCCTTGGCGGCAATATCTGCCAGGACATCCGCTGCTGGTACTACCGTAACCCGCAAAACCGTTTTCCCTGTCTGCGTAAGGGTGGGGGGCGTTGCTACGCCATCGAGGGTGACAACCGCTATCATTCGATCTTTGGCGGCACGGTCGAAAAGGGGTGCTATGCGGTACATCCCAGTGACATGGCCCCGGCGCTGATCGCCTTTGATGCCACGATCAAAACCACCCGGCGCGAGGTCCCGGTGGAGGAGTTCTTCAAGACCCGGGTGCGCAAGACCACCTGTCTCGAGCCCGATGAGATCGTCACCGAGATCGTTCTGCCGGCTCTTCCCGCGGGAACCAGGAGTCATTTCATCAAGTTTGCGATCCGCAAATCGATCGATTTTCCCATTGTCAACTGCGCCTCGATGGTCACCAGCGAGGGCGGCAGGGTGAAGAATGCCCGGGTCTGCCTCAATGCGGTCTATGTCAAGCCGTACCGGGCCAAACAGGCGGAGGAGACCATCATCGGCAAGACCATCGATGAAGAGAGCGCGGCTGCGGCTGGAGAGGCCATCATCGCCGATACCCGGCCGATGAGTCGCAATGCCTACATGGTACAGGTCGCCAGGACCCTCGTGAAAAGAACCCTGCTCGCCAGCAGGTAAAAACCATGAGGGTGTTTTTGAAGATATCCCAGGTGATCGGCCACTATGCCCCGGGGCATCGACAGTTCGTCGCTGGGGCCGACTGTGATCTGGCCGAAGGGGCCACCGTGGCCGACCTGCTGGTGTCTCTCTCTCTTCCGGTCGAAACCCGGCTGTTGATCTTCGTCAACGGCAGCCTGGCAGAGAGGGGTTGCTCGCTCTGCCACGGTGACAGGGTCTATCTCAGCCAGATGCTGGCCGGAGGGTGAGTCGATTAGAACCAAGAAAAAGTATCTCAACGTTGTGGTGCAATACGGAGGCGACTATGGCGGAGTTGTTTTTACGAAGTCGGAGCGGTAAAACATATTTCAGTCTGCCCGATGACTGGAATCTGCTCACATTTGCTGCATTTACGGACCGGGAGCAGCCACACGACCCGATCGGCATGGCCCGGAAGTCGCTGCAGGCACCGGTAGGCCACGAGCCGCTGGCCAAGGTGGTGAAACCCGATCAGACCATAGCGATCATCATCGAGGATCCGTCGCGTAACTCACCGAAACAGCAGGTGTTGCGGGCTGTTCTCGCCGAGTGCGAAGCGGCAGGGCTGCCAAAATCGCAGGTCGTCATCGTCATCGGTCTGGGGACCCATCGGCAACTCGAGCGGGCGGAGATGGAGGCGGTCTACGGGGCGGATCTGGTGGAACAGTACGAATTTATCAATCACGACTGCCATGCCGCCGACCTCGTTGCGGTCGGCAAACTGCGGAGCGGCACGGTGGTTGCGGTCAATCGCCGGGTCCATGAAGCCGATTTCGTGATCGGTATCGGTTCTATTTTTCCCCATCCGATGAACGGATTCGGGGGCGGCGGCAAGATCCTGTTTCCGGCGGTGGCCAATTTCGAGGCGATTCTCGAGCATCATCTCGCCTACGCCTTTCGTGGCGGTTCGCGGCTTGGTTGCCTGGGCGGCAACCCGTTCTACCAGGAGGTGACGGAACTCGCCCTGGCCGGCGGGCTCGATTTCATTGTCAATTCGGTGCTCGATCACAACGACTTCCTCTATGAGGTGGTGTGCGGAGCGCCAGCCGAGGCGCATCTCGCCGGTGTCGAGACGAGTCGCCGGATACTGTCGATGCAGTTTGCCGAGAGGGCGGATGTCACGCTTATCAGCGCCTTTCCCTACTCCGAGGGCACCCAGATCATGAAACCACTGGCGCCGGCCTCGGAAATAACCCGGGAGGGCGGCATCGTTATCCTGGTCGCCGACTGCAATGTCCCGCTGCCGCCGGCCTATCTGACCGGGTGTGAAAGGTTCCGCCGGGCCAATCCGGGGAAACTGCGCCCGGCGGTACTCGATCTCTTTGCCGCCAATTGCCGGATCCTCGAAGACGGTGCCCCGGAGTTCAACATGTCCATGGCCCAGGCCCTGCTCGGGCAGAACGATTACACCATTATTCTGGTTACCCGGGACATCGGGCAACAGGCGGTCGAACAGCTGGGATTTCTCTATGCCGCAAGCCTCGAGCAGGCGCTGGCCATGGCCCGGGAGAAATGTCCGGTCGCCACGGCGCATGTGGTGCCTTCCGGCGGGGTCATTCTGCCGGTGTTGGCCGAGACCAAAGCCCCCGCAGCCGGGAGGTTGCTATGAGTTCTCCTGTCAGGTCCGTTCTGCGTCTCAACGCCGCCGATAACGTTGTTGTTGCGGTAACCGCCCTGCCGGCGGCTACCGTGATCGAATCGGAACATTTCGTCTGTCTGGGCGACATTCCTCAGTTCCACAAGGTCGCCACCAGGATGATCGGCAAGGGCGAAACCATCATCAAGTACGGGGAGATCATCGGCGTGGCCACGGCCGAGATCAGGGCCGGTGAGCATGTCCACACCCACAACATGGGCATGCACCACTACGACCGCAGCTATTCCATCGGTACCGCCAGCCGGCCGACCGATTTCGTCGCCGAAGAAAAGAGGGCGACGTTTGCCGGTATCGTGCGACCCGACGGCAGGGTGGGCACCCGCAATTTCATCGGGGTCATGGCCGCTTCGCACTGTTCCTCCGGGGTCAGTAAGTTCATTGCCGAGGCCTGCGGCAAGGAGATGCTGGCCGACTACCCGAATGTCGACGGGGTTGTCCCCATCATCCACCATTCGGGCTGTGGGCTGGCCGATCACGGTGACGGTATCGACTATCTGCGGCGAACGCTGGTCGGCTGGGCCAACCATCCGAACTTTTACGGCGTTGTCCTGGTCGGTCATGGCTGTGAGATCAATCAGATCGACGACCTGGTGCCGATGATGCGGATAAGCCCGCATCTGAACCTGTACGCGATGAACGTCCAGAGCTCCGGGGGGACCCGCAAGACCGTGCAACGCGGGGTGGATGCCATCAAGGAGATGCTGGTGGATGCCGACAGGGTCCGGCGGCAGCAGGTTTCCGCGGCCAATCTCATCGTCGGGCTCGAGTGCGGCGGCTCGGACGCGCTCTCGGGCATCACCGCCAATCCGGCACTCGGTTACGCCTCCGATCTGGTGGTTCGCCACGGCGGTACATCGATCCTCAGCGAGACCTCGGAAATTTACGGGGCCGAGCAGCTTCTGATGCAGCGGGCCGCATCGAAGGAGGTCGCCGAAAAATTGATCGAGCGCCTCCACTGGTGGGAGGCCTTCACCAAGAGGCATGGGATCGAACTCAACAACAATCCATCCCCGGGCAACAAGGCCGGCGGCTTGACCACCATACTCGAAAAGTCGATGGGAGCGGTGGCCAAGTCCGGCTCGACCACGCTGACCGGGGTCTACAATTTTGCCGAACCGGTCACCGCCAGGGGGCAGGTCTTTATGGATACCCCCGGCTACGATATGGTCTCGGTCACCGGGATGGTGGCCGGTGGGGCCAACATGATCTGCTTTACCACCGGTCGCGGTTCGGTCTTTGGCAGCAAGCCGGTACCGACGATCAAGCTGGCCACCAACTCCGGGATGTATCACGAGATGGAGGAGGACATGGATGTGAACTGTGGGGAGATCGTCGATGGCAAGGCCACGGTGGAGGAGGTCGGCACCAGGGTCTTCAACCTTCTTCTCGATATCGCTTCCGGCACCAAGAGCAAGAGTGAGCTCCTTGGTTTTGGCGATGTGGAGTTCGCCCCATGGATGCTTGGGGCGACACTGTAGAGAGTGTTTATCCAGAAATGGCTCTTTTCTTCTTATTCTTGGCTGTGTCAGAAGTTTTACCTTGTAATATCAAATATATAATCGTGATAAAATTTTCCTCGCGTCTCGCTTGGGAAGAAGATATTCCGTTTCTGGAGAGACGCTGGAGAAGAGAAGGACCACAGGTGTCTCGTGGCAAGAGATCAAACGACAGCCGTTGCATGGTGAGGTTGCAAGATGGCAGAAAAAACCAGATTCATCAGTGAGAAATCGCTCTGCGGCCTGGAGAGCGCAGATATTCGGGTGGTTTTGAAGGGCATGGGCTATTCCGATGACGATCTGACCAGTAAACGGCCGATCATCGGGATCGCCAACTCCTTTTCGACCCTGATTCCCGGCCATTTCAACTTCACCCAGCTCAGCGAGCAGGTGAAAAAGGGTATCCACCGGGCCGGCGGAACGGTTTTCGAGTTTGGCACCATCGGGCTCTGCGATGCGGTCGCCAAGGAAAACTTCAACTATGTGTTGCCAAGCCGTGAGGTCATCTGCAACTCGATCGAGATCATGGCCCAGTCCAATCCCCTGGACGGGCTGGTGCTGCTGGCCTCCTGCGACAAGATCGTGCCCGGCATGCTGATGGCGGCGGCGCGGGTGAATCTGCCGGCAATCGTGCTCAACGGCGGGCCGATGCTCGGCGGTATCTCCTTTGGCGGGAGAAAGGCCGATTCGACCTCGGTCTCCGAGGCCCTCGGCATGTTGAAAAGTGACAAGATAGATCTTGCAACCTATCGCGACGTCGAGGACCTGGCCTGCCCGACCTGTGGTTCGTGCTCGTTTATGGGCACCGCCAATACCATGTGCTGTCTGGCGGAGGCCCTGGGCATGACCTTACCCGATGCCGCGGGGGTGCCCGCCGTGTACGCCGATCGACTGCGACTGGCCGAGCAGACCGGGGAGGCGATCTGCAATCTGGTCCGGCAGGGGATCAGGACCCGTGACGTGGTGACCCGGCAGGCCCTCGAGAACGCGATCAGGATCTGTCTGGCCATCGGTGGTTCCACCAATGCGGTGCTGCACTTGACGGCGCTCGCCTATGAGGCGGAACTCGATATCGACGTGCTGGCGGCTTTTGAGAGCCTCAGTCCCAAAACCCCGACCCTGGCCAAGGTGTATCCGGCTGGTACCAACGATATGGAGGCCTTCTGGCATGCCGGGGCCATTCCCCGGATTATAGACAATATGCAGGATCTGCTGCATATGGATGAGCTGACCGCGACCGCCAGGACCCTGCGGCAGAATCTCCAGGCGTTCAGGTACCGTTTCCCGGCCAACGAAGAGGTGATCCGCAGCTGCGCCAACCCGTTCGCCGCCACCGGCGGCCTGGCGGTGATGCGCGGCAACCTCGCCCCGCGCACCGGCATCTCCAAGCCGACCGCAATCCATCCCGACGTCCGTCAGTTCACTGGCAAGGCCAAGGTGTTCGATGCGGACGAGACCGCGGTTCGGGCCATTCTCGACGGGAAGATCGTCGCCGGCGACGTGGTGGTGATCCGCTATGAGGGACCAAAAGGGGGCCCTGGTATGGTGGAGATGTATCGGGCGATGAAATATCTCAACGGGCTGGGCCTGTCCACCAGTACCGCGCTGATCACCGATGGCCGTTTTTCCGGGACCAACAATGGCTGTTTTGTCGGTCATATCTCTCCCGAGGCTGCCGAGGGGGGGCCGCTCGCCATCGTCGAGGACGGCGACGAGATCTCCATCGATGTCATTGCCGGCACCCTGCACCTGCATGTCGCCGACGAAGAGATCGGCAGGCGACTCGCCCAGTGGCAGCCGCCGCAGCCGAAGGTGCGACAGGGATATCTGTACCAGTACAGCCAGATGGCCTCCTCGGCCGACGAGGGGGCCGTGATCAAGCACCGCTACTGATTGGCGATTGGCCGCATCACATCGCCAATCGATTCATCTCCGGCAACAGTTCGGGGTGTACGCACCTTGGATCAAGGCGTGGTGAACGGTTACCATGTCCGCACAGGCAGTTGGCACGGAGAAAAAGCGCAAGAGTTCAACCTTGATGGCGTCGTAAAAAGCCCGATCTCCTGCGTTGCAGCGGGATCGGCCACTGCCGGGCGTACCACATGTACGCCTGTGCTTAGCCGACACCACTGCGCCTTGTATATCAGGCTTTTGTACTGAGCCATCTTACGTGCAGGTTTGAGGTTTTTACGAGTCCATCAACCTTACAGGGAGGAGAGAATGAGAGGGAGAAAATATCCAGATATAGTCTGTTCTGTCGGCATCGTATTGAGTGTTTTGGCGCTCTGCTGTCTGACGCCGGCAGCGGCGAAGGCGGCTGAATCGAAAGAGAAGATAACCTTGACGCTTTCTCATTTTTTTCCGGCCAACCATTACGTCAATACCGAAGAGATACCCGCCTGGATCAAGGCGATAAAAGAGGCTACTGACGATAGGGTCGAGATAACCGTGTATGCCGGTGGCACCATGCTCAACGGACCGGAATCCTATGATGGCGTTGTCAACGGTATCGTCGACATAACGGCCATGGTGCCTGGTTGGGCGCCTGGAAGATTCCCGGCCTGGGAGGTGTTCGACCTGCCGGGTTTACCTATGAACGATGCGCAATCCGCGGCGATCATTACCACCAGGGCGGTCGATCAGCTCAAGGAGCTTCAGCTTACAGACACCAAATTTCTCTGGCTGCATTCTACCGGTCCTGGCGGTATCTATTCGAAAAAACCGGTGCGCACGCCCCAGGATTTAAAGGGGATGCAGGTGTACGCTACCTCCGTTACCGCAGATATTGCCAAAGCTCTTGGCGCAAGCCCCGTTGGGGGAAGTCGTGGTGAGATCTATATCATGCTGCAGAAAGGAACCATCGATGGTGATATCTCCGGGCCACCCGAGGTCCTTTTGGGATACAAGGAGGCGGAGGTCATCAAATATGTCACGCTCCAGGCCGGCCAGCATGGGCTCCCTGGGTTTTACAATAAAACGCATTTTTTTGTGATGAACCTCGATACCTGGAACTCTCTGCCTGAAGACATCCAGAAGGCCTTCAACGAGGTAAACGAAAAATTTGCCGCCACCGCAGGGAAGATTTGGGATTCTCACCAGCAGGAGGGGTTGGATTATGCAAAGAAGGTTGGCGTCGAGTTTATCGAGCTGACCCCGGAACAGGCTGAAGAGTTTGTCAAACCGGTACTCTTTCTGGCCGATAAGTGGGCTGAAGATATGGAGAGCAAAGGGATTCCCGGGAAAAAAATACTCGATACCGTCAGGAAGATATGTGAAGACTATTATCAATGATCAAGTAACGAGAGTATCACCTGATAGAAGCGATCACCAGGTAACCGTTGAGTGTGTCTTGACCCAAGGAGATCTGTAAATGCAACTGTCCAGTTTTGACAACGGGGTGAATGCAATCAGTAGATGGTGTAATTGGATATCCTGCGCTGCCGTATTGGTGATGATGTTGCTGGTCTGCGCCAATGTCATTTTGAGTTTATTCGATATTCCCATTCTAGGAACTTATGAATACGTGACCTTGACCTCGGCAGTGGTGATCGCCTTTGGGCTGGCACATACCATGGTCGTCAAGGGACATGTGGCGGTCGATCTTGTCATGCGACGATTTTCCAGGAAGGTCCAGGCCATTGTCGAAACGATCACCGGTATTTTAACACTTGGTATCTTTGCGATAGTGACCTGGAGACTGGTGCAGTTCGGTTTCCATAATTACACGATGCATCTTGCGACCGAGACGATGGATATCCCACTCTATCCCTTTAATTTTATGATAGCCTTCGGTTTTTTTCTGCTGTTGTTTGTCCTGGTCAATAATATTATCAAGTCTATGGCAGAGGTGGTTACGAAATGACTGGGTACGAGATAGGAATAGTCGGGATTGTCATTCTCCTTCTGCTGATGATTCTGCGGGTGCCGATAGCCTTCAGCATGTTGATCAGCGGCCTGATTGGCCTGGCCTGGGTGTTGAATTCGAAGGCCGCCTTTGCCCAGGCTGTTTTCAATATCTGGTCGACATTTACCTCATACGACCTCAGTGTGGTCCCGATGTTCATACTGATGGGTTCAATCGCCTTTTATGCAGATATAAGCGGTCAGCTTTTCAATACAACCCATAAGTTTTTCGGACGACAACCAGGAGGTCTGGCCCTGGCCACGATATTTGCCTCTGCAGGATTTGCCGCGGTGTCAGGCTCGTCGAACGCTTCAGCCGCGGCGATGGCCAAGGTCACCCTCCCGGAAATGAAGAAATTCAAATACAACGACTCTCTTGCAACCGGAGCGGTGGCCGCAGGCGGTACCCTGGGCATTCTCATTCCGCCCAGTGCGCTCTTTATTATTTATGGGGTGATGGTTCAAGCATCCATTGGCGAACTCTTTCTCGCCGGAATACTTCCCGGCGTTATTCTTACCTCTCTCTATGCGCTGGTCGTTTATATACTTTGCTGGCAAAAGCCCAACCTCGGTCCTCCTGGAGAATCGTGTTCCTGGAAAGAGAAGTTCGCTTCGCTCTCTGGATTGATAGACATGCTCCTGCTCTTTGGTCTGGTGATGGGTGGGCTGTTTGTCGGCTGGTTCACCCCTACCCAGGCGGGAGGCGTCGGTGCTGGCGGGGCAATCATCATCGGCCTGTGCCGACGGAGTTTGACCCTGGAAGGCCTGAAAAATGCGCTGCTCGAAACCGTGCAGATTTCTGTGATGCTCTATTTCATCGTGGCGGGAGCCCTGGTGTTTGGCCGCTTCATGACGGCCACCAGATTTTCCTTTGAGCTGGTCACCTGGATTGGGGGATTGTCCTTGCCGCCGGCAGGGGTGATGGCGATGCTGATTGTGATCTATCTCATCGGTGGATGCTTCATGGACTCACTGGCCCTGGTCACTTTGACCATTCCGATCTTTTTTCCTATCGTATCGGCTTTGGCTTTCGACCCCATATGGTTTGGCGTCATTATCGTACTTGTCGCCGAAATGGGCGTCATTACCCCGCCTGTCGGGGTGAATGTCTACGTGATCAAGGGCATTGTGCCAGAGGTCCCGCTGGAGACGATCTTTAAAGGGGTCCTGCCATTCACTCTCGCGGTGCTTGTCTGTATTGCGCTTGTGCTCATTTTCCCACAGATCGCGCTCTTTCTTCCCGGGCTGTTTCGCTAGCCAGTGTCCGTCGAGAAACGGCCTTTTTGGCCTAACCAGCATGGCTGGACCAGGTAGCCTCAGCCACAACGAAGCATGAAAATCCCCGGCACGGTAACAGATCTCTCCATGCTAAGGCGTTTCATATAAACTCTTCGTTGCTCTCAAAATTTTATCATTGAAATATCAGGTATATGCCTGTGGTAAAATTTATCGAGCGCCTCGATTTTATATGAAACTCATCGGTACGGTAACAGAGCTTTCCGCACTGACGAGTTTCATATAAACCAGCATGGCTGGACCAGATAGCCTCAGCCACAACGAACCATGAAAATCGTCGCCCCGGTAAAGGAATTTTCCGCACTGACGAGTTTCATATAAAACAAGATTTCTCTTGGCAAGAACCAGGAAAAGCCATAAACAGAAATTTGAGGCTCCAGGAGATCAATCCGTGGAGTCGTCGGCTGAGGATCTTTGATAATGATTTGATTGTATTGCAATTTTAAAACATGTTTTCGTTTTCTTTGGAGATGCACGCCATGGATAACGTCACGACAGTTGCGCAAACAGTGGCTGTTCGCGAGGGGATTCGGCTGGGAGCGGAGCTGAGTCTGCCCTATTTTGCCATGAATATTCTGGCGGCAACCATAGCGAGCTACGGGCTCTTGGTAAACAGCCCGGCGGTCATTATCGGGGCGATGCTGATTGCCATGTTGCTCGGGCCGATAGCCGGGATATCACTGGCCCTTGTGGAAAGCGATTTACAGCTGTTGTTTCGTGGCACCCTGACCCTGCTGGCAGGGGCCGCGGTGGTTTTCATCACCGCCTATGTCATCGGGGTGATTCATCTCGATGTCCCCGTTTCACGAGAAATTATTGGCAGAACCTCGCCGAATCTGGCCGACCTGGTCATTGCTCTGGCCGGCGGTGCCGCCGGCGCGTACGCCATGGTTTCTCCCAAGCTGAGCGTGGCCGTGGTCGGTGTTGCCATTGCCACCGCTCTGGTTCCACCCCTGTGTGCCGCGAATATCCTCTTTGCCCGAGGGGAGTTTGCCTTGGGCAGCGGGGCTTTGCTGCTCACCTTCACCAATATCGTCGCCATCCAGTTTTCCTCTTCTGTCGTTTTCTGGTTGGCAGGATTCCGCAAAATCAGTCAGGCCAAGGGACTCTCTTTCTTTGGTTTCTTCAGGTCCAACCTTATCAGCATCGCCATTCTCTGTGTCCTGGCCGTGATCCTTACCCAGAAGGTTCAGGAGATCCTTGCCAGGAAGGTCTTCGAGACCAAAACCGAATCGGTGCTGCGGACCAAGATCAATTCGGATTCAAGCTATCTTCTGCCCATCCGCTTCATCGATGGCGACAATGGTGTCTGCATCGTGCTGGGGGGAATGGTGGCTCCAGTACCTCCCACCGCCGAGCAGGTGGCGACGCTGGAAAAGGAACTGCCACCCCATCCCGACGGCAGGCCTGTGGAATTACGCCTCCGCTATGCCGAAACAGTGGTGATAGGCCGAAAAGGCCGGTTGTTTTCTAACGCGGGTTTTATGCTGCAGGAGTGAGCAGGGCGTTTGTCCGAAACCCGTCAGCACGGAACGCTCTGTCACCGTGCCGAGGAGTTTCATGGTTCGTCGTGGCCGAGGCTCTCTGGTCCAGCCATGCTGGTTTATCTGCAACCCGTCAGCACGGAACGCTTTGTCACCGTGCCGAGGAGTTTCATGTTTCGTCGTGGCCGAGGCTCTCTGGTCCAGCCATGCTGGTTTATCTGCAACCCGTCAGCACGGAAAACTCTGTCACCGTGCCGAGGAGTTTCATGTTTCGTCGTGGCCGAGGTTATCTGGTCCAGCCATGCTGGTTCATCTGCAACCCGTCAGCACGGAACGCTCTGTTACCGTGCCGAGGAGTTTCATGTTTCGTCGTGGCCGAGGTTATCTGGTCCAGCCATGCTGGTTTATATGAAACTCATCAGTGTGGGAAAGTTCTGTTACCGCGCCGAGGAGTTTCATGTTTTGTCGTGGCTGAGGCTCTCTGGTCCAGCCATGCTGGTTCATCTGCAACCCGTCAGCACGGAACGCTCTGTTACCGCGCCGAGGAGTTTCATGTTTTGTCGTGGCCGAGGCTCTCTGGTCCAGCCATGCTGGTTAGTTGCAGGGAACCTGAATCCTTTGGCTAACCGGAGGTTGATATGGCACCCATATCTGCCGTCCACGATCCATTTGATACTGACCTGTCAGAACCTGGTCCTGGTAACAGACTCTCGGCGCCTGGGTGATGATGACCGGTGGCGGCGGAGGGGAGGTATAGACGATGGCCGGTGGCGGCGGCGGCTGCAGGGCGCCGTAAATGGCCGAACCGACCAGAATTCCGCCGGCCACCCCAAGAACGATACCCAGTCCGTCATGGCCGCCATGGTGATGGGTGCTGGGGTGATAACGCCCATGACCGTAGTGGTCATAGCCTCTACCGTACCCTCTGGCAAGGCTCGCTGATGCCCCCGCCAGCAGGAATATCGCCGATATCGTTAGGATAGCAATACGCTTTTTTTTCATAGTGACTCCCCGAGGAAGGTTCTCCCCTTTGTCGCTCTTCCATCTGCCTGACGCTTTGGTCCAGTGGCGTCGCTGTTGTTTTGCACTACACCGTATCATTTGGACTCATTCAGCTCTCTTTCATAATCCTGAATCGAGGTTGCTTCAAGCTGAAATGTGCTGAAACCGCGCTACGGATCACCGGATGTCGCCGCCATGTCGGGCCGACGTCGCCGGAGTATAGCGGCTGCCGAGGGTGTAACGGGAGCCGGGAGAGTAGAAGGTGGAGCGGGTGGCGACCATCGCCTCCACCCAGGTCGTACGATGGAGGGCGAGGCAGGGCTCGGCGCCGTTGATCTCGAGCAGATCACGGATCCAGGGCTCGGGGATCAGCGCCTCGACCACGTGCCTGACAGAGGATATCGGCGCCAGATCGAGGAGATATTCATTGGGGCTGATGCGCGTAAAATCCTGCATAAGATAGTGAGGGGCGAAGTCCGGGTTGATGAACCGGCTGGAGAGCTGGATCGGCACCCCGTCGTCCTTGTGGACGATCACCGAGTGAAAGACGGTGCTGTAGGGAGCGAGCTCCATCTGTTTTGCCAGCTCGGGTCTCGCCTTCTCCTCCTGCAGCAGGTGGACCGCGCAGGAATAGACACCGCCCCATTCCCGAATTTCTCTGGCGATCGAACGGATCTCCAGCAGTTCCGCCTGCACCTTGTTCTCGGCGACGAAGGTGCCTCTGCCCTGGGCACGAATCACCCGTCCTTCAGCGGCCAGCTCTTTTAAGGCCCTGTTGACCGTCATCCGCGACACCCCGGTTGTGGCGACCAGCTCGGCTTCGGAGGCGATACGCATTCCCGGCCGCCAGTCACCGGCATCGATCCGCTCGAGAATATACCCCTTCACCTGCTGGTAGCGAGGCTGTCCATCCTTGGTCATGATGAGATCTTTCATAAGGTTGATGGCGTCGTAAAAAGCCCGATCTCCTGCGTTGCAGAGGGATCGGTCAATGCTCGGCGTACCACATGTACGCCTGTGCTTGACCGACACCACTGCGCCTTGTATATCGACCTTTTGTACTTAGCCATCCTGTATGCACGCTTGAGGTTTTTACGAGCCCATCAAGGTTGATGGCGTCGTAAAAAGCCCGATCTCCTGCGTTGCAGCGGGATCGGCCAATGCTCGACGTACCACATGTACGCCTGTGCTTAGCCGACACCACTGCGCCTTGTATATCAGGCTTTTGTACTTAGCCATCTTACGTGCAGGTTTTAGGTTTTTACGAGAACATCAAGGTTCTTTATCTGCAACGCGCCTGTCCGGAAAGCGCCATTGGCGGCAAGGCGTTTTGGGGTGCGTCGCTGCTGTTCGCTTGCCGGAGTCTCACTTCGTTCGCTTACCTGCCCCTGCCGGTAGGTCAGGTAAAATTCGCCAGGGGCAGAAAGCTTGGCAAGAGCGAAGGCTCGATAAGGCCGTTGAATTCACCCCGCTGGATCAGCGTGAAAATTTCCTCGATGTCCGGGGCGAAATAGCGGTCCTGATCATAAAAAGGCACCCGGGCCCGGACCATGGCCCTGGCCGATTCGAGCAGATCCGAACTTCTCAGCGGGGCGCGGAAATCGATGCCTTGACAGGCGGCCAGCAGTTCGATTGCCAGAATATTACCCGTATTTTCGGCCATATCTGTCAACCTTCTGGAGGCAAAGGTGGCCATCGATACATGGTCCTCCTGGTTGGCGGAGGTGGGCAGGCTGTCGACTGAGGCGGGGTGGGCCAGGGCCTTGTTTTCACTGGCCAGGGCGGCGGAGGTGACCTGAGCGATCATGAATCCGGAGTTGAGCCCGCCCTTTTCGACCAGAAAGGGTGGCAGCTTGCTCATGTGACTGTCGATCAAAAGCGCTATCCGCCGTTCGGCGAGCGAGCCGATTTCGGCAATGGCCAGGGCCAGGTTGTCGGCGGCCATCGCCACCGGTTCGGCGTGAAAGTTGCCACCGGAGATGATGTCGCCGATCTCGGCGAAGACCAGGGGGTTGTCGGTGACGCCGTTGCCTTCGATAAGAAGGGTCTCGGCCGCCTGGCGTATCTGGGCCAGGCAGGCTCCCATGACCTGGGGCTGGCATCTGAGCGAATAGGGGTCCTGGACCGCTTCGCAGTCCTGGTGGGAAAGTTCGATTTCGCTGTGAGCCAGAAGACGCCGGTAGGCTCTGGCCACATCGATCTGGGTCTGGTGACCGCGCACCTGATGAACGAGGGGCTCAAACGGGCGGCGGCTGCCAAGCGCCGCCTCGACGCTGAGGCTGCCGCTGACCATCGCCGTCGCGAACAGGTTCTCGGCCCGGAACAGCCCGCGCAGGGCCAGAGCGGTGGAGGCCTGGGTGCCGTTCAAGAGGGCCAGTCCCTCCTTGGGCCCGAGGGTGATCGGTTCCAGGCCGGCGATGGCCAGACCTTCCCTGCCGCGTATCCGCCGGCCGAGGTGCAGGGCCTCGCCTTCGCCCAGCAGCACCGTGCTCATATGGGCCAGCGGCGCCAAATCGCCGGAGGCGCCCACTGAACCTTTCACCGGAATACAGGGGTAGACCCTGGCATTGACCAGCTTGACCAGCGCCTCGATCACCTGGTAGCGGATGCCGGAATAGCCCCGGGCCAGACTGTTGATTTTCAGTATCATCAGGAGCCGTACGGTTGCCTCGTCCATGAAGGCGCCGACCCCGGCCGCATGGGAGAGGACGATGGCGCGCTGGAGATGCTCCAACTCGTCATGGGGAATCAGGGTGTGGGCCAGAAGACCGAAACCGGTGTTGATGCCGTAGATGACCCGGTCGTTATCGATCAGTCGCCTGACAGTGGCGACCGAGTCGTCGATGGCCTGTCGACAGTCGTCAGAGAGGCTGATATGGATCTCTTCTTCGGCGACCTTTCTGAGCTGGGCAAGGGTGAGCAAGCCTGGTTTGAGCGTATACATGGTTGTCTTCTCTGATCTCCAGGTGGTTTGGTCAAGCACCGGAATGGGCGTGGTTGTATATGCCAATATCGGCTACTATAGACCGTCTTGACCAGGAAGCAAGGAGATTTTCCGATTTTTTACCGATATACTGGGAGGTATCTTCTACGCGAAGACAAATGTGTTTGATGTTGTATATACAAGAGGGCGGTGGTATCATGGTTCTCAGCGGTACCGATTTGGGCTTGCCGGCCGTTGCCGGCCGGCTCTCGAAAGCGGGATACGAGCAAACGACAGGAGGGGTGCGATGCTGACCAATGCAGAGGTGGCGGAGGCCATGAGTATTCGGCTCGATGGCGGGCTGCCGCCGAAAAAGGATTTCGTTACGGGCATACGCCGGGCCCCCGATCGGGGATTTCGCCTGAGCCCGGACCAGACCCGGGTGGCTCTGGCAAACGCCCTGCGTTATATTCCGGCAGAGCACCATGGCACGCTCATTCCGGAATTTCTCGATGAACTGCGGACCAGAGGCCGGATCTACGGTTATCGTTTTCGTCCCGCAGGGCGGATCTTCGCCCGGCCTGTCGATGACTATCCTGGCCGCTGTCTGGCCGGCAGGGCCTTTCAGCTGATGATGGATAACAACCTCGATTTCGAGGTGGCCCTCTACCCTTACGAACTGGTGACCTACGGCGAGACCGGGGCGGTCTGCCAGAACTGGATGCAGTATCTGCTAATCCAGAAATACCTGCAGCAGATGACGGAGTGCCAGACCCTGGTGATGCAGTCGGGTCATCCTCTGGGACTGTTCCGCTCCTCGCCGGACCAGCCGCGGGTCATCATTACCAACGGTCTGCTGGTCGGGCAGTACGACAACCCCGACGACTGGGAGATCGCCGCCCAGATGGGGGCCTCTTCCTACGGACAGATGACGGCCGGCGGCTGGATGTACATCGGTCCCCAGGGTATCGTCCATGGCACCTACAACACCCTGCTCAACGGAGGCAGGAAGATGTGCGGGGTGGCCGCTGACGGGGATCTGCGCGGGCTGCTGTTCGTCTCGTCCGGCCTGGGGGGGATGAGCGGGGCCCAGCCCAAGGCGGCGAAAATCGCCGGGGCGGTCTCGATTATCGCCGAGGTGGACGACTCCCGTATCGCCACCCGCCACCAGCAGGGCTGGGTCGACGAGGTGGCAAGCGATCTGGCCGTGGTTCTCCAACTGGCCGATGCCGCGCTTGCCGATAACCGGCCACTCTCCATCGCCTATCATGGCAATGTGGTCGATCTGCTCGAATACCTGGTCGCGACGGACCACAAGGTCGATCTGCTCTCCGACCAGACCTCCTGTCATGTGGTCTACGATGGCGGCTATTGCCCGGTCGGCCTGGGCTTTAACGAGCGGACCCGGCTGCTGGCCTGCGACAGGCGTGGCTTCAAGCAACTGGTCGACGCCAGTCTGCACCGGCACATCCAGGCGGTGAGGGCGCTGGCGGCGCGGGGAGCCTATTTTTTCGATTACGGCAACGCCTTTTTAAAGGCGGTCTTCGATGCCGGGGTCAGGGACATCGCCAGAAATGGGGTCGACGACAAGGACGGTTTTCTCTTTCCCTCCTATTTCGAGGATATTATGGGCCCCATCTTCGATTACGGCTATGGCCCCTTTCGCTGGGTCTGCCTCAGCGGCGATCCTGCCGATCTGGCCACAACCGATGCGGCGGCGATGTCCTGCATCGATCCCCGCAGGCGGGCTGAGGATCGCGATAACTATATCTGGATACGCGATGCCGACAAGAACCGGCTGGTGGTGGGCAGCCAGGCCCGTATCCTCTATGCCGATGCCGAAGGGCGGAAGAAGATAGCCTTGAAATTCAATGAGATGGTACGAAGTGGCGCGGTGGGGCCGATCATTCTCGGTCGCGATCACCATGACCCGGGCGGCACCGATTCCCCGTTTCGGGAGACCGCCAATATCAAGGATGGCAGCAACGTCTGCGCCGATATGGCCACCCACTGCTTTGCCGGCAACGCCGCCCGCGGCATGTCGTTGGTCGCCCTGCATAACGGCGGCGGCACCGGTATCGGCAAGGCGATCAACGGCGGTTTCGGCATGGTGCTCGACGGCAGCGCCCGGGTAGACGAGATACTCGAGTCGGCCATGACCTGGGATGTCATGGGCGGGGTGGCCAGGCGTAACTGGAGCCGCAACGCCAACGCGATGGAGGTCGCGGCGGCCTATAACCGCGATAACGACAACGGCGATCAGATCACGCTGCCCTACCTGGCGGACCAGTCGTTGGTCGATGCGGCGGTGCAGACGCTTTTTGCCTCGTCCACCAGCGGTTGAACAGAACCCCACTACCTGCCCACCAGGCAGTGAGCAGAGGTGAGTAAAGTCAGCAACGAGGTGCGCCATGGCCTATACCCTGTTTCGTAACGGAGAAATTTTCACCCCGAAAGATGGCGGCAGGCCGGCGGTGGGCCGTCGCCAGGGGGATATCAGCCATTTTACCGCCGGGGCCCTGCTGATCCATGACGGGCTGATAGCGGCGATCGGCGCTGAAGACGAGATTTCTCGCGAGATTCCGGGCGGGGCGACGGTCGAGGTCCACGATTTGGCTGGCCGTTGTCTCATTCCCGGCTTTGTCGATCCCCACACCCATATGTGCTTTGCCAGGCGGCGGGAACTGGAGTTTGTCGACCGGCTCAGTGGCACGCCCTATCTGGACATCCTCGCCAGGGGCGGCGGCATTCTCTCCTCGGTCAAGGCGGTGGTCGCCGCCAGCGAGGACGAACTCTATGCGGTGACCAGGCGTCATGCCGACTCGGCCCTGCGTTTTGGCACCACCACCCTGGAGATCAAGAGTGGCTATGGGCTTGACAGCGAAAACGAGCTGAAGATGCTGCGGGTGATCGGCCGGCTGGCCGATGAGGGCGTTCAGGATATCGTTGCCACCTTTCTGGGCGCCCATGCCATTCCCCCCCGCTATGCCGGGAATCCAGATGGATTCATCGATCATCTCATTGCCCGGATGCTGCCGGCGGTCTGCGATCAGGGCATTGCCCGCCACTGCGATATTTTCTGCGAGAAGGGGGTCTTCTCGATCGATCAGGCCCGGCGCCTGCTCACCGCCGCGGCCGGGGCGGGCATGCAGGTCAAGCTGCACGCCGACGAGGTGCACGATCTCGGTGGGGCGGCCCTTGCCGCCGAGCTGGGGGCCTGCTCGGCCGACCACCTGCTGGCGGCCAACGATGACGCACTCCGGGCCATGGCCCGGGCGGGGGTGGTGGCGACCCTGCTGCCGGCCACCGCCTACAGCCTGCGCAAACCCTACGCCAGGGCCCGGTTCATGGTGGAAAACGACCTGGCGGTGGCCCTGGCCACCGATTGCAATCCCGGCTCGAGCTATACCGAATCGATGCCCTTTGTGATCGGCCTTGCGGTTATCAACATGGCTCTGAGCCCGGCCGAGGCCCTCACCGGGGCCACCTTGAACGCTGCCTACGCCCTCGGCATGGCCGATACGGTCGGCAGTCTCGACGTCGGCAAACAGGCTGATTGTGTCGTTCTCGACGGGGAGTCTCCCGCCATCCTGGCCTACCATGCCGGGGTCTCGCCGGTGGTCGCGGTCTATAAGAGAGGGGTGCGGGTGGCCTGAGCGACTCCGACTGAGGTGAAGGGGGGGCGACCCTCGTCGCCAGAGGATATATCTGGCTCGCTGGGCAGAGACACAACGCCTATCTGAAAGGGGAAGAAGATGGAGAAACTTATCGAGTGCGTGCCCAACGTTTCCGAAGGGTGCAATACCGAGGTGATCGAGGCGATAGCCGAGGCGATCCGCAAGGTTGACGGCTGCACTGTGATCGATGTCGATAGTGGCCGCTCCACCAACCGGACGGTGTACACCTTCGTCGGTCATCCCGATGCGGTGATCGAGGGCGCCCTGGCGGCAGCGAGGGTGGTTCGGGAGAGAATCGACATGCGGCACCACCGCGGCGAGCATCCCCGCTTCGGGGCCATGGATGTCTGTCCCTTCGTGCCGGTCAGAAATGTCACCATAAAAGAGTGTGTCGAGGTCTCGAAACGTTTTGCCGAGCGGGCTGAGGAGGAACTGGCCATCCCCCTCTATCTCTACGAGGCCTCGGCGGTGCACGACTGGCGCCGTTCCCTCGCGGATCTGAGAGAGGGGGAGTACGAGAAGCTGGCCGAACGGTTGGCGGACCCCCGCTGGAAGCCGGACTACGGCCCGGCCCGCTTCGTGCCCGAGTGGGGCATCACCGCCACCGGGGCCCGGAATTTTCTGATCGCCTACAATGTCAATATACTGGCAAGCGCCAATCAGGCCCATCGTATCGCCTTGAACCTGCGTGAGGCGGGTCGGGGGCCCGGGCAGCCGGGGCGGCTGGCGGCGGTCAAGGGTATGGGTTGGTATGTCGATGAATATAACCTCGCTCAGGTGACGACCAACCTCACCGATTACCAGACCACCCCGATCCATGTTCTTTTCGAAGAGGTCAGGCGGGAGGCCGAGGCGCTGCAGGTGGCCGTGGCCGGCTCCGAGCTGGTGGGGGTGGTACCGCTTGCGGCGATGCTGATGGCTGCCGATTACTATATCGAGAAAGAAAATCTGTTCATCTACCAGGAGGACCAGAAGATCCGCCTGGCGGTTGAGCGGCTTGGTCTCAATGCGGTCGCGCCCTTTGCCCCCGAGCGGAAGATCATCGAATATATCGTCGCCGAAGAGAAGGTGGCGCCACTGGCCGCAATGTCAGTTCGGGGCTTTATCGATGAGGTGGCCGCCCGCACTTCGGCCCCGGGCGGCGGCTCCGCCTCGGCGGTCATCGCCGCGATCGGTGCCGGCCTTGGGGCGATGGTGGCCAAACTCACCTGGGGGGTGCGGCGGTTCGATGCGGTGCAGGACCAGATGAAGGCGGTCATTCCGGTGCTTCACGAGGTCTGCCAGCGGCTGATCCCGATGATCGACGCCGATACCGCGGCCTTTGCCGGGTACATGGAGGCCTTGAGGATGCCCAGAGCGAGCGAGCGGGAGCGGCTCATCCGTCGGGAGAAAATGCAGGAAGGGCTGAAGACCGCCGTCCAGGTGCCGCTTACGACCATGAGGCTGGCCGACGAGGCCTGGCAGCCCCTCCTGGTTGTCGCCCGGTACGGCAACCCGGCCTCGCGTTCCGATGTCCAGGTGGGGGCACGGGCGCTGGAGACCGGCATCTGGGGGGCGTATCAGAATGTGCTGATCAATCTCGAAGGCATCGACGACGATGGCTATCGGCAGGAGATTCTGGGCCAGGCGACCGGCTTGGCCGAGCGGGCCAAGGAAAAATGTGCCGAGGTGCTGCGCCTGCTGGCCTGACCAGCACGGCTGGTTTATCCGAAACTCGTCAGTACGGAAAACGCTGTTGCCGCGCCAAGGAGTTTCATGGTTCGTTGTGGTTGAGGCGCTCTGATCCAGCTATGCTGGTTGATATGAAACGCATCACAGCACGGAAAGCCCTGTCACCGGGCCGAGAAGTTTCATGTTGCGTTGTGTCTGAGGCTCTCTGGTCCAGCTATGCTGGTTGATATGAAACGCATCACAGCACGGAAAGCTCTGTCACCGGGTCGAGGAATTTCATGTTGCGTTGTGGCTGAGGCTCTCTGGCCCAGCTATGCTGGTTGATATGAAACGCATCACAGCACGGAAAACGCTGTTACCGCGCCAAGGAGTTTCATGTTGCGTTGTGGCTGAGGCTCTCTGGTCCAGCTATGCTGGTTAGAGCTGAATGGCCACCAGCAGTTTGCTAAAGAGGATCATGCCGATCAGCGCTACCGGATAGACCGTGGCATAGGCCGACGAGGCGTAATGGCTGGCCGACATCTCGCTTGCGGCGGCAAGACCCGGGGTGCTGGTCATCGCCCCGGTGATCACCCCGAGCATTCGCAAGAACGGCATCCCCAGCAGATAGCGGCAGATAAAGACTGCGGCGACCAGCGGGATGAGGGTGACGATCAGCCCCGCCAGAAAGAGGTTGAGCCCCTGCTGGCTCAGGGTGGTAACAATGGTGGCCCCGGTCTTGGTGCCCACGGTGGCCATGAACAGGATCAGGCCGAGTTCGCGGAGAAAGGTGTTGGCGGTACTGGGGATCTCCCAGATGATCGGTCCTGTCTTGTAGAGATTGCTGAGGATGATCCCGGCAATGAGCACCCCGCCGGTGGTGCCGAGGGTGAACGCGCCGCCAAGGGGGATGTATAGTGGAACCTTGCCCAGCAGAAAACCGCAGAGCAAACCGATGAAGATCGGCAGCAGGCTGATGCTGTAGAGCTCCTTGGTGTTGTTGCCAAAAATCTTGGTGACGTTGACGAGCGAGCGGCTCTCGCCCACCACGTGCAGGAGATCGCCCATGTGCAGTCGGATATTCGGGGTGGCTGGCAGGTCGATGCCGTTGCGGGTGAGTCGGGAGATCTGCACATGGAAGACCTCCCGGCAGTTGAGCTGCTTGAGGCTCATCCCCACCATTTCCCGCCTGCTGACGATGATCTGCCGTTTTTCGAGTGCTTTGTCAAAGCTGATCTCGCTGTCGATGGGTCTGCCGAGAAATATGCAGACCTTGTCGAGATCGGCCTGTCGACCGACGAGACGCAGGTGATCCTTCTCGCCCAGCTCTGTCTCCCCCCGAACCAGAACCGGCTCTCCGGCCCCTTTGCGTAACAGCCGGGTAATGACCACCGGAGCGATGGCGTTGAGATGGAGATCCGCCACCTTCTTCCCGAAGATATTGGGATTGGTCAGTTCTATGTGGGCCACCGCCAGAGGCACGCTCGCCGCGTTGGCTCTGGCATCCATCATCTTTTCCTCTTCTCCGATGTCGATACCAAGCACTTTCGGCAACAGCTGGATAAAGAGGATCACACCGGTGACCCCGAAGAAATAGGTGAGCCCATAGGCGGCCGAGGCCCCGGCTCCGGCCGATTCGACCGCCACCGCCAGCCCCGGTGTACTGGTTAAGGCCCCGGCGAAGAGTCCGGCACTGATCACGCTGTCAAAACCGTAGAGATGGGAAACGAGCAGGGTGGTGAGAAAACCGATGGCGATGATCGCCAGGGCGCCAAGGGCGAGTTTTATTCCCCGGTCACGCAGGGTATGAAAGAAGCCGGGCCCGGCCTGCAGGCCGATCGAGTAGATGAACAGCACCAGCCCCAGGGTCTGGAAATCGTCGGGCAGGGTCAGGGAATAATGACCAAAGACCAGGGCGACGAAGATAATGGCCGACGAGCCGAGTGCAAAGGATTTCAGGCGCAGCCGGCCGAGCAGCATCCCCAGCAGGGTGATGACCAGGAGCAGAAAAATGTGATTGTGCAGGAGTTCTGAGAGCGTTGTCATGACCAGAAGATTGGGTCGCCGTTCTGCCCACCGGCTTGCGGTCGGGCCAACCTCGGCGACCGTGATGGTTTTCAGGGCGCGGGGGGTGGAACCAGCCGTTTTGGTCCCCGCCAGTTGATGACGATCAGACCCAGAACCACCAGGACGATGGAGACCGTCAGGTCGGCGGTGAGCGGGTCGCCAAGCATGAGAACCCCCAGCAGCACTCCGGAAATGGGCATCAAGAACACAAAGGAGTGCAGTACGGTAGCCCCGTAGCGCTGCATCAGCCAGTTCCACATCGCGAACCCGAACGCGGCGGTGACGATCGACTGGTACACCATCCCCGATATCACATACGGCGAGAGATCGAAGATCATCTGCTTATCGAAGATCAGCCCGGCGAAGAAAAAGAGCGGTGCTGCCAGCAGCATGGGATAGAGGGTGATCTGCAGCGAGCTGTAACCGGAGATGATCCGTTTTACCATGATGACGTTGCAGCTCCAAACCCCTACCGCCGCCAGCAGCAACAGGTCGCCGATGAAGGCGGAGCTGGTCAGGCTGAGCGAGTCCCGAAACAGCAGGGCGACGCCGATAAAGCCCAGAACGAGACCGATGAGTTTCTGCGGGGTGATCCTGTCGTCTGGCAGCAGGAAATGGGCAAGAAGCATGATCAGAAAGGGCAGGAAATTACTGATCAGAGCCCCATGCGAGGCGGTGCTCAGATCGAGGCCGAAGGTGAAAAACGACAGCTGAAAGAAAAAGATCAGGGCCAGGACGCACATCTGGCCCAACTGCTTTGCCGAAATGGCGAGCCGTCTGCCACTCCATGCCGCCCAGCAGGCGAGGGCGACGGTGGAGATGGCGAAACGCAGTGCTGTGCTGGTGAAGACGCCGATGCCGGTAAGGCTCATCTTCATGGCCACCGGATTGGCGCCAAACAGCAAGCAGAGAAGGATGGTGAGCAGGGCGGACCCCAGGGTGAGCTGGTTGTTGTCTGCGGAGGTCGCGTTCTGTTGCGGCATCGGCCGGAGGATCCTTTTGGTAAAAGAGTGGGAAAAAAGAATTTTCGGGGATATCAACTGATTCGATATTTTCATTACGGGAAAAATGCGCAGTTGGCAAGAACTACCTCGCCCTGATGGATGAAAGAGAAATCCGAGTCCAGCCCGGTTTTGGGGTGCCGGCCTCTGGCATGCGGTTACGGCTGGCGAAAATGAGACGATCGGAGTAGAGTCCCTGGATGATTTATCCTAGACACTGTGCTCTATCGCTACTATCCGTATGCAGAAAAGGGGATGACTATGAGTGTTCGATTCGTGATGACGGCATTTGGCAAAGATCGTCCGGGTATTGTGGCCGATGTGACCCGTCTGCTCTACGAGCATGACTGTAACCTGGAAGATACCAGCATGAACCTGCTGGTGGACGAGTTCACCTTGAGTTTACTCTTTTCCAGCCAGAACGAGGGCGTGCAGGATCTGTTGCTCCGCGACTGCCGCCGCCTGGAGGTGGAAAAGGGCATCTCCGCATTCATTCGCCAGTTGCCCGAACGTGAACAGGGGCGTGGCAATGGCAGGAAATGCATTTTGCATATCGAGGGGTTGGATCAGTCGGGAATCGTGTACAAGACCAGCAGATTTCTGGCGGAGCGACAGTTGAATATCCTGCACCTCAACTCGACAAACAAACCTTCACCGCAGAGCGGTGCGCCCATGTACCAGATGGATATCCAGGTCCAGGTGCCCGAGTCGCTTTCCCTGCAGGATCTCGAAGATGAGCTGGGTCAGGTCGCTGACGATCTGCAGGTCGATATCAACGTCGTCAGCTGCACCCCGTAAGGCAGGATCAACCGCTGTTCTGGCCAGGTATCGTTTGATGTTTTCTCTGAGGTGCTTGTGAAGGTGAAGATCTGTCCGATGACCGGGGAGGACCTGGCTGGTGCTGCCGCGGTCCATCGTCTGGCCTTTCCCAGGCAACGTCATTCCCGCGAGTGGCTGCAATGCTGTCTCAACGGTGGGCCCCGTTTCCTCAATTTCGTCGCGCTGCGCCAGGGGGAAATCGTCGGCTATATCGTCTGGGGGCAAAAGAGCGGTTTCCGCCCCGAGGCGGTGATCGAACTCGAACAGATTGCGGTACGACCTGTCGTGCAGGGCCAGGGAATCGGCCGACTGCTGATTGAGCGATCTCTGCCCCTGGTCAACAGCGAGTTGGCCCGCCAGGGTTCGGTCGTCCGGCACATCCTGGTGACGACCCGCAACGACAACTTTGCCCAGGAACTCTACCAAAAGGTTCTCGGCGCCAGGGTGGAGGCGACGATTGCCAACCTGTATTCCGCCGACGAGGTGATCATGGTGGCCAGGAATGTCACGTTGCCTGACCGGGTTGGTGTGTCCGCTCGTCGAGTTGATGAAGAGGGCGAAACGGAAAAGTAAAGATGTCGATATTACGACAGCAGAGGTGAATGAAGAAGGTTGCAGAAGTGCTCGTCATGGGCTGAACCGCCGAGCCCGCGCCCGGCTGGTGCCTGGAGGTGGGCGGGTGGAGTTCGCGACGCTGCCCCCGGGGCAGCGTCGCGAGGTGACGGGTGGCCGAGAAGGTCCGGCCAGTTCTTTTGCAACCTCTTTTCGTGTACGAAGTGAAAGGAGGCGATAGATGTCATTTATTACAATTGATCCAGTTACGTGTAATCATGATGGCTTATGTGTTCAGTCCTGCCCGGTGACCATTCTGCGCAAGGACGAGGGAGGGCTGCCGTTTATGCTGGAGGAGGACAGTGAGACCTGTATCCTCTGCGGGCACTGTGTGGCGGTATGCCCCACGGGAGCCTTCAGTCACAGCCGGTTGGCCCTGAGAGAGTTCCTGCCTGTGCCGAAAAACAAGGCTGATGCCGATGCGCTGGAGGCCCTGCTCCTGTCGAGAAGATCGGTGCGAATGTTTAAAAAACAGCCGGTTCCCCGCCAGCAGCTCGAACGACTTTTAGAGATAGGGCGGCGGGCGCCGACCGCTTCGAACTCCCAGAATCTCAGCTGGAATATCATTACCGATCCGGACCGTCTGGCCAAAATTGAACAGCTCGCGGCCGCCTGGCTCGCCAGTGATCCCGAGCGCAGCCATTATGCTCAAGCGGCGGCAAGTGGCCGGGATGTGGTGTTGCGGGGTGGGACGGCCCTGGTTGTTCCCTCTTGCCCGGACGACTATGGCTGGACCGATACAGACTGTGCGATCGCGCTCAGCTATATGGAACTGCTGGCGGCTTCGCTGGGGCTCGGGGCCTGCTGGGGCGGGCTGGTGACCCGGGCCGGGCGGGAGGTGGTCGAGTTGAGGGCGGTTCTCGGTATTCCGGATGGGCAGACTATTGGTGGCGCCCTGATACTGGGAGTGCCACGGCAGCGGCATTTCCGCATCCCTCCCCGCAACCGTGCCCGGGTCAACTGGCTCTAACCAGCATGGCTGGACCAGGTAGCCTCAGCCACAACGAAGCATGAAACTCCTCGGCGCGGTGACAGTGCTTTCCATGCTGAAGAGTTTCATATAAACCAGCATGGCTGGACCAGGTACCGCAGCCACAACAAACCATGAAAATCCCGAGGAAGTGCCAACGACTCCTTGTCGGCGATTTTCGGATAAATATCCTGTCATGCCTCATCTGTCGCGATAGTGCACCACCTGAGAGGTGACATGACACTACGGAGTCTCGCTGTCCTCGCTTACCTGATCCAGCCATGCGGGGTTCTCCGACATACGCTATCATCTTTTCTTCTTGTTGTTTTCCCGGAACATCTTTCCCCGTAGCCGTGAACGAAACGCCTCTTCCCTGGCAGAAGAGACGGGTTTCAGCCTGAGGTCGTTGTGCTCCCCCTGAACGGCTTGACGCAGCTGATGAGCCATGCCGCGATCTGTATCGGCCGTTGTCCCTCTGCCGGGCTAAGGTAGAGCCAGGCGGCGAGGGCGTTTCAAGAGATTTTCTTGGTGAAAGAGAGCAGATATTCTATGGAGATGCAGATTCCATGTGATATGATTTTCTTCAACATCGCCTAGAATTCCTGGCCAACGTTTTCAAATACAGATGAGCCGGTCTGGTTGAGTCGACCCGGCCTCTCGCTCTGCTCGCTTAGCCGGCGTCTCACTTTGCTCGCCAACCTGGTTCAGCCGTGCAGTTGACCTGTAACAGCCATCTGTACAACGAGCTTATCTGATGATGGCGTCGTAAAAAATCCGATCTCCTGCGTTGCAGCGGGACCAGCCACTGCGCCTTGTATATCGAACGTCTGTACTGAGCCATTCCAATTATACGTCGAGGGTTTTTACGAGAGTAGCATATGATAAAGAAAGTAAGGACCGATCAGCTGAGAGTCGGTGTATTTATTGATGATCTCAACTGCTCGGGCAAGATCAAGGGACGGGTGTTCATCAATAAATGTGTCATTCAATCGGAACTGGCGATCGAGATCATCCGAGCCTGGGAGATCCAGGAGGTCTTTATCGACACCGAGAAAGGACTCGATATCCAACGCGGTGAAGGGGTTATAGAGCGCAGGCGAAAAACGGACAGGATTCTTCGCCAGCAGGCCATAAACAGTCAGCCAAAACCGGCGGAGGTGCCACTCTGGGAAGAGGTGGATATGGCCAGATCCATCAAAAACGATGCCGGAAAAATTATCAATCAGGCGATGAGCGCGGTGGCCGAGAATAAAGCGATCGCCATCGATCAGACCTATGGCCTGATCGAAAAGATGGAACGGTCGGTCTCCCGCAACAGGGACGCTCTGCTGCTGTTGGTGCGGATCCGCAAAAAGGATGAATACACCCTGGTGCATTCGATCAGTGTGGGGGCGCTGGTCCTGGCCTTTTGCAATTACTGTGGCATGCCGTATGAGACGACGATCAACATGGCGATTGGCGCACTGTTACACGACATAGGCAAGACGCGGGTGCCGATCGATATTCTGAATAAGCCAGGAAAGCTGACCCCCCAGGAACTGGAAATCATCCGCCGCCACACCGAGTACTCCGCGGAAGCGATGACAGCGACCAAGGACCTGCCGTTCGAGGCCTTCGATATCGCCCTGCATCATCATGAACGGAACAATGGCAAAGGATATCCGCACCAGCTGAAAGGTGAGGCGATAAATCTGGCTCCAAAGATCGCCTCGATCTGTGATGTGTACGATGCCCTGACTTCAACCCGGTGTTACAAACCGGGCATGAGCCAGGTGGCGGCGCTCCGCATGCTCTATGAATCGAGTTCCGATGATTTCGACCAGAAGCTCGTTTACAAGTTCATTAACATGATAGGGGTCTATCCTGTTGGAACCTGTGTTCGTCTCAGCAATGACCTGCTCGGCATGGTGGTCGCCTCCACGGAAAACAACCTGCAACCACTGGTGCGGGTTTTTTTTGACGACAGGGCCAGCAAAGGGGTGCAGATACGAGATGTCGATCTGGCCAGGGAAGGGGTGGAGATTGCCAGCTATGAGTTTATGGAAAGCTGGACGGCGGAAAAGCGGGATTTGTACCGAATCGTCAAGTCGCAACTCAACCCATTGCATCAGCTCAAGACCTGACGGCACCAGGGCAAACGACCAGGGCGGCGGGTGGGGATTATTGCCGTCCCTTGATAAGCTGCAGCAGCGGCCCAAAGACCTCGAGATAGTCTTGGAAGCCCTTTTTGAAGATCACGGGAAGATATTTGATCTCGTTGTCGTTGATGACGAGGTTTGCACTGAAAACCAGCGTTTCCAGATTGTACAGCGTCTGCACTCGATGGTCGAGGAGGATATAGAACAACGTACGTCGTTTGGCCATCGGCAGTCGGATGATCAGGCGATGAACGGCCATCTCGGTCACCTCCCGGCAGTTTTCAAAGCTCGAATGGAGGGCGACCACCTCATAGGTCTCTGCCGTCAATCTGGCGAGGGCCTCCGCTACCGTTTCCGCGGATTCTATCCTGTAGTCGTTTTGGCCAAGGGTCTTTTCAACCGTGGATCGAATTGCCGGGTCGGTGATCAGCACCAACGCGGTCGGAACATCGTTTTGCTCTTTTTTTTGCATGCGCTCCCTCTGCGTAAGCCAGCTGGTGTCTGGTGGCAGAGGAGGGCGAACCAGGTCTTTGGGCGTTGTGCTGGTCTGGCCCATTCCCTGCAGCACGTTGGGAAAAAGCGCGGTGGCATCGTATCGCCTCTCTCGCAGTTTGTGGTCGTTATCCGCCATGGTAGTCAATGTGGTAAATGTTCATCAGGTTTTGAATAAAGGTTGAGGTTGGTAAGCCCCGAACTGTACCCGTTGCAGAATCTTCCCCAGCCTGTCGCGATTTTCTCCCTCAAGCCGTCGCCCTTGCCATCACGCCAAAGCTGGCAAAAGGGGTGTTTATCCATATGGCCTGTGGTGGTTGCGTTGTGTCAGAGACGATTGGTCAATGCGATCAGCGACAGGGCCAAGAGGCTGAAATCGTTCCATTCCACACGTATTCCATTTCAATATATCTGGAAAGTCAAGGGAGATCAAACAGGAACACTCGCGGTCAGTGCCTGTCCATAAACGGTCTTTTCCCTAACTCTTTGTTGCTCTCGAAGTTTTATCCTCGGAATATCGCTTATATGCCTTTTATCCGAAAATCGCCGACAAGGAGTCGCTGGCACTTCCTCGGGATTTTCATGGTTTATTGTGGCTGAGGCTATCTGGTCCAGCCATGCTGGTTTATCCGAAAATCGTCAGTACGAAAAAGTCCTTTACCGGGGCGACGATTTTCATGGTTTGTTGTGGCTGAGGCTATCTGGTCCAGCCATGCTGGTTTATCCGAAAATCGCCAGTACGAAAAGCTCTGTTGCCGCACCGAGGATTTTCATGGTTTGTTGTGGCCGAGGCTATCTGGTCCAGCCATGCTGGTTTATATGCAACTCGTCAGTGCGGAACGCTCTGTTGCCGCGCTCGATTCAGACAAAAAAATCATTTCTGACTGGACACTGACCAGCCGCTGGCGGTGACCGTTCCCCGGCGCTTCGGGAGCGAAAGAGGCAATGTCGAGGGAAAAACAAAAGAAATTGCCTCGCGTTCGCAGATACGTTACCATAGGTGGACCACGTTTTTGGGGTCTGCCGCGGGGCTTTTCGAATGACCCGGACTGTGGTGGGGCATCGCGGTCTTCCTCTGGCATGAAAGAGTGGCTATCCCAAAACGGCTATTTTATCTATCACTGGCGAGCTGTCGTCGATACGGGCGGCTGGCCATCGCAATACCTGTTTGGATACTGCGCAATGCATCAGATCGCCTGTCACGACTGTGACCTCGTCCAGACCATACCTGCTGAGCTTCCCGTTGAGGCGACGGTTGCCTGCATCAGGTGTGGCTGCGTACTGGTCCAGACCAAAAAAGACAGCATCAATCGCACCCTGGCCTGGACCATTGCCGCCGCGGTACTGTATATGGTGGCCATCTCCTTTCCTTTTCTGGGGATGCGCAGCGGCGCGATACTCCGCGAAACCGCCCTGTTGTCTGGTGTCAAGCAGCTGTTTGTCCAGGGACAGATCGTCTTGTCCTCTCTCGTTTTACTGACATGCGTCGTCATCCCCTTACTGCAGATGGCTGTCCTGCTCTATATTTTCGTCCCCTTGAAACTGGCGAGAAGACCACCCCACGGCATGGCTGTCTTCCGGATTTTTCGTTACTGTGGCCCCTGGAGTATGATGGAAATTTATATGCTGGGCATCCTGGTGGCGATGGTCAAGCTGGGCAAGATGGCGACTATTATCCCGGGCATTGCCGTGGTTGCCTTTGGCATGCTGGTTTTCGTGCTGGCCTTTGCCGTCTCCGCCATCGACAGGCATCTGGTGTGGGAGCTGTTGGAGCGCCGTAATGAGCGATGACAATATGCGACAGATGTCGGCCCGGCGGCTTGGCCTGGTGGCCTGCTCGGATTGCCACCTGCTCAGCCGGATGCCAGAACTCACCGTCGGGCAGGTGGCCTTGTGTCCCCGTTGTGGTGGTGAGCTGCACCAGCGTAAACCCAACAGCATCACCCGTACCTGGACCCTGGTATTGACAGCCATCGTCTTCTATATACCCGCCAATCTGCTGCCGATGACCATCACCTCCGCCCTGGGGCATAGCCAGGCGGATACGATCATGAGCGGGGTGATCTATTTCATCGAGAGCGGTTCCTGGGAGATAGCGCTGGTGATCTTCACGGCCAGTATCTTCGTGCCGTTCATGAAATTCATCATTCTCATCTACCTGTTGCTGTCGGTACAGTTCCGCTCGTTATGGCGGCCAAGGGACAGAACGGTGCTCTATCGGATAACGGAGGCGGTGGGACGCTGGTCGATGGTGGATGTCTATGTGGTGACTATTCTGGTGGCGCTGGTGAAGCTCGGGGCCCTGGCCAATGTGGACGCCGGGCCCGCCGCCATCTATTTTGCCTCCGTCGTGGTGGTGACGATGCTGGCGGCGGAGAGTTTCGATCCGCGTCTTATCTGGGATGTTGTGGAGGACAATACATGAGCGAGGAACCGATGAATGACCGGGCTCCTGCGGCAGAGGTTCGGACCGGCAAGGGCTTTTCCATTATCTGGGTGATTCCGATCATTGCCCTGCTGATCGGTGGCTGGCTGGCCTATAAGGCTATGCAGGAGAAGGGCCCCGAGATCACCATCACCTTTGCCGACGCGGATGGACTGGAGGCGGGCAAGACGGCGATCAAGTTCAAGAATATGGAGATCGGCAAAGTTGGCGCAATTACCCTTCTGCCCGATCTTTCCGGGGTGCAGGTCACCGCCGAAATGAATAACGGCACCGAAAAATTCATGAACGACAAGACCCAGTTCTGGGTGGTGCGGGCCCGGGTGGCGGCGGGTGAGGTCTCAGGTCTCGGTACCCTCCTGTCCGGGGCCTATATCGGCTGCAATCTCTCGGTCGAAGGGCTGCATCGCCGCGATTTCAAGGGGTTGGAGAAACCACCCATTTTAACCGAGGGCATGCCGGGACGCCATTTCATTCTCCGCTCACCGACCCTCGGCTCGCTCGATGTCGGTTCGCCGGTCTACTATCGCGGGGTCAAGGTCGGCAGTGTGGTCGGCTACGATTTCGACAAAAATGCCGACAACCTGCTTATCAAGATCTTTGTCGACGCGCCATATCATGAAAAGGTGACCGTCAATACCCGGTTCTGGAATGCCAGCGGCATCAATTTGACTATCAACGCCGCAGGGGTGAAAATGGATACCCAGTCCCTGGTCTCGGTGGTGCTCGGCGGGGTGGCCTTTGATCTCAGTGAATATGACCAGGCTGGCAAGCAGGCCGACAACGAGGCGACCTTCCAGCTCTATGACGACCGGGAAAGCAGCAAACAGGGCGCCTATGCGGTGAAGTCCTATTTTCTCATGTATTTCGATCAGAGTGTCCGGGGGCTTACCGTGGGTGCTCCGGTCGAGATCAAGGGGATAAGGATCGGCGAGGTGGTCAAGGTCGAACTGCTCTACGACCAGGAGGAATATGATTTCAAGGTTCCCGTTCTGGTGATGATTGAGCCGGAGCGGATGAACATGATGATAACCGAAGAGGGCAAGGTACTGCGGGGCGAACAGATGGATGAACTTCTCCTGGCCGACTCCCTGGCGGAAAAACATGGGCTGATGCGGCCGCAACGGCTGGTGGACAAGGGCTTGCGGGCCCAGTTGAAGACCGGCAGCCTGCTCACCGGTCAGCTCTACGTCGATCTGGCCTTTTATCCCGAAGCGCCTCCGGCAAAACTCCATGTCGAGCAGGGCTATCTGGTCTTCCCCACCGTTCCCCAGCCGCTCGAGCGGATGCTGCAGCGGGCCGATACGATCTTGAAGCAGGTCGAGGACATGCATCTCGATACCCTGGGCAAGACCATGAATGATTCTTTCAGCGAGATGAAGAAACTGGTGGCGGACCTGCGGCTTACCGCCGGGGCGATCAACGAGCAGACCATACCGCAACTCAACCGCAAGCTGCTGCCCGAGGTAGAATCTTCACTGAAAACCCTGGATAAAACCTTAAGCGGGATTGACCAGACCTTCGGGCCGGAATCGCCTTTGAGCTACAATATTCCAAAACTTTCTGAGGATCTTTTGATATCTCTTCGTTCCCTGCGCTCACTGCTCGACTATCTGGAACGTAATCCCCAGGCCCTGATTCTTGGCAAGGGAGGTGACAAAAAATGAACCGCCTGACGATTTTGACCTGGAGTGTTGCGATCTGCCTGGTACTGCTGGTTGTTGCCGGCTGCACCCTGCGCAATTCTCCAGAAGTACGATATTACAGCCTGTTGAACGTTGAGCAGTTGGCGGAAGATGAACGTCTGGCGTCCCTGCCCGAAGTGCGGCTCGGAATCGGCCCGGTGAGTATTGCCGATAGTCTCAAGCGGACCCAGATCGTCACCAGAGTCGATCAGAATCAGTACCATTTCGATGAGTTCAATCGCTGGGCCGGACCGTTGGACGACGATCTGGCCTCTGTTGTCGGCGTCAATCTCGGCCTGCTGCTGGGGACCAACTATGTCGATTTCTTTCCCTGGCGACAGTATTTCAAACCGACCTACAGGGTACTGTTCAACGTTGAGCGGCTGGATGGGGCTCTGGGTGGGGAAGCGGTCCTCGAGGTACGATGGACCATTATCGGCGCCGATGACAGCAAGGTTCTGGCTGAGAACAGGTCCGTCTACCGGCTGTCGGCCAAGGGCAACGATTTCTCTGCCCTGGTTTCGGCCGAGAGTCGCCTGGTGGCTGAGTTCTGCCGCGAGTTGGCCCGAGTCATCGCCAGGGGGCGATAACCCGTTTCAGGGAAGAAGGGATGGAGATATACGACTTTATCATTATCGGCACCGGGCCTGCCGGAGTGTCGGCGGCGATGACGGCGGCCAAGCGTGACAAGCAGATCCTGGTGGTCGAAAAGGAGGGGGGGCTTGGCGGGGTCTGTGTCAACACCGGCACCTTCCCCAGCAAGACCCTGCGGGAGGCGGTGCTGTTGCTCACCGGGCATATGCAGCGTCAGGTCTTCGAGGACAGCGCCTGCATCGTTGGCAGCGGCGATATTTCCATGGACCGGCTGCAGCGACGGCTCCAGCATGTCCGTTTGCAAGAGCATGCCATCATCGACGATCAGCTCGAGCGTAACGGGGTCCGCCTGATCCGGGGGGCGGCATCCTTTGTCGACGATCACACAGTCTCCATCGATGCCATCGGTGAAGACGAGCCGTTGCTGGCCCAAGGAAAATCGATCATTATCGCCACGGGCTCCCGGCCGCGCAATCCACCGGAGATTCCCTTCGACGGCCGTCGTATCGTCGATTCGAGATCGATCCTCGATATCGCCGAAGTGCCCAAATCCATGATCATTCTCGGTGGCGGAGTCATTGGCTCGGAATATGCCACCATCTTCGCGGCCCTTGGGGTCAAGGTGACTCTGCTCGATCGGGGCCAGCGGCTGTTAAAGTTCGTCGACCACGAGATAACCGATCAACTGCAGGCGCATTTTCCCAAGGACAACCTGGAATATCTCCCCTCCTGCGGTGATTTTACCGCAATTGCGGTCGAGGACGACAAGGCGACAATCTCGCTTGCCGACGGCAGGGTGCTCTGCGCCGACGTGCTGTTTTTCGCTCTGGGCCGGGAGGCCAATGTCGATGGACTCGGCCTTGAACGAACCGGAGTGCGGATTGGCCAGGGGCACTATATCACGGTCAACGACCTGTATCAGACTTCGGTCGATCATATCTACGCGGTAGGTGACGTGATTGGCTGGCCGAGTCTGGCCGCCACCTCGATCATTCAGGGACGGCTGGCCGCTTTAAACGCCATGCAGCGCCAACCCGAGCCCTTCCCCAGAATCTTTCCGGTCGGCATCTATACCATACCCGAAATCTCCTATGTGGGACTCACTGAAGAGGAGGCCAGGGAGCGGGACTACAAGTATGTGGTGGGACGCTGTTTGTACAAGGAGCTGCCACGCGGCCAGATTTCCGGGGAATGCGAAGGGGTCTTGAAGATGCTGGTCCATAGCGATACTCGGGAAATTCTCGGAGTGCATATCTTTGGTGGCGGGGCGACCGAGATCATCCATACCGCGCTGATGGCCCTGTGCCATAATGCCAAGATCGATCTGTTTATCGAGAATATCTTCAATTTCCCGACCTACTCCGAGGCGCTGAAGATCGCCGCCCTCTCAGCCTACAACAAGATCGAACGGAACCGCAAATTCTCACGATGACGCCGTCGGCATCGTCATGTCAAGGACAAGGAATGCGTCTGTCGTGCTCACGTCTGGTGTTTTTTCCGAAACTGAAAAACTAGCAGGGCCAGAACGGCGACTGCGCAGATGACGATTGTCATCGGGTAGGCGGTCTGGTTATGGAGCAGGCCGACCAGGGCGCTGATGAGCCCGGCAACGAGGAACTGGGTCACTCCGACCAGTGAGGAGGCCGTGCCGGCGTTTTTGCCACTGGCGGCCATGGCCATGGCCGTCGAATTGGCGGCGGTGACTGGCACCGTGGCGACGCAGAAAAACAGGGGCAGGGAAAACAGGATCAGGTTGTCGGTGGTGCTGAGACTGACGAGCAGACCGGCCATGACGAGCAGAAAGGTCACTGTCCATTGAAAGATGGTCGCCGGCGAAAAACGTTTGAGCAGGATGGTGTTCAGCTGGGCAGAGATCAGCATGCCAAAGGCGTAAAAACCGAAAAGCCAGCTGTAATGTTCTTCGCTTATCCCATAAAGTGTCATAAAGACGAAAGGGGAGGCGCTGATAAAGACGAACATGGTCGACAGTGACAGAGAGCCGGCCAGCAGCGGCACCATGAAGTTGCGGTCGGTGAGCAGCAGGTTGAAGTTGGCGATAATGCTTGCGGGGCGGATCGATCGTGGCGTGTCGAGGGTTTCGGGAATATTCTTCATCGCGGCCAGCAGGCAGCAGATGCCAAAGACTGTCAGAAAGAGAAAGACCGATCGCCAGCCAAAGAATGTATACAGGTAGGCGCCGAGGATTGGCGCGGCAATGGGCCCGATCCCCTGGATCACCATCATCAGGGACAGCACTCTGGCCGACTCGTTGGCGTTGAACAGGTCCTGGATAATCGCCCTGCTGATGATCATCCCGGCGCAGCCGCCCACGGCCTGCAGGAGACGCAGACCGACGAAGACATCGATATTCGGAGAGAAGACCGCAGCGAATGCGCTGGCACTAAACAGGATAACCCCAAGTAACAGCGGCAGCCTGCGGCCAAAACGGTCGATAAGGGGGGCATAGAGGAGCTGGCCCACCGCCAGGCCGATAAAGAAGACAGAGACACTGTACTGGACATCGGCCATGGAGGCATCGAGACTTTCGGCAATGCTGGGGAAGCTGGCCAGGTACATGTCGATGGCGAACGGAGCGAATGCACTGAGGGCGCCAAGGGTGATGATCAAAGCGACCTTGTTGAGCTTTTCTGGTCTTGCGGGAGTTTTCGGCGGCATGGAGCGTTCTTCTCTCTGGAATTTATCCGAAACTCGTCAGTACGGAAAACGCTGTTGCCGCGCCAAGGAGTTTCATGGTTCGTTGTGGCTGAGACTACCTGGTCCAGCCATGCTGGTTTATATGAAACTCATCGGTACGGAAAGCTCAGTCACCGCGCCGGGGAGTTTCATGGTTCGTTGTGGCTGAGACTACCTGGTCCAGCCATGCTGGTTTATATGAAACTCATCGGTACGGAAAGCTCAGTCACCGCGCCGAGGAGTTTCATGCTTCGTTGTGGCTGAGGCTCTAT
>JBKEBZ010000075.1:0-62422 GCA_047973425.1 Desulfopila sp.
CACTTGGGGCCGTATTCTCCTGCATCAAGAAGCAGTAATGCCCGAGAATATAGCACCGTACGCGCAGCCCTTTTACCCTTGGTTGAAATGGATTCCAGCTCATGCCGCTCTTCTAACGTCAATGTTACCCTGTATCTTGGTGCCATGTCGTTCTCCTTGTTGGAAGGGATATATGAACGACAATAACACAGCTCGCACCATATACGAAACATTAAGATGTACATTGTACTACGATGATCGGAACTTTTACAACGATTATGAAGGCCATTATACAGGCACATCATCTAAAATGTCCAGACTTATACGCAAATTTTACCGCATTCCCGACCGGAGCCATCCAGACAGGCCTCGCCACCCCCGAAAACCGGCTGAATACATCCATTCGACAGGCCGGCATCTTTCGCCGGCCCTTCGAGGAAATCAGCGACACTTCATCAGATTGGCAGGATATGGTGTTCTTCCCGGGTTGGATGCATGCCACGTAATACCGCACCATTGCGGCCATCTATCGACACGGGATCACCAAAACGGATCCGGTGCTCACCGATCTCGCAATATTGACCCGTTTCGTAGACCTTCAGCTGACGCACCCCAACCACGCAGGTTTTTTCCAGGCGCACGGCCACTACCGAGGCGTGGGAGGTCTGACCGCCCCTGGAGGTGAGCAGTGCATCGGCCATACTGATCACCTTGATATCCTCGGGCACGGTATCGGCTCGAATCAGGATCAGCGGTATCTGTGGTTTTTTGGCGCGCAGTTCATGGATATTCTCTTCAGTGAAGACCGCAAGACCGGAAAAGGCGGAACCGGATACCCCGACCCCCTGACCGAGATACGATTCATTGAGAGACTCCGATTCATTGAAAACGTTGAAATGTTCTTTTTTCTTGATCGTTATCATATCCCGGGTCTGCAGCAGAAAGAGATGTTCCGGCTCGGGTCCTTCAAAGGTGAATTCTATCTCCTGCGGGTTCCAGCGCTTGTGGTAGACAAGATCTCGGGAGATCTTCAGCAACTCGTCATAGATCTTTGGAAAGCGCCGTTCCAGGGTCTCGTCCACGGCCCGGCCATCGAGCTCGGCCTGTTCCACGGAGATGGCCCGACTGATAACCAGGCCTGAGACGATATCCTCTCCCTGGTCGCCATAGGCATAGTCGCCCCACAGGGCCACTCTCTGCACCTTCCGGTAGGGGTGTGCGGTAAAGACCACCCCCGAACCCGCCCTGTCGCTGAGATTGCCAAACACCATGGCCTGGACGATCACCGCCGTACCCCAGGAGTCGCTCATATCCATGATCCGCCGGTAATCGACGGCCTTGCGGGTATCCCACGAATCGAGCACCAGTTCGATGGCATTGATCAACTGCAACCAGGGATCGTCGGGAATACCCATACCCCGCTGCCGCACCAGTTTCTGATAGGACAGGGCCAGCTCCCGCATCTGTTCGGCCGAGAACTGTCGTTTCAGGGTCACCCCATACTTGGCCTTGGCCCGGTTCATCAGCTCCTGGAAATCTTCACGCTCAACCCCGGAGATCATGGCCCACGACTGAAGAAATCGCCGATAGTTGTCCCAGGCCACATACTCGTTGCCGCTGCCGTTGACATATTCGGCAATGATGTCTTCGTTAAAGCCGACATTGTGCACCGTAGCCATCATCCCCGGCATCGAAATCGCGCCACCGCTGCGCACAGAGAGCAGCAACGGCCTCTCCGGAGAACCGTAGACCATGCCGGTCAGCTTTTCCAACTCGGTCAAGGAATCTCGAATCCGCTGCATGAACTCTTCCCGGGCCTGGCTGTAGCCAAACACCACCTCGCGGCAGCGGAAGATCTCGGTGGTGATCACCAAGGCCGGTGGAACCTGGATATTTTCCTCCGTCAGGGTTGTCAGGTTGAAGCCCTTGTTGCCGAGATGGATCAGGTTATGGGTGTAGGGGTTGGGGGTGTGCAGCAACGACACAGCCTTTTCCTGGTTGTAGGTCATGAGCAGATCGAGATGTTCCTTGTTGAGCACATCCTTCTGACTCTCCAGGGTCTGGATGATCCGCAGAATAAAGTTATCGAGATGCTGCAGGCCGAAGGTGGACGAGATCAGTTCGCGCAAAAAGGTCTCCGACAGCCTCTGGATCGAATTGGCCTTTTCCTCCTCCACGTAGAGGCTGGTGTACTTGGCCAGCAGATTTTCCTTGCCGATCTGGGGGATGATCATCGACAGATTGTTCTGATGGATATTGGTGTAATAGGCATAGATGATATCCTTCACCCCCTCGGAGAGACCCCGGAAAATGTCGAGATACTGGGTATAGGAAAAGCGCCTGACCTTGAGAGAATTCGTCAATAATGACAGGTAGATGTTCAGCCTTCGTGAAGATATGCCGTCAATCCCCAGGGCCTTCATGTAAATCCGCAGGCAACGGACGATATGCCAGAAGGTCGCCTGGGTGATAAAGGTGAGATTCACCGTTTCTGGCAGCTTCTCGAGATAGATATTGGCAAGATTCTCCAGGCGAAAGGTCAGACTGAGGGAATCGAATTTCTTCTCTTTATAGCGCCCGTACACCGAGGGGATATCGACGGCTATATGCCGCTTGAAATAGATATCCTCCCGCTGCTCGAAACGCTCTTCCGAGAGAATCACGGCCTTCAGTCCCTCCAGCACCTCGAGAATCACATCCAGGCACTGTCCGGTATCCTCGCTGTCGAGTACCGCAAGCACCCGCTCCATCTCGGTAAAACCATCGTGAACCGCTTCCTCGAGCTCGGTGCGGATCTCCTGAAAGCCGAGACGATACTTCATGTACAGCAGTTTGAACATCTTCACCAGTAACTCATGGCGCCGGACCTCGTGGGCCGCGAGATCCGTCTGAGCGACAAGCATCGCCTGCAGCTCATCGTCATCCACCTCCAGCAGATCGTTGACATCGCCGATATCAAAGTGGGCCCAGACCCGCTGACTGAGCTGGTGCTGGTCATCGACAAATGGTCCGGAAACGCCTATCTGGTTATAGACCTCTTCGGGCAGATAGGGCTTGAGCAGCGGTTTCTCGAGCGTTTTCCAGAATTGAAAGATAACCTTGATAAAATCGACAATGAGATTCGAGCTCTCGACGTGGCCCTGTTTCCTGAGAAAGTGGATCAGCAGGTCCTTGCGGTGATGGATTTCGTCGAGTTCGGTAGAGACGTCCCGCAGCTCACCTTCCGAACCGATCTCGTTATAAAAAACCGGCATCAACTTGGTGAACTGCTTGGACAGATTGTAGATGGGCTCGATGGGGTGATTGAGCAGTTCGGTGATATCCCGCTGAAACAGGTCGGTATCCTTGATGCAGGTCCCCGACAGCTTGAGATGAATGATCAGGGCCGAAAACAGGGTACCGCACCACTTCGGCTCACGCATGATCAGATGCAGCCAGACCCTGATATTGCTCAGATGGGCCGGGTTGACCAGGGGTTGCCAGTTTTCATCCACTCCTTCGACATTGGCGTGTTGGAAGCCGAACCGGACCGCGCCCCAGAGAAAGGCCTCGACCATCCGGCTATTGCCGCGGGCGAAAATCTCATCCCCCAGCACCTGGATACACTGCAGTGAGGTGTGCGGAAATTTCACCACGTTGACCTTCAGCAACTTGAAGGTCGTCAACAGAAACTCCTCAATCTCCTCGAAGGTCTGTTGCCGGACCAGCTGCACCAGACTGCGGTTGATCTCTCTCAGCGTCTCCTCATGGATGAGATAGAGTCCCTTGGTATCCATGATTCGAAACAGAAAAAGCAGCTTCTGATTCTCGATAAAGCCGTGTAACTCGGCCTGATCAGTCATGCCTGACTGCAATGATCTTTCGGCAGCTGTCAGCGTCGCCGGTATTTCCCGGTACGAGCGAACGATATCCACATGGGTCGGCAGAACGAGCAGCCGTGCCAGACAGTCCTGCGGTCCAGCCGCGCAATCGAGGGTGGACAGCAACTCCATATACCCCTGCATGGTGCCATGCGACATCTTGTCAAACAGCGCAGCCGAGGCCGCATCGTTTTGGAGGATGCCGCAATTTTCATAAAACCAGAAACGGGGGTCGTCTTCTTTGAGCCAGTAACGGTAATTTCTGGTCAACACTGTCAAGAGCAGTGAGGCCAGCGGTGCAAAATCGAAATCGAGCGGTCCTTCTTCATCGAAGGCCAATAATTTTGCGGCAAGCCTGTTGAGGGTCTGCTGACCGTGAACGATATGGACGATGCTGGCCTCGTCTTTCTGGTCCAACTGCTTCAGTCGGCGGAACATCTCGTTGAGCGGCTCTGCAAAGCGCGGCACGTCGCCTGGCGTAAACAGGCTGACCATCTTGTCGAGCCAGGCCAGTTTGGCCGCCACCGCCTGCTCCACCAGCAGGGGATCACGGGTCGAGTCCTCAATGGCCTCGAAAAAGAGCTGGGAGAAATACCTGAAGGCGATGGGCCCTTTTTCGTGGACACGGTAGAGATTGCTGTTTTTCAACACGAAACTTCTCAGTTGCGGCAGAATCATCTTCCAGTTGCGAAACGGATGACAGATCTCGTACAGCAGCCTCTCCAGCGACGAATGCAACCCTCTGTATTTTTCCACGACCTCCAAGAGCAGCAGCAATTCCGGATCGATTTCGACAACGCCGGCCGTCTCCAGCAGATTGGCCCGCAATGCATCGGATTCGATGGTGTTATCCTGTTTCATAGTATCCATAACCTTTTTCGAAAGAAGAGGAATCGATGGTTGGCCAGCTCAGGCGAATGACACCGCAACCTCTACCTGTATCGGCCGCACGCTGCGAAACAGGTGGGCGAGGGGACGGCGCACCCTGCTCGTTGCTGAAAAGCGACAGGCAAGAGGTCGGGCTCTGCGGTTCCGCCGACGAACCGTTCTTCACCTGCGCCCTGCAGCAAGGGCTTTTGACTTGAGAGAGAGGAGACAGGCACCGACCAGATCCCACCGCCCATATCGTTTCGAGCTCCAGGCCTTCTCCACCAAAGAAACCGGCTGCGCCTTAACAGACGATACTACCGTACTCCACAACCGTTGTACAGTCCCGGAAATTCAGCCAGCCCCGGGGTACAGCCTCCTTACCGCCAGACAGTGTCGCCTTCAACCGCGTCGCTGAATTCGCCGCTATGCTCAAACGAAAAAGGGCCGCAGATTGCTCTGCGGCCCTTTGGGTCCCTACATTTTGCTAATCGAGTGCTGCTCTTTTCCTGAGCTTAACCGAGCAGAGGGTTGGCATAGAGTAAGATCAGGGAGACAACCAGGCCGTAAATGGCGATCGATTCGGCCAGAGCGATGGCAAGAATCATGAAAACCATCAGCTTCGGCTGGGCCTCTGGGTTACGGGCCAGACCGAGACATGCGCCCTGGCCGACAGAGCCGATACCGATACCGGCACCCAGCCCGGCAAGACCGATAGAGAGTGCGGCACCAACACAGATAAGCGCTAGCTGCAGATTACCTTCCATTTCATTCTCCTTCCTGTTGTGTGGCAAAGTTGAGGGTTTGGCCTTCTTCGTCGTACTGCAATTTTTTTCATGGCGCAAAACGCCATGTCGTTTTCGAAAAAATACTACAGCCGGTTTCTAGTGGGCATGCTCCTGGGCCAGAGAAAAGTAGATGACCGTCAGCAGCACGAACACCATGGCCTGAACCAGGGAAACCAGAATGCCCAGAACCATGATAGGCAGCGGCGCAAAAAAGAGACCGGCCAGCATGAACAGAATTCCCAACAGGGTCTCCTTGGCCATGATATTGCCGAAAAGTCGAATGGAAAGAGAGATGATCCTGGCGAAGTTACTGATAAGTTCGATCGGCAGCATCAGCGGAATCAAGGCCGGCATGGGACCGATGAAATGCTTGTAATATTTGAAACCGTGCGCTTTAAAGCCGATAATATGATGGGTAACCCAGACAATCAGGGTCATTCCCAGGGTGGTGTTGAGATTTGAGGTGGGTGACATGAAACCGGGAATGAGACCGATCAGGTTGGCTACTGCGATGTACAGAGCGAAGGTGGCGATCATCGGGAAATATCTGTCCGCCATCTCGCGGCCCATATTCTCGACGAAGAACTGATCCATGCCATCGATGGCCATTTCCCAGAAATTCTGGCCGGCGCCGGGAATCATCTCCAGATTGCCAAGGGTCAGTTTGGCCACAATGAAGAGGAAGGCCATCACGAACCAGGTGTAGGTCATGTATGGAGCGCACAACTGCTCCAGAAAGGTATGACCGACAAATCCGTGCGGAATCGGCAGCCCCAGCTTTTCCAGGATGATCGAAATAAACAGTATCGGATGTTCCATAACCCCTTCTACCTCCTCCCGCAGAAGTAATAATGTCTGACGATCTCCACCGCAGTGAATGTAACGGCAAACACTATCGTTGACAACCCCAAAATAAGGCCAATGGTGTTGATGGCGCTATAGCGAATAAGCAGCAGCACCACTGCACCGATAACGATAAAGCGCATCCAGAACCTCAGCAGAAAACCGCTCTTGCCGAACCTGGTCCTGGCCATTTTTTCACTTCTGTCCGGACTGGCGGCCACGGTGTCAAGGAGCCTGTTCAAATCGCGCCCCGACGCCGTAAAACTTGCGATAGCGATTATGCCGCCAACAAGGATGGACCAGGAAACCGTCCACGAAAACAACCACCAGGAACCAGCCGTCAGAACAGCGAGATAGACGATGCAGATCAGCTGCATCTTCTGCAAGGAGATAATGTTTTTACTCACGACGGTCTGCTCTGGGGCCGGTCTATTCGTCCTTGCCTGCATCCTTATTTTTCGTTTTTGCGACGATGTCGAACAGGATCTTGAAACCGGACGCTATCCCGAACGCCAAGCCGATAAATGTAAACCACGGCGAGGTATCGCCGGCAAACACCTTCCGGTCCAGAAAAACGCCCACCCCCAAGCCGATAAACGTTGCCGTCACGAAGGTGAACCCCACGTTCCCGTAGATGGCAAGCATCTGGAGCAGCTCTTTTTTCAGACCCGACATCGCATTTCCTTTATCCAACACAAGGATAAATCGGTCACAATATAGAAAGTTTTGGTAGCACGCCTCCCTCGCAAAGTCAACGCCTTTTTCATTTTCCAGCCATTTTCTTGAATGACCATTCAGTCACTTCAGCGGCCTTGTCGAGATCGTCCGCATCGTGTGCCGACGAGACGAACATCACCTCGAACTGCGAGGGAGCGATGTTCACTCCCCCTTGAAGCATCTGCTGGTAGTACCTGGCGTATCGCCCTGTGTCCGCGGTCATGGCCGAGCGGAAATCGGTGACCGGGCTCTCGGTGAAAAAGCCAGTCATAAGCGAACCGACCCTGTTGAGGGTCACCGCAATACCGGCGCGCTCCGCCGCATCCCCGAGCATTGCGGCAAATCTGGCGGAGTTGTCATTGAGCTGCCTGTAGAAATCCTTTTGCCGCAGCTGCTGCAACGCGGCAATGCCGGCCGCCATCGCCAGGGGATTGCCCGACAACGTTCCAGCCTGGTAGACCGGACCATCCGGGGCGATGCAGTCCATGATCTCGGCCTTACCACCGTAGGCGCCCACCGGCAAGCCGCCACCGATAATCGTGCCAAGACAGGTGAGGTCCGGGAGAATGCCGAAGTATTCCTGGGCACCGCCATAGGCCAGCCGGAACCCGGTGATGACCTCGTCAAAGACCAGCACGATCCCCATTTCCTCGGTCAACTGACGCAGGCCAGCCAGAAAACCGTCGTCCGGGGCCACACAACCCATATTGCCGGCGACGGGCTCTATGATGACACAGGCGATGTCGAGCGCCGGGTCTCTCAAGGTCTTCTCCACCATGGCCAGATCGTTATAGGGAATCGAGATGGTGTTCTTGACGATATCGTCAGGCACCCCGGGACTGCCGGGTATCCCCAGGGTCAAGAGGCCCGAGCCGGCCTTGACCAGAAACGAGTCGGCGTGACCATGATAGCAGCCGTCGAACTTGACCACCTTTTTCTTCCCGGTATAGCCGCGAGCCAGACGAATGGCGCTCATCGTCGCCTCGGTGCCGGAATTGACAAACCTCACCTTGTCGATCGACGGTACCGCCTCGACCACCAGCGAGGCGAGTTCGATTTCACCAGCGGTCGAGGCCCCGAAACTGGTGCCGTTGGCCGCTGCCGCACAGACCGCCTCAAGAATGAGTGGATTGGCATGCCCCAGGATCATCGGTCCCCAGGAGCAGACAAAATCGAGATATTCGTTGCCATCAACGTCCCAGACCCTGGAGCCGCTGGCCCGTTCGATAAAAACCGGATCACAGCCCACGGAGCGGCAGGCCCTCACCGGGCTGTTGACCCCGCCGGGGATGTATTGCTTGGCCTTGGCGAAAAGTTCTTTCGATTTCTCAGTTTCCATCATCGCACCTCGATAGCGACATGATATAATTGGTCGTAAGACTGTGAACAGGGTATGTATCGGCGCTCAATGCGCGCAGACTATAGCATGGTGGGTATTTCATTGTCAAACATCCCGCCTCTTGATTTGTCGGCAATCATGCACAGAGTAACCTCTCGAATCAATGCCCAAAAAGGTGCAGGAACAGCAGCTCACATTTTGCTTGTCAGCTGCCGGGACACCAGGTAAACTTGGGCTCTCAGGTTTCTTGACTCGCGTAAAACACTTCCTCAGAACTCCCGAAAACACATCTACAAGGAGCATATAATGGCAAGCGATAAAGTGACACAGGTAAATGACGCCGAATTCGATACCCTGATAGGTGCGGACCAGCCGACCCTGGTCGATTTCTGGGCCCCCTGGTGCGGTCCCTGCAAAGCTATCGGACCGGTGGTCGAGGACCTGGCCGACGAGTATGCCGGCAAGGTGACCATCGCCAAGATGAACGTCGACGACAACCCGGCCACTCCGGGGAAATTCGGTATCCGAGCCATCCCGACCCTCATTCTGTTCAAAAAAGGCGAGGTCGTCGACCAGATAACTGGAGCCGTCGGTAAAGCACAGCTCTCCGAACTGATCAACAAGGCCCTGTGAGAGCCAGCTGCACTACGCGCTGGCATCTGCTCCCATCGCCGGGCGATTGGCGGATGTCAGCGTTTTTTCTTTTTATCCAAAGCACGCTACCATGCTAAAAGAACATTACGAGCTGGTCATTCTGGGTGGCGGACCAGCCGGTCTCGCCGCAGGTCTTTACGCCGCAAGAGCCAGGCTTGACCACGTCATCATCGAAAAAGGCGCATCCGGCGGCCAGGTCCTCAACACCGACTGGGTCGACAACTATCCCGGTTTTCCCGAGGGGCTCTCGGGGTTCGATCTGGCGGAAAAAATGACCGCCCACGCCAAACGCTTCGATGTCCAGATAGAATATGGCGAAGTGACCTCGTTGCAACTGACGGACGAACATCACAAAACTCTGCAACTGGCCGATGGCAAGACAATCCGTTGTGAGAGCCTGATCATCTGCACCGGCGCCCGCCCCAACACCTTGAACATACCCGGAGAGGTTGACTTCAGAGGTAAAGGGGTCTCGTATTGCGGCACCTGCGATGCGCCATTTTACCGGAATGTGCATGTGGCGGTGGTCGGTGGCGGCGACACCGCCATCGAAGAGGCGGACTATCTTACCCGCTTTGCCAGCAAGGTCAGTGTCATCCATCGCCGCGACGAACTCCGGGCCACCCGAATCATTCAGGAGAAGGCTCTGGCCAACGACAAGATCGAGTTCATCTGGAACTCGAAGGTCATGGGAATCGAGGGTGATGCCAGTGGCGTCAAGGCCTTGCAACTCGTTGACAACGCCGGTCAGGTCTCGACCCTGGCCGTAGAGGGGATCTTTATCCTGATCGGGATCACCCCCAACAATGGCTGCCTCCCACTCGACCTGCTCAAGGCCGATCGATGGGGGTTCATCCCCGTCGATACCGAATGCCAAACAGCCGTTCCCGGAGTCATGGCCGCAGGCGATATCGTCAGCAAGAACGTCCGCCAGGTGGTCAACGCGGCTGGTGAAGGCGCCGTCGCCATGCTTGCCGCAGAGGCATATCTGAACAGAGCCAAAGGACGCTAATTCTGTATGGACAAGAATACAAAGACCATGCGGGCGCCTCTGGTGCCCTCCCTTCTCGGCGGTCTGCTGGCCGGGCTGCTTTTTCTCGGTGGCTGCAACTCCCTGCCGGCCATGCTCGACTTCCGGGGCAAGGCGAAGATCGACGAAGAGGCGCCGGCGCAGACCCTGATCGGCCAGGGAATGGACGATTACAACGTCGGCAAATATTTCACCGCCTTGGAGTACTTCAACAAGATTCTCGATCGCTACCCGTTCAGTAACGAAGCGACCCTGGCTGAACTCAAAGCCGCCGACTGCAACTACTACATGACGCATTACCCGGAAGCCTTCGATCTCTATAAGCAGTTCGAAGAACGCCATCCCACCAACGAGGCCATTCCCTATGTGATGTTTCAAAAAGGCATGACCTATTACATGCGGATCGACCGGGTCGATCGTGACACCTCCGGAGCGCTGGAGGCGATCAAGCTCTTCGACCAGTTACAGCGGGCCTACCCCGATACTCCCTACTCCACTGAAGCGCAGGCCAGAATCAAAGATGCCAAGGAGTTTCTCGCCGAGCATGAATTCGCCGTGGTCCAGTTTTTCATGCGGACCGAAAAATACAGTCAGGCGGAAAAGCGGCTCCGCTATCTGCTGGCGATGTACCCCGAGGCCAGGGTCGTCCCCCAGGCCCAGAACCTGCTCAGCGAAATCGAGGCCGGCACACCGCCTGATGCGGGCATCAAAGAGTGGCTGCCGAGCCTCTCCAGCTTACAGTGGCCCGACACCAACGAATAAGAAAGAGAACGTAGAACGTCATCCACACGCACCGGCCCGGTCATGCCCCGATCGGGCCGTTTTTTTTTCAGACGATCACGCCTTCTGGTAACACCCAGTCACGATCCAACGCCACCTCCATGGCCCGGACCGGACAGATTGGCACACAGAGACTGCAGCCGGTGCATTTCTCGGCATCGAAAATAACCTCCATGGACGGCCGCTGCAGATAGAGCGCCCCCACCGGGCAGATACCGGTGCAGGCGCCACACTGGAAGCAGGTGTCTTCGTCACGGCGAATTCGGGTTGCCATCCGCTCGATCTTCACCCCGAGGCCTCTCAGGAAATCCAGGCCCGCCTCCACGCTGTTTTTGCTGCTGCCCTTCAACTCGAGGATCATCACCCCTTCGCGCTGGAGCAAAATATCGGCTTTAATGATATTGAATTCGATATCATACTCTTTCACCAGCTTGTGTATAAATGGTTTGTCACTGGTATCTTTAGGGAAACGTAAGATATAGATCTGGGTGTACACGTACTCTTCCTTCCTGTGAGAAATTGATCGAGGGCTTCTTCAGTCGCCAAAACGGCGCAGCTCCCCCGCCTTTGCGACGGCACATCAGGCGGTGGCCCCAGCCGCAATCTGCCTGCTGCTACCCGCTGTGTTGACTCCGGGAAACGGTTACGGCCGGGGTCCAGCAACCTTCGCCTGGAGCCTGGTGAACTCTCGATGGCGCCGTAAAACGTCCAATCTCCTGTGTTGCAGCGGGATCAGTCACTGCTCGACGTACCACGTGTACGCCTGTGCTCGACTGACACCACTGCCCCTTGCGTATTGAACGTTTGTACTGAGCCATCCCGGTTACACGCTGAGGTTTTTTGCGAGAGTAGCAACTCTTACCAAAGACGCGCGCCGGCGCCGACGAGAAACGCTTCCAGGCGGTCTATAAGGTACTCAAGTGGCGCGTCAGTATCAAGTACCAGCAGGTGCCGCGAATCAATTTCCACCGGTTGTTCAAACTGCCGACACTGGTATCGGTACACCTCGATATCTCCATCGGATACCGCTGTCACATCGTCACGCCGCTCTGCCAGACGCCTCCGCGTGACCGCCTCACTGCAGTGACAGTAGATGAAATAGACCTGACAACGCCGGGCAAATCGGGCGATGAGCTGTTTTCGCAGAGTCAAGAGCTGGTACGAGCCGTCGAGAACGACGCAGTGACAAGCCGACCGGGCCAAAGCCTGCGCCGCCAACTCCAACAACCGCCGATAGGTGCGGCGGCTATATGCAGCGGTGTAAATACCCTGGTGGATCCCCCGGCCACCGTCTTCTCTCTCACCAGGCCGGGCGATATCTCTTTTTCGGACCACATCGGTGTTGAAGCGGGCGCAGTGATGGCGGCGAGCCCAGGCCGTCGACAGGTGACTTTTGCCCGAGGCGGTCATCCCGAAAAAGACCACCACCGTTTGCCCCATATCCGCCGTCATTGCCGCAGGCTGTACTCTTCGGCCAACCGGAAGTACCGCTCAGCCACCGCCATGGCCCTGGCCGCTGCGGCCCGATCGGCTCCGGCACCGGCGGCCGTCAGCAGCCCGACCTTGCCACGGACGTAGGCGCGGTAACATTTGTAGAAATTCAGGACTTCCAGCAGCCCCTCATCCCCGGTGCAATCGATACAGCGCCGGATAAACAGATGGCTGAGCTCGCCCAGACCGTGAAAATCAAGATCCATGGCCAAAAAGGCTACATCGGCCGCGATATCTGTACAGCGCAGGCTCGGGTTGAATTCGATACAGTCAAAGATGGTGACATCGTCGGTCAGGCAGATATTGGCGGAATGCAGATCGCCATGGCAGTCGCGCACCCGCCCGCTGGCCGCTCGCCGCTCAAAGATCCCGGAATCGGCGAGAAACGACGCGGTGTAACGGGAAATATTGGCAAACCGTTGCCGAGCCAGGGCCGGCCCCCCGATATACGGACCGGTTTCCTGGAAATTGTCGTCGATCATTTTCCGCACACTGCCTGCGCTGCCGTAACCGGAGGAAGCCGGCATGATCTCGGCCACACGATAAAAAGCGACCAGCCGATCGACGACCTTCTCCAGATGATGTTCTCCCAGCCGGTTATCGGCGATCAGGTGATCCATCATCAAGGCGAGGGGTAAACGGCGCATCTTCACCCCATACTCTCCCCCCTCTCCCGGACCGTTCAGCAGATACCGCTCACCCGCCTTCTTCACCTGCACCACCCCTCGGTACATTTCTCCACACAGCCGACGGTTGAGTCGAACCTCTTCCTCACAGAAGAATCGCCGCCGCCTGCGAGTGGAGAAATCGACAAAACCAAAGTTGACCGGTTTTTTCCATTTATAGACAAAATCACCAGCAAAGAGCAGATAAGAGATGTGGGTCTGGACCAGCGTCACCTCATCCACCCGGTGGGGATAGCTCTCCGGCCGCAGCAAATCAAGGATGTAAGGCGGCAATACCGACCGTGCCATGTTCTCGCTCCCGACAGACAGAACCAGAGGCCCAACGCCAGTTGCCACCAACGGCCACGAGACCGACCAGCTCGTGGGCGACAAAGGCTGCCCTTTCGTAATCGTTCACCGGTGATACCGGGAATGTTCCGTAACCCGGATCTGTAAACGTTTATCCAGTACTCCAGATTCGTTCAAGCGGGCCGTTGCACAAGAGTTTGCTCTGTGAGGAGGCCTGATCGGACGAAAATGGGGTGCTGGTGAACGTTTACGCCCTTTCTTTCATGGTAGCAGAACCATCCCTTGCGGTAAACAGCGTCCTGCCGGCCAGCAGGCGTCTGGAATGGGCCAGCCATGCTGGTTTCTATGCAACTCATCGGTACGGAAAGCTCTGTTACCGCGCCGACAAGTTTCATAACAGCGTAGCGGTGTCATCGTTGTGGCTGAGGCTACCTGGTCCAGCCATGCTGGTAGTCGGAAATATCCCGTTTCTGGATGAACTCTTCCTCAGCCAGGTACAGGACAAAAACCGCTCACAGGCCAGGAGCGGGGCGCTCATTTGCAAATTTTCTTGTCCCGAGCTTGAAAGATTCAGTGATCACGTTATAATCGCAAGGTTCATCGCCGGCGTAACCTCTCTTCTGGCAGGAGAACAATCGCCGCAACCACTTTTTGCACACCATAATCCGCTATCGAAAACTTTCGAGGCTTCTCAATGAACACATCGCTCAAGTTGAAACTCGGCCTGCTGGCCTCTCTGGTGGTGCTGACCATCTTCACCATCGTACCCTCATTCTATGCCAACACCCCCAACTGGTGGAAGACATACATGGCTCCCGAGGGATTGCGGCTCGGGCTGGACCTGCAGGGCGGCATGCACATTGTCCTGAAGGTCAATCTGCAAAAGGCGGAGGAGAATACCCTGGAATTTGCGGCCAGTGATCTCAAGGATACCCTGGCCGAACAATCGATCAGCGCCGTACGGACCCGCTCTGCCGACCCAGGGGTCGCCATCCTCACCCTGCCCAACACCGGGGCCGTCGAGCAGGTCAAATCATTGATAGCCGAAGATTTTCCGGATGTCGAAGCCGATATCGAGACCCAGGCGGGCTCTTTTCCCCGTATCCTGCTCAAGCTGAGTCAGGACAGAATCGACTATATCAAGACCCATGCCGTCGACCAGTCTCTGGAGATTATCCGTAATCGTATCGACCAGTTCGGCGTAGCCGAACCGGTTATCATCCGCCAGGGCGATGATGAAATCGTCGTTCAGCTCCCCGGGGTAAAAGACCCGGAGCGGGCCATGAAACTTTTAGGCGATACTGCCCAGCTCGAATTCAAGATGGTGGCCGACGATGCCGGGATCGATCTCAATGCCCTGATCGCCAGGGCCGAATCCTCCGGCCAATGGCATCAGGGTGAAAGCACCAGTAAACTGAACCGGGCCCTGCAGTCCTCGCTGCCGGAAAATACCTCGATCTATTTCGAAAAAAATATCGATCCGCAGACCAAGAGAGAAAGCGTCACCCCGCTGCTGATGGAAAACAAGATCCTGATGACCGGTGACATGGTCAAAGATGCCCAGGTCCGCATCGGCGGCACCTTCAACCAGCCCTACGTCAGTCTCGACCTCACCGGCCGCGGCGGCAAGGTTTTTGCCAACCTCACCGAAAAGAACGTCAACCGGCGGATGGCCATCATTCTCGATGACGTGGTCCGTTCCGCCCCGGTCATCCGCGAACGCATCCTCGGCGGCTCGGCCCAGATCTCCGGCAATTTCACCCATGAGGAGGCCTCGGATCTCGCCATCGTCCTCCGGGTTGGCGCCCTGCCGGCCCCAGTCGATATCGTCCAGAACATGACGGTCGGAGCGAGCCTCGGTCAGGACTCCATCAACAAGGGGATTACCGCCGGTCTGGTCGGCACGGTCCTGGTCATCGTCTTCATGCTGTTCTATTACCGGCTCTCCGGGCTCATCGCCAACGCGGCCATGACCCTCAACATCCTGTTTCTCTTTGCCGGTCTGGCGATTTTGAACGCGACACTCACCATGCCGGGCATCGCCGGTATCGTGCTGTCGGTGGGTATGGCGGTCGATGCCAACATTCTCATCTTCGAGCGCATGCGGGAGGAATACAGTCTGGGCAAATCGGTTCGTTCCAGCATCGATGGTGGGTTTGGCAAGGCCTTCTGGACCATCATGGACTCCCAGGTCACCACCCTCATCACCGCCGTGGCCCTGTTCCTCTTTGGTACCGGACCGATCAAGGGCTTTGCCGTCACCCTCTCTCTTGGCATTGTCATCAACCTCTTTACCTCGCTGTTCTGCTCCCGGCTGATATTCGATACCGTCAACGTCTTCGCCCCGATCAAGAAGTTGAATTTCCTGCAGATCATCGGCAAGCCCAATCTTGATTACATGAAGATCAAGAACTACACCTTCACCCTCTCCGGGATCATGGTGCTCATCGGCCTCATCGCCTTTATCCAGATAGGCCGCGGCGCCGCCAATCTCGGGGTCGATTTTGCCGGCGGCTCCCTGTTGCAGTACCAGGCAGCCAAATCCTTCACCATGGCGGAGGTGCGCCATGTCTTTGAGAACAGCAGCCTCGAGGGCGCCGATCTCCAGCAGGTCGAAAACGAAAACCGTTTGATGGTCAGAATCAAAAAAGACGCGGAAACGGTGGCCAACCTCGATGAAACCGTCAGCCAGATCCTCAACCAGGAGCTGACCGACAAGGGCTTTGTCCTGGAAAGTCGGTCGGAAATCGGTTCGTCGGTCAGCGCCGCCCTCCGCAACAAGGCGATACTGGCCGTGGCGCTCTCCATGCTCGGGGTCATCGTCTATCTCGCCTTCCGCTTCGATTTCCGCTTTGGCCTGGCCGCCGCCGTCGCCACCTTCCACGACATCCTGGTCGTCCTCGGAATCTGCTGGCTGATGAATGTCGAAATCACCCTGCTGCTCATCACCGCCCTGCTTACCCTGGCCGGTTACTCGCTCAACGATACCGTGGTCATTTTCGACCGTATCAGGGAGAACACCGAGAGGATGGAAAAACCAAGCCTCATCACCGTCATCAACGAGAGCGTCAACCAGGTCCTCAGCCGGACCATCGCCCTGTCACTGACGGTTTTGCTGTCGCTTCTCGCCCTCTTTTTTCTGGGTGGCTCGGTTATCCACGACTTCTCCCTCGCCATGCTCCTGGGCGTTATCGTCGGGACCTACTCCTCGATCTTCATTGCCAGCCCAGTCCTGACAGTCTTCCGTAAACCCGGACACTGAGCGGAGAGAGCAACGACCATGACCCGTCCTCGATTGCCAGAAACGGTCTACCGGCTGCGACCAGATGAAGAGTTCACCTTTGCCTGTCATCCCGGGGTACCCTGCTTCACCGAGTGCTGCCGGATGCTCGAACTGGCTCTGACGCCGTACGACATCCTCCGGTTGCGGCGGGGAACCGGCCTCACCTCGCAACAGCTGCACGACCGCTATATCATCGAGGAACGGGACGAGCAGGACCTCTTCCCTAAGTATTACCTGACCATGGTCGATGACGGCAGGGCAAGCTGCGCCTTCGTTGCCCCTGATGGCTGCCAGGTCTACCGGCATCGGCCCGGCGCCTGTCGCGCCTATCCACTTGGCCGGGCCGCGGTACGGACCAGAAGCGGCGAACTCAAACAACATTTCGTGCTGTTGAAAGAGAGCCACTGCCAGGGGTTCGCCGAGCCGTGCAGGCAGACCCCACTGGCCTACGCCAAAGAGCAGGGACTTGACGAATACAATGTCTACAATGACGCCCTGGCCTCACTCATTCAACACGAAAACATCAGAAAGGGGCTGTTCACGCCGACGGATACACAGCTGGCGCTGTACCATCTGGCCCTCTACAATCTCGATGTTTTTCGCCGGGAAATCGTCAGCGGCCAGCTGGCTCTTTCCACCTATCCACAAGAGATTCTCGACCAGGATGAAGCTCTTTTACTGTTTGCCATCGGCTGGCTCAAGGAACAGTTTTTCACTGTCGACTGAGTAACAGCCACAACCAACGCTCTTTGCCCATGCTCAAAACCATCATCTTCGACTGCGACGGCGTGATGTTCGATTCCCGCGACACCAACCGGGAATACTATAATTTTCTACTGCAGAGCTTCGGCCACGGCAAAATGGACGACAACGAGCTGGAATACGTCCATACCCACAATGTCTACGACTCGATCGAGCACATTTTTCGTCATTATCCGCAACAGGATCTCGATGCGGTGCACAGCCACAGAGCGGCCAGCAGCTATATTCCCTTTCTGCGCTTCATGCGGATGGAGCCGGACCTCAGAACTTTTCTCGAAGCCACCCATAACCGGTATAATCTGGCTATCGCCACCAACCGGACCAATACCATCGTACCCCTGCTGGCCGAGTTCGACCTGACCGATTATTTTGCCAAGGTGATGACAGCTGACAACGCCAGAAGACCGAAACCCGCCGCCGATCCGCTGCTGGAAATCATTGATTTTTTCGGTTGCACCATCGACGAATCGATCTATATCGGTGACTCGGAAATCGATGAAAAGACGGCAGAAAACTGTAATATGCGGTTGATTGCCTTCAAGAACTCATCGCTCAATGCCGCCTACCATGTGAACTCCTTTACAGAAATTCTCACGCTGCCGCCCTTGCTGGCCACAGAGCGTTAATCGACGCCGCTGACGCCTCCCTCCCTTGGAGAAGTCCTCATCGAGCCGCCGTATCCCCTCCATCAGCATAGCCATGAAATCACCGCCCCCCCAGGAGGCGGGCATCTCCTCGGGGAGATACCGGTGACAAAGTGGTACTACCCCTTGTTCTCGGCAAGAATGCTGTACACCGCCTCCGTCTGCCGCAGATGACCATAGCGGGCGCTGACGATGGCTCCCTGGCGGAAGACCACCCGAGCCGTGCCCGAGGCCATCTCCATCGTCAGCATCCCGGTTTTCTGATGCATATTGAAAATCTGTAACAGCTCCGCCGGCAGAATGGCGCCAATCCGGCCACTCATCACATGCCCCAGGTCGCGGCTGCGCAGAAGACTCAGCCGCCTGAGACGCCCGGCCAGCAACCTGGTCATGAAGGTCTGTACAGCGGTACGGCTGCTGAGCGACCTGGTAAAATCATTCCTGCTCATCGCCAGTACCGCCCCAGCAACTCCACTGGCCGAGCCAATGATCGGGCTGACGACCTGCGGCGGCGCCGCTATTTTTATTTTGAAGTTCAGTATCTCAGTTTGATATAGTTATATGCGCATTCTTTCTAAGAATTTAATCAATGTAACACCATAAGACCAAACGATCCATCCCCAGGAACATGCCGGCCAAAGGACAAATTGAACATCGCTCCGCCCCGAACCTCCTCCTTCGACCAGCGGCAGCCAATCTCCGCAGAGCGTATGGAGAAGTATGCCACATCGCAGGCACCGGCGGCAGAGCCGGAGGCGAGTTTCCAGCCGCTGCCGGATATGGCCGAGATGTTCGCCGACGGGGACGACCCGCACCGGCAACCGGTCGGAGGTGACACCCAGGTGAACAGCACTCGAATGAAAGAGCTGGCCCGCAAACGGCACTTCTACCAGCTGGCAGCCGAACTGAGCACCAGTTCTGACGATACCACGATTGCGGTACATGAACAACTCAGCAAAAAGGCAACCACCGCGCTCGCCCAGGCCAAGGAGCAACACGCCAGAGGCAAGATGTACCAGGAGGAGGGACATGCGGCCAAGGCCCTGGACTGCTTCAAAACAGTACAGGAACTGGTCGCCGATTACCCCGATATCATGGCCGATATCTCCGCTACCGAAGATGAGCTGGCGATGCTTGAGGGGCTGTTGGCCGACGATGCCAGTGTCGGTGGGTTGACAGACCAGGTATCGGCCTCTGAGAGCAGACGGCTGCAAGGCTCCACTGAGGCCAGAAAGCGTCACAGCCGGCAATCGACCAGGGCTGGTTCTCTCGGCCAACGACGGGCCCTCGACCTCCTGCCCTATCTTCTGTCTGTTCTGCTGCTTGCCACTCTGGCCTCTGGCAGCGCCCTCTATTTCACCGCCTCCAGCCGCCTCAGCGAGGCCAGGCAGCTCTTTGCCGCCTGCGCCAGCTCTTTTGCCGACGGCGACTTCCAGGCCGCACAGGAGGACTGCAACGCCTCGCTGCGCACCAGCGAAACGGTGTATCTCCTTTACCAGGGGGCCGTTGCCGGGTTACAGGCCGACAGCCGACACATCCTCGACTCGGAAGAGATGCAGCAGGGATTGCAGGGCAAGGTTCTCTACAATGGCCGATATATTTCTTCATCGGCGTTATCAGCGCACCAGACTCTGCAGGAGTTGCTTGACCGGGGCGACATGCTCCTTGAGGATCTTGCCTGGGAACCGGCCGCCGATACATTCCAGCAGGCGCTGACGCTCTACGGTCAGCTGCAGGAGATCAGCGCCGAGGAACGAGCCGCAATCGAACAACGTTTCAACTATGCGGCCTTTATGGCGCTGCTGACGGTTGGGGAAAAACAGGTCGACAACGCCCAGTGGCCTGCCGCCACCGCCACCCTCACCGAATCGGCAAAGGCCCTTGCCAAACTTCCGCCAGAGCAGCAGGAGGAATACCGGGTGCGGCTTGCCACCCTGCTGGAAAGTTGTCGTTACAACTCGTTAAAGCAGCAGGCCGACACCCTCTTCTCCCAAGCCGACTGGAGTGCCGCCGCCTCACTCTTCCAGCAGGCCGCGGAAACCGGACAAGCGCTGTTGTCCGACGGCCATCAGGAGCTTTCCGGGATCAAACGCAACATGGAGCGGGCAAAGCTCTATGCCATCATAGAAGATGGCAACACCGCCCTTGCCAGGAACCAGTGGAATAGGGCCATCGAGCACTTCACCAGGGCAAGCGTACTGTTACGCAATGAAACCACCACATTCTCCGCCAGCCAGATCGAACAGAGCGGCAGAAAACTCGACCGTTCGATTCTGCAGGCCGCAGTGAGCCGAGACCGGCAGAACGCGGCCAGGAGTCGGACAGATGGTAATCTGGAGGCAAGCCAGAACGCGCTGCAACAACTCATCGACGCCATCACCACAAGTCCCTTTGCCGATGAGCCGACGTTCAAAGAGGTGGCCTACGAGGCTCGAACAATGCGGCAAGAGATGCAGGAAGAGGTTTTCCTGAAGAAAAAGCAGGCCTACCTCACCGAGAATTTTCTCGCGCTCTTTATGAAAAACTATCGGGCCGCGGCTCCGGAGAGCCTCGGCAATCCCCAGGCCTCTTTCGTCCGACGGCTCGGCCGGCACTACCTCTTTCAATTGCAGTGCACCGAGAGAGGGCAGGGGCGACCGATGACCCTGATCATGTATTACACCTACAACCCGGACAACCAGCACTGGCAGTTCTATCCCATAGAGTCAGAAAAGCGGCAGGCCGACGCGAGTCGCTGACCAGGTTGGCGCCCGGACCCCGGGATATCTGCCAGACTCATCTGCCGGACTTCACTCCTCCCCGCCTGACAACGACTACAACAGGACCCTGAACTCTCCTTTTCCCAGCAGTTCATGGAGATGGATAATCCCGACCAGCCGATGCTCGGCATCGACTATCGGCAGCACCGATATCTCATGGCGCTGCATGATACTGAGGGCATCCGCCGCCAGGGCGCTTTGAGTTATCGTCACCGGATCACGGGTCATGATCTGTCGGGTCAGACCAGCACTGAGCGATACGGACTCAGCCGCCAGGCGGCGAATATCGCCATCGGTAACGATGCCCTTGACGGTGTTGGTCTCATCGACCACCAGCACGGCCCCGAGATTCTTTTCGTTGAGGGCCCTGATCGCGGCAAGGGCCGGTTCCGTCTCCTGAATGACCGGGACCTTGTCGCCGATCAGCATCACCTCTTTCACCCGGACCTTTAACCGCTGACCCAGACTGCCACCGGGGTGGTTGTGGCGAAAATCCTCGGCTTGAAAATTCTTCTTGTTGAGCAACACCACCGCCAGCGCATCGCCCAGCGCCAAGGTCGCGGTGGTCGAAGCGGTAGGGGCCAGACCGAGTGGACAGGCCTCCCTGGGCACCCGGGTATTGAGAACCACATCGGCCGCCACCGCCAGGGTCGAATGGGCACCGCCGGTCATGGCGATGATCCGGTTGCCACGGCGCTGCAAGGATTCGAGCAACGCGTTCAGCTCCGGAGTCTCGCCTGAATAGGAGAGGGCCATCACCACATCGGTTTTTACCACCATGCCGAGGTCGCCATGCAGGGCTTCGACCGGATGGAGAAAAAACGCTGGCGTTCCGGTACTGTTCAAGGTAGCGGCGATCTTCTGGCCGATCAGGCCCGATTTGCCGATACCGGTGATCACCAGCCGGCTCGGACAGGCCAAAACCAGTTCAACGGCACGGGCGAATTCGGCCCCGAGACGTTCGCGCACGGCCTTTACGGCCTGTTCCTCTATCTCCAGCACCTTGCGTGCCTCTTCAATGAACATCGTCTTCAACCACCCCCCCCATTCACCTCGATTGTACCAGACCAACATCTCTGCACATTTCCCAAAGCGTCAGTTGCACCACCTCTCCAATATCCAGCCAGCACAAGGTCAACACCCACCCAGCGAGACAGACGGCATACTTCACCATTCTTGCCACGGTTTCAAGCAAATTTCTTCGCCAAGATCCCTGCCCAGCCAGGATTTTCCAGCGCCAGATCCCTGACAACCCCTTTTCTTGTTCGCTTTTACTGCTTATCTACTGTATATTATGATGTTTGACTTTCAGCCAGATGGATATTGATACCCTCCGTCGATACCCTGCCGGTACTGTGCGTATAACCTGCCGGACCATACCTGCCTGCCAATCGCGGCGTGGGCGGATATCTGTCATTATTTGTCCCTCTTTATGGAGATTCATCCATGAGCAACCACATGTTCACCTCCGAATCGGTCTCGGAAGGCCACCCCGACAAGGTCGCCGATCAAATTTCCGATGCCATTCTCGACGCCATCTTACAGCAGGATACCCTGGCGCGTGTGGCCTGCGAGACCCTCGTCACCACCGGCATGGCCCTGATCGCTGGCGAAATCACCACCACGGCCTGGGTCGACATGCCCGAGGTGGTTCGCCAGACCTTGAAAGAAATCGGCTACAACTCCAGTGCAATGGGGTTTGACTGGCAGTCTTGCGCGGTGATCACCTCGATTGACAAGCAATCGCCGGACATCGCCCTCGGCGTCGATGAGGGCAAGGGAATGGATCTCGATCAAGGCGCCGGTGACCAGGGCCTGATGTTCGGTTATGCCTGTAACGAAACTCCAGTGCTGATGCCGATGCCTATCTATTTCGCTCACCGGCTGACCAAACGGCAGTCCGAAGTGCGCAAAAGCGGCACCCTGCCCTGGCTTCGTCCTGACGCCAAGAGCCAGGTAACGATCGAGTATGAAGGGAGGGTCCCCAGACGGATCGAGGCCGTCGTTCTCTCCACCCAGCATGACGAGAGTATTGGTTACCAACAGTTGAAAGAAGCCGTTATCGAAGAAATTCTCCGGCCTGCCCTGCCGGCTGACATGATCGACACCAACACCAAATTCTTCATCAACCCCACTGGCAGGTTCGTCATTGGCGGCCCGGTCGGCGACTGCGGCGTGACCGGCAGAAAAATCATTGTCGACACCTATGGCGGCAAAGGTTCCCACGGTGGCGGAGCATTTTCCGGCAAGGATCCCTCCAAGGTCGACCGCTCATCCTCTTACATGGGCCGATATGTCGCCAAAAATCTGGTCGCTGCCGGTATTGCCGATGAAATCGAGGTCCAGGTGGCCTATGCCATTGGCATCTCCCAACCGGTATCGATCAACGTCAACAGTTTTGGCACCGGCAAGATCCCCGATGCCCAGATCAGAGAACTGATAAGCCGGCACTTCGATCTGCGGCCCAAAGCCATTATTCTACAGTTGGACCTGTTGCGGCCCATCTACAAGAAAACAGCCGCTTACGGACATTTTGGCCGTGAGGATGTCGACTTCTCCTGGGAGCATACCGATAAGGCCGACGCTTTGCGGCAAGATGCCGGATTGTAAGCCGACTCGAGGATCTCAACGACCAGCGGCTTGGTCCAGGTAGGCGAGCCCAGCGAGACTCCGGGTCGCCTGAGTTATCACGAACGCTGAAACTCCATATCCGGCGGATGAGTTTTCCACGCCGACGAGTTTTGCATACACCACCAACACCGACCATGAACATGACACTATCAAGCAACGACTTTAAGGTAGCCGATATCTCTCTGGCTGCCTGGGGCAGAAAAGAGATCGAAATCGCCGAGACCGAGATGCCCGGCCTCATGGCCCTGCGTGACGAGTACAGAGAGGCCCAGCCCTTGCAGGGCGCCCGCATCGCCGGCTGCCTGCATATGACCATCCAGACCGCGGTTCTGATGGAAACCCTCATCGATCTTGGAGCCGACATCCGCTGGTCGAGTTGCAACATCTTTTCCACCCAGGACCATGCGGCGGCGGCGATGGCCGCAGCCGGCATCCCGACCTTTGCCTGGAAGGGCGAGAGCGAAAAGGATTTCTGGTGGTGTATCGACCAGACCATTTTCGGCCCAGATGGCTGGAGACCCAATATGATTCTCGACGATGGCGGAGATCTCACCCTGGTGATGCATCAGAAATACCCGGATGAACTCTCTCTCATCCGAGGTATCACCGAAGAAACCACCACAGGGGTCCACCGGCTCAATGAGATGGCTGCCGCTGGCACCCTCGGGTGCCCGGCAATCAACGTCAACGATTCGGTGACCAAGTCGAAATTCGACAACCTCTACGGATGCCGGGAGTCACTCATCGATGGAATCAAACGGGCCACAGACGTGATGATTGCCGGTAAAAACGCGGTGGTCATCGGTTATGGAGACGTGGGCAAGGGCTGTGCCCAGGCCCTGCGGGGGATGGGCGCCACGGTGTATGTCACCGAGATCGATCCGATCTGCGCCCTGCAGGCGGCGATGGAGGGCTACAGGGTCGTCACCATGAACGAGGCTGCGGCCTATGGCAATATCTTCGTCACCTGCACCGGCAACGTGGATGTGATCACCAGGACCCATATGGAGCGGATGCCGCATGAGGCCATCGTCTGCAATATCGGGCATTTCGACTCAGAGATCGACATCGCATCAATCCGGGATCTGACCTGGGACAGCATCAAGCCTCAGGTCGATCACGTCACCTTTCCTGATGGCAAGAAAATCATCGTGCTGGCCGAGGGCCGCCTGGTCAACCTCGGCTGCGCCACCGGCCATCCGAGCTTTGTGATGAGTAACTCCTTCACCAATCAAGTCCTGGCCCAGATCGAGCTTTGGCAGCACCCGGAAAACTACGCAAAAAAAGTCTACTTTCTGCCTAAAAAGCTCGACGAGACCGTCGCTCGCCTCCACCTGGCGAAGATAGGCGTTCAGCTCACCGAGCTCAGCTCCAGGCAGGCGAAATACATCGGGGTGCCGATCGAGGGTCCCTACAAGCCAGATTATTACAGATACTGAGCACCGGCCAGAATAGGCCTCCCACCTCGCCCGCCGGACAGTCAGCAGCCTCTGTCGGCGGGCTTTTTATTTCTCCTGCCCAGAGGATGCAGCCAGCTGCACATCGCCTGAGAGCACCTCATGCCGGCAGCCGGCATCGTCGACGATGTGGAGAAGCCCAGAATCATCGGGGCCAAGCGATATTCCCTCCACACAGCAACCTTCGGTGGACAGCCAACGCATCCGCTGGCCCTTCAGGATATCCCGTGTCCGCCAACGGCCCATCAACTGCTGAAACCCCTGGCGTTCGAACCGGTCAACCTCTGCCAGCAGCCCGCTATGGATACAGCTGAAGAGTTCATCGAGCGCGATCTCACGGCCCGATTGCAGCAACAGCGAAGTCGCCCTCATCCGTAACTCTTCGGAGAAGTCGTTCTCAGCGGTGTTGACGTTGAGGCCGATACCGACCACCACCGACCGTCTGGATGGAGAAGAGGCCTGGAGATTGGCCGACTCGGTGAGAATCCCGCCACACTTTTTCCGGCCAAAATAGATATCGTTGGGCCATTTCAAGCCCGTATTCAGGTGATACAGCCGGTCTATGGCCTCTGCCACCGCCAGACCGGCCGCAAAGGTCAGCCGAGGGAAGTCGACCAGTGGCAGATTGGGATACAGGATGATCGAACAGTACAGGCCCTTGCCCGGCACAGACTGCCAGCTCCGACCCAACCGGCCCCGCCCCCTGCTTTGGCTCTCGGCCACAACCGCAGTACCATGGTCCGCACCCTGTTCAGCCAGCTCAAGCGCCTTCCGGTTGGTCGAGTCGATGCTGCTAAATGAAAATATGCGCATAGCCCAGTGTCACCTTGCAGATATGGTATCGCCGGGCCGAAACGGGTCAGGCCTCCTACCAGCCACGCTCAAGAAAGACGACAGAAGCGAGCGGCTCGCCCGGAATTCTCATCAGTTTCGGCGGCGTAAGACATCGCTTTCCCGGCCAAAAAAAAAGTGTGGATCGCAAAAATTGCGTTCCACACTTTTTTCATCCTCAACAGCGCAACAATGAACTCAGATGCCTTTGCTGCCTTCCTCATTCTTGATCCGGCTGGGCACTCCATACATGGTGGTAGATCCCGAAGACCAGAACATCAGCTTCCCCTCTCGTACCAACTCATTGGCAATATTCTTTATTTGCCGCGGCTTCGTATCAGGATCACACGCATAAAAATCTTTGATGTAGAGCTGTGGCTTGGGGGATTTCTCGGCCTTCTCAACTATTGCTGCTTTTAATTCTTCTGTGCTCAAGGCCATTGCTTGACCCTCCTTCAAAAAGGACGAAGTCCAACAACGATTTTTCCCGTCTCCACATAGAGACGGGAAAATCTTCGCAGTCAAGGCTTCAGTTACTTGATGTGACTGGTGTACTTGAACTGAGTCGTCGTTCGCCAGGTATTATAGGCAAGACGATAGTCATCGATACTCTTGTCGGTAAAGGGAATGTCACATTTCTCGAAGAATTTCTCCCAGCCAATCCGCTCGGCCCATTCGCCAACCCGCTCGTACTTCTTGGCGTCTTCGGCATATGCCTCGAGAATCTTCTTGACGGCCTCTACCGTTTCCGGCCAACGCGGGGTGTTGTTCGGCAGGAAGGGAATGACCAGCTTGGAGAACTTCGGCGCGGATTTGGCGTTGGAAACCTTACCACCGACGAGAATGGCGATACCGTCACCTTCCGGGTCAGCCAGCGGCATGGCCGGACACATGGTGTAGCAGTTACCACAGAACATACAGCGCTCGACCGTCACCTTGACCGTCTTGATTTCCTTACCGTCGACCTCTGCCTTGGCTGGCTTGACCGCGCCGAGCGGACAGGAGGCGATGGCCAGCGGCAACTCGCAGACACCGGTGATACGCTTGTGATCGATCATCGGCGGCTTGCGATGGATACCGAGAATGGCGATATCGGAGGCATGAACCGCACCACACATGTTCAGACAGCAGGCCAGAGCGATACGCACCTGGGCCGGCAGGGTCATGGAGGTGAAGTAGTCGAACAGTTCATCCATCACCGCTTTGACAACACCCGAGGCATCGGTCGCCGGGGTATGACAGTGCACCCAGCCCTGGGTATGAACGATATTGGTCACACCGGCACCGGTACCACCGACCGGGAACTTGTTGCCACGACCTTTCAGGTCGTCGAGCAGCGGCTGCACCTTGTCCTTGCTGTCGACCATGAACTCGATGTTGTTACGAGTGGTCCAGCGGACGAAGCCTTCGCAGTGCTTGTCGGCGATATCGCAAATCTCGCGGATGAAATTGATAGTGATCAGACGTGCGCTGCCGACCCGAACGGTATAGACCTCGTCTCCGGTCTCCGATTTATGCATCAGCACGCCGGGCTGAATGATTTCATGCCACAGCCATTTGCCCTTGTTGGCTTTGATGACCGGCGGGAAAAACTGTTCGTAATGAGGCGGACCAAGATCGGAAATACGTCCATCCATCGGTTTATCTGGATTATAGCCCATGATACATCTCCTTATATTTTTTAAGTTGAAGTATTAGCTTAAGACAAAAACGGAATCAGGCAGCGTGCTTGGCGCGAAATTCATCAATATCACGCTCGAATCCACCTTCAACTTCCTCTTCCTGCCAGAAGACGTACGGGTTGCAGCGCGGCTCTTTGACCATCTGTGGAATCGGCTCGAGTTCCATGACCTTGATAAAGGTCGGCAGGCCGATGCGCTGCATGGTCTCACCCACCCGCTCACGGTTCTTACCAACTTCCATCCACCAGTCCCAGACCTTCTCGATAAACTCGACCAGCTCTTCGAAGTCATTGTCGGCATTCATCGGGATAAACGGCAGAACGAGAGTGGAGAACTGGGCACCATCGAGGATCGGAGCCTTGGCACCGACGAGGATGGAGGCACCCTTCTCAAGACCTGGGCGCAGAGCGCGTGGCATGACATTGATACAGTGCATGCAGCGGGTGCATTCGGCATCGTCGATTTTCAGCTCGCCGCCTTCCATCCACATACAGTTGGTGGGGCAGAGATCGATAACCTCTTTTTTGATGTCGAACTTACCCCAGTCACGACCGGAGTGAGAGCCACCATTGGACGGATAATTCCCGGCTATATACTCTTTTACCGCGGCCTGGTCGATTTGGATATCGTCTTTCCAGGTACCGATAACGGAGATATCGGAACGAGCGATAGCGGCAACACAGTCATTCGGGCAACCGGAAAATTTGAATTTGAACTTGTAGGGGAAGGCCGGACGATGGATTTCGTCCTGATACTGCATGGTCAGCTTGTAGCAGGCCTCTTCGGTGTCGTAACAGGACCACTCGCAGCGGGACTGGCCGATACAGTTGGCCGGGGTACGGAGGTTGGAGCCAGAGCCGCCGAGATCCTGTTTCATGTCGTGGGTCAGATCCCAGAAGAACGGCTCGAGGTTCTCGGTACGGGTACCAAGAAGAATGATGTCACCGGTGGAACCATGCATATTGGTCACGCCAGAACCATGTTTTTCCCAGAGATCACACAGCTGACGCAGGTTGGCGGTGGAATAGTATTTCGATGAAGGCTGGGCGACACGGATGGTATGGAAATGCTCAACACCGGGGAAGAGCTCGGGAACGTCGGCATAACGACCGACAATACCACCGCCATATCCGAAAACACCGACGATACCACCGTGCTTCCAGTGGGTAATTCGGTCTTTATACGAAAGCTCCAGGATACCGAGGATATCCCAGCATTCAGGCTTGGTCGCTGCCTGCGCTTTCAAGTCGCTCACGAAGCTTGGCCACGGGCCATTCTCCAATTGGTCCAGCAAGGGTGTCTCATGTTTTGCCATGATTTTCTCCTTTGAATTACTGATTTAACTTCAACCTCGACCTATAAGATGTCAAACTTTCCGACTTAAGATCTAACGGACACAAGCCTATGAACGACCTCCCGTCACACCCCGCAGTATTTTATCACTGACGAAGAACCCAAGTAAAAACACTGTCAGGACAATATAAAATACACTCCGGATGAATACCGATTCAGGCGCTGAGAATATCGTTCACAATCCAATTTGTCAACAAAAAATGGTCGGTTGTTATCAGCGGAAATGAATGGATATTCAGTCGCTAACCGTGTTTACACAACCGTGCATGGCGATTTTCACCAGCCTGCTTTCAAGGTCCTTTTCCTGTCCGTCCGTAAGCGCCATCCGCTCAAGAATTCTGGTCGCCAGCACCTTGCCAAGTTGAACGCCTTCTTGATCGAATGAGTTGATATTCCAGATAAAACCTTGGAATATGATCTTTGCCTCATAGATGGCGAGCAGCGCCCCCATGGTTTTCGGAGTGAGCTTTTCCGCCATGAGGATCAGCGAGGGGCGGTTGCCTGGAAACGACCTGTTAGGATTGTCGCTGGCCTGACCGACCGCAAGCGCCAGGGACTGGGCCAGCATATTGGCAATGAGTTTTTCCTGGGATGTCGAACTTTTTACGGTCATATCCCGGCCATACTGGCTGGCGCAGAAACCGATAAACTCCACCGGGACGATCTCCGTGCCCTGATGAAGCAGCTGATAAAAGGCATGCTGACCATTGGTGCCTGGCTCACCCCAGACAACTGGACCTGTCTGGGCAGATACCGGTCTGCCCTCTCTGGTCACCGACTTGCCGTTGCTCTCCATGTCACATTGCTGGAGATGGGCGGGAAAGCGGTGCAGTGCCTGGCTATAGGGCAGTATGGCCACAGAGGCCGCCCCGAGCAGGTTATGGTTCCACACCCCTAAAAGCGCCATGAGCAGGGGTATATTCTGACGAATGTCAGGCGTTGCCGCCGCCTCATCGATCTCTGCGGCGCCGCGCAGAAACTCCAGCAGCTGCTCATAACCGAGATAAAACCCCAGGGTGACCGCGCCAACCATCGACGAGGTGCTGTACCTGCCGCCGATGTAATCCCACATATAAAATGAACGCAGGTATTTGGCCGGGTCGTCCATGGGGCTGCCCTCACCGGTGACCGCCAGGCAGTGCCTGGCGGGATCGAGCCCGGCCTGCCGCAACCGAGCCATCACCAGCATCTCGTTGGTCAGGGTCTCAAGCGTTGTACCGCTCTTTGAAACGATATTGACCAGGGTTCTCTCGAGATCGACCCTGTCTAAAATGGCTGCGGCATCGTCAGGATCGACATTGGCGATGAAGTGTACCGCGCGACCTGGCCGGCCATAGGCTTTCAAGGCCTCGTGAACCGCCCGCGGACCGAGGTCGGAACCGCCAATACCGACATTGATCATCGTCGTGAACGACTCGCCCCGCTCGTTGACGATCGCCCCCCGCTCGAGATCGGTGAGAAACTCCTTGAGGCGAGCCAGCTCGATTCGCATCTTGTCGGTGGCCTCCGGGCATCTGGGCCTGGTAGCAAACAGATCCCGACAGGCGGTATGCAACACCTGTCTGTTTTCGCAGTCGACCCCTTCGATCCGGTTGAGCACCACTCCGGCTCGCATCTGCTCAAACTGCTCGATCAGACCGCATTCATCGGCCAGATCCTGTAACCGATCAAGCCCGTCATCGTCGATCCGCTGAGTGGCGTAGAGGAGTGAAAACGGCTTGGAATACGCGACATAGCGCTCAAGTCGATCACCGCTGGCCAGGGTGTTGTCACCGCTCAGGTCAAAGGGATGTTCGGCAAGATCCTTTAGCCGAGCTGTCGCCGCGGCCGTTGTCAACGTGGCATATTTACTCGTCATTTTTCTCTCCGGTTGGCAAATGCAATCAGCCTCTCGCCTCTCTGCCCCTGGCCGCCAATTGCAGCAACTCCCCAATGGTTGCTCCATAATCGGTTGCAGTATATACCGCGGATCCGGCCACGAAGATGTTGGCACCCGCTTCAGCCGCCTGCTCTATGGTCGTCTTGCTGATGCCACCATCGACCTCGATGCCGATTTCGCGGCCCAGCGCGTCGATACGCTCTCTGAGCTGGCGAATCTTCGTGAGGGAACTTGGGATGAAGGATTGCCCGCCAAATCCGGGATTGACCGACATCAGCAGGACCAGATCCAGATCTTCCAGGACATAGTCGAGGGCCGCAAGGGGCGTGGCGGGATTGAGTACAACCCCCGCCTTGACGCCGCGCTGCCTGATATGGGAGACCACCCGGTGCAGATGGGTGCAGGCCTCGGCATGCACCGTTATCCAGTCAGCACCGGCATCGGCGAACATATCGATATAGAGATCGGGATCGGTGATCATCAGGTGAACATCGAGCGTCTTGTCGGTCACCCGCCGCGCTGCCTCGACCACCAGTGGGCCAATGGTGATATTCGGGACGAAATGCCCATCCATTACATCGAGGTGAATGACCTCGGCGCCCGCCTCCACCACCGCGCAGATCTCAGCGCCGAGTTGGCTGAAATCGGCAGAAAGTATCGACGGAGCGATCTGAATTTCCCGCATGTGTTCTCCTTAACCAGCATGGCTGGACCAGATAGCCTCAACCACGACGAACAATACAACCCCGGGCTCGGCAACCGTGCTTTCCGCGCCGGCGAATTTTGGATAAAAACGCCCTTTACCAGAGGCCTTCGCCAATGAAAACCGGCGACGGCAACCAGGTAATCGTTCACCGGTGATACCGGGAATGTTCCGTAACCCGGATCTGTAAACGTTTATCCAGTACTCCAGATTCGTTCAAGCGGGCCGTTGCCCAAGAGTCTGCTCTGTGAGGAGGCCTGATCGGACGAAAACAGGGTGCTGGTGAACGTTTACGCAACCAGTCATATCCCGCCTTACTCCAACAACCGGCGCACCAGATCACCGGGGGCCATCTCAATATACCCTTCCAACTCGAGCAGGAGCAGCAATTCACTGATCCTGGCCATCGGCAGACCAGTTCGAGCATGGATCTCGTCCCGGGACAGCGGATAGGGTTCCAGCTGGTGCAGCAGCGCGGCGCCATCAGGTTCAAGCTCCCGGTCGGACCCGGACGGAGGGTCGGTTGACCTGGAATCGACCACACCGGTCTGCAGTTCTTCGATAATATCGGAGACGTTGGCCACCAGCTTGGCCCCCTGACGCAACAGCCAGTGGGCCCCTTCGCTCTTGACTGAATCGATCTGGCCGGGGACCGCAAAGATCTCTCTGCCGAAATCGAGCGCCAATTGCGCGGTGATGAGCGAGCCGGATCTGCGGGCCGCCTCCACCACTACCACACCTCGGCTCATTCCGGCAATGATTCTGTTTCTGGCCGGAAAACGAAAGCCATCGGGCCGGGTCGCCAGCGGGTACTCGCTGAGCAGCAGTCCGGTGGATTTCATCTGCTCATACAGCGTCCGGTTCTGTGGCGGATAGACTACATCCAGGCCACAGCCGAGCACAGCGACCGTGGCTCCGCCTCTCGCCAAAGCGCCGCGATGGGCCTCGGTATCGATTCCCAGCGCCATGCCGGATACCACGGTCACCTGGTGGTCGACAAGATGTTCGGCCAGCTGTCTGGCCGCTCTGCGCCCATAGGTCGTGGCCGAGCGGGCCCCCACTATCGCCAGACAGGTGGTATCGACCAGGGCGGTATCGCCCAGGGCGTAGAGCACCAGCGGCGGGTCGGAAATTTCTTCAAGGAGAGCGGGATAGCCGGATTCGCCCAGAACGAGGATGGTGCCGCCGAGAGCCTCTATACCGGCCAGTTGCCTGGCGGCGACCCGTCGGCATTCATCCAGCCTGGCAAACCCCTCCAACTGCCCGGTCCGGATGCCGGCCACGGCCACCAGGTCCTTGGAGTCGGCGGCAAGCACCGCTCCCGGGCTGTCGAACACCTCGAGCAACCGTCTTGCGCCGACCGGGCCAAGCCCGGGAATCAGGCTGAGACAGAGCCAATCGTCGAGTGCCGGATGGGTAAGCATGCCACTCCAGAGGGAAACAAAGGCGCCAGCCCCCGTCACGACCCGGCGTCGCCCTGCATCCGCCAGGCGGGGAAAGGGCCATGGGCCAGACCGTACAGGGCTGCGGCCGGTTATCGGTCGGTCATGAAGACCCGCAACTCCTCGATCCGGGAAGGATGCTTGAGCTTGGCGATGGCCTGGGCCTCTATCTGCCGTATCCGCTCGCGGGTGACCGCAAAGCAGCGCCCCACCTCTTCCAGAGTGTGGTCGTAGTTGACCTTGATGCCATAGCGCATCCGCAGCACCTTGGCCTCCCTGGGGGACAGGGTAGACATCACCTGACTCAAGCATTCACGGAGACTGTTGATCATCGACTGGTCGTCGGGCCCCACCCGGTCCTGATCCTCGATAAAATCGGCGAGAAGGGTCTCACCGTCATCACCGACCGGGGTATCGAGCGAGATGGCATCTTTGGCGATTTTCAGGGCCGATTTGACCTTGTTGACATCCGAGCCGAGCAACTCGGCCATCTCTTCCGGCGTCGGTTCCCGATGCTCTTCCAACAGGAAATCCTTGGAAATCCGCAACAACCGGTTGATGGTTTCGATCATATGCACGGGCAGTCTGATAGTCCGTCCCTGGTCGGCGATCCCTCGGGTTATGGATTGCCGTATCCACCAGGTGGCGTAGGTGCTGAATTTATAGCCCCGGTGATAATCGAACTTTTCCACCGCCTTCATCAGGCCGATATTTCCTTCCTGGATGATATCGGAAAACTGCAAACCACGATTGACAAATTTCTTGGACACCGAAATGACCAGCCGCAGATTGGCCCGCACCAGCGCCTCCTTGGCCTGCTTGGTCATCTCCCGGCCAGACTCGATCTGCAGCAGCAGTTTCTGGAGATTGCGGCCATCGATACCGGCCTCGCAGAGAAACTGCCTGTTGACCCTGCGCTCGATATCTTCAGGCGACCACTGCCTCTTTTTGTCGGCATCGAGCAGACTGTGGGCATTCATGAGCTCGACAAAGATCTTCCTGAACTTCTTCGAGAGCTCTTCAAGGCCTGTAGCGACGGCGTTGACACACTCGTTACAGATGACCTTTTCACCAAATATCCCGGCAATTTTTTCGCCAATCGCCGTCACCTGCCCACAGATCTTCTCCGCCTTTGGACCACCGCCATCCAACTGCCGCAGTTGCTCCAGGAGACCGGCGCGCTCCCGGTCGAGTTCCGCGGCCTCGGCCACACTGGTTATGAACCAGGCCGATTCAGAGACGATCCTGTCACTGTCACTGTCGGGAACGCCCATCAGGACCTGACAGATTTTCCCTTTATTCTTTTGCAGATCTGCGGCCAGCTCCTGCAGCGGCGGAATAGCCAGCAGCGTCTGGAAGGCACAGTTCTGCACCCGCTGCTTGCCCTCCTCCATCATCCGCGCGAGTTTGAGTTCCTCATCGTGGCTGAGCAGCGTCAGCGTTCCCATCTCCCGCAGATAGATATTCATCGGATCAATGGAATGACTGACATTCTTGCCGGCGGCAGGCATCCGCGAAGCCCGGCGACGGTCGCCCCGGCGACGGTCACTGACACTGCTGCGCCTGTCCTTGGCCCCCTTTCCTCGTCGTTCGACGAAAGGCTCTTCGGCGATGCCGCTTATGCCAGACTGCTCATCAGTCGTATTGAACATTCCGGTCAAGTCATGTATGGCGTGATCCTCGTCGTCAACCTCCAGCGAATCGTCCCCTTCCAGCGATTCATCATCGTCGTGATCCTCTCTGCCATCCAGATACTGATCGTCAAATTTCATTCAACTCCCCTCATCCTCTTCGACCTTCCGTCGGCCTGTCACCCTACCGCCTGTTCATTCCGCTGAAATAACTGATATTGCACTGTTCAGCTCGAGGTATGCACCCTAACAATGCTCATTGCCGACAAAAAAAGTCAAGATTATTTTTTCTTTCCCTCTCTGGCCATCAACCACACAATTTCGCCCAGCCACCGGCGACAGGTCATGGAACCGAGCCGACCATGGCGGCCCATGGCTCAAAGCTCCTGAAGACTCCGGTCGATCTGCTGTTTTTCCGCCAGCAGAGGCTGCAGTTTAGCGAAGTCTCCACTGGACTGCACCTCATGGATCCGTTTGAGCAGCTGGTCCGAAGAGCGCTGCAGCGAGGTGCGACGCAACCAGTGCAGCAGATCGGCCGCCTCCTCTTCGGGATTTTTCCGGCTCTCCTGATCGCCCTCATCCCTGGCCGACAGCAGCAGATCGGCGACGAGCGCCCGTTCCGGTCCCTCGGGCAACTCGGGCAACAGATCTTCCGGCTCCATCTCTTCATTGTGTGTAAGAAGACGTTGTAATTGTAAAAAAACCACCTCACCAACGCTGCCGGCCAGACAATCTCTCAGCCCGCCCTCGGCGAGTTCGGGCAGAAAGTGAGGGTACAGCACCATGAAGCTGACCAGCTGCCTCTGCGCCGCGCTGAGCGGAGCACCCCTCTCCTCTCGCCGATTCGCCAAGACCCGGTTCTCGTCATCCTGGGGCGGAGACTGGTCCTGCTCCGGCCGATCGAGCAGCGAATCGAGCTGCTCGGCAGACAGGCCAAGCTTATCGGCAAAGTGGGAAATGATCACGGTACGCTGCAGCGGCGAGACGGCGGCCTTTGCCAGCGGTCGCAGGGATTCGACGATCCGGCTCTTGCCATCCAGAGTCAGTCCGAACTCCGTCACCAGCTGGCTGAAGGTGAACTCGGGCAGAGATTCGGCACTGTCGAGCAATCGTTCGAGCGCCGCCATCCCTTTGGCCCGGACAAAGGTGTCAGGGTCATGGCCGTCAGGCAACAGCGCAACCCGTCCCGTCACCTGTTCGGCAAGAAAATGCGGAACGGCCCGCACAGCCGCCGTTATCCCCGCCGCATCCCCGTCAAAGAGCAGCACCACATTATCGGCAAACCGTTTGACCAGCCGCAGTTGCTCTCGGGTCAAGGCCGTGCCGAGCGGGGCGACGACATTGTCGCAGCCGTGACAGACCAGCGAGACCAGGTCAAAGTTGCCCTCGACGATAATCGCCTGATTTTTACGACGAATGGCGTCCTTGGCCTGATAGAGACCGAGCAGCAGCCGGCTCTTGGTGTAAATACGACTCTCCGGCGAGTTGAGGTATTTGGGCTGCCCCTCGCCAATGATCCGACCGCCAAAGCCGCAGGGTCGGCCACTGAGGTCATAAATCGGGAAAAGCACCCGGTCACGGAACCGGTCGTAGATCCGTCCCCGCTCGTTACGGACCAGCAGGCCCGCCTCGAGCGCTGCCGGCTGCATCTCCTCACCGAGCTGTTTGACCAGAAAATCCCAGCCTGCCGATTCGGTGGAGGGGGCATACCCCAGACCAAAGAGCTGCTGCACCTCCTCTGGAATACCCCGCCGCTGCAGATAGGCCCGGGCCGGGGCTCCCTGCGGCGCCTGGTGGAGATAGCGACTGTAGAGCTCGGTCGCCCTCACCGTCACCTCGAACATCCCCTTACGCAGTCGTTCCTGCCGCTCCTGTTCCGGCGACTGCTCCCTTTCGGGCAGAGCTATCCCGTAACGGCCGGCAAGCTCTTTGAGCGCCGAGGGAAAATCAAGATTATGGTACTTCATCATATAGCTGAAGACGTCGCCGGACTCGCCGCAGCCGAAACAGTAGAAATACTGCTGTCCCGGATGGACCGAAAACGAAGGTGTCTTCTCGCCATGAAACGGACAGAGCCCCAGGTACCTGACGCCGCTCTTTTTCAGATCGACAGACTCACCGATGATCTGTACAATATCTGCACGCTCCTTGACCCGAGCGACTATTTCCTCACGAGATTCCTGCAATGAATCTTTCCCTCGACAACTATTTTGGCAGCAGTGACAATGCAGTCGTGAATATACACATTACCCGGCAAACAAGCCATGTAAATTGTGTCTGCAGATCCCGACAGACACACGGCTGTTGCCTATCCCAACGACAAGCAGCCCGGCCATGGACGACATCACCGACATTCTCGCCTATGAAGTAAAAAAAGAGATGGCGGATCGGTATTTTGGTTTCCGCAAACAGATCGAGAGCGACACCGCCGCCTATCTCGAGCGTCTGGCGCTCTCCTCCCTCAAGCTGGAAAACGAGATCGGTTTCACCCTGATCCGGCTCTATATCCTCTTGCACAGCGCTGAACTCATCGCCAGGTTCATCCGGTTGACCGGCCTGCCCGAATATCTCTATTACGACCCCTACCTGCTGGAATCACCGACCATCAAGAAGCGTGTCTTCACCGGAGCCAGCTGCCGGGGGCTGACCAGGCAGGGCCGGTTCGTCAACATGGTGCTGGATACCTACGCGAGGCTCGAACAGCAGGTGACCGAGTATCGCGCAACCCAGAGTGAGCTCACCGAGGAGCAGGAGACCATCCGCGCCGAGATCAACCTCTTCTATCGGCGCAACGATATCGACACCATCCTCCGCTTCATTCGCCGCCTCGACAACCCGGGCGATGGAACCCTCCACGCCATTCCCCCGGAACAAGGCGTTTCTCCCTTCTCGCTTGCCGAACAGATGCAGCTTCAGCCGCCACGGCCCGCCTGTGAACTTTTGCCGGTCCTCCCCGCCATACCGGACAGACAACAGATCGGTGCCGAGTTGAAAGAACTCGCCAGAATCGCCTTCCGCCAAGGGATCGATCTCGACCTTCCGGCACTGACCAGAACCGGTTGACAGGCGCGGGTGCAGCCGTTGTTCCCATCGCCCTGCACAACGTAAATGTATTGCTTTTGCCAACAGACAGCAGCTATACTCAAGTGGAGACGACAGCACCGCCGTGCATCGATTCTCATTGTCAGACATGGCAGCCGCTGCCATCATCTCCACCTGGTCGTCCTGATGAAAAATACCCTGCTGATACTCGCCAAGGACAAACGACACCACTCCCATTATCAGAAAATATTTGCAGATACCGGATACGAGACCATCGTTTTCTCTGCCGGTGAGCCCATCGCCCCAGCCGCCGCAGGCGATGTCTTCGCCGTGGTGGTGCCAGACTGTACCGCCGATCCCGCCGCCGATATCGCCCTGCTGCAGCTGCCGGTACCGCTGCCAGTCCTGCTGCTTGGCCCCCAGCCCCAGCCACCGCCGTTCGTCGGCGGCAACCTATCAGATCATCTCTACGATTATCTGGGGGGAGAGGTGTCTGCGCCGGCAGTGACAGAGCGGCTTCATTTCCTCCATAAGGTGGCCAGAATCTGTTGCGGGCACCACCCGTCACCCGAACAGTCGGGCCATCGTCTCTGGCACAGGGACCGTGACAACCTCACCGGTCTGTTCAACGCCCACCACTTCAACCGGCTGGTGACCGAGCATTTCACCACCGCCCTGGCCAACGACCAGGAGCTGTCGCTATTGCTGCTCGACCTCGACTCCTTCTATGAACTCCATACCAGTTGCGACCGCAGCTTCAACGACTTCATCCTGCGTGAACTGACGGCGCGCATCACCGACTGCACCCGTGACAAAGACTTCTGTTTTCGTCTCTTTGGCGGAGAATTTGCCGTGCTGATGCCGGCCACCCCCCTCGATGTCGCCGAGGACATGGCCGCACAGCTCCGTCGTCATTGCCAGGACACGCCCTTTATCCAGAACGCCAGCCAGCGACAAATCACCCTTTCCATCGGCATCGCTTCACTGAGCGCCAATCAGCCGACCTCCGTCGACGAACTCGTCGACATGGCCGAAGGCGCACTCTACAAGGCCAAGGCCGAAGGGTGTAACCAGGTCTGCAGCTATACGCCGGCGGATGGCAGCTCTCCCCCGGGCGACCGAGAGAGTTTCGATAACGTCAAGCTGGCGATCAAGCGTCTCTTTGAAAAGACCCGCAACGCCACCATTTCGTCGCTTCGCTTGCTGGCGCGGGACATTGCCGGTCCCTGCCATCAGGAACATCTCGACCGGGTCGCCATCTACCTCGAACTGCTCTGCATCCGGCTCGGCCTCACCACCCCGATCATCAGAGCCCTGCAGAGTGCCGCCACCCTGCATATCTGCCTGCGCTGTCTGGTCCATAACGACCTGCTGGCCAAAAACGAGAAATTCTCCCAGCATGAGACCAAGCTCTTGCGGGATTTTCCCTACAAATTATCAGAGATCATTGAAATTTTTGATTATTTCTCTCAGGAGCGGCTGATCCTGGTGACCCGTAACGAGAAATTCGACGGCAGTGGCTATCCGGATGGCTTGAAGGGTGACGAAATCCCGCTGGGCACCCGCATCATCAGCGTCACCGATGCCTTCGCCGCCATGCAGGTGACCCGGCCGCACCGGCCGCGCCTTACCGGGGAGGAGATCCTTCGCGAACTGCACAACGAGGCGGGGAAACAGTTCGACCCCTTTCTGGTTCAGAAATTACTGGATATAATCGCAGAACATGGTCTGTTAGAGATCAGCTGCGAACAACTGATCGCCCTTCGTACCACACTGCGCGCAACACTTGCCACAAAAGAGAAATGACAGACTCGAAACTTACCACTATTATCCGGCAGGTCGACAATTTCCCGGCCCTGCCTGCCACGGTAAACAACGTGCTGGCAGTCACCGGCAACCCGGAAAGCACCGCCCGGGACCTGATGAAAGCGATTCTGCCGGATCAATCGATGTGCGCGACCATCATCAAGATCGCCAATTCCGCCTTCTTCGGCATACCGCATCAGGTGAGCACCATGGAACGGGCGGTGGTGGTACTCGGCTTTAACGAAATACGCAATATCGTGCTCGGCAAGGCGGTCTTCACCTCTTTCCAGAAGATGCCCCGCCAGAAGATGGAAGAGGCCAGTCTGTTCTGGGAACACTGTTTTACCTGCGGCATCGGTGCCAAGGTCATCGCCGAGGATCTCGGCTACTCGCCAAGCGAAATGTTCATTGCCGGCCTGATCCACGATATCGGCAAACTGGCAATGCTGATGTCCTTTCCCCAGGAGTATATCCTGCTGTTCGAACTGACCAAGCCCAACCAGTACCGCAGCATTCTTCACGAAAATGAAAAGTTTACCACCAGTCACGACGAGATCGGCATGCGTATTCTCAAACGGTGGCTGTTTCCCGAAACGCTTGTCGCCTCCTGTGGTTATCATCATCACCCGGAACAGGCCCCTCCCGAGCTGCGCCCCCTGGCCGTCATCGTCCAGATGGCCGACATGCTGTCACTGCTGTACTGCAGCCCAGACGGGCTCAAACCGGCTGATATCGAAACACTTTTTATCGATTTCCTGCCAGAATTTCAACGGACCTGGGATGATGCCAACATGCCCTGGGACCCGACGCAGATCGGTAAATGGTTCGGCATGCTGCAGGAACAGCGCAAGCGCGATCAGGCCATTCTCGATGTCATGATGTCATCATGAAAATCGGCACGATAAAAAGAACGCTCCGTTCCACCAAGCGGTTGGCGGAGATCATCAAGGTCCTCTCACGATTCGGCTTCCAGCAGGTGGTGTACGATACCGGCCTGCACCGGCTGCTCGACAGCAGAAAAGAGGAGGTGGAAAGCGACCTCGCTCCCGCCGCCGCCGACCAGCCAAGGGCGGTCCGTTTCCGGCTGGTACTCGAAGAACTCGGCCCCACCTTCGTCAAAATCGGCCAGATCCTCTCCACCCGTCCCGACCTCATTCCGGCAAAATGGGCAGAAGAACTGAAGAAACTGCAGGACAGATGCACCAACGTGCCCTTCTCCGCGATCTACGAGGTGATCCAGCGGGAGTTTCCCGGCACCCTCCAGACGATCTTCGAGTCGATCGAGGAGACTCCCCTGGCCGCGGCGTCCCTGGCCCCGGTGCACCGGGCCCGCCTGGTCGACGGCAGCGAGGTGGTGATCAAGGTACTCCGTCCCGGCAGTCGCAGAATGGTCGAAGAGGACATGGCGCTGCTGGAGGCCATGGCCCAGCTCGCCGAGCAGTATTTCACCGATCTCGGTTACAGCCCCACTTCGGTTGCCAAGGAGTTTTCCCGCGAACTGCTGCGGGAACTGAACATGGTCAACGAAGGCCAGGCCACCGACCGGCTCCGACGCTACTTCGAAAAGGACAGCACGGTCTACTTTCCCCGGGTTCACTGGCAGGCGACGACCCGCAACATCCTGACGCTCGAGGAAATAAAAGGTCGCCTCCTCTCTACCCTTGATCCGGCAAAGCTCAGCCGGACCGAACGTCGGACCATCGTCGCCCTGGGCACCGACGCGGTCTTCGCCCAGTGCCTCCAGTATGGCTTTTTCCATGCCGACCCCCACCCGGGCAACATCTTTTTGCTTGACGACAACAGCATCTGCTTCATCGACTGCGGCATGACCGGTCAGCTCGACCGGCAGACGACCGAACACCTGATAGACCTGGTGGCAGGAGTGATACAGGGCAACACCGATAAACTCTGTCGGGTGGTCATCGAGCTCACCGATGTCGATCCGGCGGTCACCGACAAGCACGATTTTCGCAACGATGTCAAGCATCTCAGTGGTCATTTTCAGAACACCGATCTCGCCCACCTCGACATCACCACCCTGCTCTCCGAGTTTTTCGGCATGCTCCAGCGCTATAAAATCAAATGCCCCGGCGATCTCATCCTGCTCACCAAGGCCCTGACCACCATCGAGGGTGTCGCCGAACAGTTCGATCCCACCTTCGACGTCCTCGCCCATGTGGAACCGCGTATAAAAAAGATCGTCATCAACCGTTACGGTTTTACCGCCATGAAGGACAGGGCGCTGAAAACAATTACCAACTACATAGAATTATTTGAAGAAGCTCCAGCAGACCTCCAGCGGTTCCTTGACTATTTCCGTCACCGTCGGTTCACGTTGAACCTTGAACTGCGCCGCATCGAGCATCTGGCCGACAAAATCGACCTCGCCAGCCGCATGATGGGCATGGCCATGATTATCTCGGCACTGATTGTCGGCTCATCCATCCTTATCCTCGCCGACAGGATGTCCAATCAACCTGGAATCCTCGGGACCATCGGCATTATCGGTCTGATTCTGGCCGGAGTGAATTCAGCCGGATTCATCGCCTCGTTTCTCTTGCCGAAAAGACACAAATAACCAGCATGGCCTGCCACGTCCCCTGTCGACAATCACCACCGGTTGGCCAGCGAAATACCACCAGGAAAACATCATGCTCAGACCTGCACTGCTCACCCTGCTGTTGATCGCCTGCGTCGCCGCCCTCAGCTCCTGTTCGCTCCACTCCAGCTCGCAACCGCTGGCACCGCTTGACCAGCAGGTGGTCGACACCCTCCGCCCGGGATTGCTGCCGAGATATTTCGGCGACTTCAACGGCCGCAACGTCAACGAACTGCCCGACGATGACAGCACCCGGGCCAAGAGCTGGCTGGGCGAGCCCATTCCCCAACTGCACAACCGCTTCGGTGTCGGCGAGGTCTTCGGCAGCGGCCAGCGCCAGACCATTGGCGTCCGCATGCGCGGTTTTCTCTATTTTCCAGAACCCGGCACCTACACCTTCCAGGCCCTGTCCAACGATGGGGTGGTCATCTCCATAGGCGACACCGTGGTGGTCGACGATCCGGTGCAGCATTCCAACCAGCTCTCCGCCAAACTCACGCTGGAAATCCCGGCCGCCGGCTGCTATCCCATTCGAGTGGACTATTTCCAGCGCAAGGGCACCGCGGCGCTGGAACTCTTCTGGCAACCACCCGGCGGCACCGCCATGACCATCATCCCGGCTGGCTACTATGGCCATCTGCCGGATAGCCAGTAACCCCGTCACCGCCGGCGAGAACCCGCCGCAGAAACTCCCCGGCACGCTCTTCTGACCAGTAGATGTTGGCGCTGGTGTTGCCGACAAACCCCACATGGCCACCATGCCGGGGAATTTCCAGATGAAAAACGCTGCTGCCCCTGGCCTGGGATCCGGGATAACAGGTTGGTGACAGAAACGGGTCGTCTCCCGCCTGCACCAGCAGCGTGGGCAGACGGATACCGCCGAGAAAGCGGTTGGCCGAGCATCTCTGGTAGTAGTCTTCGCCATCGACAAAGCCGTGCAGGGGGGCGGTGTACCGGTCATCGAACAGGGAAAAGGTCCGCATTGCCAAGAGGCCGGAGAGATCGAAACATTCCGGGAAGATCTGTGCCTTGTCCTGGATTTTCTTCTGCAATCCCCGCATGAAATAGCGCATATACAGCCGGTTCTGCCAGTTCGCCAGTTGCCGCGAGGCACCGGCCAGATCGCAGGGGACGGAAAAAACCACTGCCGCCTTCACCTGCCGGGGCACCAGGGCCGGGTTCTCCCCGAGATATTTGAGTGTCTGGTTGCCGCCCATGCTGAAACCGATCAGGGCCGCGGCGCTGTAATCCCCCTGCCCAAGGGCCCAGGTCAGCACCGTATGCAGGTCATCGGTCACTCCGGAGTGGTAAAATCGCGGCAGGCGATTCGGCTCGCCGGAGCAGCCCCGGAAATTGAGGCAGGCCACATCCCAGCCGGTTCGCGTCAGGTGACGGGCCATGCCCAGAACATATTTTTTCCGGGAGTTCCCCTCCAGGCCGTGGCTGATCACCGCCAGCCTGCCATGGCGGCCGGTGGCTGACAGATGCCGGTCGATATCGACAAAATCACCATCTGCGGTATCGAGCCGCGCCCGTTGCGGGCTGGTCGAGGGGATGGGCCGAAACAGCGTGGGATAGGCGGTCTGGAGATGACCGTTACGAAAGCACAATGGCGCAACATACTCTGAACCGGCCAGCACAACCATCAGTTCACCACCCGCCGCGCCCTCACCCGGAAGGTGGTCAGAAAGATACCGAAAGAAATCATCAGGATCCCCTGCAGGTGAAAGCCCTCGATCCGTTCTCCGAGAAAGAGTACCGCGAGAATGGTGCTGAATACCGGCATCAGATAGATAAACGGCCCCGCCCTGTTGGCGCCCACCTCCCGTACCGCTCGATTCCAGAAAAGATAGGCGAAAACCGAGGCGAACAGCGCCACATAGACAATGGTCGCAACAGAGGCAAAAGAGAGCTCCATCCCCAGTCCGCTCCCTCGCTCATAGAGATACAGGGGGGTGAGCACCACCACCCCGACAAACACCGTCGCAGTCAGATAAACCAGGGGATGGAGCTCCTGCGGATAGCGCTTGAGATTGGCGGAATAGATGGCCCACAGAGCCGAGGCCACCAGCACCAGCAGATCGCCCCGGTTGAAATCCATCGCCAGCATCTGCGCCAGCTCTCCCCCACTGATGATGCGTAATACACCGGTAAGAGAGATCAGCACCCCCAGACCCTGCCGGACCGTCATCGTCTCCCGGTAGAGTATCCACGAGCAGATGGCGATCAGCACAGGCATGGAGGAGTTGACCAGTGCGGCGTTGATGGCGGTGGTCGTCTGCATCGCCAGATAGATGAAGGTGTTGAAGCCAGCGACCCCGACAACCCCCTGCATCCCGATATACACCAGGTGCCTGCGCACTGTCGCCTGTTCCCGGCCCAGGTATTTCGCGGCCAGGGGCAGCAAAACGACAAGGGCGGTGAGCCAGCGCCAGTAGGCCAGGGTAAAGGGTGGTATCGCCGCGTGCATGCCGCGGCTGATGACAAAATTCCCCGACCAGAACAGAACGGCCAGAGCCAGCAGGAGATAGGGCATAAGCGCCTTGCAGTAGCCCGGATTTCTCAGGACTCTTCCCCAGAGGAATGGCGGTGGCCATGGCTGATGGCAATCTCGCAATGCAGCCGGATGGCGGTGGCCAGCACCTCATCGTTGAAATCGAAGCGCGGATGGTGCAGAGGAAAGCGCGTCGCTTCCCGGTCCTGCATGCCAAGCCAGAAAAAAGCTCCAGGCACATGCTGGAGATAAAAGGCAAAATCCTCCGCCTCCATTGACGGCGGATAGCCCATATCCACCTGGTGACTGGCCAGAAACCGGCCCGCCGCCGCCCGCACGGTGTCCACCGCATCGACGTCATTTTCCAGCAGCGGGTAACCGCCGTAATAGCTGATCTCGGCGCTGCCGCCAAGGGCCGCCGCAGTCTGCTCCACCAGCTCACGCAGCCGCTCTTCCAGCAATTGCCGGGTATCGTTTGCCAGCGCCCGCAGGGTCCCTTCGAGCGTCACTGTCTCCGGGATCACGTTGGCCGCGGTGGAGCCGACAAACTTTGGGATGGCGATCAGCGCAGGACTGACCGGCGGCACATTCCGGGCGACAATGGACTGGGCCAGGCAGATGATCTGGCTGCCGATCAGTACCGGGTCAATGCCCAGATGGGGTGAGGCAGCGTGACCTCCCCGGCCATGGATGGTGATGGAAAAATATCTGCTGGCGGCCATCACCGGACCGCTGCGCAGGGCGATGGTATCGAGAGACAGGCTGGTGCTGCCGTGCAGCCCGAAAATCGCACTGACTGTCGGGCTCTCGAGAACCCCGTCCTCGATCATCACTCGGGCCCCGCCCCGGCTCTCCTCGGCCGGCTGAAAAATGCACTTTACCGGTCCGGCAAGACCTTCCTGCATCTGCCCCAGGACCAGGGCCGCCCCGACCAGCGCGGCGGTATGGCCGTCGTGGCCACAGGCATGCATCAGGTTCGGTCTGCTCGAGGCATGGGCAAAGCCGTTTTTTTCCTGGATCCGCAGACAGTCCATATCGGCCCGCAGGGCGATACAGGGGCCATCCCTCTCCACCCCTATGGTGGCGACAACCCCGGTTCCCGCCACACCGGTACGGACGTCAACTCCGGCAATGTCTTTGAGATGCGCCACGACCCGTTCGGCCGTTTCGACCTCTTCGAAGGCCGGCTCGGGATAGCGGTGCAACTCCCGGCGCAGGGCCTGGACCTCGGGAATGATCTCTGCAATCAGCTGTGCCAGATACCTCATCTGCGCCTCCTCCTAGCTTCTGGGCGTGACATCGGACTGTCGGGCTACCGGGACATAAGGTGGACGACACCCTGTTCCAGCCCGTCAAGGGAAAGCTCGAACATGGGCACGATCGCCCCGATGGTAGCGATGGTCCGGGTGTAGGGCCAGTGTCGTCGTGGAACCGGGTTGAGCCAGATCGTCCGCGGAAAGCTCTCCACCAGCGAACGCAGGCGCGCAACGCTGGGCCTGCCGCTCCGCTCGAAGGCGTAGATCGAGCCATCGGTGGCCATCAGCTCGTATGGGGCCATAGAGGCATCACCGACGATGATCAGGCGCGTCTCCTGATCGAGCCGACAGAGGGTCTCCAACTGGACCGGTGACATTCTCCGGGCTGGATCGCTCCACAGGCAGTCATAGATGGTATTGTGGAAATAATAGGTCCTGATATCCTTGAACTGGGCCCGGGCATAGGAAAAGAGGGTCTGGACCAGTTCGACATGGGGCTCCATCGACCAGCCGCCATTATCGATGGCGAGGATGATCCGCAGCCGGTCGACGATGGCCCGATCGAAGACCATCTCGATCTCACCGCCGTTACGTACCGTCGCGGAGATGGTTTTGTCGACGTTCAACCGGTCTTTCGCGCCCTGGGGCACCAGATGACGCAGCCGCTTGAGCGCCTCCCCCATGCTCTGCCGGGTCAGCGGCGCATCGATACCATATTCGCGATAGCGGCGCTCACCGGCGACTTTCAACGCCGACCTGCTCCGAGAACCACCCCCCACCCGCAACCCACCCGGATGCCAGCCCGAATGCCCCACCGGCGAGGTGCCGCCGGTGCCTATCCACTTCGACCCTCCGTCATGACGGCCATCCTGGTCCCGCAACCGTTTGCGGAAATAGTCCAGCAGCTCTTTGGCCGACATCGCCGCCAGTGTCTCGCTATCGACCGCGAGAGCGGCGGCCAGCTCTTTGGGGTTCTGCAACCACTGCTGCAGCAGACCGGAGACCAAAAGGTCAAACTCTTCCTCTTCGGCCGCCGGCAACGGTATCCCGGCAAAATGGTGGGCGAAAACCCGGTCATAGAGATCAAAAAATCTCTCGCTCTTCACCAGAATGGTCCGGGCGGCGATATAGAGGTCGTCAAGAGAGGCGACCAGACCGCTCGCCATCGCCCGGTGCAACCGGAGAAAGGCGGTCGGGCTTGCCGGAATCCCGGCTTCGCGCAGGGTATAGAAAAATTGAATAAACATCGGTCCCACCTCGACTGGCGCCAGCCCGGCAACAGAGACCTTGCCAGCTACAACGGCCAGCCCGGGCTAGAACACACTTTTTCTCGACACCGCGGCTGCGACCTGTTGGTAATCGCCGCTCTTTTTAAACAGCACCCCGAGATAGGGTATCTCCCGGGTCAGCCTGTCCCCTCCGGCGAAATCGGGATCGGCCTGCAGGGCCCGCAGCCAGTTGATCAATTCCCTGGTCGCCGGCTTTTTCTCGATCCCGTCGACACCTCGCAACGCATAGAATGCGCCGATGGCGTTATCCGCCAGTCGCTTATTGACCTCGGGAAAATGGGCATCGATGATCTGCCGCATCATCTCTGGCTCCGGAAAGGCGATATGATGAAAGTTACAGCGGCCGAGAAAGGGATCGGAGAGGTCCTTTTTGGCGTTGGAGGTGATGATGATCACCGGCCGGTGCCGGGCCCGCACCACCTCGTCCGTTTCCATGATATCGAACTGCATCTGATCGAGGACATCGAGCATATCGTCCTGGAATTCGGTCTCGGCCTTGTCGATCTCGTCGATCAACAGTACGCAGCGGCTGGCGGCGGTAAAGGCCTGACCGATTTTTCCCATTTTGATATAGGCGTTGATATCGCTGACGTCCCGTTGCGAATCGCCAAAGCGGCTGTCGTTGAGGCGGGTCAAGGTATCGTACTGGTATAACGCCTCGATCAGCTTCATACTCGACTTGACATTGAGGATCAGCAAGCGAAGATCGAGGGTCGTGGCAATGGCATGGGCCAGCATGGTCTTGCCGGTTCCCGGTTCGCCCTTGAGCAACAACGGCATTTCCAGCGCCATGGAGATGTTGACGATTTTGGCGAGTTCATCGTCTAACACATAATTTTTTGCCCCGGTAAAACGGTTCTCTTCCATCATCCACCTCTCCTGCAAGACCTTCCGACACTCCAACGCTGACTGTACCCGTGGCGGCACATCTCCAGCCGCAGATATTCCTTTGATCTGCCAGGATAATCAACATACACGTCTCTGACAACAGGAAAACCTCCACCCGGGTAAACGTTCACCAGCACCCCATTTTCGTCCGATCAGGCCTCCTCACAGAGCAAACTCTTGGGCAACGGCCCGCTTGAACGAATCTGGAGTACTGGATAAACGTTTAGAGATCCGGGTTACGGAACATTCCCGGTATCACCGGTGAACGATTACCCACCCGGCACCGATATCGCTCAACCGGTTTTTTGCAACAGCGGATTGTTTATCCGAAAATCGTCAGCACGGAAAATTCCTTTACCGGGGCGACGATTTTCATGGTTCGTTGTGGCTGAGGAGCTATGGTCCAGCCATGCTGGTTTATATGAAACTCGTCAGCACGAAAAACTCTGTTACCGTGCCGAGGAGTTTCATGCTTCGTTGTGGCTGAGGCTACCTGGTCCAGCCATGCTGGTTAAAAAATGAAATTGCATTTCATTTGTCTATATCCTACTCTCTTATGATAGGAGCAAATTATGCCCTGATTGGCGCTGTCTTGCCAATGAGATGTGACACGACCCCAGGACCATGGATGTCGTCCTGCGTGTCTTGCAAGAGCTGGGAAGGATATGGCCAACTGCGCCTGTGACGAGAGGAGCGGCCAATGGCAGATGAAGCTTTGCGGAGTTCCCGACGTTCGGCGCTCCGTTTCCCTGGAAATGACAGACCGGTCTTCTTCAGAACCGATTATGAAGAAGGGGAGTCCAGACTTGTCAACATCTCCACCGGCGGTTGCGCAATGCAGAAACCGACGCTCGAACTGCAGAAAGAACAGAAGGTGCTGCTCTCTCTGGAGTTGGATGAACCGGGTCAGATGGTCGACTTCCAGGCCGTTGTCGTCCGTTTGAATGCCGAACTGGTCAGCCTGCAGTTCCTGCATGTAGAAGAAGACATCAGGCGACGTCTTGTCCTCTTTTTCGCCAGAGAGGCCAATCGCCGCAACCGTGCATAACCGTTCTCCCCATAAACCAGCAGGGCTGGACCAGGAAGCCCCAGCCGCAACGAACCATGAAACCCTTCGGCCCGGCAAGAGAGCCTTTCGCTCCCGGGAGGTTCGGATAACCCAGCAGGGCTGGAGCAAAAAGTCTCATACACAACGAACCATGATCATCGTCGGCCTGGTAAGAGCGTTTTCCGTGCCGCCGATTTCCGGATAGACGAACGAAATGGATATTTACATAGCCCGCCAACCGATTCTTACCGTTCAGCGCAAGCTGTACGGCTACGAACTCCTCTACCGGGGAAAGAAGGCCCACCAGAGTGCGGCTCTCCCAAATTTCAACGGTGAGCGGGCCACCACCAGACTGCTCTCCAGCGCCTTTCTCACCGAAGGGATCGACGTCATCTCCGGCCAGCGCCCCTGTTTCGTCAACTTTACCGAAGACCTGCTCACCAGACAGATTCCCCTGTCGTTTCCAAAATCAAAGATCGTGGTCGAGGTGCTGGAAACGGTCCGGCCAACCAAGAAGGTGCTCGAGGCCTGCCAGCTCCTGGTCAACAAGGGATATACTCTGGCCCTCGATGACTTCATCTACCATGAGCGTCTCGAGCCACTGATCGAGATGGCAGCCATCGTCAAGATCGATTTTCGTCTCACCCCGGTTGACACCATCCACAGTACGCTCGAACGCCTGAGCCGGCACAAGGTCCAGTTGCTGGCCGAAAAGGTGGAGACCGCCGAGGAATTCACCCTCGCGGCCAAGATGGGTTTCGTCTACTTTCAGGGCTTTTTTTTCAGCCGGCCGGAAAATATCCGTATCAAGGAATTGACCGCCACCAAGATCAATATGTTCCGGCTCCTGGCCGAGATCAGCTTGAAGACGACCACCCTCGATAAGCTGCACGATATCATCTCTGCCGATGTCGCCATCAGTTACAAGCTGCTCCGTTTCGTCAATTCCGCCTATTTCTATCGCCCGGAAAAGGCCAAAACGGTCAGGCATGCGGCGACCTATCTCGGTGAAAGTGAGTTGCGCCGGTTCATCATGCTGGTACTCATCTCCGAACTCGCCAGCGACAAACCAGACGAACTGATGCGGCTGGCCCTGGTCCGGGCCAAGTTCTGCGAGCGACTGGCCAAATGCTCCAGCCTCTCCTATGACTCCTCGGAGCTCTTTCTGCTGGGAATGTTCTCCTTTATCGATGTCATGCTGGAAGCCCCCATGGACCAGATCATGAACAGATTGCCGTTCTCGGATATGCTCAAGGGAGCACTGATCGACAAGACCGGCAAGTACGCAGTTTTTCTCTCTATCATGGAGTACTACGAGCGCCGGCAACTCAGCCAGCTCGAGCCGCTGTTTCCCGAAATCGGCGTCGACGATTCCCTGCTGCCCGAAATCTATCTCGATGCCCTCCACTACGCCAACACCCTGTTCTGACCGCCGGGTCGGCCGTTGACGGCGGCCCGGGCATCCTCCGGATGATGGCCGCCACCTGAAAGATCACCCCACTGCCCGGATTTCTCATCAGTTCAGGCGGCGACAGCCACGAAGTTTTGACGATGAGCGAGAGTACGCTCTGTTCATGAGAAATCCGGGACAAACCATGCCCCCCTTCCCGACCGCTGTTCTCCTTGCCCGTGGGCATGTTTACCGCTTACGTAAAATAGATTGATTCGATCGACTGCGTCTGTTACACTTTCCAACACCCTGCAGATTCGGCTGGGGCTTGAAAAGGAAGGGGAAAGGCCAATTGCCCATCTTGAGAGAGGACAGCACATGATCGACCAGAGCTACCAACCAGGCCAGCATTACGACTATCCACTGATCATCAAAAAACTTCTCAAGACCGCTATCATGTATGCCCCGGAACAGGAAATCGTCTACCGGGACAGATTTCGTTACAGTTATCGTGAACTGGAACAGCGGATCCACCGGCTGGCCTCGGGCCTGCAGGAGGCCGGGATCGAGGCGGGTGACACGGTCGCGGTCATCGACTACGACAGCAACCGCTTTCTCGAGTGTTTCTTCGCCATTCCCATGATGGGGGCGGTGATGCAGATGGTCAACTGGCGCCTGTCGACCCAGCAGCTGGTGTACACCATCAACCACGCGGAGGCTGAACTCGTTATCGTCAACTCCGATTTCCTGCCACTGCTGGCGGATATCGGCGACCAGCTCTCCACCGTCCAGACAGTCATCGTGATCGAGGAAAACCCCAGCTATCCGGCGAGCCCAGTGGCCATCTACAGTACCTACGAGGAACTGCTGGCCCGCTCCGCACCCCACTACCCTTTTCCCGATTTCAGTGAGGATCGCAAGGCCACGACCTTCTACACCACCGGCACCACCGGCGTCCCCAAGGGGGTGCATTTCAGTCACCGCCAGCTGGTTCTGCACACCCTGTCGCTGACCATCGCGCTGGGCAGTTACCATACCATCGGTGGTTTTCGCTCAAACGACGTGTACATGCCGCTGACTCCGATGTTTCACGTGCACGCCTGGGGGATGCCCTACGTCGCCACCCTGCTCGGTGCCAAGCAGGTGTACCCCGGCAGATATGAGCCGTCGACCCTCTTACAGCTCATCACCACCGAAAAGGTTACCGCTTCACACTGCGTTCCCACCATCTTGCAGATGATCGTCAATCATCCGGCGGCAAAGGACATCGACCTGTCCCACTGGAAGGTCATCATCGGCGGTTCGAAGCTGTCGACGGGACTGGCCACGGCGGCAAAGCAACTCGGCATCACCGCCTATACCGGCTACGGGATGTCGGAGACCTGTCCAGTGATCAGCCTGGCGATGCCGACGACCATGATGATGGACCAGCTCAGCGATGACGAGATCCTCCAGCTCTCGACCAAGACCGGCCTGCCGATCCCCCTGGCGGAGTTTGCCGTGGTCGACGTCGATGACCAGGTGCAGCCCCATGACGGCCAATCGGTGGGTGAAGTGGTGCTGCGGGCGCCGTGGCTGACCCGAGACTACAGTAAGGATCCGGCGAAGACCCAGGAGCTGTGGCGCAACGGCTGGCTGCACAGCGGCGATGTCGGTCACATCGACCCCGACGGCTACCTCCAGGTTACCGACCGGATCAAAGACGTGATCAAAACCGGTGGCGAATGGATCTCCTCGCTGGATCTGGAGAACTGCATCAGCAAGCACCCGGCGGTAGTCGAATCGGCTGCCATCGGCGTTCCCGATGACCGGTGGGGCGAGAGGCCGCTCCTGCTCGTCACACTCAAGGCGGAATTCAAGACCAGTGTCGACGAGGATGTGCTGCGGGAATTCATGCGCCAGGCCGCTCTTGGGGGCCAGATCCCCAGATACGGCGTCCCCGATCGGATAATGATCGTCGACGAGTTGCCCAAGACCAGTGTCGGCAAGCTCAACAAACGGATGATTCGCACGACGTTTCTCCCCTGATTCCGTCGCACTCCACCTGTTCTACCAAAACCGACGGCTTGGCAGGTGGAGTCGGCGCCCGCCATGCCGGTCGGTGACCAACCAGCATGGCTGGACCAGAAAGCCTCCGCCACAACGCAACATGCGACTCCTCGGCGCGGTAACAGAGCCCTCCGCACCGGTCTGTTTCGGATACACCAGCATGGCTGGACCAGAAAGCCGCAACCACAACACAACATGCAACTCCTCGGCGCGGTAACAGAGCCCTCCGCACCGGTCTGTTTCGGATACACCAGCATGGCTGGACCAGAAAGCCTCCGCCACAACGCAACATGCAACTCCTCGGCGCGGTAACAGAGCCCTCCGCACCGGTCTGTTTCGGATACACCAGCATGGCTGGACCAGAAGAAAGCCGCAACCACAACGGCAACATGCAACTCCTCGACGCGGTAACAGCGTTTTCCGTGCTGACGATTTTCGGATAACCGGCCGGAAGCGCCACCACTCTCTCCCCCGCCCTCATCAATAATTGACACATCGTCGTCATTCCAATAAAGTGATGCCTGGCCTCATCAGTGTCTATCCAGAAAGAAGAATTTTTTGTCTCAATCGAGGCGCTCAATAAATTGTACCGCAGGCATAGAAGTGATATGCCGAGAATAAAATTTTAAGAGCAACAAAGGGATTATATACAACTCGTCAATGCGGAAAACTCTGTTACCGCGCCGGTGAGTTTCGCATAACCAGAAACAACGTCATCCAACGGGCGTCATCGTCCATTGCCGCCATCAGCCATTTCCGGTATCGGGATGAAGAAGCAACTCCAAGAACGCGACGGCCTGCTTGTCGTCGACATGCAAAACGATTTTGTCAGCGGCAGCCTGGCCGTGCCGGGGGCGCAGGCGATTATCGACATCGTCAACCGCTACATCGACATCTTCGAGGAGAACGGGCGGGCTATTTTCGCCAGCAGGGACTACCATCCGGCCGACCATATATCCTTTCGGGCCAGGGGCGGGCCGTGGCCGCCGCACTGTGTGGCCGGCACTGACGGCGCCGGTTTCCCTCACCAGCTCCGACTGCCGCCATCGGCGGTCATCATCTCCAAAGGCACCACGAGAGATCGCGAAGCCTACTCCGCCCTCGAGGCGACCTCGCTGGCCGACCAGCTCGAGCGGCGTGGCATCGACAGGGTCTTCGTCTGCGGACTCGCCACCGATTACTGCGTGCTCGCTTCGGCCAGGGACCTGTTGACTGGCGGATTCGAGGTGGTGGTACTGACAGACGGCATCAAGGCGGTGGACGTTGTGCCAGGAGATGGCGATCGCGCCCTGCAAACGCTCACGGACCTGGGCGCAACCTCAACCGATTTCGACTCTTTTCACTCATGAACCCCGCACTCTCGCCCCTGTTGACCGACCTCTACCAGCTGACCATGATGCAGGTCTACCATGACCGCAACATGGAAGACGAAGCGGTCTTCGAGCTGTTCTTTCGTTCCCTGCCGGACCAGCGCGACGTTCTGGTCGCCTGCGGTCTGGCACAGGTGCTCGATTATCTGACACATCTCAGATTCAGCCCAGAAGAGATCGCCTTTCTGCGCGAGGACGGACGGTTTGACCGCCGGTTCCTCGACAGCCTCGCCACACTCCGCTTCACCGGCGCGGTCCATGCCATGCCGGAGGGTACCATCTTCTTTGCCAACGAGCCGGTCATCCGTATTACCGCCCCCCTCAACCAGGCTCAACTGATCGAAACCCGCCTTATCAACATTATCCAGTTTCAGACCCTGATCGCCTCAAAGGCCGTGCGGATGAAACAGGCGGCGCCAGACAAGATGCTGGTCGATTACGGATTCCGCAGGGCCCAGGGGGGCGAGGCCGGGGTCCTGGCGGCCCGGGCCAGCTACCTTGCCGGCTTTTCCGGCACCGCCACTGTCCTGGCAGGTAAGCTCTTCGGCATCCCTCTCTTTGGCACCATGGCCCACTCTTTCATTCAGGCCCACGACTCCGAGCAGGAGGCCTTTGTCAACTTTGGCCTCAGTCATCCAGACAATGTCGTTTTACTGCTCGACACCTACGACACCGAACGGGCCGCGAAGAAAGTGGTGGCCATGGCAAACGAATTTCGCCGGCAGAATATCGTGATCAAGGGGGTCCGGCTGGACAGTGGCGACACCATCGAGATGTCCCGTCGGGTACGGGCCATCCTCGACGAGGGCGGTCTGCAGGACACCAGTATCCTGGTCAGCGGCAACCTCGATGAATACATCCTCGAACAGTTCCGCAGCCAGCAGGCGCCGGTGGATGGCTTCGGCATCGGTACCAAGATGACCACCTCGGCCGACCTCCCCTACCTCGACTGCTGCTACAAGATGGTGGAGTACAAGGGAATCGGCAGAAGAAAGCTGTCAAAGGGCAAGGCGACATGGCCGGGGAAAAAACAGGTCTACAGACATCTCTCCCCAGAGCGGCTCATGACCGGTGACACCCTGGCGCTTGCCGATGAAACGCCGCAGGGCACGCCGCTGCTGCAGCAGTATATGGCTGGCGGCAAACTGATCACCGAACTGCCATCGCTCACCGCCAGCAGGGAGTATCTGCTAGAGCAGCTCGCCCAGCTTCCGCCCCGCCCACAACGCGGCAAAGCCTATCCGGTGGAACCATCGCCCACGCTGCTGGATTACACCGCCAAGGTCACCGAACAGATGCTCGCAGGCAGTGAGCGGTGAGAGGCTTGCTGGTCGACCTGCACAACCGGCACCCCTCTTCACATTGCTTCGCCCGTCGTAGTTTGTCGTCGCGGTGCGGCTGGTTCCTGGCAGTCGCGCTATTTTTTCTGCCAGGACTGACGGCCATTGCACAACATCGGCAAAACAGGTAACATAGATGGCGAGCGACCGCTCGTTTGACTCCGTGGCCCGCCCCATGGACGGCAGATGGCAGAACATCCCGCCCCACCGCCGGGCCGATCATTGCCGCGTGTGCCACTGCCCGGCCGAGAGATAACTCTATTTTCCAAGACAACTTACCATGAATGTTGCCCAAGCCATCCGTAACCGCAAGTCGACCCGCGCCTTTCTGCCCCAGATGGTGGAGCGGGAAAAGATCGTCCGTCTCCTCGATACCGCGCGCCATTCTCCTTCAGGCGCCAACACCCAACCCTGGCAGGTCGCGGTGGTTTCGGGACGACAAAAGCAGGCGTTGCAGCAACAGATGATAGAGGCCTTTGAACGGGGCGAGCGCGACTGTCAGGATTACAGATACTATCCGGAAAAATGGCTCCCCCCGTTCAATGGCCGGCGGACCAGTTGCGGCAAACAGCTCTACGACTCGCTGCAGATCGAGCGCCAGGACCGCAAGCGGCGGCTGGAGCAATGGGCCGCCAACTACCGGGCATTCGACGCTCCAGTCATGCTGCTGTTTTTTATCGACTCCTCACTGGCCACCGGCTCGTACATCGATTACGGGATGTTTCTCCAGTCGCTGATGCTCAGTGCCGTGGAAGAGGGTCTGGCCACCTGTCCGCAGGCGGCATTGGCGGAATACCCCGACCTGATCAGAACGTTCCTTGGCTATCCGGATACCGTCTTTGTGGTCTGCGGTCTCGCCCTGGGCTATGAGGACCCCACCGCACCAGTCAACCAGTATCGCACCCCCAGGGAAGAGGTGGCGACCTTCACCCGGTTCTTCGAGTAAGTCAACATGGCCTGCCCGGAGAAACCGGACCATCCTCGTCCGCTCTTTCCCTTTCCGACCTTTGACGACAACCCCTGAACACCGACGATTTTCGGATGACCATGGCGCCAGCGACAGGCCAAAGGAGAGATCTGATGCAAACAGCACCCGTCAACAAGAGCATTCTCAGCCCGGTCGAATTTCTCACCCGCAGTGCATTTGTCTATCCCGACAAGACGGCCGTGGTCTATCGGGACCGACGTTACAGCTACCGTCAGTTCGCCCGGCGGGTGTACCGGCTGGCCAGCGCCCTTGCGAAAATGGGTATCGGTAAAGATGACAAGGTAGCCTTTGTCTGCCCCAACACGCCCCCCATGCTCGAGGCCCACTATGCGGTTCCCCTGCTCGGGGCCGCCCTGGTCAGCGTCAACATCCGGCTTTCCCAGGGCGAGGTCTCCTACATCATCGACCATTCCGACAGCAGCCTGGTGGTGGTCGACAGCGAATTCGCCCACCTGATCGATCCCGGCCAACTGCCCAAGGTCAAACACTATATAACCGTCTGCGACATCAATGACGACAGGGTCCTTGGCGGCATGGAGTATGAAGAGTTGCTGGCAACCGGTCAGACCGAACCGGTGGCGGCCGCCATCGATTCCGAGGACCAGACCCTGGCGATCAACTATACCAGTGGCACCACCGGTCGACCGAAAGGGGTCATGTATCATCACCGGGGCGCCTACCTCAACGCCATCGGCGAACTGATAGAATCGGGCCTTGACGCCACCTCCGTCTACCTCTGGACCCTGCCGATGTTCCACTGCAACGGCTGGTGTTTCACCTGGGCGGTTACCGCCGCCGGCGCCACCCATGTCTGTCTGCGAGCGGTCATCGCCGACGACATCTTCCGCTTGATCGAAGAGGAAAAAATTTCCCATCTCTGCGCGGCGCCCACCGTGCTGATCATGATGAGCGGCTGGCCCGCAGCCGCTGGACTCAAACTGCAACGCCCCCTGAAGATCATGACGGCCGGAGCACCGCCAGCCCCAGCAATTATCAGCAATATCGAACAGATGGGAGCTGACATTACCCATACCTACGGCTTGACCGAGGTCTACGGCCCGCACAGCGTCTGCGCCTGGCAGCCGGATTGGGAGACCATGACCCCTCTGGAGCGGGCCGCGGCCAAATCCCGCCAGGGAGTGCCCTATATCGTCACCCATTTCATGGACGTGGTCAACCCGGTGACCATGGAGCCGGTACCGCGTGACGGTGAGGCCATGGGCGAGATCGTCATGCGCGGCAACAACGTGATGACGGGCTATTACAAGGACCCGGAGGCCACCGCGGCGGCCTTTGCCGGGGGCTGGTTCCACAGTGGCGATCTGGCTGTCATCCATCCAGACGGCTACGTCCAGATCATGGATCGGAAAAAGGACATCATCATCAGCGGGGGGGAAAATATCTCGACGGTGGAGGTGGAAAACGTGATCTACGGTCATCCCGATGTACAGGAGGTGGCGGTCATTCCGGTGCCGGATGCCAAGTGGGGCGAGGTACCCAAGGCCTTTGTGGTGCCCAAACCCGGAAGAAGCCCGAAGGCTGAAGAGATCATCGACTTCACCAAGCAGCATCTGGCCCGGTTCAAAGCGCCGAAATACGTGGAGTTCGGCGAGTTGCCCAAGACCGCTACCGGCAAGATCCAGAAATTCAAGTTGCGCAACAGGGAGTGGGCCGGCAAGAAGCGGATCAATTGACCTCGTACCTGCGCACCAGTCCGGATTTCTGATGAACTCCGGACTGGATCCTGGTCAAAGATGAGTCCTCACCTCGAACAAAAGCAGTTTTAACGGAGTAGAGAAGAGCATGGATGCGCTCAGCATCGACAATCTGCACAAAACCTACGGCAGCGGATTCACCGCACTCAAAGGGGTGACCTTCAACGTGCACCAGGGTGATTTTTTCGGCCTGCTGGGACCCAACGGCGCCGGTAAAACCACCACCATCGGCATCATCACCTCGCTTGTCACCAAGACCTCTGGAACTGTCAAAATCTTTGATATCGATATCGACAGGGATTTTCCAGCGGCCAAAAGACATCTCGGGGTGGTGCCTCAGGAATTCAATTTTTCCATCTTTGAAAAGGTGATCGATATCGTCACTCAACAGGCCGGATATTACGGCATGGAGCGGGGTGCTGCCTTGCAGAATGCGGAAAAATACCTGAAAAAGCTCGGTCTCTGGGATAAACGGAATACCATGGCCAGGCAGCTCTCCGGCGGCATGAAAAGACGGTTGATGATCGCCAGGGGGCTGGTTCACGAGCCGGGACTGCTCATTCTCGATGAGCCGACAGCGGGGGTCGATGTCGAACTGCGCCGCGGCATGTGGGATTTTCTCGCCGAGTTGAACCAGCAGGGCAAGACCATTATCCTCACTACCCACTACCTGGAGGAGGCAGAGCAGCTCTGCAAACATATCGGCATCATTACCGATGGCCAGATTGTGGAAAACAGTGAAAAGAAAGAACTTTTAAAAAAGCTCGACAAAGAGTCCTTCATCTTTGAAACCAGGGACCCGGTTGCCCCCCTGCCCCCCCTTGGAACCACCGAGTTTTCTGTCCAGGATAAAACCACGATAGAGGTGACCATCGGCAAGGAGTTGAGCTTAAACGCGATCTTCGCCCATTTTGACGCACATGACGTCACCGTGATGAGCATGCGGAACAAGTCCAACCGTCTCGAAGAGCTGTTCATGGAACTGGTAGAACAATGAAAGAATACAGCATCGCCTTTCAATCCATCGCCCGCAAGGAGGTGATCCGGATTTTTCGCATCTGGGTCCAGACCCTGGTGCCGCCGGTCATCACCATCACCCTGTATTTTATCATCTTTGGCAGTTTTATCGGCTCTCAACTGGGCGAGATGAAGGGGTTCAGCTATATGGCCTACATCTCGCCCGGCCTGATCATGATGTCGATTATCACCAACTCCTACACCAATACCGTGTCGTCGTTTTTCAGCGCCAAATTCCAGGGCAACATCGAAGAGCTGCTGGTCAGCCCCACGCCAAACTGGATCATCCTCCTCGGTTACGTCGCAGGTGGCATGACGCGCGGACTGAGCGTGGGCCTGCTGGTTTCCCTGGTGAGCCTTTTCTTTCATCGCCACCCCATGTACAACCTGTTCTATGCGATCCTCTTTGCCCTGCTGACCAGTTTTGTCTTTTCCCTGGCCGGAATGATCAATGGTATTTTTGCCAAAAAATTCGATGACGTCTCTATCATCCCCACCTTTGTGATCACGCCGCTTACCTATCTGGGTGGAGTCTTCTACTCCATCGCCCTGCTACCTGGATTCTGGCAAACGATCTCTAAAGCGAACCCGATTGTTTATATGGTGAACGGCTTTCGTTACGGCTTTCTCGGCGTCTCCGATATCAACGTCTATGGCGGACTGGGCATGCTGGTGCTGTTCGCCGCGCTCCTCTTTTATATCAACCTCTACCTGTTCGACAAGGGTACGGGGATACGCACATAAACAGCATCCATGCATGTTCATGGGTTTTTACGAGCCCAGCAAACAACGGACCCTGGAGGAATCATGATCCAACTGTATCTGTGGGCGAGTTGCCCCTTTTGTCAAAAAGTGGAGAAAGCCGCGACCAGACTCGGCCTGGTGGCAGGCAAGGACTTTACCCGCATCGAGTCCGCTCCTGGCACGCCGGGTATGGAACAGGTCGCCAGGATCGGAGGAAAGTCGATGGTCCCGTTTTTACTTGATGGTGATACCTGGATGTATGAGAGTGACGACATCGTAGACTATCTTCAAAGCAGAAAATGATACTCACAGCAGGGTGCGCAACGATTGCAGCAGGGACGCATGAATCAGGCTGGCCGAGAAGTGTCGCTCATAGCTGGCCCTGGCCTGCCGGCCCAAAGCGGGCAGTCTGGCAGGTTCGGTCACCATCTCCTGGGCAACCCGGGCCAGACTGGCGCTATCACCTGGCGAGACGAAATGGACCCCCGAATCGCCACTACCCAGAACAGCCGGATAGGCCGCAGACCTCCGGGTGATGAGCGGTCGGCCGCAGGCCAGGGCCTGATAGGCCTTGTTGGGAATCACCCGTCCGGCTTTATCCGAGGTGCCAAAAACACCCAGCAGCACGTCAGCCTGGCCGATCCGGGCGGCCAACTGCTCATAGGGACACCAGTTTTCAAAGACGATATGGTCGCTGCCATCGGCCTTGTTCTCGCAGACCCGCCGCAATGGCCCGTCACCCAGCATGGTCCAGCGCGCCTCTGGGACCTGCCGGGCCGCCTCGACAATCACTTCCGGCCCCTGCAATGAGATGAAGCTGCCGTAAAAGAGGATCTCCGGCCGCTGCAATGGCGGGGTATGCGGCTGCTCGAAAAACAGTTTCTCCTCGGCGCCGACAGGCACCACCAGCGTCCTGGTGGTCAACGCGCGGAGATTGTCGATAAAAAACCGGGCATGAAGATCGGTGTCGGCCAGTACCAGATCGGCGCTGGCGAACATTCGCTGCTCCCACTGCTTGAGCCGCATGGCCCGCCTTCCCTGGGCCCGGAACCGTTTTCTCTCAAACACCGACTTCTCCCAGGCACTGATCAGCGGGTCGAAGATAAGCGGAATCCCCTGCCGGTCGGCAAAGCTCCTGGCAGCGGCAAAATCACGCTGACGAAAGGCTCCGACCCAGACGGCATCCGCGGCACCGGTACGGGCGAAAACCTCTTCGACAGTGCCCAACCCCGACGAATAGGGGCGAAAGTCACGGAGGGTGTAGCCATCATCTCTTAGCAACTGCCGGAGAATACGGTTACGCGAATAGTCCGGATCAAACCGTCCCCACCAGAGAATGGTCTTGTTTCTGTCGCCACGACCTGTCATGCCCTGCCTGCTCGTGGCAAGCGAGACGAACCGCGTCTCCTGCCACCTTTCGCTCTCTGCACCATTGCCGTCAACCCCAATCCGGCGGTCCTCCGCCAGCACCTCACCCTGCCGGACATCCGTTTCATTCTCCGGCGATTTACCGAGTATACCGGAGTCCTCAGGAACAATCGAGCAAAGAAACCCGAACCGATCGGATCGATGGAAGAAGCCTGCGAAAACCAAAACGTCCGGCAGGAGAACCTCTCTCACTGGGCCACCAGCAACCACGATCTTTTTTGTCCGGGGTCCGATACTGTCGGCCAATCGACAGAAAAAACACAAGGTGCCGGGAACATGTCCTCGGCACCTTCAGCACAGATCAGTCATCGACCACAAAGAGTACAGACCTCCTACAGCTCATCCATCTTCTGCAAGGCCTTGATGGTCCATTTGTAGGAGAGAACGATGACTGCTACCCATAAGATCAACATTACCGCTTCCATCATGGTACATGCTCCTTTTCTCTCAAGCGAGATACCCTGCTAATAGGCTTTGTTATTGGTGACATCGGCTATCGATATCTGCCGCGCGTTCATCTGATACCAGACATAGACGATGTAGGCCAGCACGAAGGGAATGATCAGCGCCACATAGGTCATCGCGGTCAGGGTGAAATGGCTCGACGAGGCGTTGTAGATCGACAGGCTCGATTGCAGATCGACCTTGGATGGATAGAACGGCGTATCGTTGAAACCGGCAGTGAAAAACACCGCCAGACCGACCAGAACCGTTCCCAGACCGCCGAACCAGATACCGCTGCGACTCTCATCCTTGAATGCGGTGATCGCCACCCCGCCGACCACCAGCAGCAGGCCGACCAGCAGCAGAACCAGGACGATCGGCATGGCCAGCAGGTTGCCCAGGTATTTGTTGGCGACCATTTCCACCGCACCACTTTCGTTGATGCCGAACCCGTCCATCAGCAGCAGACCGCCCAGCACGTAGAGCAGAAACGGCAGGGCACAGACAAGGTTGGTGAGACAGGCCTTGCGCAGACGCATCGACAGCTCCGGCACGCCGGCGAAGTCGATATTGTTGACCAGATACATGGCTCCGAGCACCCGGGCATTGAAGACCAGAAAGAGCCCCATCGAGAGATTGAACAGGGAAAACGCGGCCTCGACCCCCTTGAGCGGCGAGGTCCAGCTCACCCGATTGAAGATATCCAAGGTGAAATTGGAGCCGGTAAAGAAGGTACCCACCGCCGCCCCGATCAGGAGAATACCCACCGAGCCATTGATGAACAGAAACAGCTCATAGGTCCTGGCGCCCAGGACATTGTTTGGTTTCTTGCGATATTCGTAGCTTACCGCCTGGATGATAAAGGTGAAGAGGATGAGCATCCACACCCAGTAGGCCCCGCCGAAACTTGTGGCGTAGAATTTCGGGAAGGCGGCGAACAGCGCTCCGCCGAACAGCACCAGGGTGGTAAAGGTCAGCTCCCACTTGGTGCCAAGAGAGTTGATGACCAGGGTTTTTTCCATTTCATCCTTTGCCACCTGCCAGAGCAGCGACTGGCCGCCCTGGACAAAGGTGAGAAAGAGAAAGAGTGAACCGACCACCGAGACCAGTATCCACCAGATCTGCTGCAGCAAAGC